>JABGQM010000026.1 GCA_018648805.1 Verrucomicrobiota bacterium
GTCTGGCCGCGAATGTGCCAACCATCAGTTTCTCAACGCAGGGCGGGCAGCAGTACCTGGCCGGTGGGAACGGTGCCCTCCCGTTGAATCAATGGACCCACCTGGCCGGGGTATGGGATCCTTCCGTTAACAGTCTCGCCCTCTACGTCAACGGCCAGTCTTACCAGGCCCAGATGATCGTAGGCTCATGCGCCGTGGGTCCCGGTGTCACCCGGATCGGCGTAGGCATCGAAGGGCTTATGGATGAAGTCCGGTTCTGGAGTGTCCCCCGCAAGCCGGAGGAGATCTCAGCGTTCATGCATTCGATCAGTGCTGGCGCGGTGGCGAGCACGGTAGAAGAAGCGCCTACCGGCGGCCCGACCGCACCGAGTGTTGGCCCGTTCACTATTGTAGAGAATGAGACTTCGTCTGCGTTGTGGACCGAGCTGCTTGCCGGCAACGCGATTCCAGCCGGCGTCACCGGCCTGAGCGCTACGTACAATGGCTCTGGCGGGGCGGCGGGTCTATACGCCGCGTTCCCGAGCTTGCCGGGCAGTATTCAGCCGTTTGACGGGATAATCCTGTCCTCTGGCCAGGCGGTCGACGGACTCGGACCCAATGATTCATCCAGCACGTCGACCTCGCTGGGGATTCCCGGCAGCGATGAGATGGAGGCACTGGTCGGATCCGCCACACAGGATGCGGTATGGCTTGAGCTTTCGTTCACCACGGACGCCAGCGTGGACGGCCTCTCGTTCAACATTCTGTTCGGTTCGGAAGAGTTCCCGGAGTTTGTGGGCTCGTTCAACGATGCGTTCGCGGCATTCCTGGATGGCGAGAACATCTCGTTCGACGCCAACAATGAGCCGGTCACGGTCAACAACAACTACTTCCAGCTCAACAACTCCGGCGACACAACGGACCCGGATACCGTTGGCAAGACCGTTGTGGATGCCGATATCGAGTATGACGGACTCACGCCGCTGCTGGTGACCTCCAAGGCGTTGTCGCCCGGCGCGCACACGCTGAAATTGATGGTTGCCGACGCGGGTGACAGTGCTTACGACAGCGCGGCGTTCCTCAGCAACTTCAAGTTTGCCCAGGTTGGCGGCGAAGGCACCTCCGTCGCGACCGCACAGGATATCGGTGTTTCCGGCGCGCTCGGCTCCGGATCGATCGACCTCGCGGGTCAGTATATGTTTGATGACGGCGGCGATACGGCCGAGGACTTCTCGGAACCCCTCAACTGGGACTACGCGATTGAAGGCGTGACCTTCAACACGAACCAGGCGGCCCTGGTGCTCGGTCTGTTTGATGCGGACGGCGACCGGATGCCGGACTGGTGGGAGGATATGTTCTTCAGCGCCGTGGTCGCCGCCGTGAGCACCAACGACAGTGCGGGTGATGCCACCAATGGCACCGACGAAGCCACATCCGAAAGCGAAGAGATCAGTGGGGCGCTGGCCGATGATGACGACGATGGCGATGGCCTGCGCAATCTCTACGAGTACTACTGCGACACCAACCCGAACGCCGATGATTCGAACAACAATGGCGTCGGCGATGGCGAAGAGGACTATGACAACGACGGTCTCTCGAACGGCCACGAAGACGATGCGGGCTCCGATCCACGTCTGCTCGATACGGATGATGACGGCATTATTGACGTCGACGACTTTGGTTACGGGTTCGACCCGGCCAATGCCCTGATTCCGATTGTAGACCGTGTCCTGGACCTGGACGGTCTCGCTGGCACCCATCTGCGTCTGGCCGGTGGCCCCCGCTTTGGGCTCTCCTCCTGGGCCGTCGAGGCCTGGGTGAAGCCTGCGGGCGTGATCGCAAGCGAGGCTACGATTCTGGAACGCGAGGTGCAGACTGGTGTTGAGAACTACTTCCTTGGTGTCAATGCCGCCGCACTGCCCTTCGTACGCTTTACGGCCGCGGACGATGCGACCGTCGTCACGGTTACGGCAGCGGCAGAGTACGCGCTGGCGGCAGGCGAATGGGTCCATCTTGCCGGGGCATTTGACGAGGAATCGGGTGCCCTGACACTGCATGTCAATGGTGCGCTGGTGGACGGCATCTACACCGTCAAACAGCCGGTTACCGGCGGGGTCGGTCCGGCATTCGTGCACGCAGGCGAAGGCTTTGAGGGTCAGATTGATGAGCTGAGAATCTGGACCGAGCTCCCCGCATCCGTGGATCTGGCAACGGTTGAGTCGGGCTCTCTTGCGCCTGACGCGGGTCCGGGCGACACCAATGCGACTGTCGTTTCGCTGCAGGCAGGAACCTACAGGATCAGCTATGTTGCCGGGGAATGGATTGATGCACAGGGCAATCCGCAGACCAGTGTTGCGGTCGGCGAGGCCGCCGATCTGGCGGCCGTGCTGGCAGAGGCGTCTGCTTCAGGCGTAGGCTCGTTTGAGTGGGGCGGAGGCAACGTCTATGTCTTCATTCCTGTCGCGGATGCGTCGGGGAATACTGGCGCCGGCATTGAGTACCTGATTGAGACCGAAGTGGCTACTGCATCCAGAACCCTGGATGAGCTTAAGCTTACCGCTACGGCGAGCGACAGCCGATTGGTCGCGTACTATCGCTTCGATGACGGAACGCATACCAATGGCACGAGTGCCAAAGCCGAATGGACGTGGGGACAGGCCCAGGAATATGCCCGTGGCGTCCAGGGCGACTGGATGAACGAATGGTTCAACGGCGCGACGCTTGTGGGTGGCGCTTCCATGGTAGATGCCTTGGCGGATGCACCGGTTCGGGCTTCATTGGAAGACAAGGATGGCGACGGGATCGCCGACTGGTGGGAAGATCTCTTCTTCAATGGCAATGCTGATCCCGGGGTCGACCCCGACGGTGACGGACTGTCGAACCTGGGCGAGTTCCAGGCCGGTAGCGATCCATTCGCGGTCGACAGCAACCTGGATGGCCTGTCGGACTATGACGAAGACAGCGATGATGACGGTCTTTCGAATGGTGATGAGGAGGACATCTTCGGATCGGATCCTGGCGATCCGGATACGGATGACGATGGCTACGACGATGGCGACGAGGTCATGGGCTGGGAGCCGGCGGCCGTGGATAACTACGGTACGGTCGCGCAGGTATCCTCGCCGGTTGAATCCATCAGTCCGCACATCCGCCGCAGTTACGTGGCGGCCGGCCGCAGTATGGCGGCACCGCATAGTGAGCGCTTCGCCTTCCGCGGAGTTGAAGAGGTCATCCTGCCCGGACCGACGGTCGAGATTACCGCCCCCGAGGATGGCGCTGACATCGATGTGCGCTTCACGGATATCGCGGCGACGATCACGCAGGTGGGGCCCCCCATCGAGAGCGTGCTGCTCTACATCAATGACCAGTTCATGGCCGACTACGGTGCCGCCGAGTCATTCAACGATACGGTCATCATCAACAGCGGCGAGAATGTCGTCACGGTCTATGGCATTGACACCGATGGCAACCTTGGATCCGACACCATCACGATCAACGGCACGTTCCCGCCAGCCGATATTCGCGTGACCCAGACCTGGACCCCCGCGGGTGATATGGATACGTGGCTGGTTGATCCGCAAGGACGGCATATGGGCTGGTCCACCGGTGGTCCCGGCTTACCTGACAACGTGGATGAACAGATGCCCGGCGCCTTCCTCGATATTGATGATGTATCGGGCACCGGTCCCGAGAACATTACACTTGAAGAACCAAACTCCATCGCAGGCGAATACGAAGTCTGGATGAACAACTACAGTAACGGCGGTAACCCGCTCTCAACCGTGCGCGTACTGGTCCTCGAGGGCCGCCCGGGCGAGTCGTACGTGGAGTTTGGTCCGCAGTCGGTATCTGCCTCGGACGGCAATGGGTCAGATGCCAATGCCTGGTGGCATGTCACCACGATCACGATGCCTGAAGGCACGATGGATCCGCCGGGAAGTCCTATTCTGCCGCCGGATAACATCGCGGCGCCCGAGGTCGGCGCTACATCCGAGAACGGCTGGACCATGGAATGCTGGGCCAAGCCGGGCGACAGCGCCCAGAGCGGAGCCATTGCGGCCTACCGTGACGCCTACGGCAATGAGCCGTTTGTGATCGGCCTGACCAACAACATGCCGTTTGTGCGCCTGCGCGCCGCGTCTGGTACGATCTACGAAGCCATGGGCGGCGCGATCGATGTGGACGTCTGGACACACCTCGCCTTCGTCTATAGCTCCACCGATCACACCCTCCGCCTGCACATCAACGGCTTGCTGGCGGCCGCGCAGATCGTGCTCGAGAGCCGCGATGAAAGCATCGGTACCCTCTACGTGGACACCACGTTGACAGGTGGTGCTGCCCCCTTGTCCTTTACGGATATCCATCTGGACGAACTGCGGATCTGGAAAGTGGCGCGCAACGGCGGCCTGATCGCCGGGCAGATGCATCAGATTCAGAAGCCCACGGATACGATCGTGGCGATGTACCGCTTCGATGACGGTGGCACCGATATCGAGGATGGTCGCTATCCGCTCAACAGTCTGTACGACCTGGGGCAGGGCACCATTCCGGATACGGCCTTCAACACGAAGCCGGGCGTGGATGGCGATCGCTACACGGTCGACGATGTCGCCGCCGGCGCGACGCCGGACGGTGAGAACGACTACGTCACCTCCATGGAGTATGCGCCTGTGATGGGCATCATCGATGGCGACGACGACGGCATCGCCAACTGGTATGAGGACCTCTTCAGCACGACCAATATGCTCGGCGGGCTGGTACCGGGTGAGGACCTTGACGGTGACGGGTTGCTCAACCTCTTCGAGTACCATGCGCGCACGAATCCGGACGATGACGATTCGGACGGTGATGGCACGATTGACCCCGAAGAAGACGACGATGGCGACGACGTGGCCAACTTGGATGAACAGATCCACTCCACCGATCCGTGGCTCGTGGATACCGACGACGATGGATACAATGATAACGTGGAGATCCGCTACGGTTCCGGTGCGACCAATGCGCTGTCGCCGGCCTTCATGCGTGCCCTGCACGTTGATGGTAGCGCGGCCAGCCGTGTCGAGATGCCTCCCGCACTGCGTCTGGCCCTGTCGGACTGGACCGTTTCGGCTAGCGTCTACCTCGAGATGCCGGTCACAGCTGGATCGATCATCGCACGCGAAGTGCAGACCGGCCAGTACACCTACCGACTCGGCATTGGTGCCGACCGGGTTCCGTATATCGCGTTTACGGCCGGCGATGGCACGACCGTACAGCTCACAGCGCCCGACCTGCGCGCCCTGCCGCTGGACGAGTGGATCGCCCTTGAAGCGAGTTACAGTACGCAGACGGGCGATCTGCGCCTGCTGATCGAGGGTGAACAGGTGGCACACCTCTTGAGTGAAACCCGACCCAAGACCTTCGGGCTGGGCCCGGTGCACGGCACGATCGGGGACGGGATCAACGGCTATATCGATGACGTGATGATTCTGGATGGGGCCGGGGGCACCCAGCTTTACTACAGCTTCGATGATGGCACGCATGCCGACGGCGTCAGTGGCGAAGTCGACTTCCGGCGCGGCCAGGTACAGGACCTCGCCCCGCTGCCCGAGCTGGCCAACAACTGGATGCTGGAGTGGCGCGATGCCGGTACGCTGGTCGGCGGCGCCACGATCGAGCTCTATCCCTCTATGGGCAGCACGGATGATACGGATGGCGACGGCTTGCCGGATGCGTGGGAAATCGCCAACGGCCTGAGCCCGTTCGAGACCGACACAGACGGTGACGGCATTGCAGATGGCTCCGAAGATGGCGACCTGGATGGTCTGGTCAACTGGACGGAGTACCGCGCCGGGACCGACCCGAATGATCCGGATAGCGATGGCGACGGTACCCTCGACAAGGACGAGGATCCCGATCTGGATGGTCTCGTTAACTTTGACGAGCAGCTCAATTCCTCGCGTCCCGATCTGCCTGATACGGACGATGACGGTTTGTCCGATTACGACGAAGTCAATGGGCCGATCTACACGCTGCCCATCGCCTCCTTGTCGCCCGCCGTGGCGCGGGCCCTGGAACTGACCAGTGGCACGCAGACCCTTGAGCTGCCCGATGAGGCCCGCTTCCGTCTGGCCAATGCGTGGACGATCGAAGCCTGGGTCTGGCTGGATACGGCCTTTAGCGGCGGTAACGTCCTCTCCCGTTCGGTCGGTGCCTCCGTCAACTACCAGTTGGGCATCGAAGCCGATGGCACCCCGTATGTCCGCGCCGTAGGCGTGTACGAGGGCGTTGAGCACCCCTACATGGCGGCGGATGCCGTACCGATGGCGCGCCGTGGCGACTGGTATCATCTGGCCGGTGTATGGACGCGCTCCTCCGGGGATCTGCAGCTTTACGTCAACGGCGAGCTGCGCACCGTAGAGAGCATGCCGGATGTGCCCGGTATCTTCAGCGCCACCGGCGCGGTCAGCACCGTGGTCGGCGGTAGCGGCTTCGTCGGTCGGATCGACGAGGTCCGCATCTGGAACGCCGGGCGCAGCGCGCTCGAGCTCAGGGATGGGGCCTACGCGGTGCTGGACGCCTCCGAGCCCAACCTGGCCGCCTACTACCGCTTCGATGACGGAACGCATGCTGCCGGCACGAGTGGCACGAATGCCCTGACCATGGGCCAGGTTGAAGACTTTGCCATCGCCAACAGGAACTGGGATCTGGTGTGGACCAATGCGGCCACACTGGCCGGTGGTGCGACGGTGAGCGAGGTGCTTACGCCCATCCCGGCGGCGGCCTTTGCCGATGTCGATCAGGATGAGCTGCCCGACTTCTGGGAAGCCACCATCTTTGGCAATATTGAGGGCGGTCTGCCGGCCTCGGACGTGGATAGTGACGGCCTCACGACGCTCTTCGAGTATCGCGCCCTGATGCACCCGGCGCGGATGTCGACCTTCGACGATGAGGTCGAGGATGGCTTGCGCGATCCTGACGGCGACGGCCTGCTCAACCAGGAAGAGGTGGTCAAGGCCACACTGCCTGGTGTGAAGGATACCGACGACGATGGGCTGACCGACCATGAAGAGCTCACCGCACAGGACGATCCGAGTACGCCCCTGTCACCGGCCCGCCGTTCGAATCCGCGTCGCTCGATGGATCCGCCACGACCTCGCTCACTGGTCTTTGACGGTGCCTCCCGCGCGGTCGTACCGGCCGAGCCCAATCATTCGCTGGCGGCCTGGACCGCCGAGGCATGGGTGCGTCCGACGGCAGCGGCCGACGGCATCGTGTTGCGCCGGGCTACGGCTGATCTGCCCGGTATGCGCGGCATCAACTATGAGCTGGGTGTCGAGAACCGGGGTGGCACACTGTTTGCCTATTCCCAGTATACAACCGATTCCAGCGGTTCCGCCCTGCAGGTACGCTTGGACACCACCCAGCCGGGCGAAGCCACCACGAATGGCATCCTGGTGGGCAGCATGATCGCGCCCGAGGAGTGGACGCATCTGGCGGCGACCTATCAGCCCACGAACTACACGTTCAAGCTCTACGTCAACGGCGACCTGGCCTCCTACCGCGTGGATGCGGTTGGGACGCCCGCGCTGGGAGCCGGCGAGAATGCCGCTGTAGGTTCCGAGTTCACGATTGGTGGCGGCAGCCTGCTCGCCGGCGTGGTTCAGAACGGTTTCGAAGGACACATCGATGAGGTCCGCATTATGCGCGGTGCCCTGTCGGATGCCACGATTCTGGAGCATGCCTCAGGGTTCGGCGAGTTCTATGGCCTCGTGCAAGCCGTTGACAACAGCGGCACCGCAGCCATCCAGACGCTGCCGCCGGTAGTGGCAACTGGGTACAACCATGTGGCTGGCGAAATGCTGGTCCGCTTTAAGACGGGCGTGAGCGCGGCGATACAGAGCAATCTCGTCACGACCCTCGGACTTGAAACCATGCGCAAGAACAAGGTGGTTCCGGTCAGCCGCCTCAGGATCAAGGATGGCACCGCACTCAAGGACAAGCTGGTCGAGGTGCAAGCCAACCCGAATGTCCTTTATGCGGAACCCAACTACGTGCGCAGCGTCAGCGCCCTACCGGACGATCCGCTGATTGAGCAGCTATGGGCGATGCACAACACCGGCCAGAACGGCGGTACCGACGATGCCGATATCGATGCCCTCGAGGCATGGGATCGCGTCACCGGATCGGAGCAGGTTGTTGTGGCCGTGATCGATACGGGCGTCAACTACAACCATACGGATCTCGCGGACAACATGTGGATCAACGTGGGTGAGACGGCCGGCAACGGCGTCGATGACGATGGCAATGGCTTCGTGGATGATGTCTACGGCTATGACTTCATCAACAGCGATGCCGACCCCATCGACGATCACGACCATGGCTCGCATTGCGCCGGAACGATTGGTGGCGTAGGCAACAACGGTACGGGCGTGGTCGGTGTGAACTGGACCGTGCGTATCATGGCGCTCAAGGCCTTCTCGGCTCAGGGCGGTGGAAGCTCGGCCGACATCGTGGCGGCCATCGATTACGCCGTTCTCATGGGCGCCCACGTCAGCAACAACAGCTACGGCGGCAGCGGCTTCTCGCAGGCGGAATATGACGCGGTCGAGGCCGCCCGTAACGCGGGTCACCTCTTCGTGGCCGCGGCCGGCAATGACGGTACCGATAACGATACGATACCGCAGTACCCGGCCTCGTTCGACCTGGATAACATCATCGCCGTGGCGGCCACCGACCGGAACGACGGCATCGCCGGGTTCAGCTGCTTCGGTTTGGAGTCGGTCGATCTCGGCGCTCCCGGTGTCGATATCCACAGCACGCTTTCCGGCGGCGGATACGGCAACATGAGCGGGACCTCGATGGCTACGCCGCACACCACCGGCGCGGCAGCCCTTATTATGGCGGCCAACGGCCAGCTGACCTACGACCAGGTCAGGCAGCTTATCTTCAACGGTGTTGATCTGATTCCGAGCATGGATGGCAAGGTCGCGACCGCGGGTCGTCTCAACCTCTTCAATTCGTTGCCCGAAGGCGGCGGCGGTGGGGGTGGCGGCCCGACCGGCCCACTCGATATCGTGGCCTACTTCACGTTCAATGATGCCGGCGTGCATGCCGAGGACTTCACCGTGGCAGCAGACTACCTCAGGGGCTGGCACCGGGCCGCGCGCCTGGAAGGTGCGATGTTTGATGCCGACGAGTTCTTCGATAACCTGATCGATTCGGACGGCGATGCCCTGCCTGACTGGTGGGAAATCGGTATGGGCTTGGATCCCTACGATGCGAGCGGCGACAACGGAACATGGGCCGATCCGGATATGGACGGGCTGCACAACTATGCTGAGTTCATGGTAGCGTCGCGCCACAGACCGATCGTGTCGGATCCGCTGGCGTGGGATTCTGATACGGATGGCTTCGCCGACTTCTTCGAATGGGACGGCCTGATGTACCGCATCTTCGGTGAAATCTACACCGACTTCGATAGTATGGAGGACGCATGGGAGGTGGCGAACGGACTGGATCCGCTGCACTACGATGCGCACCGAGATCTTGATGACGACGGCTGGAGCAACTTCGGGGAATTCATGGCCCAAGCCGATCCCGGGAATGCATCCGAGTATCCGGTCCCGAGCCTTAGGTTCAACTTCCGCTATGATGGCGTGGTAGCGGGATTGCCCACCATAATGGCCTACAGCAGCGCAAGTATGGATGGTGTGCCAGATGCCGTGTTTGACCCGACTGCACTTCCGACCGTGCCGGTTGAAGATGAGCTCTTCGGGATTTCCGGGGCGCCGGCATACAATGTGAACCTTGATAACGAGAACCTGGTGCCTGGATCGCTTGTCATTCAGGATGTCACGCACTCGTTCGTTGACGATGGTCAGGGCGCACTGCTGGGGACGTTGGCCGGTAGCGCCGGCACGGTTGATTACGCTTCCGGTTCCGTCGAGCTGACCTATGAGACCCCGGCCACCCCGGGCAATATCATGACGGCTAGCTATGAGTATTATGAGACGGTACCGAGCTATCCCGGGACGATTATCTACCAGAATGCGACAGACGGATATGTGCGCGAAGGCGACAACTGGTTCTTTGCCTTTATCGATCAGAACAGCGATGGCGACTGGCAGGACGGCGAGCCCTCCGGCACGGCTATCGGTCACCCCATCAGGGTCGACTGGAATAGTGGCGGACCGATCGATATCGCCATGACCGACGATATGCCGGGCTATGGCCGATTCGCCTGGACGGCCGAACCGGACGCAACGGAATATACTGTCAGGGTGAGCCTCAGCGGCTGGCCGCCTCTCATTTCGCCCGATACGGTCATTAAGGCGCCACGCACGTGGTTCCATGAGCAGGACTTCCGGAACGCGGGCGTCAATGGCCTTGTGGCCGGCACGTATCAGTGGGAAGTCTATTCCACCATTGATGGTGCCGTATTGCCGGTCGAGGTGGGCACCTTCCTGGTTGAGAATGCGTCCGTAATGTCTGTCCCGGAACCGGTCTGGCCGGTCGGCCAGCACTGGCTCCACGCACAGAACGAGCTGCGCTGGCGCATGGATAGTGATGCGACCGAGTTCCGGGTGCAGATCGCGCGTGACATCAACTTCACGGATATCCTCTTCACAAGCCCGCGTGAGATCGCACCTGCGCCGCAGGAGGGTCTCGACGGTACCCCCGGCACGAATACGGTGACCACGCGCTACACGCTGCCGATCTATGCCGGTGACGGTGACTTCACCAACGGTGTCTATTACTGGCATGTGCAGTCCTTCAACGCTGACAACAGCACCAGCTACTCAGATCCGGGGTCGATGACCGTTGATCTCACGGGTTCCGCGGTAGGATCGTTCTCGATTTCCGGCGACGTGGTCTACTTCGGCAAGGTCACGAATGGAAGCTTTGTGGTGCAGGCCTTCTCGTCACCCGGATTCGGGGGAGTGCCCATGGGGCAGGTGACCCTGCCCAACACAAGCGACGTGCCCGGCTGGCCGCGCAATGCCATACCGTTCAAACTGGCCGGACTGCGGCAGGGGAGCTACCACGTGCGCGCCTTCCTCGACCAGGATGGCGATTCCGAGAAAGATGCGTGGGAGTCATCTGGATTCGTTCAGATCACAGCCTATTCGCCCGAGATGATGACCCTACCGGTCAGCGTTGCTAACAGATGGCTGCCGCTCTGGTTGGCCGATACGGACCAGGATCATATTGCCGATGACTGGGAGTTCCAGTACACGGGCGATCTGCTGACCATGGGCCCGGGACCGGTACGCGGCTACACGGACCAGACACCGGGTGGCTTGAACGACTACGAAACCTATGCGGCCATGCCGATGAATGACAGTCCGTTTGATGCGGATGCGGCCGGCCCGGATGGCATTCCGTTCTGGGTCAAGCTGGCCTTTGACATCGACATCTATAGCTACTACGCCTTCGCTATCACCACGGTGGGGACCGATCCGAGTGACTACGCCGTGGTCCGTTGGCCCGCCCCGTTGGGCACATCGGTCCAGACGCAAAACAACGGGACCGCAGTGATGTCAAATAACGGCGTGACATTAAGCTATCGGCTGCAGTACAGTTCGGATCTGATTACATGGGCCGACTTGACGGGCAGTGCGCCCGTGACCTATGACCCCGTGGCAGGGGAATTCGAGGTCGTGGATCAATTCCACACCGGCCGCGTTGGCTTCTATCGGGTGCTGTTGAGCGCCACGCAGTAAGCAGTAAAGGGAACGATATCATGACGAGATGTACAAGAGGTTGGCTGTTGGCTGCCGTTCTGATGGCCGTCGTAGGGGTGATCGGGTGCAGTGAGTGGGATAGCTCGGGGGACGATGCGGCGTGGAATTCCGCCTACAACTGGCTCGACTTCTCGGGGGTCTACTCCGATGCGGGCCAGGGCGTGCTCATTAAGGACGCGTCGACGGCCTTCGATCTATCGTCGGTATTGGTTGTACGGGAAACGATTTCATACGGTGATGGATCTCTCGCTGCGTTCTCGAGTGCCTTTGATCACGACGGCGTGGTTCCGGGGTCCGTCTTGATAGCGGTGGGTGAATATGCCCTGGTCGATGATTCGGCGGGTGGATTGATCAGCGTGGGCGCGAGCGGCAGCGGGTCCAGTGGTTCTGGCGGCATTGTGCTGACGGAGACGGCCCTTGCGAGCGGCGTCGTCGTCAACTCCGGCGTGGTCGCGGGATCACCTATTATTCCCGGATCATTTTCTATTTCGGTGAATTCTGTCGGTCCTCCTAACGTATCCTTCACGGCCTCGGACTTGGACGCTGATGGTGAGTTGAGCAGTCTGGATACCCTTGCGGTTTCCGGTACGATCGTCTATGAGACAGGTGCTTGGTCCGTAAAGAACGGATTGACAATGCTTGCCCCCGGTACGGTGCTCACCATCACCTACCAGCAGGAGGCGATTGACACCGGAAGCGGAAGCAGTGGTCCTGTCTCCGGCTCGATCACCTACACGACAGGCGCGTGGGCTGTAACCTTACCCGGCATCCCTCTCCCTGACGGGGAGCCTCTCTACGCCACGTATCGCTATACCCAGAATACTTCGGCCACGGATGTGAGTGGCAGTACGGGCAACCCTATCTACACCATGACCATCCTGCAGACGGGCGAAAAGCTGCGCATTTTTGATAGCAATGGTAACGTCTATGATGGCCGCCTGTACGATGTGAACTCAACAGCAGGTGACCTGACCGAGGTGCCGGTTTCCGATGTAACCTCCGATACAGGTGACTCGGGACTGCAGGGCGAGATTGTGGGGAGCTTCTATGCCGAAGGTCAGGCCTTCGGGCAGTGGGTTACCATGGACGGTACCCTTGAGGGTAATTTGCTTGGCGGCAACACGCTGTTTGATCGCCGTATGAAGGGCACGTGGCGCGAGAGCAGTGGTAAGACCGGTGTATTCTTCGGTTCCGCCGCCAGCACTGCTGTGCCCCTGCCGGTCGCCACACCCGAAGTGGTTATCAACCTGTAGGGCTGGCCTTAGGAGTGGAAGCGATCGGGTGTCATGAGATTGAACGAGCTGGATGACTTTCGCTACCCTCGCCGCCGTCCTTGGCTCCTGCTGGTGGTCGTTCCGCTTGTGGCGTTCTTTGTGTGGCACCGTTTTTTCCGCAAACCCGGCGAGGACAAGCCGGATGAGGACGTGGTTACGACCGTCGTTGAAAACGACGAGGCGGCGGGTCACGACACCGGCCCCGCAACCGTAGAGAACACCCCCATTGCCGCCACAGCGGACGTCACGTCCCTGATGAGCCAGGCCCGTGGCATGGAAGCACGCGACAAGCTGCTTGAGGCGCGTGACCGTTACCTGGCTGTGCTGGATCGCGGCGCAGGCGGGCGGGCCCGCCACGAAGCGGAAGCGGCCCTCGGGCGCATTAACGTGGCCCTGATCGTGACGGAGCGGCCCACGCCTGACAAGATTGACGTGATCGTGAAGTCAGGTGACTCACTCGAACGCATTGCGCGGCGGCACGGCACCACGATCGACCTGATTCAGAAGGCCAACCAGGTCACCAACCCCAATCGTATTCGAGCCGGAGACCACCTGCGGGTGTTTACCGGCACCTTCGCGATCACGGCCAGCAAGCTCAGGAATGACATGGTCGTCACGATGAACGGCAAGTTCTTCAAACGCTACGGTGTCGGTAGCGGCCGCCACGGCAAGACACCCGTCGGCCTGTTCACCATTACCGAGAAGATCAAGGAGCCGGTCTGGTGGCGCCCGGACGGCAAAGAGATCCCGTTTGGACACGAGGAGAACATCCTGGGAACACGCTGGATGACCCTGCGCGCCCAGGAGGGGACCCCGGATGTGCGGGGCTACGGAGTTCACGGCACCTGGGATGAGGCCTCGATCGGTAAGGCTGAAAGCGCCGGCTGTCTGCGTATGCGCAATCGCGATGTGGAGGAGCTCTTCCTCTATCTCCCGACTCGCACCCCTGTCACGATTGTTGAGTAGGGCTGGGGAACGGGGAAACAACCGAACATTCGAACAGCCGAACTACGAACGGGGGACCGACTTCCACCCGGTGGCCCGGTCATTGGATTTTCCCACTTCGTAGTTCGGCTGTTCGATTCTTCGTCATTCGGCTGTTCGTCATCCCCACTCCGTAGTTCGGCTGTTCGAATGTTCGATTGTTCGGCTGTTCATTCCCCTGTTCATCCCGCTCCATCTCTGCTAGTTTCTCACGTTTTGAGCATTTCCAGGGAGACGGGACGGACATGATGCATAAATATAGAACGCATACCTGTGGCGAACTGAAGTCAGAACACGATGGACAGGATGTCCGCCTCTCAGGGTGGGTCTTTCGTAAACGCGACCACGGCAGCCTGCTCTTTATCGATCTGCGTGACCATTATGGGATCACGCAGGTGGTCGTGCAGCCGGATGCGCCCTTCTTCGATGAATGCCAGCATCTCCGCCTGGAGAGTGTTATCACGGTGACCGGCTTGGTCGAGGCCCGTTCGCCGGAGACCGTTAACCCCAAGATGCCGACCGGTGATATCGAGGTCGTGGCGGGTCAGCTCGTGGTTGAGAGTGCCTCCGAGCCGACGCCCCTCTACCTTGCCGGCGATGAGGATGGACCCGAGGACCAACGCCTGCGCTATCGCTATCTTGATCTGCGCCGTGAGCGGATTCACAACAACATCATGCTGCGTTCACAGGTGATCTCGAGTATTCGCCGCCGTATGACCGATCATGGCTTTCAGGAGTTCCAGACCCCCATCCTGACCTGTAGCTCCCCCGAGGGCGCCCGCGACTACCTCGTGCCCAGTCGCGTGCATCCCGGCAAGTTCTATGCCCTTCCACAGGCCCCACAGCTCTTCAAGCAGCTTCTCATGGTGGCCGGCTTCGATCGCTACTTCCAGGTGGCGCCCTGCTTTCGCGATGAGGATGCCCGCGCCGACCGGTCGCCCGGCGAGTTCTACCAGCTCGATATCGAAATGTCGTTCGTGGAGCAGGATGAGCTCTTCGCCGTGCTCGAAGAGGTACTGGCCGGTCTCTTTGGCGAGTTCTCCAAGAAGCGGATCGATGCCACCCCGTTTCCGCGCATCCCCTATGCCGAGGCGATGGTGAAGTATGGCTCGGATAAGCCTGACCTGCGCATCCCGATTGAGATGCTGGATGTGTCGGATATCTTTGCCGATAGCGGCTTCAACGCCTTCAAGAGCGTGGTGGCCGGCGGGGGCGTGGTGCGTGCGATTCCGGTCAAGGGCATCGCGGGCAAACCGCGCAGCTTCTTCGATAAGATGGTTACCTTCGCCTGCGAACAGGGCGGCAAGGGACTGGCCTACCTGGTGTGGGATGGTGAGAAGGTCAAGGGCCCGATCCTGAAATTCCTATCCGAAGGGGAGCTGGCGGCCATCGTGGAGCGCTGCAAGGTGGAGGATCAGGACGTGGTCTTCTTTGTCTCCGACAAGCCACACATGGCCTCGTCGATTAGTGGCGCCATTCGCGTCAAGCTGGGTGAAGATCTCGATCTGATCGAGCCGGATGCCTTTCACTTCTGCTGGGTGGTCGATTTTCCGATGTTTGAGTTCGACGAGGAGTCCAAGAGTGTCATCTTCTCGCACAACCCCTTCTCGATGCCGCAGGGCGGCCTCGAGGCCCTTGAGACCAAGGACCCCCTCGATGTGCTGGCCTACCAGTATGATATTGTGTGCAACGGGGTCGAGCTCTCCAGCGGGGCCATCCGGAATCACACGCCCGAGGTGATGTACAAGGCCTTCGAGATTGCAGGCTACGGCCGCGAGGTGGTGGAAGAGCAGTTCCCCTCCCTGCTGAATGCCTTCAAGTACGGCGCCCCGCCGCATGGGGGGATCGCCCCGGGCATCGACCGCATCGTGATGCTGCTGGCCGATGAGACCAATATTCGCGAGGTCATCGCCTTCCCGATGAATCAGCGCGCCCAGGACTTGATGATGGGGTCGCCCAACGAGGTCTCCATCCAGCAGCTACGCGAGCTGCACCTCAAGGTCAACCTTCCGAAGAAGCAGGAAGAAGCGCCCGAATGATGAACAGGGGAACAATCGAACAATCGAACAATCGAACAGCCGAACAATCGAACTACGAACGGGGGACCGACGTCCACCCAGTGGCCCGGTCATTGGATTTCCCCACTTCGTAGTTCGGCTGTTCGATTGTTCGTCATTCGGCTGTTCAAATGTTCAATCGCTATGCCTGCAAAATTCGAACTCGTTTCGCCCTTCAAGCCGACAGGTGACCAGCCTGCCGCTATTGATGCGCTGTGCCGCCAGTTTACCGATGGCGACCGCTTTGCGGTTCTGGAGGGGGTCACCGGGTCGGGCAAGACCTTTACCATGGCCAACGTGATCTCACGCCTGGCACGACCCACACTCGTTATCTCACACAACAAGACCCTCGCGGCTCAGCTCTATGGGGAGCTCAAGGAGTTCTTTCCCAACAATGCGGTTGAGTTCTTCATCAGCTACTACGACTACTACCAGCCTGAAGCCTATATCCCGCAGACCGATACCTATATCGAGAAGGACGCGTCGATCAACCAGGAAATCGAACGCCTGCGGCTCTCCGCCACCAACTCGCTGATCGGCCGTGAAGATGTGATCATTGTGGCCTCTGTGTCGTGCATCTATGGTCTCGGATCGCCCGAGGACTATGCTGATATGCTGGTGCAGGTCGACGTGGGCAGCACCGTGGAACGCGACGAGGTGTTGGCCCGCCTGGTGGAGATCCAGTACACCCGCAACGACGTCGATCCCTCACCGGGCACCTTTCGCGTTCGTGGGGATACGGTTGACATCTTTCCCTCCTATGCCCAGATCGGGGTGCGTCTCGATTTCTTTGGAGATGAGGTCGAAGCCATCTGGCAGATCGACCCGGTCACCGGCAACAAGGAGCATGGTCTGTCGCGTGCCTTGATCTCGCCGGCCAAGCATTTCGTGATGCCGGAGGAGAAGATGGCTCCCGCCATCAAGCGCATCAAGGCTGAGCTGCGCGAGCGCGTGGCCTGGTTTGAATCGCAGGGCAAGCTACTTGAAGCCCAGCGCATCCAGCAGCGTACTGGCTTCGATATCGAGATGCTTAACGAGATCGGGTACTGCTCCGGCATCGAGAACTACTCGCGCCATTTCAGCGGTCGCACCGCCGGAGATCCGCCTGACTGTCTGCTGGACTATTTCCCGGATGACTTTCTGACCATTATCGACGAATCGCATGTCACCTTGCCGCAGCTGCGCGCCATGTACAACGGCGACCAGTCACGCAAGGGGACGCTGGTCGAGCACGGCTTCCGTCTCCCCTCTGCCCGGGACAACCGGCCGCTCGCCTTCGATGAGGTCCTCGCGCACGTGGGCCCGATCCTTTTTGCCACGGCCACGCCCGGCGCTTATGAGCGTGAGGTGGTCCCGCAAACCGTGCCGCAGCTCATCCGCCCGACCGGCCTGGTGGATCCCCCCGTTACCGTCCGCCCGTTAGACGGGCAGATCGATGACCTGATTGAAGAGGTGCGCCGCCATGCGGAGCGCGAGGAGCGCACACTGGTGACCACACTTACCAAGCGCACCGCCGAAGATCTGAGCATTTACATGCGCGAGGCCGGATTGCGTGTTGAGTACCTGCACTCTGATATCACCGCGCTCGACCGTGTCGAAGTCCTGTCGCGCCTGCGCCAGGGAACCTTCGACTGTCTGGTGGGGATTAACCTCCTGCGCGAAGGGCTTGATCTGCCCGAGGTGGCCCTGGTGGCGATCCTGGATGCCGACAAGGAGGGCTTCCTACGCTCCGAGACCGCCCTGATCCAGGTGGCGGGACGCACGGCGCGCCACGTGGACGGCAAGGTGATCCTCTATGCCGATCGCATCACCGGTTCGATGAAACGGATGATGGATGTGACGGCCGAGCGTCGCGAACGGCAGCTGGCCTACAATCGCGAGCACAACATCACACCGGCCGGAATACGCAAGGCGATCAACTACGGCACCATACTGCGCGAGCGCAGCACGGAGATCGAGCAGCGTGTGGTCAAGGAAGACGGGGTGGAATACGATGTCTACAAAGCCATCGAAGAACTCGAACGCGAGATGCTCGAAGCCGCAGAAGCCCTCGAATACGAGCGCGCCGCCATCCTGCGTGATGAAATCCGGGAACTGAAGCGGGAGCGGGAGTGACGAACAGGGGAACATTCGAACATTCGAACAGCCGAACATTCGAACTACGAACGGGGACCGACTTCCACCCAGTGGCCCGGTCACTAGCGTTCCCCACTTCGTAGTTCGGCTGTTCGAATGTTCGAATGTTCATCTCCCCCTCTTCTCCGGTACCGTCCCATCCTCCTCCAACCACTCCTGCGTCACCGCCCAGGCGGTGAATTGCTTTACGAGCTCATCCCAGCCGCAGCCATACTCCTCGGTATCCGTGTTCTCGAAGTCATCCATGATGCGGTTGACAATGCCTTGTACGGATTGACGCGCACGCATGATGGAGATCCAGGTACTGGCGATCCGCACGATATGCAGCTCGTCGGGAGTGGCCTCGGGACGATCATAGGTGGCGAGCAAAGCAAAGGCTTGTTTTTTGGCGTCATCAGGTGTCATGCTGGATCCTCGGTCGATCGGACAGTGTGTTCAGTGTGCCCTGGGGTGTCAAGGATGGGGGTGATCAAATGCAATTGAGCGTGTTTGAAGCAGGTATGTTGGTGTGTTTCGGGATCAGCTGGCCGATCTCGATCATCAAGTCGCTGCGCACGAAGGTCGTGCAGGGCAAGAGTCCGATTTTCATGACGGTCGTGGCCCTGGGCTATGTGAGCGGCATGATCCACAAGATCGTCTACTCGTTCGATCAGGTTTTTCTGCTCTATGTGTTCAACTTTGTGATGGTCACGATTGATCTCGGCCTCTACTGGAAATACCGTAAACGGAGTCTCTCATGAAGCTCACCTCCATCACGGCCTATCTCGACAAGACGCTCGCCATCGAGGCGTTTGAGGACAGCTCGCACAACGGTCTGCAGGTTGCGAGTTCGGGCAAGGTGAAAAAGGTCTGCTGCGGGGTAGATGCCTCGCTGGAGTTCTTCGCGAAGGCCGAGGCGCGCGGCGCCGACCTGTTGTTCTGTCATCACGGCATCAGCTGGGGCGACTCCCTGGCCACGATCACGGGACTCAACTACCAGCGTCTTTCGGCCCTGCTGAAGCATGACATGGCCCTTTACGCCTGTCATCTGCCGCTGGATGCCCATGCGACCCTTGGCAACAACGCGCAGATCTGTCGCGCGCTGGGCCTCAAGCGACTGAAGCCTTTCGGGATGTATCACGGGAAAGAGATCGGGTTCGAGGGGCAGCTGGTCAAACCGCAACGCTTTACCACCCTGGCGCGACAGGTCGCCGACCGCGTGGGACCGCCCCTCCATACCTGGGATTTCGGACGCAAGACCGTCCAGCGCGTGGCGGTCGTCTCCGGTGGCGCCGCCGGCGAGATTGCCGAGGCCGGTGAGAAAGGCATCGATGTCTACCTCTCCGGCGAACAGACCCTCGCCGCGTACAATCTGGCGAAGGAATATGGCATCAATGCCATTTTTGCCGGCCACTACGCCACCGAGCGTTTTGGTGTCATGGCTGTGGGCGCGCAGCTCAAGAAGCGATTCAACGTGGATGTCGAATTTATCGACACGGGTATAACGGTGTAGACGGGGAGAGAACAGCCGAATGACGAACAGCCGAATGACGAACAATCGAACAGCCGAACTACGAAGTGGGGAACGCTAGTGACCGGGCCGCTGGGTGGAAGTCGGTCCCCCGTTCGTAGTTCGGCTGTTCGGCTGTTCGGCTGTTCGATCGTTCTGGCCCTTCTTCTTCTGTCTATCTGTCTGGGCGTGTTCCACCTCTGGCGACGTCGTGATGATGCGCTCGGGCCGATCGAGGGGCAGAGCCATTCTGCGGCGGCGCCTCGTTCGAAGGCTTCCCTGTCCGTGGTCCGTTCAACGCGTCGATCCGCCATCGATCCACCCGTGGCTACAGTGCCCACCAACGCACCACCCACATCCTCCCCGGCGCAGGATCCCCACCCGGATGCCATCCCTGGCGAGGAGGTCTTGCTGTTCTACGACGACAACCATCTGCGGGCCTTCCTCGCTATCGCGGCCGAAGAAGGCGTTGAGGTGGTGAGCCAGATCGACCGACTGCGTGCCGTGCGAGTGCGTGTCGGGGATGCGGCCCGCTGGCGGAGGGTGTTGGCTCGTGCGCCGGCCCCCATCGCGCAACGCCCCAATGTGTACGTCCGTCAGCTTCCGCCACCCACCCCGCCCGAGGGGGTCACCTATCGCCCCTTCGCTGGATCAGCCCCCACCTGGATGGGCGCCAACACGGCCCAGGCGGATTGGGGCCGCGGCATCAAGGTGGCGGTGCTGGATTCGCCTGCCGCGCATGGCACGGCCGTCGCCTCGATCATCACGGGCCGCGGCGAGGTCCGTGGCGTGGCACCCGGCGCGGAACTGGTGGCCCTGCCGGTGCTGGATGCCAGCGGGGTGGGGGATGCCTTTGCCCTGGCACAGGGCGTTCTGGATGCTGTGGACCAGGGCGCGCGTGTACTCAATATATCGCTCGGTGGTGCGGGAGAGTCGCCCGTCCTGCGGGATGCCATCGCCTATGCGCAGCGGCAGGGCGCGGTCGTCGTGGCCGCGGCCGGAAACGATGGCGCTAACGAACTGCTCTATCCGGCACGCTACCCCGGGGTCCTCTCCGTGGGGGCGGTAGACGCGAATGGCCGGCAGGTCTACTTCTCGAATCGTGGCGCGGCGCTTGACCTGGTGGCGCCCGGACTGGGCGTCGAGGCGGCCTCGCCGGAGGGCGAATCCATGCCCTTCAGCGGCACATCTGCCGCGGCGCCCTTCGTCGCCGGAGCGATCGCCGGCATCTGGTCCGACTCACCTGAGCTCAGCGCCCGTGAGGTCGAAGCGCTTCTGACCCGCTATGCCGATGATGCGGGGGCACCGGGGCCGGATGATACCTATGGCCATGGGGTGATCAATGTCGGGCGCGTCCGCGAACGCAACACGCCCGGCCTGGTGGATATGGTTCTGGTGCGCCCGCACGTGGCGCGGCATCCGCAATACGAGGACCAGTTGACCCTGACGCTCTTCGGGCAGAACCGCGGTACCGAGCGGCTGGCGCGCGTGGTGTTAACCGCCGATGTGGATGGTGCCCCGGTCGATCTGACCTTCTATGATGTGGAGGTCGGTGCCACGGTGGAACACGAGATGCGCCTGACCGGCGCCGGAATCGGCGAACGCACCATCGCGATCCGCCAATCCCTTAGCGTCGAGACTGCCGAAGACCGCACCCCGCAGAACAATGCCATGCGGTCGACCCTGGCCCTGCAATCAGAATAGGAACAGGGAAACAATCGAACAATCGAACAGCCGAACAGCCGAACATTCGAACTACGAAGTGGGGACGCTAGTGACTGGGCCGCTGGCTGGCTGTCGTTCTCCCCGTTCGTAGTTCGTAGTTCGGCTGTTCGATTGTTCGAATGTTCAGCCCCCCCCCATCCACGGCGGCGTCTCGGGCAGGAGCGCGTCAAATGCGTCGATCAGCCCTCGCTCGTACGCGCCCGCATAACCGCCGGCCAGGAAGACATCGAGCGACTCATCAAACAGGCACTGCCACGAGGCCTCCTCCCGGCCCGGATTGATCGGGTAGAAGAGGGCTCCGTTGGTCTGGGCCGCGTGGCAGTCACCCGGGGCGTCGCCAATCATCAGGATATGCGTGCCGGGGTAGCGATCGCGCGTGGCCATGGCGATGTGCTCTGCCTTGGTGCCCAGCTCCTGGCCGGCGATGAAGGCCACCGCGTCGAGCAGTCCATTCACCTTCCACTCGCGCACGAGATCCTCTGTTGGGGTTTGCGATACGACCATCGCGTCGGCTTGTGTGCCGATCTTGTGCAGGCAGTCGCGCACCCCCTCGAAAGGCGGTACCTGCTGCACGACCTCCTCAATCCGGCGGCTGACGGCCTGGCTCCACGCCAGAACCTGTGCCAACTCGGGGTCACCGGTCGCGGCGACGCAGGCCTCCAGGGCGGGCATGCCCAGCTGCGTCTCCTCTTCGATCCAGCGGCGCAGGTGGTCCATACGTGGCACCGTGACGGCGGCGGCTTCGGGGCGGTCGCGCAGCAAGTCAAGCGTGCGCAGCAGGGCCGGAAAGCGATTGCTGCCGCGTGAGCGTGAGTAGAGGTTGACGAACTCGGCCGTCTCGCGCAGGAGCGGCTCAATAGACTGCAGTGCCCACTGCTCGGCAATCAGACCGTGAAAACACTGCTTCTGCTTGATCTCCATCGTGTCGAAGACACAACCATCCGAGTCGATGCCGACAAAGAAGTCATGCGTCGGATGAAAATTGATCAGTCCCTCTTTGGTGTAGGCCGCACTACTCATGAATGGTCCTCGTGGTGATGGGTGATAAAGAATGGGCAGCTCTGACACTATCTGTGATAAGCGGTCCTGTCGAGTATTGAGCTCTTTCCCTCAAAGTCCTCGACATCCCAATCCGTTTTGATACCGTTGTTGAAGTGGCGACGGTCCCGCAGGACGTCGCGTGGGAGTGTGATCCAGTCAGAGAAGAGGGCAGGGAAGTGGACAAGGAATTGTTCAGCGAGCAGGTTCAGGTAGAACGCAAGCTGTTTACATTTGAGCTCAGGGAGAATCCGCGTGGGCGCTTTTTGCGCCTGACGGAGGATGTCGGTGGCCGGCGGGATACGATTATTATCCCGGCTGTGGGCCTCGATGCTGTGGCCGAGGTGATTGCGCGGGCCAGCACGGCCAGCAACGACGCCGGTCCCCCCGAAGCGGATGACTGCTGACAGGAGCGCCTTTTTGAATCGACTCTCACGGTCCCGTTTCGTCATGGCCCTCGCGGCCCTTGCCGTAATGGTTACACCACACGTCTCAGGCGCGAGCGATCCGATCGACGCTGATGGCGCCGACGATGAACCTCCGATAACCGCCGACGCGTTGCTCGACGATGTGTTGCAGCGCTTCCCGCGTGATCCCCTCTCGGTTCGTGGCGAGATGATTGTCCGCAAGCGCCGGGGGGTGGAACTGGCGCGCGTCGATTTCGAGATGCAGGTCGACTGGGGGAGCGACCCCGCGTGCTTCCGCTACAGGGTCCTTGATAAGGAGGGCGCGGTACGCCGCGACGTGGCGATGCAGCTGCGGCCCGGAGCCCGACCGGTCCTCACCGGAGCGGAGGGGGAACCCATCACGCTCGACCGTCGGATCGAATCAACCGACTTGACCTGGGCCGACCTGAGTCTCTCGTTTCTATGGTGGCGCGGCGGGCGAATCGTGGGGTCCGGCCAGGCCAAGGGGCGGGACTGTTACCTGGTAGACGTGCCGGCCCCGGAGTGGGATGCCGCTTCTGGCGGCTACAGCCGCGTGCGCCTCTGGATCGATCAGTCGCTCCATATGCTGTTGCGCGCGGATGGTTTTGATGCGGAGGATAAGCCGGTTCGCAGCCTCTGGATCCGTAGCCTGAAGAAGACGGACGGACGCTGGATGATCAAGGACATGGAGGTGCAGGCGCATCCTCCCCTGCAGCGTACGCGTCTGCGCATCCATGCGGTGACGGCACCATGACCCTTGCCCTCATAGCTGAATGTGTTGCGCTGCTGCTGTTGCTGGGCTGTTCGGCCTTCTTCTCGAGCGCCGAGACCGCCCTGTTTGCGTTGAATCCGATCCATATCCACCGCATTGGGCGCCGCAATCCCGCATCGGCGGAGCGCCTGCGCGGCCTTCTGGCCCGCCCTTCCAGCCTGCTCTCCACAATTCTGATCGGAAACACGATCGTCAATGTGACCGCTTCGGCCCTCGGTTTTGTGGTTGCCGATACGTTGATGCCGTCGCACGGCGAACTGCTGGCGATCCCGGCCATGACGGTTCTCTTGCTCATCTTCGGCGAGGTGGCGCCCAAGCGGCTGGCCATGATCCGGAGCGAGTGGCTGGCGACGCGCTATGCGCCGCTCCTGCTGGTACTCATGCGCCTGGCGACGCCGCTGCGCTGGCTCCTTGAGCAGATCTCGGGTCTGTTTCACGAGCAGCTCCAGGAGGCCGAGACCTCCCTCTCGGAAGATGAGTTCCGTACCGTCGTCGAAGTCGGTGAGGAGGAGGGCGTGCTCGATGAGGAAGAGCGTACCATGGTGGACGGCATCATCCGTCTTGAGGAGACGCAGGCCAAGGATGTCATGACCCCACGCGTGGACCTGGTGGGAATCGACCTGGACGATCCGGTAGAGGAGCAGGAGCAGGTTATACGCGGCGTCCGCTACCGCTACGTGCCGGTTTACCGCGATTCGCTGGACCAGGCCGAAGGCTTTCTGGATGTGCCGCGCTATATCCTGTCGGAGGAGCCCTCCATTCCCGCGTGTATCATTCCGGCATTCTTTGTGCCCGAGACCGCCCCGCTGGATACGCTGCTCTCCACCTTTCAGCGCGAGAAGCGACGCGTAGCCTTTGTTGCCGATGAATATGGCGGTACAGCCGGACTGGTGACGCGGGGCGATATTCTGGAGGAGATCGCCGACGACGCCATCAACGAGTACGGACAGGAGAAGCCGGAAATCCAGAAAGTGGGTGATGACCGGTGGATCGTGGATGGCAGCGCCAGTCTCGAAGAGATCAACTACGAGCTGGATCGCGAGCTGGAGGCCGAGGGCGCCGATCGCATCGCCGGATGGATCAGTGCTCACCTCAAGCGCATGCCGCGCCCCGGTGATGTTGTTGAGGAGCAGGGCTGTCGTGCCACCGTGCAGCGCGTGCGCAAACAGCGTGTCCTATTTGTGGAGCTGCAGCGCGTGGAGATTCCGGAACCTGGCGAAGAAGAGGATGATGCAGCGTGAGTGGCATGGCACAAACCATTTTGATTATTGTCTGCCTGCTCGGCCAGGCGTTCTTTGCCGGGATTGAGACCGGCGTGATCTCCATCTCGCGCATGCGTCTGCGCCACTTTGTGCGGCAGGGCGATCCCGGGGCCCTGACGCTGCAGATGTACCTTGAACATTTTGACCGCCTGCTGGGCACCACGCTGGTCGGCACCAACCTGAGCGTGGTCATTCTCTCGGTTATCGGTGCCAGCATCGCGGCTCGCTGGTTGGGGCCGTGGGGCGAACCCGTGTCAGCCGTCGTGGTGGCGCTGGTGGTGCTGGTCTTCTGCGAATATCTGCCCAAGGCTTGGTTTCACAGTCGCCCGATCGAGCGCTGTCGCCGCTTCGCCGGCCTGTTGCGCCTGACGGAATTTCTCTTGAAACCGTTCGCGCTCGGCATCATCGCTCTGAGCCGGCTGCTGGTGCGTGGCGGCGAGGACTCGCTCTCGTCACCGGCACCGTTTGTGACGCGTGAGGATCTCAAGGTGCTGGCCCAGGAGGGCGAGCGTGACGGGGTGCTCTCACCGCGCGAGCGGTTCATGATCCATCGCGTCATGGAGCTGTCACACAAAACCGCCGGCCAGATCATGGTGCCGCTGGCTGACATGACGACGGTCACGACCGAAACAACCGTTGAGTCCTTCCGCTCTGTCGCGCGCCAGTCCGGGTTCACCCGTATGCCCGTGCGTGATGAGGCTCGCGGCGGCTATGCGGGTGTCGTGAACATCTTCTACATTCTCTCGGGGCGCAAGGTGGCGATGGACCGGCACGTAGCGGATTTTTCCCGTCCGCCACTCTATGTCAACCAGGACATGCCGGCCGACGATATCCTGCCTCTGATGCGCCGCGCCCACCAGCCGATGTGCCTGGTGCGCGACACGGCCGATGCCGTCGTGGGCCTACTCACGACGGAGGATGTTCTCAAAGAAATCGTCGGCGCGCTGTAAGGCGAGGCCGATTCGATAGCTCTGTTCTTGTTTTCCCATTTGCCTCGCTTGCCTCTTTGTGGGAAAGTGACGACTCTAAGGAGACAGGCTATGACCGAAGCATCTTCACCTGAAGCCGCCAACACGTCCGCCGTATGCCCAAGCTGTAACCGGTATGTCGGCACGGCCTCACGCTGTCCCTACTGCCACTCCGATGCGCCCAAGCCGTTCATGCTGCGCGTACTGCGTATCGGGTCAGTCGTCTTGGCCGTAGCCGGGTTGGCCCTGCTCTACCTGGCGGTGACCCACCGCCAGATGCCGGTCCAGAGCATCGGCGAGATTACCCCCCTCATGAACTACGCCTATGTGCGCCTTGTGGGGCAGGTGCCGCGTGACGCCTATGTCGGCGATGATGATGGAGTCATCGACTACATCGGTTTCAACGTGAAGGACGCCACGGGTTCCCTGCGCGTGAAAGCGTATGGGACGGTGGCCCTGGAGCTTTCTGAGCTGGGCCTCGTGCCGCGGCGTGGCATGCAGGTCGATGTGGCCGGCGGCCTCATGGTGGTACAGGGCAAGGACCCTGAGTTGCGACTTCGGACCGCACGTCACCTCAAGATCACGGAGCCGCAGAAGTGACCGCAGTGCTGATAGTGCTGTCGACCGTCTGCGGTACCCTCATGGCCTCCGTGCTGGCTTGCGTCCCCAGTCTCCACATCTACAACGTGATGGGGTTGCTGGTCATGCTGGGACATGTTCTGATCGCCCGCGGTATAGAGCTGCCATCCGAGGTCGTGATCCCGTTCGCCGGCGCCTTGATGGTGGGCTACTCGATGCTCAACACGTTGCCCTCGGTGTTGCTGGCCGCACCGGATGAGAGTGCTATGTTTACCGTGTTGCCCGGCCAGAAATTCCTGATGCAGGGCCGCGGATACGAAGCCGTGATCATGACCACGATCGGGGGCATGATCGGCCTGATGGCGCTCCTCTTTATCGTGGCCCCGCTCGCGCCGCACGTGCTGCCGGTCACGCAGAAGGTGTTTCGTGGACACACCCACTGGATTCTGTGGACCGTGATCGCGTTCATGCTGATGTCTGAGTGGCCCAAAGGCGGCCGGTTGGGGCGCTCGGGCTGGACCAAGTTTCTCGATAGCTGGAAGACGACCGGGGCCGGGCTGCTCACGTTTGCACTCTCCGGGTTGCTCGGCTTTGTGCTTATCTTTCGAACCCCGATTGCGGTGGATGTCGCGTTTCAGAACCTGATGCCCGCGTTCGTCGGGCTCTTTGCCGTGCCCTGGCTGGTGCTTAATATTGCGACCAACGTGACGGTGCCGAAGCAGAAACTCGAGATCGAGACGCAGCTGCGGATGGATGACATGCTGCGGGGTGGATTTGCCGGGACGCTCGGGGGTGGCTTTGCGGCCTATTTCCCCGTGGTCACCGGCGGGGTAGGGGGGCTGCTGGCCGGTCATGCTACGGCGCTGCGTAACGATCGGGTCTTTCTGATTTCGCAGGGCGCATCCAAGCTGGTCTATTACGTTGGCGGACTCCTGCTCTTCTTTGTGCCGGGCGTTCACGTCAAGCGGGGTGGCGGGGCCGCCCTCCTGCGCAGCCTGATCACGCCACATACGGACTTTGAATACTACTTGATGCTCACGGCCATGGCGCTGGCGGGCGTGATTTCCCTGGTCATGGTGGGCCCGCTGACACGCGGCATGCTCTGGCTGATCGGCAAGGTGGGCTATCGCCGTATCTCGACGCTGGCCCTCCTGCTGATCGTGGGCCTGGTGGTTGGCATCACGGGGCTCACCGGTCTGGCCGTGATGGTGGTGGGTACGGGGATTGGCCTGATGCCCGTGCTGTATGGCTCACGGCGCATGAACTGTCTGGGGGTCATCATGCTGCCCATGGCATGCAACATGTCGGGTGTGGGGACCACCGTGGCCGGATGGTTGGGGCTGTTATGAAGGGCATCTCACATTTCGTTGCGGGGGTGGCGGCGGCATCCTGTGTGCCGGAAGCCGTGCGCGCGGCGGCCGAGGATGGCAATCCAACCTATTTCATTCTAGGCGGCGTGTTCGGATTGCTGCCCGACACGATCGACTTCAAGTTCTCGCGCTACTTCTATCGCCACGATATCGAGGTCACGCCCGATCCGATTGCCCCGGATGCGCAGGCTATTGCGGACAAGGTGGCCGAAGCGATCAACCGCGCGCACGTGTCGGGCGAGAGTGTGCGCGTTAAGCTCAATACCATTCCGGTCGGACTCGACCAGTGGCAGCAGTATGAAGTCTCTTTCGATGTGGCCGCACGTACGGTGGCCGTACGCTACGGGCCGGTCGTGGATACCGGACAGAACCTGATTCCGGGGCGCCCGCCCCCTCCCAATGCGGAAGCCGTCGCACCGGTCAACTGCGAGGTCAAGATCGAGTATCTCTCGATGACACAGATCGATATCTTCGACGGACCCGTTTTCAGCATGGATCCCACGGATGACGGACGTGTCAGCCCGGGGTTCATTCCGTGGCACCGGGCCTGGAGTCACAGCCTCGTGATCGGTGTGCTGTTTGGTCTGATCGGTGGTGTGGTGTGGGACCTGTGGGCCACGGCCGTGATTTTCGGGGCCTCGGCCATGCACGCCATCTTCGACCAGCTCGGCTACATGGGCAGCGCCCTGTTCTACCCGTTCCAGTCGCGCCGTATGAGCGGTATGAAGTTGATGCATTCAGGTCAGGCGCTGGCCAACCTGACCGCCGTGTGGGGCTGTTGCCTACTCGTCTTCTGGAACCTGTGGCGCGCCACGCCGGGCGGGATTCCGACCGGTGGTACGCGTGCATTGATTGGGTACGGCCTAGTGCTGCCCGGCCTGGTTATCGCCCTCTATCGCCGCATCCGGACGAAGCGTGCGGCCTAGGCCCCGTCCGTATAGATGACCTTGTTTTTCCCGCTGCGCTTGGCCTCATAGAGGCGGGCGTCGGCTTGCGAGATTAGATCGCTGTCGGTCAGGACCGCACCTTCGTAGGCACCCACGCCGATGCTCACCGTGACATGGGTTTTGCGAATCCCGCGGCCGGTATCAAAGACATGCTCCTCCACGGCCTGCCGTACGCGCTCGGCCACCAGCACCCCGCCGTCGATCGTTGCTTCCGGGAGGATGACCAGAAACTCCTCGCCGCCATAGCGCGCCGGCACATCGACCGTGCGTACGTTGTTGCGGATGATGCGGCTGACATCGCGCAAGGCACGGTCGCCCACCAGGTGTCCATACGTATCGTTGAATGTCTTGAAGTCATCAATATCGATCATCATGATGCCCAGCGGATGCGAGAAGCGTTCGGCACGGCGTAGCTCCGTGATGAGCAGATTCCGGATGTGCTTGTGATTGTAGAGCTGGGTCATGCCGTCGACCACCGCCACTTCCATCAGCTTCTTGTTGGCCTGGTCGAGATCCTGGGCGTATTGGTCCACATCGTTGATCTTGCGCCGCAGCTCGCCGATCATGTCGGTTACGTAGTGCGAGATGCGCTGTACTTCATCGTTCTCTTCGGTCACGTCGGCCGGTACAGACGCCGCGCCGTGCATCTCTCTATAGAAATCTCCGGCTTCCTCGGTCACCTTGCGAATGGTGTGCATGGACCGATACATCAGCAGGAATGCCGAGCAGGACATCAGGACGGCGGCGGGGATCCCCAGGCGCAGGCTGAGACCTGTAAGCCGTACGGTCGACTCAGGATCCTGCACCACCTGCATCAGGTCCCAGATCACAAAGAGCAGGAAGCCGCCCGGTAGCAGGAACATCAGAGCATATAGAATCAGTAGCTTGTGGCTGAGCGTCCGGTTCGATATTGAGAGTGAGTTCTTGGGCATAGCTACAGCGTCCCCCCGAATGCAGCGTCCTAACGCATGGCCAGTATATGCACGCCCCATTGTGTGCTACAAGCCTCAAAACGGAGGTCGGAAGTCGGAAAACGGAAGTCGGAGGCACCCGCGCCGGCCTCCGACCACCGACCTCCGACCTCCACCCACTCACTTCCCCATTGTCAAAGCGGAGGCGTTGGGTCATCATGCCCACAGAGAAGGGATCAGAACCATGGGCTACGAAGTTATTGCACGGAAATGGCGTCCACAGCAGTTCGCCGACGTGGTGGGGCAGGGCCACGTAGTACAGACGTTGGAGAACGCGCTGGCCTCTAACCGC
This sequence comes from Verrucomicrobiota bacterium, assembly GCA_018648805.1. Taxonomy (GTDB): domain Bacteria; phylum Verrucomicrobiota; class Kiritimatiellia; order UBA8416; family JABMPJ01; genus JABMPJ01. The sequence goes on from JABGQM010000026.1 coordinate 29,998, forward strand.
ATTGCGCATGCCTACCTTTTCGTGGGGCCGCGTGGAATCGGCAAGACCTCGATAGCACGCATCTTTGCCAAGGCCCTGAACTGCGACACCGGGATGACCGCCACGCCCTGTGATACGTGTGACAGCTGCCTCGAAATTATGGGCGGCACCAGTCTGGATGTACGCGAGATCGATGGGGCGTCGAACAACAGCGTCGACCAGGTGCGCGAGCTGCGCGAGACGGTTAAATATGCCCCGGCGCGTGGGCGCTTCAAGCTGATCATCATCGATGAAGTCCACATGCTCAGCAACTCAGCTTTCAACGCCTTGCTCAAGACCCTTGAAGAGCCACCCGCGCACGTGAAATTCTTCTTTGCAACCACCGAGCCACAGAAGATTCCCGCCACGATCATCTCGCGCTGCCAGCGTTTCGACCTGCGCCGCATTCCTGTCGCGGATATCATTGAGCGACTGAATCTGATCGCCCGGGATGAGAAGGTCAAGATCGAGGATGACGCCCTCCTGGCCATTGCGCGCGGCTCGGAAGGTGGCCTGCGCGATGCCGAATCGGCCCTCGACCAGCTGATCGCATTCAGGGGTAAGGCCATCACCGAGGAGGATGTCCTGCAGGTCTTTGGCCTGGTGTCGCACCAAACGCTCGAAACCCTCAGTGACTGTATCCTGTCGGGCGAGATGGGAGCTGTCATTGGCAACGTCGATGCATTGGAACAGGCCGGCAAGGATCTGCAGCGTCTCGTGCTGGAATTGATGGACCGGTTCCGCAACCGGCTGGTCGCCTCGTACGGCAGCTCGGGTGGCGGTGTCGATGTCGAACGCCTGTTGCGTATCTGCGATATCCTGTCTGAAACCGATGAACGGATGCGCTTCTCCCTGTCAAAGCGCATTCTTCTCGAGACCGCTCTGGTTCGCTGTGCCCGCGCCGCCAAGGTGGCCACGCTCGAAGAGATCATCGCGCAGATCAATGCCCTCAAGGCCGCAGGTGGCGTCGTAACCGTCGCCCCGCAGCTGGCGCCATCCCCCGCCCCCGCCCCCGCGGCCCCGGCCCCGCCCGCCGCCCCGGTAGCCCGTCGCGCGGCCCCGCCCGCCGCAACGGCCACGGCCCCAGCTCCGGCCCCACCTCCGGCCTCGCCGGAGGAGCCCGCCGTACGCACACCCACACACTCACGCACCCACACACCCGCATCCTCCCCACCGCCGGCCGGGGATGAGTTGGCAAAGCTGACCGCACAATGGCCGCAGATTGTGGCCCACGCCGGACGCATTGCCGTCGCGGTACAAGGGGCCTTGAAAGATGCCGTGCCCACGGGCGTTGATGGCGATACGGTCCATATCGATTTTGATCCGGAGTTCGCCTCTGAACTCCAGCTCTTTGAGTCACCGCGCAACCGCAAGGCGATTGAGCGCAGCCTGGCCGGTGTGCTCGGCCGTCCCGTCATGGCGACGTTCGATACTTGGAAAGAGAAACCGGCACGCGTGGCTGAAGTCCCTACACCGGCGCAGAGCTATGCCGCGGCACCGCCGAGCGATGCCGCTCCGCCTGCGCCCCGTAAGGGCAACGCCCAGGCGTGGAAACAACGTGAGGAAGTCAAACAGGTGCTCGATATGTTTAACGGCACCATTGTGGATGTAAGAGAGTAGAGAAGTACGAACAGGGGAACAATCGAACAAACGAACAGCCGAACTACGAACGGGGGACCGAAATCCACCCAACGGCTGGGCCCATGGCATCCCCACTTCGTAGTTCGATTGTTCGGCTGTTCGATTGTTCGAATGTTCAATCGTTCGGTTGTTCGTTTTGTAGATTATTAAAAGGAACGTAGTAGCATGGCAAAAATGGTAGAGATGATGAAGCAGGTCAAGCAGCTCAAGAAGATGCAAAAAGAGCTGAAACGCAAAGTGGTGTCGGCCGCCAGCCCGGACGGCTCCGTGACGGTGGAAGCGTGTGGCGACATGACGATCAAGTCGATCACCATCAGCCCCGAGGCGATGTCGGGTATGGATCCGAAACGTCTCGGCGATATGGTGGCGCGCACGGTTAACAGCGCCATGGATTCGGCCAAGAAAGCTGCCGCCGGCGATATGTCCAAGCTGGCCGGGGATGCCGGTTTGGGCGGTATGTTCGGCGGGTAATATGGCCGCAGGTGAAGCATTACAACGACTGGTGACCGCACTGGCCAAGCTGCCCGGTGTGGGGCGCCGTTCGGCCGAACGGATGGCCATGCGCCTGGCCGTGGGCCGACGCGACCTGATTGATGAGTTGTTGGGGGCCCTGGTGTTTGTGCAGAAGTCGGTGACGGGCTGCTCGCGCTGCGGCACGCCCACGCTGATCGAGGAGGATCCCTGTCGCCTCTGTACCTCCCCCGGGCGTGACGACCAGCTGCTGTGCGTGGTGGAAGAGCCGGCCGACATCGTGACCATTGAGCGCTCCGGCGGATTTCGAGGGCGCTATCACGCCCTCATGGGCACACTCTCACCCCCCAAGGGGCAGGGCCCAGCCGACCTGCGCGTCCGTTCGCTCGTAGAGCGCGTCCGTGGTGAAGGCATCCGTGAAGTGATTCTGGCGCTCAATACGGACGTGGAAGGCGATGCAACCGCGGCCTTTCTCGAAGAAGCGTTGCGTGCGCAGCCGGTCACCATTAGCCGATTGGCTTTCGGGTTGCCCGCCGGCAGCGGTATACGCTATTCAGATCCGCTCACGCTGGAACGTGCCTTTAAAGGAAGACTGTAGCGGATCGCAGCTAGTAACAGGAAGGTAGGGCCCGCTCTCCGAGCGGGCCGCGCCAAGGAGTATGGACCGAATGTCAAATCTCGGAATAGAACAGGTCAGGGCGCGCATCGCACAGGCCTGTGCACGGGCCGGACGCCCGGTTGAATCGGTCAAGCTGGTGGCTGTGAGCAAGCGCCAGAGCCCCGATGCCGTGCGTGCACTGGCCGAAGCGGGCGTAGAGCTGTTCGGCGAGAGCCGCGCGCAGGAGGCCCGGCAGAAGATTCCGCTCTGTCCCGGCGACCTGACCTGGCATATGATCGGACACATCCAGCGCAACAAAGTGCGCGATATTGTCCGGCTGTTCAGCTACGTGCATTCGGTGGATTCGCTGCGCCTGCTGGAGGCCCTCGACGGGGCCGCCGCCGAGGCAGGCAAGACGTTGTCGGTGTTGCTGGAGGTCAATGTGTCGGGCGAAGGCAGCAAATTCGGGTTCGTTCCCGATGAGGTCCCGGCCGTGCTGGAGCGCTGCGGGTCGCTCATGAACCTGGATGTCGCGGGGCTGATGACGATCCCGCCGTTCACGCCGGAGCCCGCAGAGGCACGCCCGCATTTCGCGCGGCTGCGCGAGCTGCGCGACACGTGGCGTGAGGCCACCGGCTTTCCGCTGGACGAGCTGTCGATGGGGATGTCCCACGATTTCGAGGTGGCGATCGAAGAGGGCGCTACATGGATCCGGCTGGGAACCATCCTGTTTGGCGACCGTGAGTAGGAGTGGGGAACAGCCGAACAATCGAACTACGAACGGGGAAATGGAAAACATTCGAACAATTGAACTACGAAGTGGGATCGCTGATGAGCGGTCCACCGTGTGGCGGTCGGGTCCCCCGTTCGTAGTTCGGCTGTTCGGCTGTTCGATTGTTCGATTGTTCCCATGTTCGAATGTTCGGCTGTTCCAGTTTTCCACGAGGAAAGTGCTATGAAAGTAAAAACTCCAGGTGGCGGCATGGGGGGCGTGGGGCGCTTTCTGGTGACCGTCCTGATTATCTCGATTGTCCTGTTGGTGACCGTCTTCTTTGCCGTCCGCACGCGCGGTGGGCACGCGTTTATCGAGGAGCGCCTTGAGAAGGAGCTCGGCCTCAAGATCAGCGTTGAGCGGATGCGTATCGGTTGGCCCTACGCGCTCGTGCTCGAGGAGCTGTGCACGGAAGGATTTGAAGCAGAAGGTGACAGCCCTGGCTGCGCGGCCCAGGAAGTCCGCCTCGGTTTTGCGCTGCGTAGCCGCTATCGCATCTTCATCCGGCGCGGCCACCTGCGACTGGTAGAAGGGCCGGCCAAGGTGTGGACGCCCACCTGTTTTGCCCGCTTGGGCGAACTGCCCTATGGCGACCTGGCGGATCTGACCCGCATGATCCCGCTGGCAGGTGGACGCGTCACCTTTGAGCTGAGCGGCGGTCGGGTCGAGTGGTTCGATGCCGCCAAGAACATCCTGGCTTCAGCCCACGGCGTCAACTATGGCGTGACACCGGTGCGTGTGCCTGGCCGTCAGATGCAGCATCATATTCTCACCCTATACAGTATGACGCGCCCCAGTGGTGCGCGTATGAGTGATGTGGCTCGCGAGTGGCTTGCCTCCGACACCATTCCGCACGTTGAGTTGGTCGACACGCAGTCGGAGGGGACGGTGATGCCATGATCAGTGCCACACGCGCCAACGAACTAATCGCCGCCATACAGGGCAAACGTGTGCTTGTGGTGGGCGACCTGATGCTGGATCGCTATGTCTATGGCTCCGTGTCGCGTATTTCGCCCGAGGCCCCCGTGCCGGTCGTGCACGTCATGAACGACGACGCCGTGCCCGGTGGTGCCGCTAACGTGGCCTCGAATATCCAGGCCCTCGGTGGCCAGGCCGCTATCGCGGGGCTGGTGGGATCCGATCCATCGGCCGGTGAGCTGAGAGACTTGCTCGAAGGGCAGGGCATTCAGACCGCGGGTGTGCTGGGCTGCGATGCGCTACATACGTCCGTAAAAACGCGTATCATCGCCGAGCGCCAGCAGGTGGTACGCTTCGATCGTGAGGGCTCCCCGGCCGAGGTCGCGCGGCATACCGGCCCGCTGTGCGAACGCCTCGACGCTCTGATCGCCGAAGCCGACGGCGTGATTGTTGAAGATTATGGAAAGGGCGTTCTGGAGGATGATGTCGTGCAGAGGATCATGGACGTGGCTATCCGCAAGGGGATTCCCGTTGCCTATGACCCCAAGGATGATCACCCCCTGGCCATCAGCGGCCTCGCCCTGGCGACCCCCAACTTCAAGGAGGCCTGTGTGGCGGCCGGCGAATCGCCGTTCGAGCCTCTGGTTGATCCGGATACGGACCCTCGACTCGCACGGGCCGCGGCCGTGCTTCTCGAGAAGTGGTCCCCGGCCTTGCTCGCCATCACGCTGGGATCGCACGGGATGTACCTTTGTAGCTGCATAGCCGAGCCGGTCCTGCTGCCGACCCGCGCCCGCGAAGTGTTCGATGTCTCGGGTGCCGGCGACACCGTTATCGCTGCCACGTTTCTGGGCCTCCTGGCCGGAGGCGACCCCATTGAAGCCGCCAGCCTGGCCAACCATGCCGCTGGCATTGTCTGCGCCAAGATGGGCACCGCCCCCTGCACCCGCGCAGAGCTCAGCACGGCATTTGAGGTGATCCATGATTGATGGCAACACCACGGTTGTAGGTGTGATCCCGGCCCGCTGGGCCTCGACCCGCCTGCCGGGCAAGAGCCTCGTCGAAATCGCTGGCAAGCCGCTCGTGCTGCACGTGCTCGATCGTGTCCGCCAGGCCCGTCGGCTGGATGACGTGCTGGTGGCCACCGATGACGAGCGCATTCGGGCCGTCGTTGAGGCCGCCGGCGGCCACGCGGTCATGACGCGTGTGGATCACCCCTCCGGCACCGACCGCGTCGCTGAAGCCGTGGCGGGAAACGATGCCGGGATTGTCATCAACATCCAGGGCGATGAGCCACTGGTCGATCCCGATCTGATCGACCGTCTCGCCGCCGTGATGCTCGCGAACCCGGAATGGGACATGGGGACGGCCGCGGCCCCGATTCTCGAGCTGGACGATCTGCACGCCCCTTCCGTTGTGAAAGTCGTCACCGGGATGGATGGCCGTGCGCTCTACTTCTCGCGGGCGCCGATTCCCTATGCGCGCGACGGCTTCCCGATGGATCCCTCGCAACTCTACCGTCGCCATATCGGCCTCTACGCCTACCGCCGCGCCTTTCTTGATCAGATCGTGGCGGCCCCACCGACACCGCTGGAAGAAACAGAGAAGTTGGAACAGCTGCGCGCCCTCGCCCTGGGGGCCCACATGGTCGTCATCGAGACCAACGACATCGCTGTCGGTGTCGATACCCCTGAAGATGTTGCAACCGTTGAGCGGCTGTTGGAACAACTGAACAGCTGAACAGCTGAACAGCCGAACAGCCGAACATTCGAACATTCGAACAGCCGAACTACGAACGGGGGACCCGACCGCCACACCGTGGACCGCTCATCAGCGATCCCACTTCGTAGTTCGAATGTTCGAATGCTTCCCATTCCCCCGTTCGTAGTTCGTAGTTCGAATGTTCGGCTGTTCGGCTGTTCGATTGTTCATCTAGACTTCCGTCGGCGTAATCGCGTAGAGGTAGCGCTTCACCTTGCTGGTCGAGGTCTTCTCGAACTCCTCGCTGCGCACCTGGATGCGGCGTGGACGCTTGTAGTCCGAGATATCATTTGTCACCCGCTTCACCTCGTCCACCATAAGCTGCGTCAGTTCCGCATCGCTGATGGGGTGTTTGCGGTGTTTGCGACGGTCGGCCATGGCCTCCTCGTCCGGCACCACGATGGCGCCCACGCGCTCACCCGTCTCGCCCTCAATCGTGTAGCCCAGTACGATTGTCTCCATGACAAAGTTACTCTTCAGGATCTGGGTCTCGACCTCTTCCGGGTATATGTTCTTTCCCTCGCGGTTGACGATCAGGCTCTTCTTGCGTCCCGTGATGATAACGTACCCATCCTCGTTGATGAACCCCATGTCGCCGGTCAGGAACCAGTCGCCATCCATCACCTCGGCCGTGGCCTGCGGATTCTTGAAGTAGCCTTTCATGATGTTGGGTCCGCGCGCCGTGATCTCGCCGATCCCCTCCTCGTTGGGGTCTTTGATCTGCACCTCGACGCCCGGCAAAGCCTTGCCCACGCTGCCGGGCAGGGGAGCGTCGAACGGGTTGAAGGTCAGGACCGGCGCCGTCTCGGTCAGGCCGTAGCCCTCTATGACCGGAATGCCCAGCTCCGCATATCCCGTGATGGTGTCGATCGAGGAGGGCGCACCGCCCACCACGCAGAAGCGCAGCTTGCCGCCCAGCTTCTGCTTGATCCCCTTGATGACCGGTGCCTTGAGGCCGGCCCGGTAGAGGAAGTAGGCTGCGGGCTTCTTCTTGAGTCCGGCCATAATGCGTGCGTAGATCTTCTCGAGCAGCAGCGGAACACCGACCAGCACCGTTGGCGATACCTCGCGCGTGTTTTCGCCGACCGTCTTCAGGCTCTGGATGAAGCTGATCTGGGCACCGGAGAAGACCGGGACCAGCAGGTTGACCGTGAAGGCGAAGGCGTGGTGCAGGGGAAGCACCAGCAGCAGGTTGTCACTGGGGCCGAGGTCAATGCACTTCATCATCGACTCCACGTTGCTGGCGAAATTCGCATGCGTCAGCATCGCGCCCTTCTGCCGACCCGTGGTACCGGAGGTATAGATGATCGAGGCTACATCATCCTCGGACGGCTCACGCCGGTTGAACAGGCAGTCATCCTTCTCCGACGCCTCGCGTACGTCACTCATGGTCGTCTCATAGTCGATATAGCGGATCCGCCCGTTCTGGATGGGCATCACCTTTTCGCCGTCGATCAACACGGCTGTGCTCAAGGCCGGCAGGTGGCTTTCTATCTCGCGCAGCGTCGGGTAGGTTCGGGCTGAGGAGAAAATCGCCTCCGCCTCGGAGTCGCGCAGAATGTGGGCTACCTCCTGCGGGCGCAGCTTGGCGTCGACCGGTACGGCTGTGCAGCCCACGCTGACAATGCCCAGGTAGAGTTCAGGCCACTGGCGGCAGTTGTCCATATGGATCGCCACGCGTTGCCCCGGCTTGACCTTCATCTTGTTCAGGATCTCGCTCACCTGGCGCACACGCGCCATCAGCTCTCGCCATGTGATTTCGAGCCAGGCGCCATCCGCCTTGTAGCGCAGGGCCACCCGGTCGGCCTGCTGTTGATAGGTCTTAACAAATGCCTGCTTAATCGTTGTCACAGCTTCTCCCCATCTTATGGCCCGCTGAATGCGTCGCCTTGTGCGCCCATACTACGATCTGGCGCGCTGTATTCAAGGGCAATATCCAGTTGCCCTCTTCCCTGTTTCATTCTACTATAGGCACAGTGAGATGAGACGCGCACACCATAACCCAGTTCTGCTCGCCGCAATCATGATTGCGGGCGTGGCCGGTCTAGCCTCTGCGGCCCTCCAGCAGTTCTCTTTTGATCGCTACCAGTCCATCCTCGATCGCCAGCCCTTCGGCGAGATCAAGGCGGATGTCGCTCCCACGCCGCGGCCCGGCCCCGTGTTGCCCCCCTTCACCAAAGACATCAAGATGTGCGCCATCCTCGAGGACGACAGCGGCATCCAAGTCGGTTTCGTCAACGTTGCCATCAAACCACCCAAGAGCTACTTCCTCTATGTCGGAGGCAGCGAAGATGAGATCACGCTTGTCCGCGCCGACTACTCTCGCGAGATGGCCCTCCTCGAAAAAGGCGGTGACGAGCAGTGGATCTCCATGGCCGGCCCGGTCGATATGGCCGCGACCATGGGTGACAAGGCCACTGTTGCTGCCAGGGCGATCATCGGAGCGGCTCGCGTTTCGAAGCCGCTATCGGCGAGCGCCAGTAGAGCCAAGTCAAGGGCCGCCAAGACCGCATCCTATGCCGAACGACTGCGCCTGCGGCGCGAAGCGATGAAGGCGCGGGCCGCAAGCAAGCCCAAGTTGGATGGGGAAGAGCTCAAGAAACACCTTGAGTCCTACCAGATGGATCTGATCAGAAAAGGGATGCCGGCACTTCCGATGCCGTTGACCGATGAAATGGACGCACAACTGGTCTCGGAAGGGGTATTGCCACCCAATTGAGATTACGCCGTCACCCGTTCAATAGAGGCTCTGTTTTATGAAGTTTGATGCGATATCTACTGTTTCTGGACCGCTGAGAGCCTTGATGGCGGTATGCCCCTGCATCGGGTTTTTGCATCAGGCGATGCCCAAGAAAAAATCTCAAATAGAGGTTGACCAATTGAGCGGGACCGATTATATTTAGATCAGGAAATAGGAGAAGTTTCACAACACAACATGTCGAAACACAAATCAAACCGGAGGTACAGTACAATGAAGAGGATTCTTAGTATTCTCGCAGTAGTGGCTCTTGTCGCCATGACGGTCCAGGCCGTTGAGGTTAAGAGCGAAAACGTAGCTGGCGTGATCAACGTTAGCGTTGACGCCGCCGAGTACAAGCTGATTGGAATGAGTCTTGATGATATTGAGACACTGGACCCCACTCTGGCTGACGTCCTCGGAACGGATGGCGTGCCGGACGGTACGGTTGTCTATATCTTCAACGGTCTCGGCTACGACCCGCATATCTATTACGATGGTTTCGGGTGGTACGAGGGCGCCGATCTGAGCACGGCTGTTGTGGATCGGGTTACTGGATTCTGGGTCAAATGCCCAGCTGCACATACCTTCTCACTGACAGGTGAGGTCCCTGACTACGACACGACTATGACCCTTGGTGAAGGCTATCAGATCGTCAACTATCCGTTCCCCGCTGCTGTAGCTCTGACGGATTCAGTCATCGGTACAACTGCTGCCGATGGTGACAAAATCTACGTTCTGGATGGCACTGACTATGTCCCGCACATCTACTACGCCGGTTTCGGCTGGTATGACGGTCCCGATCTATCCACGTTGGTTTTCAATCCTGGCGACAGCTTCTGGTACCAGAGGGTTGGTACTGGAGAGGTCAGCTTTGATGAGACCGTCCCCTATACGCTCTAATCTGTTCTCAGCCTGAGGCTAGAACCTGCACCACAAAGAATGGTAGGTAAAGAATGAAGTATGGCAGAAACGCAGGAAAACTTGCACTGGGCATGATGCTCATCGCCTCTCTTGCAAGCGCAGAGATTTCGGCGAGTTTCTCAAGTCCAGGTAGCAGTCTTCTCGACGATGGGGGGGCGGACTTATCCGCAGGTAGTCTCTATATGGTTTACCTGAGTACGGACACAACGATCAATTTTAACACCATGACTCCTGAAGTCTCGCTGGGGAATGACACCTTTTTAGGTGCCTTTAGCACTCAGGAGGGACCTCCTGCGGCTGGTCGTATCGTTGGACATGGTGCTGATGTGTTTGGGGCGGGCTCGCTTGGTTTGGCCGGTCAGAGTTTGTATATTGCAGTCTTCGACTACGCTTACTCGTCCTATTCAGGATCTGTTCCTCTCGGAACCTACTACTCATTGGGGCATCTGATGACCCCCACGACTGAGCGGTTCGGCATATTGCCGTCTCCGACACCCGATGACTACGGTACGAGTTTGAGCGTTCAGACGTCTAGTCAGCTTGTTCCTGAGCCGGGAACATGGGCTCTGTTTGCTATTGGTGCAGTCCTAGTGGGTGCGCACATGCGTCGTCGCAAAGCTTAGACTTGTGCTAGATATCTCCATCTGAGGTGCCCCATAAGTGGGGCACCTCTTTTTTTGCTCTGAATTTCCGCGAAGAAAGGATCTCAGTATGTCCCGCTTCATCTTGTCTACTGTGCTTGCCTCTTCTCTTCTTGCCCTCTGCCTGGGCGTAGAGGCAGAGCCTGCCCATCATAAGTCAATTGCCATTATAGACGCCTCAGGGCTAGATCCAAAGGTGCTTGTGCCCGTTTGTGAATACGTGAAAGGGCAATTGCGGGTCCCTGTCCGTGTTCAGCATGTGAAGCGTTTTGAGGCCCCCTTTCTCCGTGCGTTCGCGAAGAAGCTACAGGTGTACAAACAGCCTGATGATGTCTGTGTGATTGTATTGGTGCCTGGGGGCAATGCCATCAAGCTCCACTCAACAGTCGAGCGTGATCTGCAGATGGCAACCGTGAACGTGAGCGCCTTGCATAGTGATGATCCCGTCAAGATGGTGAAGCGGCTTCAACGTCACGTGATGCGAGGTGTGGGGTTTCTGTTCGGGCTCAAACCGGCGCCAGATCCCCATTGCGTAACCAAGCACTATCGTACCCTAGAGGATCTTGACAAGATGGGGATGAACTACTGCCCGCCTAGCCAGGGCAAGTTCAGAGCAGAGGCCCTCAAACGGGGAATGACGGTCTTTACGCCGCCTCGCCCTCAAGTGAAGCGGGGCGCGGACCCTCTAAAGTAGGCCTCGGCTATGCGCAGGATACTTGATTGGTTCTGGCTACGTGGCTTGGGAGTGGTGCTCGGTCTGCTCGCCCTGCTCCTCTTTGTCCTGACGATGGCGAGAGGTGTGGTCCCCGGCCAGTCGGCCGAACTTCTGGCACGGTATGGTGGATTGTTCCCTATGACCGCACCCGAGCGCCCCATCTGGGGATGGCTGGTCGATCTCGTATGGAACCTACCCCTGGGCAGCGCTGTTGGTAACGTAACCTTCCTCAGCGCCCTGTTCGGAGCCGTTTGTGTGGGTTTGCTCTATCACGCTGTCTCGGCGGGGCTTACACTGGTTTCCGGTCCTCCGGATCTTACCGTCAGACGTGGTGCTGTTCTGGCCCGTGTGGCCGGTGTTGTGGCGGCGCTGGCGCTCTGCTTCAGTACGCCGTTCTGGATCGTGGCGACGCGTGCGCACAACGCCACATGCGATATTGCTCTGCTGCTTGGCGCGTTGGCCCTTCTTATTCTCTATGGCCAGTCGCGCGGCTGCGGGTGGCTCTATGTGCTCGCGTTCGTGTGGGGCATTGGCACGGTTGAGTACGCCTCATTCATTATCTTCTTCCCTCTGGTTCTGGTCGTGGTGTTGGCTCTGATGTGGCGCAAGGGCCAGCTGCGAGGCCTGCCTGTTGTCTCTGCGACGGGATGCGGACTCCTGGGACTGTCGCTCTACCTGGTTGTTGCATGGCGCTTCTATGGCTCGGAGGGGCACGCCATACGTGACTATCCCGGCTACTTCTCTGTGGTGTGGATCCTGTGGAAGACCCAGTACCAACTCATCATGAGCAGTTTGCCGCGTGAGGGATGGTTGCTGGTGATCCTGACGACAGGCGTGCCCTGGGTGGTGGGCCTCGGTGTCGCGCGGCGTGGGATCAAGGATGCCCCTGAGTGGTCCGATTCACTGCTTCACATCGTGCTCAGCGTGCTCAGCCTGCTAGTTCTGCTCAACCTCCAAGTGGCGCCGTGGGCACTCCTGGGACACGCTCGCTTGCTGGTTATGCCCTACGTTCTAACCGCCGCGTTGACAGGCTACCTGGTGGCATACTGGCTGAGAGTGGGGTTGTCATGGGGGCCCATGCCCAGCGGGAAGGGCGGCTCTATGTTGTCCCGGGCCTTGGGCTGGCTCTTTCTCTTGGGCTTGACGGCATCGGTGCTGGCCTCGCCTTTCAGAAATCACGCCAGCGCGGATACACGTCAGGTCGAGAATCTGAACGATTGCGCGTCGATGATTGTAAATGCGGCCGCTGCAGGAGGAGACGCGGAGAGTGCCTGGATTGTTTCCGACGGTGTCATGGATGATCTTATCCGCGTCATGGCCCACCAGAAAGGTGCTTCCCTGCAGCTCTTGGACCTCAGCAGCGCAGGCAACCCTGTGTACGCCAAGTACCTTGCCAACCACGTGGATACGCCGCGTTTGAAGAACCTGGCACGAATCGGTGTGGTTCCGTTGCTGCAGGAGCTCTTTGTCGGCACCGCCAGCATCAAGGAGCGAACGGTTATGCTGGTCTCACCCGACCTGTGGACGCTAGCGGGTCGACGGAGCGTCCCTGACCGACTGGTGTTCCGTGGAGCCGAAGATGTGGCGGAGATGGACTTCAAAGGCGTCTATGATGAGCATGTAGACTTTTTTGCCACGGTTGTCCCCGGCCTGAAGGAGGCGGCTGCACGTGATGATGTGGCTGACCCCATAGCACGCACGGCCTACCGTTTGCTACGCCAATGCAGCCTGATGGCCAACAATCTGGGCGTGTTGCTGGAGGATCATCAGCGTGCGGAATTGGCCTTCGGCGCCTATGCGCAGGCGCGGGATATCCTCCCTTCCAACATCAGTGCTCTCTTGAATAGGGTCCGAATGGTCGAGGCGGGTCATCCTTCCGATCTGGCCGAGGAGATACGATCCCGCTTTGCGGAGCTCCTGGCTGCAGAGGGGCGGTTCAACATCATGGGGCTCGCGGCCCGCTATGGCTATGTACGTGAACCCAATGCGTTCAATGGTATTGCGCGGATGTGGGCATTTTCGGGGCAACCCGGTATGGCCGTGGCCAGCACGGAACGGGCCCTCGAACTGGCAGGCAAAGATGAAGCGCACGTGCTCAAGGCAAGCCTGGCCCGCCTTCATCTCGACCAGAGCCGCGATAAGGAGAGCGAAGCCCTGTTCTACGAGCTGTTGGTCGAAGATCCCGGACATGCCGGCGCACTCATGGGGCTGGCACGCATCTCGGCTCGCAAGGGCGCCTTTGATGATGCCCGCCAATACCTCATCAAGGCTGAGCACGCCGGGGTCGAAGCGCCCACGCTTGCCCTCGAGCGGGCCGTGATTGCGGTGCTGCAGCGGGATGATGCTGCGGCACGGGAAGCACTCGATGCACTTCTGCGTGAGGATGGGAAGCAGATGTTTGCATGGCGCATGCTGCTCGAGATCCTGATCCGGCAGCAGGATTGGGATCGGCTTGAGGACGCATCCATTCAGCTGAGGAGTATGGCCGGCGGGGAAACATATGTGGCCGAAATTGAGGCCGTCTTCGCCCTGCGCGATGGTGACCTGCCGACGGCGCGACGCGCGCTTGAGCTGGCGCGCTCTACGCGCCCCAATGATGTGGCGCTGCTACACCGCACGTTGCGCCTGGCTCTCCTTTCCGGTACCCCAAGTCAGGTTGAGAAGTATGCGCGCATGGTCCTGCATGCGGATAGCGGGGACGCCTTGGGTAACTACGCTATTGGTGCGGTTCGAGTGGCCAGCGGCGAGTTGGAGCTGGCGGAGGATGCCCTGCGCCGGAGCATGGTGCGTCAGCGCCTGCCGCGGGCACTGAACGATCTGGCCTGGTTATTGCAGGCGAAGAAGGCATACGCGGAGGCCGAAACACTGGCGCGCGAAGCGACGGCGTTGCGGCCGACGATGCACCAGGCCTGGGACACACTGGGTGAGATCCTGATGCGACAGGGAAAGCTGACGGAGGCGGAAGTGGCCCTGGAAAAGGTACTGTCGTTGACGCCGGATAGCCTGGCGGCCCTCCTGCATATGGCCCAGCTTCAGGCAGCCAAAGGGGATGAGCCGCACGCCCGCGAGATTCTGCTCATGATCGCCAGTCGGGCTGACCGCCTGTCGTCCAAAGCCAAGGCGGAGTACGACGCCCTGCATCGCGCATTGGGTGACGATTAGCGGATATCGCGCCACTGACCGGGCTTCAGCCCCTTCAACGAGAGATCCCCCACGCGCGTGCGCACCAGGCGGTGCACCCGCAGTCCCGACCGCTCACACAGACGCCTGACCTGTCGGTTACGCCCTTCTCGTAGGACCACTTCGATGACCCCTCTCTCCTCGCGCGCCTCTCTCTCCCGGCGTGGCATCCCGGCCTTCGTAGTTCGGCTGTTCGGCTGTTCGATTGTTCGACTGTTCCCTCGCTTCACCACCGTGACGCGTGCGGGCACCGTTGTGTAACCCTCAATATCGATCGGGCTCTCCAGTTGCGCCACGATCTCCGGTGCGAGCGATCCCGACACGGTGACGCGATACACCTTCTCCTGTCCGAAACGGGGATGCGTGAGATGCGCGATCAACCCGCCATCATTGGACAGCAACAGCAAGCCCTCGCTATCCTTGTCCAGCCGCCCCGCCGGCACGATGCGCTCAGAGATATCTTTCAGAAGCTCATAGACGGTCTTGCCATCAGTATCGGAACGGCTGCAGATGTACCCGCGGGGCTTATAGAGAACGATCGTCCGCGTAGCTTCGCCATCGACCGGCAGGTCGACACCATCCACACGGATACAATCCACCGCAGGATCCACGCGCAGCCCCGGTTCGTCTACGACCGCCCCGTTAACCGCCACACGCCCCGCCCCAATAATCTCCGCACTCCCCCTTCGCGACGCCACCCCGCGCTCCGCCAACACTTTCTGAAGTCTCATTCCTTCTGACATACGACTGACACTACCTGTCTGCCCCTCCCTCGGCAAGAGCCGTTCGAAGCACTTGTCCCGGTCAGCGTGTCATCCAGAGCTACGATCGTAGGTTTATATGACACGCTGAATGGGGGAAACTCGCTCTTTATAAGGAAATATGCGCATATAGCGTGTCATATATCCATACGATCGTATGTTTATATGACACGCTATCGTGAGCCGATAGCCCATAAATATTGGATATAGGTTGTCCTGGCGTGTCATAAATAGCCACGATCGTAGCTGAATATGACACGGAGGCGGCGGTATGAAGAGGGATATGGTTGCTGAATGGTGCTTTTCTTTGCGTCGACAGGGGCGGTGTGGTACTTTTTTTCTTTTCCGCAAAGGGAGTGTGCGACCATGACAATGACCTATACTGAGGCACTCGACATTCTGACCAACCAGGATCAAGCACACCTGCTGGCATTCTGGGAGCAACTCGATGAAGCGCAGCAGCAGGCCCTCCTGATGCAGATTGAGGAGATTGACTTCTCGGAGATCGACCGTATGCGTGTGGCCCTTAAGCAGCAGGCCGAAGCCGCCACGGCGGGGCAGGGCGCCTTTGAGCCGGCCCCGGTGCTCACTCTGGAGGAAGCGGGCGACCCCGCTGTGCGCGAACTGGGCCATAGGGCTTTGCGGTCGGGCAAGGTCGGGGTCCTGCTGGTCGCCGGTGGGCAGGGCTCACGGCTGGGCTATGACGGTCCCAAGGGATGCTATGAAATTGGCCCTATTTCGAAGGCACCGCTCTTCGAAATCCACTCGCGCAAAATTCTGGCGCTCGAACGCCAGTACGAGACCGAGGTGCCGTTCTATGTCATGACCAGCGAGGCCAATGATGCGCCGACGCGGGCCTTCTTTGAATTACACGATTACTTCGGCCTGACCCCCGCACGGGTCATCTTCTTTCAACAGGGCATGTGGCCGGGTCTGGACCCGGATGGTAATCTTCTGCTCGACCGTCCCGACCACATCTTCGTGAGCCCGGATGGACACGGCGGCATCCTTTCTGCCCTGCGCAACCGCGGTGTACTTGAGGACATGGCCGATCGCGGCCTGAATGCGCTATTCTACTTCCAGGTCGACAACCCGCTGGTCGAGATCGCCGACCCGGACTTCCTGGGGCAGCACTTTGCCAACGAAGCGGAGATCTCGGTCAAGGTGTGCGCCAAGCGGGATGCATCCGAAGGACTTGGTATGCTCGTGACCCGGGAGGGACACACCGAAATCATCGAGTACAGCGATCTCACAGATGCACAGAAAGCGGAGCGCCGACCGGACGGCCAGTTCCGCCTGCTCTACGGCAGCGTGGCTATCCATATCTTTACGTTCGGCTTTCTTAAGCGTGAGGCCGACGAGGCCCTTCCGCTGCATGTGGCGCATAAGCAGATTCCATATTGCGATGCGACGGGCGCCATCCTGAAGCCGGACACGCCCAATGCCTACAAGTTCGAGAAGTTTATCTTCGATGTCCTGCCCGACGCGGAGCGCTCACTGAACGTGGAGTTTGCGCGCGCGGAGGAGTTCTCTCCGGTTAAGAACGCGGAAGGGAACGATTCCCCCGCCACGACTCGCCGTGACATGGTGGCGAAGTTTGCCCGCTGGTTCGATGCCTGTGGCGTAAGGGTCCCGCGTGATGCCGATGGCACACCCACCGTAAAGATCGAAATCGATCCCTGCTATGCCCTCAACGTCGATGACCTGAAAGCCAAGCTTCCCGCTGACTTCAAAATCGAAGGGGATGTCCTGCTGCAAGCATGATGGGCCACTCCTCAGTTCTCTGAATCACTCCACCGGCGCGAGCACCACGCGGAAGCCAATCGTGTCGTAGCGCGCGTCAGGGGTATCGAAGCCGCGGGTCTCGATCTCGAGGCTGACCGGATCCTCGTGGTCCCAGCCGCCGCCGTGGCGTACTTTCAGCTGGCGTGAAGCGAGGTCATGCCAGTCGTGACACCACTCCCACACGTTGCCGGCCAAACCGTGAATGGTCCACTCGTTGACGCCCGCGGTGGTGACATTACAACTCACGGCATGCCCATCGTCGTACCCCGCGATGCCCTCCAGATCCGGTAGCGCCGCGCGGGCCGCTTGGTCGGCATGATTTCCGTATAGCGGCGGCCAGTCGTTGCCCCAGGGGTAGCGCCGCTGACTGCCGCAGCGCGCCACGGTCATCCACTCGGCGTGGGTGGGCAGACGGCAGCGCATGCCCTTGGGCATGCTGTGCCGGAAATAGGTGTTCAGCCATTCGCAGAAGGCTTGGGCATCGAACCAGCTGACGAGGACGGCCGGCTGCTCGTCACCATCCAACGACAGCGTTTCGCGTGAACCACTATCATGGCCGGGCCGGAATCGTCGGAATTGGCCATTGCTCAGTTCAAAGCCCCCCATCCACAGTTCGGCGTCGGGAACCCAGATGAAGGTCAGCACCTGCCCGCGGCCGAGTGGCACCAGGCGTGTATCACCACTGCGCGGCGCGGGGTTCTGTTGCAAGACAATGGGGGGCCGGTTGGGACGCGCAATCTCGGGGAGGGCGTCGGGCTGGGATACGGATACGGTTGAAGGCTGGTTGGTCAGCGGAGCAGCCAGGTCCAGGCGCAGCGGTATCTGGTTGGATACGGCCAGGTCAAGCCCTTCGCTGACCGACTGGAAAGCCAACAGGACGGCTGCATCGTCGGCGTGTGTCGTGACGGCCCAATGCAAGGGCGTCTGACCCGATCCCGTTTGGGCCGCGACGGCCATGCCAGCCTTGATCAGCATACGTACACTGTTGGTGGCATTGCGGCTTGCGGCCCAGTGCAGCGGCGTGATGCCGTTGTCGGTAATGGCGGCCAAGTCGGCACCATGCTCGATCAGCAACTGCATCGTCTGGGTCGAATTTTCCGCCGCGGCCCAATGCAGGGGCGTGAACCCTCCCGCACTCGGCGCATCCACCCAGGCGCCGTGCGCGATGAGCAGCTTGACCATCCCGGGCCGGTCAAGGGCTGCGGCCAGGTGGAGAGGCGTCACACCTCCGTCGGCAGCGGTGTTGGCCAGCGTGGCCCCGCCGATGTTCAGGCAGCGGGCCACCTCGTCGATTTTCGCCTGGCGGATCAACGTCAGCAGGCTGCACGGCTCAGCTGCCCGGACATTCAGGACCAGCAAAAGGACGCAGCAGCATACGGATCTACGCATAGAGACCAATCTCGAGAGCTTCAATATTCATCGCGATCAAGGCCTCGGGTTTTCCAGCCAACTCGTGTCGGATACCCTCCTTGATGGCGGCCACCGGCACGACGGTCTTGCCGGCCAGGTAGGCTCCCAGCATAACGAAGTTGGCGGTACGGATCTCACCCAGCTCGTTGGCAATATCCGTCGCCCGCACGCTGACCACGTGCGGGTCACCGACCGGCTCACACAACGCGGTGTTCAGAATGACCCGCGTCGTGGCGGCGCGGGTTGGCAGGAAGCGCATGGCACTTTCCCGGTTGAGAATCAACATGGTGTCGTACTGTTCGGGAACCGGACTGTGGATCTCGTCGCCGGAGAGTACGATCTGGCAGTTGGATGTCCCGCCGCGTACCTCCGCCCCGTAGGCCGGAAAATAGGTCACGTGTGGCACGCTCTGCATCGCGCTGCGCGCCAGCAGGCGGCCGATCAGCAAGATGCCCTGTCCGCCCGACCCGGCGATGAGGATGCGCTCAAGCATGCACGACCTCACCTTCGTTGCGGAATATCCTGGTGGGGAAGACACCGCGCATGGTCTGGCCCACGAACCCGAGCGCATCCACCGGCGACAGGCGCTGGTAGGTCGGGCAGGGCGATAGGATCTCAACGAAACAGTAGCCCCGCTTCTCGACCTGGTAGCGCATGGCGGTCCGGATCGCCTTGCGCGTCTTGCGTACCCCCGCCGGCCCATCAATCGCGACACGCTCAATGTAGTAGGGGCGGTCCAGCGTATTGATCAGTTCGCACATGCGGATCGGTGGCCCCATCGTCTCCACATCGCGCCCTTCGGGTGAGGTGCTGGTGCGCTGTCCCTCCATCGTGGTGGGGGCCATCTGCCCGCCGGTCATGCCGTACACGGCGTTGTTGATGAAGAAAACGGCGATGTGTTCACCGCGGTTGGCGGCGTGAATGGTCTCGGCGGTTCCGATAGCGGCCAAGTCACCATCGCCCTGGTAGGCAAACACGATCTTGTCCGGATCGGCACGCTTGATGCCTGTAGCGACCGCAGGCGTCCGGCCGTGCGCGGCTTCAACGACATCGAAATTAAGGTAGAAGTATGCCAGCACGGCACAGCCAACCGGTGCAATCCCGATCACACGCTCACGTATCTCGAGGGTGTCCACGGCCTCGGCAATCAACTTGTGCGCAATGCCGTGGCCGCAACCGGGGCAGTAGTGGGTCTGCACTTCGGTCAGGGCCTCGGGTGGCCGGCTATGGGGGATCCGTTCCATTAGAGGGCCTCGATCCGCTTGAGGACATCCTGCTGCGACGGGACAAAGCCGCCCAGCCGGTTCTCGAGAAGCACCTCGGCCTGCCCCGCGACGGCAAGCTGGACGTCCTCGATCAACTGCCCGGCACTCATCTCAACGACCAGCAGGGATTTTATGCGTGCCGCCAGCTCACGGATACGTGCCGTGGGGAAGGGCCACAGTGTGATGGGGCGCAGCAGCCCCACCTTGAGACCGGCCGCACGTGCGTCGCTGAGAGCGCCCTTGCACACACGCGCACTGCTGCCGTAGGCCACCAGCAGCACGTCGCAATCATCGGTCATGCGCTCCTCGAGCATGACCTCCTCGCTCTCGATCTGACGGTATTTGGCCTGCAGCTTCAGGTTGATCTGCTCAAGTTCCTCTACCACCAGGTAGAGCGAGCGGATCATGTTGGGCGGGCGCCCCGCTGCCCCCGTAGTGGCCCACGGTTTCTCGACGGTAGGCTGCACCGGTGTGCGTAGCTCGAAGGGCTCCATCATCTGCCCCAGTCGTCCATCTGTCAGGAGCATCACGGGTCCACGGTAACGGTCAGCCAGGTCGAAGGCGGTAAAGGTGAGGTCGTGCATCTCCTGTACCGAGTCGGGCGCCAGAACGATCTGGCGGTAGTCGCCATGGCCGCCGCCCTTGACGGCTTGAAAGTAGTCGGCCTGCGCCGGGGCAATGTTGCCCAGGCCGGGCCCCGCGCGCTGTACGTTGACAATCACGGCGGGAAGCTCAGCCCCCGCCAGCGTCGAAATGCCCTCCTGCTTGAGGCTGACCCCCGGGGAGGACGAGCTGGTCATGGCACGTTTGCCGGCCGCGCTGGCCCCGTAAACCATGTTGATTGCCGCTATCTCGCTCTCAGCCTGTAGGAAGGCGCGGCCATGCGGCGGCATGTGTGTGGCCATGTAGGAGGTCAACTCGTTCTGCGGCGTGATGGGATAACCAAAATAGCAGTCACACCCGGCCCGTATGGCGGCCTCGCCCAACGCGGTGTTCCCGTTCATCAATACCCGCTCAGCCATTACGCGGTATCCCTCGCCGGCGACGCTTCGGCCGATACCGCGCGCGCCTCTTTGTCGATCTCAATAGCGGCCTCGGGGCACATATCGACGCACTGGCGGCACCCCACACAGCGCTCATCTGAGTGGTTGTCAGGAACGCGATACCCTTTGGTGTTCAGTCGTTTAGACATGATTAGAAGGTCGCGCGGACAGGCGTCGACGCAGAGCTCACACCCCTTGCAGCGCTCCAAGTCTACCCTGACGTGAAATTGTTTCGCCACAATCCCTCTCGCTCCCTGTTGCCCCATGGTACTACCACGCAGGAAGCATACGAACCTTGCGCGCGGAGGCCAAGTGAAAAGGGTTCTCACTCAGTCGCGGCGAGCTCTATGACGCTCCCGGCCGGTATCCAGCCCATGGCCCGGCCACGGCGGACACTGAGCCAGCTGCCGCTCCGTTCCTCAATTGTGACGAGCGCGCCCTCCTTGCAGGCGAACAGGGCACGCGCCCGGTCGGCCGGGGCAAGGCGCGCCGTGGCGGGGGCCGCCATGATAGCCGCCCGATTCCAGTGCGGATAACGCCGCAGCCGCTGCGGCCACCCATCCATTCGATTCGGTAGCGGCACGCCGGCCGCACGACAGGTCTGCTCCAGAACACGCGCCGTATCGACCGCGCCCGGTTCGGCACGCCGGCTGCGCAGCAGCTGTGCGATCGCTTTGCCATAGGCACCCGCGCTCAAGTGTACGACCCCGCGGTTGTACTGTAGCCACGCCGGTGCCGCATTCGTCAGGCCGGCATAGGCGGCCAGTGCGGCTTCGAAGTAGCCCGACGCGTAAGCCTGTACGGCTTCCACGTGAGCCGCAATCGCCGCGGCGTCGTGCGACGGCGCGTCGCGCAAGGCCGCGTCCGCATCCGTGCTCACCAAACCATCGCCGACCGGCGCCGTACCCACCGGGCGGTACTGCTGCGAGCGGTCGATCGCGTGCTTGGCGTGGAAGGTCACCTGGTACGGGCCCTGCGTCTGAGTGTGGTAGGTACCGCTGCGTGCGTCAAAACTGGTGAACCTGAGGGGGGGGATGGTGTCCGCATCGCTGCTGAGTGGAATGAGGACCTGCTCGAACTCCACCCCGGTCTTGTCTCGCTCAAGCAGGCGGGGCGGGTAGACCTTGAAACCTGCGTCCGGGCCTATGGCGGGACAGCTTACCGTGTCGAGATAGCCATCACCGGTGATACGAATCCCTACCTTGATCAGATCGCCTACCGCGACATCGAGCGGCACCGGTAGCGCCTCAAAGGCAAACCTGCCGACGGCGCCGGAGGCACGCAGCCCTGCCGGCGGTGCCGGCAACGCTGAAACAGAGAACACCAGCGGATCAACCGGGAGGCTTAGTGGCTGTTCAACCCACTGGCGACCGAAGAAAGAGCGCCGTTGCACGATGTGTGTGGCCGCGACCGATGGCGCTAGCCGAACGCGCCCCGGCTTCAATGCCCGGCAGCGTGCGCGGTAGTGACGCGTCTCCAGGATGGTGCGCCCCTTCAGGCTGCGCTGAATCGGGAGATCTTCGATCGGCCCCATGGTCAGCGTTCCGGCGTCAGGCATGCCGCCCAGCGTGAGACCTGTACCCAGGCGAATCCCGGATGAGACGACCTTGACCGTCAACATGAAGGTCTCATACTGGTAAATGGCCTCGCGGTCGACCCCCAGCTGCACCGCTACGCTTGGCTGTGTACTCTGGGCCATCGCCCCCTGCGTGGCCAGGAGCAGCAAGAGGAACAGCCGAACAGCCGAACAATCGAACCGCCGAACTACGAAGTGGGGAAGATGACGCATAGGCGGTTGAGATGCCGTTGGCCTTCTTGTTCGTAGTTCGAATGTTCGGCTGTTCGATTGTTCGATTGTTCGCCCCTTGGTCATTCGACGCTCCCTTGCACACTGAGCAGCGTTAGGTCTGTTCGCACCCGCTGCAGCTCATGCAGCGAGAGCAGCACACTGGATCCCAGGAGCACGGTCGCTGCCACGGCCACGGCCAGGGCGCGCCGCCAGCCACGCCGCCAGCCCAACAGGCGCAGGATGCCTACCAGCCAGACCAGGCTGAGCGCGGCCACCGCCCATGTGATGCGGGCGGCGAGCGAACCCCCGAAGTGCCAGAACAGCGGGAGGCGATACCATGGCAGCGATGCCTGGGCTCTCGGGTCGCCTTCCATCGATGCCAGGACCATGTTGCGCTCTATCGCGGGTGTGGTGCCGCTGTAGACCTCGGCACCACGCAGAGCCCGATACGCGGCGTCATAACGCCCGGCCATCAGAAACGCCGTTCCCATGTTGTAGAGCAGAGCACCATTGCCGTGGCCGATCGCGTAGAGCTCGCGGTAGGTCTCAGCGGCACGCAGATAGTCCTGCGGTTGTGCTGCGGTAGCCATGTGTGTGTTGGCTTCCTCCCACAGGAAGCGTTCCCGTATCACATCCCCACGGGCCACGCCAGCCAGGCTGAGCACCAGCAGAATTCCCAGGGCCAGCTTCTCGAGGCGCTTCAGTGCGCCGCGCATACGCTTTGCATCGGCCTGCACATTCTGTGCCGATGCGGCGGAGGGGTCATACGCGGCATTGAAACTGCGGTCGAGCACATCCACCACCTCGTGCGAGAGCTCACGGTCGACCCCGTGTTCGCGCAACAGACGCGCGGCGTCGCGTGGTGTGATGCCGCCCTCCCTGCCCCCCCAGCGGTTGGCGAGGTACTTGCGCAGCCCCGTCATGAGCAGGGCGCGGGCTTCGTTGGCCGACCGTCCGGCCTTGTGTTCGGCCCGCTCTACCAGGCGCAGGGCTTCCTGGATAGCTGCCCGACGTCGCCGGCTCTCGGCCGTAGTGGTCAGACGTAGACGCACAAAAACCACCATCCCGATAAGCGCGAAGAGGGAGGGCCCCAGCACGAGTGCGACACGCGCCCCCAGTGATAGCCAGGGCGGTGCGGCCTCCGGGCCGGCCGGCGAAAGCGTGATCGGTGCAGGAATCAGATCATCGTGCGAGCCGTGCGCCGTCACGGCGGGAGTGTCGTTGGTGGCGGCCACGATGAAGTCCTCCTGCACCTCGTCGGCCTGGTAGGCCACAAGCGGTATCGGGGCCGTGCGGACCACTTCGTAGCGGCGCGTGGTGCTGTCATAGTAGGCGATCTCGACGGCCGGGAACTCAATCGTGCCCGCGCGAATCGGGCGCACGGTGTAGGTGAACGTCTTGCCGTCGGGAAGGGCCGTGCTCTCGACCGTGTCCGCATAGACGCGGAAGACCTCGGCCAGGTCCGGCTGCTGAGTCAGGGCGGGTGCACGCAGGTTGTCCACGCTCATGGCCCCGCGGACGGAGAGGGTCAGGCGGATGGGGTCGCCCACGTTGCAGGTTTGTGTATCCAACGAGGCCTCTGCCACGATATTCGATCCGATGGCGCCGATGTAGCTGGCCGGACGCCCTGTGGACGGCGGCGGGATCACCTGGACGGAGAGGTCCCGGGTCATGGCGTAAACCGGCCGGGTGGTGGCCTGCCCGGCGGCATCAACCGTGGTGAATACTCGTCCCTTAAACGTGATCGGACCGAAGCTGTGCGTCCCCTCCTGTTTGGGAACATAGCGCGTCCGCAGCCGGTATGTCAGGTAGGCCTTGCCATCGATCGTCTCCTCGGACCGCTTCAGGCGGAAGAGGGCCCGTGAGGCGCCGCCCGGGCCATCGAAGCTCAAAAAACTGCTAAGTGCATCCGGTTGCATCGTAAACCCGTTGATTCCGAAACCGGCCGAGCGCCGGCCCGAAATGAGAAGGCCTTGCAGGACCTTCTGCGTATCCTGACTTTCCAGGCCCGCGATCGCCTTGAGCTGAAGATGGGGCACCGTCAGGTCGGGCGGGTCACCCGTATTGAAGGGATCCACACTGGCATAGTTGCCCGGTAGACGCAGAATAGAAACGGCCAGCGTTACCTCGAACGCTTCATCCACAATCACCTTCTCACGCGTCGTTTCCAGGCGGAGCCGCACGTGGTCCTGTTTCTCTATCCCCACCACCGAAATCTGCGGTCCGTCTGTCTGGTAAATCTGTCCGCCATGCGACAACCGCACCGGACCGAGGGGGAGGGTGCCGGCGCGCCCCGGTGTAAGGCGATAGATGAAGATGCGGCCCCTGAATACGGTGCGCTGCATCTTGCCATTGATGAAGGTGGCATGCTGGTAGTTCTGGTCTCGGCTGTCCTGCAGGGCATAGGTACAGTCAGCGATAGCGGAAAGATCGGGGGGAGGTGCATTGCGTAGTCCCGATACCCTCACCGTCAGCGTGACCGGGTCACCCAGGTAGATCTGGCGTGAGGATGCATCCACCGTTAGCTGCACCTCTCCTGCCGAGGGCTGCGCCACGCAAAGAAAGATGCAGATGAGAGCTGGGAACATTCGAACATTCGAACAGCCGAACAGCCGAACTACGAACAGGAAAGACGACTTGCGCTCCCCAACCTGTTCGCCGGCTTTCCCACTTCGTAGTTCGATTGTTCGATTGTTCAATTGTTCGATTGTTCCCACTACCAATCCCGCTCGCGCGGCGAAAGCGGCGCAGACCTGTTACGCTCGCGTTGCTTCTCCTCATACTCCTTTTCACGCTCTAAGGCGCGATCAAGTAGCTTCTGCAACTCCTCTTCGGTTAGCTCCTGCTCCTGGGGCTCTGGTTCAGGCGGCTCTTGCTCCGGCGGTTCCTGCTCGGGCGGCTCCTCTTCCGGCGGCTCCTTTTGATCGGGTGGCTGTTCCTGGTCCTGCGGCTGTTCCTGATCCTGCTGTTGATTCTCAGGTTTCGGGATCAACGCCTCAATCTGTTTGAGCAGGTCGTAGCTATGAAGCTCTTGGTCCAACGCGCTGGCTTGCTTGTCGGCCTTCAGGTGATCCACGGCGTGCTGCTGGGCGGCAATAGCCTGTTCAGCCAATGCCAGGATGTTGCTGTGTGCCTCGACGGACAACCCTTGGTCGGTTGGGTTGGCTCCGTTAGGATCGGGCTGACCGTCAGGACCGCCCGGGTTGCTGGGGGCGGCATTCGCCGGAAGGGGATCGGGAAGGCGTTCCACAAAGAGCGGTGTCAACGCGCGGGCTTCCTCCTGATCCACCAGGTTTCGTAGCGTGGGCGGCTCACCTGTGGGTAGGGTCTGTCGGGTCGCATGCACGGCGTTGCTCTGGCGGCGTAGATCCTCCTGCAGCAGCCGCTGGTAATCGGCCATCTGCTTCCAGATGCCATACAGGTTCGATTCCGCATCGGCGACCGGACCGTAGGCCGCCGGAGCGAGATCGCGCAGTCCCGCGCTGGCATCCAGCATGCTGTCCTGGATGCTATCCATCGCCCCGTTCATCATGCCCAGCTGCTCCTGGGGTGCCTGTTGCATCATGCCCAACAACTTCCCTTTGAGCGGTATCCAGAGTTGGGCGTTGGCCTTTTGCCGTGCGGATAAGGCCTCAAAAAGAGGTATCTGGGAGGGGGTCTCGTTGGTGAACACCTGCGGGGCGACCTCAAGAATGTTGCGCTGCTCCGACAACATCGTCTCCAAGAGGGCGAACGGTTCGGTCTGCCCGTGCTCCTGCATAAGGCGCGCCACCAGAGCCTTCTCCCTGGCCTCAGGAAGCGCTTTGAGCATGAGGGCGAGGTTGGCCCGGTCATCGCTCGCGTCCGGCACCGCGCGCAGGGCTTCCTGGAAGGCCGCGGCTGACTGACGCAGCGTGGTGTCGCGCGCCTCCAGCGTATCCGCATCCACGGCGCCGTCCATTTCTTCGGCCTGGCGATACAACGCCGCCCCCAGCCCGCTCGCGGCCGTCGCGTCCCTATCACGTCGCGACTGCACCAGCCGCCGTAGAACCGCGGATGCCTTGCCATACTCACCGGCGCGATACCAGGCGATGGCGGCATTGAATTCGAAATCACGCTGCGACTCGCGCGTGGAGCCCTTGGCCGCTTGCTCGTACACGGCCGCGGCTTCGGCATATTGCTCTTTGCGGTAAAGGCGCTGCGCCATCCGTGCCCCTGACCGCCCCGGGGGAATGTCCGGCACAGCGTTGGTCACCGCAGGTTCTGTCACGGCCGTCAGGTTCGTGCCCGTGGCCAGGGGCGAACGCCCGATCGGTACCGCACCAGTGGTTTGGGCGCATGCCGATCCGCCCGCCCAAAGCAGCCCCGCAAGGACAAGTGCCGTTGCAGCGCCGGAGATATCCTTTAATGAGCTCTTTGGCGGCGAGATATTCTTTGTGTCTCTTGCTTGCCGAT
Organism: Verrucomicrobiota bacterium; assembly: GCA_018648805.1. Lineage (GTDB taxonomy): Bacteria > Verrucomicrobiota > Kiritimatiellia > UBA8416 > JABMPJ01 > JABMPJ01. Next base: position 56,861 of record JABGQM010000026.1, read on the forward strand.
TGATCCCCACTTCGGAGTTCGGCTGTTCGGCTGTTCGATGGTTCGATTGTTCCCCCGCTTGCCCTCCATAGCCCGCAGGGCGAAGGAGGGACTTCCGCCCTCCGCCCTCCGCCCGCCGCCCTCCGGTCACCAGCCTCCCGCGACTGAGGCAGGCCCCTGCGAGGAACAGCACAAAAGCAGGCAGGAGAAAGAGCTGGTAGCGTTCAACGTGACGCCGTTGCAGTGTCTCCTCGAGGTCCTGCGCAAGGATCTGACTGAGACGCTTGCGGTAGAGGGCACCCAGGGTCGTGCTGGCCGTGCTGGCGGTGCCGACCGGCACGTAGGCGCCACCCGAGATCTGGGCGATCCGGTCCAGTGTTTCGTTGTCGAGGCGGGTCACGACCTCGCTGCCATCGTGCCGCGCAAAGGCGCCCTCGCGCTCCGCATCCGGAATACGCGCGCCGCGCTGATCCCCCAGGCCGACCGTGAAAATGGGAATGCCGCTCTCGGAGGCCTGTTCGGCCAACGCAATCGCACGGCCGCTCAGGTCCTCCCCGTCCGATATCAGGACGATGGCCTTGTGGTTGCTGTCGGCGGTCTCAAACGCGGCGATGGACTTGGCGATCGCATCCCCGATATCGGTTTCACCCCGCGGTGCGGAATCGACCGTAATGCTGTCGAGTGAGTGCTTGAGGTAGGCGTAGTCGGTCGTCAGGGGGCACATCAGGACGGCCTTGTGACGGAACGCTATCAAGGCGGCGCGGTCACCCTCGAGGTCGTGAATCAGGTCAATCAGGTCCACCTTGGCGCGCCCCAACCGATTGGGGTAGACATCGGCGGCCAGCATGGAACGCGACACATCCAGCGCAATCACGAGGTCGCGTCCACGCTTGAAAACCATCTCTTCACGTACGCCCCAGCGTGGACGCGAGGCGGCAAACAGCATCAGGAACAGGGCCAGCGACAACAGGACGCTCTGCCATATCGTGCGCCCCTTTGCGTAACGCGGCTGCAGGCGCTTCTGCATGGTCGGCGACACAAAGACTGCCAGGTTCCGCTCACGCCGTTGCGCCGCCGCATACCACCAGAACCCCAGCCCAGGCACCAGCCAGAGCAGCATCAGCATCCACGGATATGCAAAAGATAAACTCATTTCAAACCAAGACAATCAGAACTCACAATTCAGAGCGCTCCCTCATATCAATCGTTTCGCGGCCAGCATGTTCAGACTCGTGGCGGCAACAAAGAGGGCCAACGCGGGCAGAAGAAACCAGGGAAACAGCTCATTGTAATGGCTGTAAATATCCCGCTCAATCTTGGTGGTCTCCAGTTCGTCAATGTCTGCCAACGCCGCGTCCAGCCCACGCGGATCACGTACGTTGAAATACTGCCCCTCGGTCTCGGTCGCGATCTGACGCAGGAGGGTCTCGTCCAGCGAAACCTGAATCCGACCGATGGTCTCACGCCCGAATATGTCTTTGGTCCGGACTGGTGCCTGCGATACACCGGGGGTCCCGATGCCGATCGTATAGACCGTGATGTCCAACTCGCGGGCGATCTGGATGCCCGCTTCCGGCGTGATGACACCCGTATTCGACTCGCCATCACTGAGCAGCACGATCACGCGCGATACCGGGTCGCTGTCGCGCAGCCGGGCACAGCCCATGGCCAACCCGTCGCCGATGGCGGTCATGAACTCCTCGCGGTTCACCAGTTGGCCTTCCACGTACACCTCGCGCGGGACCTCGACCCCGCCCAATACATGCTGTAGCGCACCATGATCGGTCGTGAGGGGCACGCGTGTGATGGCATAGCCACCGAAGGTGACCAGGCCAATCAGGTCGTCGGGGCGCCTGGTAACGAAGGCGGCGAAGGTTTCTTTGACGGCCTCGAGGCGCGTGCGATACTTCGGGCCGGTCGGCGTGCGCTCGGAGAGATCGAGCGCCTGCATGGATCCGGAGATGTCCACCACCATCTCGAGTGCAATGACGTCGGCCGAACGGCGATTATGCGAGAGCACTGTTTGCGGACGGGCCAGCGCAATGATCGTCAACAACATGGCCACCAGGTATAGCCCCGGCAGCAGCTGCGCCACCCGTACGCGCCAGGTTGGGCGCTGCGTGGGTAGGGCATGCGTGGCGGAGAAAACCAGCCCAGCCCGGATGCGCCGCCGCCATACCAACCAGCCGGCCAGACCCAGGGAGGGGAGCAGGAAAAAGTAATATGGGTTGGCAAATTGGAACATGGTTACGCCTCCATCTCCGCTGCATCCTCTTCGACATACGTACGTGCCGTGGTCGTGGCCCGCTCGATGTCGCGTGTGCTTGGGTCGTAGGCCGCAAACTTGACCAGGTCGGCGGCCTGCAGGAATGCCTTGAGACGATCAATCACGACCCCGCTGAACTGGGCGTCATCGCTGACGGCCGCCAGGAACTCCTCGGTCGTCTGTTCGGGCGCGCGCACTTTGTGGGCCCGCTCGATATAGCGGCGCACGATCATGGTCAGCTGCAGGTAGAACTCCTTGACCTTGTGTTTCCCGACGAGGTCCTTGGCCAACAGGATGGCCAACTCCTTGAGTGCCCGATCATGCGGTGACATCCGCATCAGCTTCACCTGTCGGTGGACCCGTCCTGCCAGCTTCCAGAGCAGAAAGGCCAACCCGATGCCCAGTAGCAGCAGCACGGCATAGCCCGCCACCTCGCGGAAAGGCGGCCGCACCCACACGGGGTCCATCGCGTCACGGATCTCTGTGCCCGGATCATCCGCCATAGGGGGCGTCTCCTTGAAAACCACCGGGCGCGTCGGGAACCAGCTCTTTCCGGGCGGCGTGTCGCGGCCGTCGCTGACCTGGATGGCCATGGGGGCCAGGCGGTGCTCGCCTCCGGGGAGCGGTGTCAGCCGGGCATGCAGGCGGTGCGTGACTCGATCGCCCTCGCTGACGGGCGGATCCTCGAACGTGCCGTTCAGAATGAAACCCTCCAGGCGGCCTTCCAGGGAGGGGAGACCGACCCGTACCTGCGCCGGCATCACGAGTGTGATCGTCAGGAGCGTATCGCGCTCGTAGCGAATCGTAGGCGGATCTATGCTGAATGTGACGTCGACCTCGCCCTGCGCCATGGTCTCAACCAGCGGTCCCGCCTGCACCTGTACCACGGGCGCTTCCCCGTCACGTCGACAACCGACCAACGCTACCGCGGAGATGCAGAGAATGGGCACCGCACTCCACAATAGCCGTCTAATTAGACCGTGCAAACTCAAACCTGAAATCCCTCCGACCTTCACTTGCCCTCCATAGCCCGCAGGGCGAAGGAGGGATCTCCGACTTCCGACTTCCGACTTCCGACTTCCGACTTCCGACTTCTGACCTCTGACCTCCGCACCTAAGCTCTCCCCACACGGCTCTGCCGCTGTTTGAAAAGCTTGCGTACATCATCAATGAAGGGCCGGTCGGTTGATCCCCAGATCGTATCAATTTTCAGCCGTCGGAAGCGCTGGGCCAGCTCCTGGAAGCGCTCTTCGCCGCGGGCACGGAAGGCCTCGCGCAGTTGGCGCGAGGAGGTGTCGAGCAGGCAGAGCTCCCCGGTCTCAGGATCCTGTACCTCGATCAATCCCGCGTTGACCAGTTGCAGCTCACGCGGATCCGTGACAGGACAGCAGATGACGTCGTGCCGCCGCGACATCACACGCAACTCGCGATCGTAGTCGCGGTCCATGAAGTCCGAAATAATGAAGACCACGGCCCGCCGTTTCTGCACGTTGCTCAGGAAGCGCAGGGCCGCCGAAATGTCGGTGCCACGCCGTGTCTCCTCGGCCGCCAGCACTTCACGCACCAGTCGCATCACGGCCGTGCGGCCCTTGCGCGGGGGAATCGACTTCTCGATCCGGTCGCTGAAGAGGACCAGCCCCACATTGTCCTGGTTTTTGATCGCCGAAAGTGCCAGCAGACAGGTGATCTCGGCCGCCAGTTCGGCCTTGGTGCGCTCGCCCGACCCGAATCCCTGTGAGCCTGAGATGTCCACCAGAAACATCACGGTCATCTCGCGCTCCTCGGAGAAACGCTTGATAAAGGGATGCCCCATGCGGGCGGTCACGTTCCAGTCGATCGCGCGGATATCATCGCCGGGCACGTACTCGCGTACCTCGTCGAACTCGATGCCCTGCCCGCGGAAGACCGAGTGGTAGGCCCCTGACAGGTGGTCGTCGACCAGACGATTCGTGATCACACGAATCTTGCCCACCTGCTTCATCAGCTCTTTGGTGTCTATCGCCATAGCAAGGACTACGGTACCGGAATCTCACTCAAGAGCGTGGACACAATATCGTCACTGCTGACCTCTTCGGCCTCGGCTTCGTAGGTCAGGATGATGCGGTGACGAAGGACGTCATGCGCGATCTCCTTAACGTCCTGTGGTGTAGCATAGGCCCGGCCATTCAGCATGGCATTGGCCCGTGCCGCCAGGTTGAGGTAAAGCGTCGCACGGGGCGAGGCGCCGTACTCGATCTGGTGTGCAATATCCAGGTTGAACAGGGCCGGATCGCGCGTGGCGAAGACGATATCGAGGATGTAGTCGCCCACCTTCTCGTCGCAATAGACCTGGTCCAGTGTTTTGCGCAGCGTGAAGATCTGCTCCGCGCTCATGACCGCCTTGACGTCAAAACTCTGGTTGCGCGTGAAGCGGTTCATGATGCGTCGCTCGTCGTCACGCGACGGATGCGTAATCACACACTTCAGCATGAAACGGTCGATCTGCGCCTCGGGCAGGGGATAGGTGCCTTCCTGCTCGATCGGGTTCTGCGTGGCCATCACGAGGAACGGATCTGGCAGATTATACGTGCTGTTGCCGAGTGTCACACGATGCTCCTGCATCGCTTCGAGCAGGGCCGACTGTACTTTGGCCGGGGCACGGTTGATCTCGTCTGCGAGCAGCAGGTTGGTGAAGACCGGTCCCTGCTTGGAGCTGAAGGATCCCTCCTTGGGATTGTAGATCATCGTGCCCACCACGTCGGCCGGCAGCAGGTCCGGCGTGAACGAGATGCGATGAAAATCCAGTCCCAGCGCCTGCGAGAGGGTTTGCACGGCCGTGGTCTTGGCCAGCCCGGGAACGCCCTCGAGCAGGATGTGTCCCCCGGTCACGAGCGCGATCAGCATGCGGTCGATCAGCTTCTCCTGCCCGACGATTACCTTGTTCACTTCCTGGCGCAGCGCTTCAACCGCATCGGTCTGCTGCTTGATCAGGTCCGTCGTCTGTTCGATATCAACACTCATCTTGCTGCCTTTCCTTCACTTCGTCCGGTTCGTATGGTCGCCGGTGTGACTACTCCGTTTCCGGGGTGCCTGCTTCAGGGGACTCAGGAGCCTCCTCTTCAATCGCTTTTACAATCTGATCGCGCGTCGAAAGCATCGTGTCGCTCTTGTACGACGCCAGTAGATAGGTCCAGGGGGCGAGCTTCTTGTTCAACTCGGCCACCTTCAGTTCCTGCTTCGCCCGCTCCTCGGCGTGACGGGTCTTCTCGGCTGCGGCGGCCTGAATCTCCTCCGCGGTCTGCTCCCCATCCGGCGCGGCTTCCGCCACGGGTTCCACTGGCTGCAGCGCGACGCGGACGCGGGCATAACGGTTCTCGGAGTCTGGGCTCTTGGCTCCGATCTGTACAGTGTAGATCTCGCCGTTCTGGGTGGTGCTGACGAATTCGACCGGCCGGTCCATCCCAAGGTCGGCATCCGAAAGGGCAGGATCGGCCACAGCCTCGAAGCGTAGGTAGCTGAGGGCTGACTTGATGCCGTTCACCTTCGAGCTGTCCATTTCCTCCTTCGCGCCCAACGTGGCCAGTACCAGGTCAGCCCCGCCGTCGGCCAGGCCCAGCTCGAGGACCTCACGTTCCGGTCCTGTAATGCGGACAGAGGTCACATCGGTTCCCGGCACGCTGACCAATTCCTTCTCGATCCAGTCGTCGGCGCTGTCGAACTCGTAGAGGTTGTCTTTGACGAGGACGACGGTCTTCCCTTCATCCGGCGATACAAACTGGCCATCCGGGGTGCCGCCGAACTGGCCTTGTGCGCCGCCGCTGCGCTTACGGGATTCTCCGATCAGGAGCGCACCCACGCGCCGGTCGCTCACGTCCAGCATCTCAACCAGCGTACCGCCATCCGGCCCAGAGGTCGGAAGAAGCATCTTCATGGCGCCCCTGCCGCCCGCTTCCACTTCAACCACTTGGCCGACTTTCAGGTCGCCCAGCTTGAGCATGGCCGCCTTAATCCGCACGAAATCGGCCGGGTAGCTGTAGGCGTCCTCCGATACCCATATTTCGTTGGCCTTGGCCAGGCGCGAGGTGCTGCTGGGCGTGGTCACGACGATCGTCGCAATGTCATTGAGCGGCAGCTCGCCCAGGACGAGCTGACCGATCATCTCCGACGGCTCCTCTTTCGAGCGCTGTGACCACATCGCCACGCCCCCCAGCACAACAGCTATCACCAGTAAAACAATAAGATTCTTAGTTTTCATGAAACCTACGTGCTCCTCTGCTTGGATTCCTTTGGAAAGGTTTCTCGTTTCCAAGTTGCTTTCAATATCCAACAGCCAACAAGGAATATCCAATGTCCAAGTGAGCGTTATCAGCGAATGGTATGTCATGTGACCGGACATTCGCCGGTCGCACGCACTTGGGAGTTGGATGTTCCTTGTTGGTCATTGGGTGTTCAATCTACTACTACTACTTCTTCCTCCGGCGCGCCATGCCGTAACCCACCCCGCCCAGCGCCACCACCAGCGGCATCAGGGCTATATTGATGGCCTTGACCCGGATGCCGAGTATCTCGATGTCGCGGCGCAGGCTCTTGCGGACCTCTTTAAGCTCCTTCTTGGTTTCCAGTTCGCTCGCCCGAAAGCGCGCAATCGCAGCTTTCTGTTGCGGACTCAAGATGAAGCGCTGGCTGCTGTCCTGCTTCTCGGTTTGCATCTCACGCAGTTGTTGTTGGGTCTCCTGCAAACGGCGCGTCAGTTCCTGCTCGCGCGCCTGCCAGTCGTTGCGGGCCTTCTGCTCCAGCGCCAGAACGCGGTCGAACGGCCGGTTGAATGTCCCGCGCGAGCGGATGCCGATCAAGTCGGAGCTCCCGCCGACCTGCTCAATCGCATTGGCCAGAAAGTTCAGGTTATCGTTGATGGGCTGGTGTCCCTGCATGCCGAAGAAGTTCATCGCCTGCACACAGAAACGGTCGCCCAGTAGATCGACATCACCTACCAGAATGATGGCACTCTCACCGGACTGCAAGCCTGTCGATTCTGCAGTCATGACCTCCGTGTCGCCCTCCGCCGCATCTTTCGGCGCCCCATCCGGGAAGGCGGTCTCGAAGCGGCCGGCCAGTCTAACCGCCAGCGGCAGTTCAGCTTCGCCCTGGCGGAACTCGCGCCGCAGGGCGTCACCGCCGTACTGGGCGCTCATGGCGTTGACCGTGCCCGACTGGGTGGACGAATAGATGAGCGGCGTGAAGGTGACCGCATCACCCGTCTCGTCGCTGAAGGAGCCCGCACAAGGCAACAGCAGGTTCTCGAGCTGTGTGGTCAGGATGTCATTCCGGTTGATGTGGGCCTTGGTCAGAGAGAGCCATACGAGGCTGTCTTCGACCCGGTTGCCGGCGGCGCGTACACGCGTGGCCGCACTCATGTCGGCCACCACGTCGGTCGCGTTATAGCTCACGCCCCAGGCGCGGAACAACTCGGGTAGATCCGACGAACTCGAAGGGCGCTGGTAGGGCGAGGCCTGTGGCTGGCTTTCGAGGTCGGCAAGGCAGAGCGGATCAACGAAAACCATCAGGCGTCCGCCCCCAAGCACGAATTGGTCGATCGCGTAACGCGTCTTGGGCGACAGTTGTTTAGGGTGCACCAGCACGAGCGCGCGGATCTCCTCGCTGATGCTCTCTGCCGTGGGCTCGATCGTGCGCAGATCGTAGTCCTCGCGCAGATCTGCAAACGAGATCCATGGGGGTGACTGCGGCTGGGGTGGCATGCCCGGCATGCCCATGGGTTGCTGCTGGCCCATGACGGGTAGCGAGCTCATGACGCCGATAACCGGCTTGTCGGGATGGGTTACCCGGTAGATCGTGCGCGTCAGGTTGTACTCCAGTAGCTGCTGTGTGCGCGGGTCGAGTGCGGGCACCAACTGCTCATCATTGCCTGAGACGACCACCAGGCCGAAGTAGATCGCGGGGCCCATCAGGCCAAGTGGTTGGCCCTGGATACCGTACTTCTGCGCCCACTCTTCCGCCTCGCTATCCGGTTTGGGATCGTACTCCTCAATTTTGATCTTGCTGCCGGCGGTCTTGCGGTATTCCTGAAGCAGGTCCATGACCTGGTCGGCGTAGCTCTTGAGCTGTACCGGGACGCCTGGATCACTGCTGCTGAAAAAGAGCTTCAGTGTGACCTTGCGGTCGAGCTGCTTCAGGATAGTGCGTGAC
>JABGQM010000027.1 GCA_018648805.1 Verrucomicrobiota bacterium
CTGAACGCCGAATCCGCCCTGATCGAATCAAGCGTCTCATCCAGTCTGGCGATCTGTATGCCGACCATCACGCTAATGCGGTCTTCGTGCTGCGTTCCAGAGATAATGCTCCGGTCGGCGCTGAACTGCGAGGGAGCGGCCCTCGCCCCTGGCGTGGTATGGCACCCGGCTCACGAAAGGACCTCGGCTACTTCTCAGTCCGTGAGGCCCGTGTCGATGGCATCATCCTCTGTGAGTCCGCCATCGATGCCATCAGTTGCTCACTGATCCATCCTCGGCGCTGGTGCCTCTCCACCGCCGGAGCCAGGCCTGCCCCTGCCTGGTTGCCGGCCATTATCAGTCACGGACTGCCGGTCTATTGCGGCTTCGATGCCGACTCCACTGGTGATGATATGGCTGATGCGATGATCGAACGCTATCCCGCCATCAAACGCCTGCGGCCACCGACACACGACTGGAACGACAGCAGGACGCTGACGGGCCGCCCATATCACCCGTCAACACGGCTTCCGGAGAAGATAAACATAACGATATACCAGCACCCGATTCTGCAGCGGCCTCTGCCCGAGGTCCGAAGCCTTTTGTCGCAGCCAATCCACAACCCGAAGAGTCGGACACGCTGGAAACAGTGGAGGACCCCATACCACCAGTAGAAGATGTGCAGGCATCCGATACATACTCGGACAATAGTGCTGTCGCCCAGGAGGCCATCTCGCTTTCCGCGATTGGCATCAGTCGGTGGAATCGGTCCTACGAAACGACCCAGGACGATGCGTACGTGGCAGGCCTGAAGAAGAGCATAGAAAACGATGGGCTGATGCACCCAGTTACACTTGTGCGAGATAGCGACGACAGGAAAGTGCCCTACAAGGCCATTGCCGGCGCCGGTCGTTTAGCGGCCATCACACAGATCAGAGAGGTGGACAGCGTACTTAAGCCCGGTGAATACCGACTGCTTGATGGTGTCACTGAGGCAGACACTGAAGCCTGTACACGAATCAGCGTGAGTGAGAATGAGGTCCGGCGAGCGTCCTCCGTCATAGAGACGGCGCGTCACGCGCAGCGCCTCATGAAGGCCGAAGGGCTTAAGAAAAACAAGCTCTGCGAGCTCCTTCGGATCCCCCGCGAAACCGTTGGTAAACTGATCGACCTCTGCGCCCATTTCGATCAACTTCCGGACTGCTGGCAGACGGATCTGAAAGCAGTGCCGGGACGTGAGTCAGATCACACTCCGAAAATCACCCGCTCTCACTGGGACAAGATCTCGGCCAGGGTGAATGAGGCGAAGCGGGTCACTCCAAAGCTGAAGAAGGCGATGGTGCGGGCACACAAGGACGGCTTATCGGTCGCACAGTTCGTCGATATGTTGCCCGCTAAGAATGGGTCTGGCGTTGGAAAGAAGCCGCCGAATACCAAGGCACCAGACAAGAAGAAAGATCGTAAGCCTGCCGCCCCCCCCACGCCGGCTTCCGAGCCGAAGACACCGGAGGGTTGCATCCGACAAGCAGTGGCTTTGCTTGACGAGGCGGTCACGCTCCTGGGATCAGATCAACATACAACGAAAGGCCTCATCCAAATGGCGGCAACACAGGTTTCGGGTCTGCTGGACGCACTGGGACAGGAGGTCGCTGATGCCACAGCGTAAGCCCGAGGCGAAAAGAAGTGTGCGGGCGAATGGTGACGTGGCGGAGCGTGCCGCCACGCCCGCTGCCACACAGACCGACATGACGATCGCCCCAGACGGTCATACCGTTACCGTAACCGTCAGCGTGACTATCCCTGGAGACGGATCAACACCTGCGGCCGCCCGACTACCCTTACGCAAACCTGGATTGAGAAACCATTCGACGACAGACGCAAGAGCCAAGCAGATGGAAAGTATTATACGCGCCAACGGCTTAGCAGCCGTGCGGGCGGAACACGTAATCGAGTGTATGCCCGATCACGAGCTGTTTTGCACGCCAATGGGAGAGCCGTTTATCACCATGGACGTAAGCGGACACCAAGAGACGTGGCCGGTACAGTCACCCCGTGTACGGCGCATCATGCGCGCATGCTACCGCAACGTATACGACTTCCATTTGCCAGCGGCGAGGATCGATACGGCGATGCGATGGATGGAAGCAGATGCGTTAACGGAGCCAACAGAAACAACCTTTACGAGGGTCGGGCAATGTGGCGACGAGATCTATCTCGACCTGTGTAATGACGCGTGGCAGGCAATTCGGATCACACCGGACGGATGGCAGATAGTCGACCAATGCCCGGTACGGTTCGTGCGGCATAGCGGAATGCAGGTGTTGCCCATGCCGCTTGCAGGCGGCAGCATTGATCAATTGCGCCCCCTGCTTAACCTACCCGATGACGATGCCTGGATTCTTATCGTGTCCTGGATCTTCGGTACGCTCAGCCCGGCCGGGGCGTATCCGCTGCTCGTGTTGAGCGGCGAACATGACTCGGCGAAGTCTTCCGCGTGCCGGATGGCGCGCCAAGTTATCGACCCAAGCGCAACGCCATTACGATCACCTCCGAGGGACGAAGAGGATCTGATCGTCGCTGCCCAGCGCACGCATATTTTGGGGTACGACAACTTGTCGACGATCTCGCCGGGTCTCAGCGATAGCCTGTGTCGGGTAGCAACCGGTGGAGCCCTAGGCGCCCGCCGGCGCCACAAGAACCGTGAGGAGGTCGTGCTGAGCGCACGGCGGCCCATCGTACTGAACGGGATAGGCGATGATCTAGTTGAGCGTGATGACCTGTGCAGCCGCTGCATCATGGTTCGGCCGCCCTCAATACCCAAATCCCGGCGCTTGACCGAACGTGCCCTCCGTGCCCGCTTCAGCAAGATTCATCCACACGTTCTGGGGGCGTTTCTGAATGCCGCTGTTACCGCGCTACGGAGAATCGGAAAAGTCGATGCCGCTGATCTACCCCGCATGGCGGATTTCGCCACATGGGTGATCGCGGGAGAGCCAGCCTTACCGTGGAAGCCAGGGCAGTTCCGTGAAGCCTACGAGCGGAACATTTCGCGCCTGACCGCAATGAGGCTCGAGGGGAATCCACTGTGTCGGGTCTTGAGGGCATTGATGCAACAGACAGAAGGTACGTGGTCCGGCACGGCTGAGGAGCTGTACGCTGAGCTCTACGGTAAAGTCTCGTCCAAGATGCGTCAGACCAAGGCATGGCCTGCCAGGCCAATCACCTTGAGGGGCGACCTGACCCGATTAGCACCGTCCCTTCGGTCGATAGAGGGAATCGACGTGCAGGCGTCTGCATCAGATGACGTGCTCATAATTACGTCATGGACCTCTGACCCAACCGCCCGGCCCGAATTGAACGGCGTCGGGCGGACGACAACACCACGGACCGGCGGGAGCCGGAGACCGGGTAATACGCGTGATGAACGCTGATGGAGAAAGTGTTACCGATGACAAAACGAGGTGAAACCTATGAGTATTGCTGTAGAGACACTGAAACCCCTCCTGAACGGGATGGGGTTCAACGAGGGGCGAATTGATGCGGCTCCGGCCGTCCTGAAGGGTGATGACGGTCAACCGGTGGTTGACGAGCCACTACTGTGGCAGAAGGAGGTTTGTTCGGAGCTGAACATATCGCACACCACACTCAGGCGGATCAGTCCACCCTCATATCAAGTGGGCGGACGGAAACGCTACAAGCTGAGCGAGGTACTGGACCACATGGCAGACCCATCTACATCAGACCATACAGCAGGTACGCGGGGTGCAGAATGAACAATGATGAGACGAAAAAGGACGTGAGCTTTGATCTGCTAATCCCGGCATTTCAGGCCGCAACTCCTGACCGCCGTGCGGAAGCGCTAGCCCTATTGCGGGATGAGGGTGACGCGGAGGGCGAAGAAGATACAACCGAGACATGGATGAGCCAGACAGAACTGGCCAACCATTTCGGAGTACACCCCGTGACAATCGGTCGGTGGAATCTGCCCTGCGTTCGAGAACACGGGCGGCCCCGGTATTGCCTATCCGTGATCGAGAACCATATGAAGAGTCGCTCGTTCAAAGGCCGGATCTGTGCACTAAAACATGATAGAGCTCGGAGAACATGAGCATCGGCATGCTGTAGCTGAGCCAGAGGAACTCGGTATTTTGATGGCCTTGAGGCAGCTGTAGCTGGATTCCATAGCCAAGTCGGAAGAAAGAAATGAACTTATGAATATGGGCCGCTGTTATGGAAACTACGCAGCTCAGCCCTCGAAATTGGAGACCACAATGAATAATACAGATCAGCCAGCAGCCGCACACGGCACAGGTGAATGGGCAGCGTCCAACATCAATGTTCAGGCCGGGTGTGAACACGATTGCCGGTACTGTTATAACAAAAGAATGGCGATTCAATTCGGTCGCGCAACACCGAAATCGTGGGCTAGCCCGGTGCCGAACAACGCCGCGATCAACAAAGACTATCAGCGGCGGGATGGAACACTAATGTTTCCGTCCTCCCACGACATCACACCGGTGAATATTGAAGCATGCCTGATCGTCCTCCGAAAGTTGCTTTCAGCCGGAAACAAGGTGCTGATCGTGAGCAAACCACATTTGGAGTGTATCCAACGCATCTGCGATGAACTGGTTGAATACAAGGCACAGATCTTGTTCCGGTTCACCATTGGATCTGCAGATGATTCGGTACTGAAGCTCTGGGAGCCAGATGCGCCTGCGTTTGCAGAACGTGTGGCGTGTCTACGGCGAGTCCATGAATTGGGCTTCGAGACCAGCGTGTCGTGCGAGCCCATGCTGGATGCAAACATCGACGATGTGATCACGGCAGTTGAGCCGCACGTCACCGACGCGATCTGGCTCGGGCGGGCAAACAGGCTTCGCCACACGCTAGCGATGACATGTCCGGGCGATGCAGAGATGCGGCGTCGTGCCGACAAGCTCATTTCCACCTGGGATAACCCGGCCGTGAAAGCGCTATATGAGCGGTACAAACACAATCCAATGATCCGGTGGAAAGACTCGGTCAAAAAAGTGGTTGGCTTGGTGCGTCCTGCCGAGAAAGGGCTGGATATCTAAACAGGTAACCGCCTTGCACGGTCGATCCCGTGCGAGGCAGAGATTGACGCTGGGCAGCTTGTCCAGTGATTTGAAGGGCGAGTGCCCATACGAGACTGCCCCTACTGGGGTGGCCATTACAATAAGGAGATGTGAGTGATGAAGATCGGAAATGGTGATGAATACAGAAACAGAAAAGTTGGACAGTGGATGTGCCCGTTTGGCACATCAGGATGGGGTGGTCTATGCTGGCGGTAATGGAGGTGATCGCTTGCTCGACGTCAGCACAGTGGCCGAGATATTGAGCTGTTCTGAGCGGACAGTATGGCGATGGCGCGATGAAGGGTGGTTGCCCAAATCAATCACGATCAAGCGGGTGGTCCGGTGGTCCCGTAAGGCCATCATGGCATGGATTGACGCGGGGTGCCCGAGGACGCGTGCAGAAGGGAGAGTATAGTCATGGCCAGCACGGAGAGAATAGCAAACGGCACGGGAGTCAACTACGCGATCAGGTTGAGCCCGAGCGAGAGCTACGCCCGGCCCCGTATTCGGCTGGGCAAGGTCACGAGGCGGCAAGCGAACACGGCGCGGGGACATGTCGAACAGCTCATTGCTTGCAGGCGAACCGGTTCGGCAATGCCCCCTGCCACCCAGCAGTGGGTGGCAGGACTGGACAAGAAGCTTCGATCCCGGCTTCGGGATCTGGAGCTCCTGGCTCCAGATAATGGCGATGGGATCACTGTCGGGGACTGGACGACGGAGTATATACGCAAGCGTACGGATCTCAAGGAACGGACGCGGGTCAAACTGCTGCATGCGAGGACATCGCTGATGGAGTTCCTTGAGGACGATACGCCGATCGCGGCGTTCACCGCCGGGCATGCCGACGACTTCAGGTTGTTCCTGCTCGACAAGGGGCTGGCCGAGGCGACTGTCAGGAGGCGTTGCAAGCGCGGCAAACAATTCTTCGCTGCCGCGATCAAGCGGGGCTACATCGCGAACAACCCGTTCGCCGATGTACCGACCAGCAACGTGGCCAACGAGAGCCGACGTGTGTTCATTGACCGCGATACGATCAACGCAGTCATTGATGCCTGTCCGAATCATCAGTGGCGGTTGATCTTTGCCCTGGCCCGCTACGGCGGGCTCCGGATGCCATCGGAGATCCAGGGGCTGGGGTGGTCCGACATCGACTGGACCAAGAAGCAGTTCAGGGTGCACAGCCCGAAGACCGAACACATCGAAGGCAAGCAGTTCCGTGATGTGCCGTTGTTTCCGGAACTCGTGCCGTACTTCAAGGCATGGAAGCAACAGCGACAGGAGGGCAAGCCACTCGTGTTTCCTGCGCTGGTCAAGCGTGGCAATCTGCGGCAGTACGCGCACCGTATCATCCGGAATGCAGGGATCGAGCCGTGGACTCGGGTGTACCAGAACCTACGTGCAAGCCGTGAGACTGAATTGGTCGAGGATTTTCCTGTCCACGTCGTGACGGCATGGTTAGGTAACACGCCGGACGTTGCAGCCAAGCACTACCTGAGCGTCTTGCCGACCCATCTGGAGCGGGCTGTATCCGAAAGGGGCTCGAACAAGGGCTGCGAGAATGGGACGGATATGGGACACACTATGGCTGTCACGGGGTGTCAGGCGTCGACAACGAAAAATCAGGATTCGTCAGAAGCGTCTGATGTGGAGGCAGTTGACACCGAATGTCAACAAGAGGCAATTCCCGGCAAAAGCGGGTTGGTACCCCGGAGAGGACTCGAACCTCCTACCTCAAGATTAGGAATCTTGCGCTCTGTCCAGGTGAGCTACCGGGGTATGCTGGATAGCGGGGAGAAGGGTACGATAACCTGCGGGCATGGTCAAGGTGCTGGGTCTGTGATCTCTGTGCAGGCGGATGCGCATCCCGATTAACCGCTCGCGAATCGCGGGCCGCCGCGCCATAATGGGTCCTTTAAGAAGTCGCCGTCCGCGACGACTCTTTCGGAAACCAGAACCAGCGGCTGAACCAGGACGAATGGAGCAAGGTATATGGATACGGTTTTGAGTGAGATTGAAGCGCGCGTACTGGGCTGTCTGATCGAGAAGTCAATGGCCACGCCGGAGTACTACCCCTTGACCCTGAAATCGCTGACGGCAGCGTGCAACCAGAAGTCGAATCGCGAACCGGTCATGGCTCTGACTGAGGAGGCGGTGGCCTCGGCGCTCAATGGACTGCGCTATACGCATCACCTGGTCTACCAGCTCTCAGTGGCCGGCAGTCGCGTGGCCCGGTTCGCGCACGACGCAGTAAAGCAACTGCCGCTAACCGATCTCGATCTCGCGTTGATGTGCGAGCTGATGCTACGCGGTCCCCAGACCGCAGGCGAGTTGCGCACCCATGCCCGGCGGCTGTGTGAGGTCGAAAGTGTGCCCCTCGTTGTCGAGACCATGGACGGCCTGGCCGCACTACAGCCCGATGCGATGGTCGTCAAGCTCCCGCCGGCACCCGGACATCGTGAACCACGCTATGCCCAGCTCCTCAACGGCGAGGTCGATGCCGGACCGGAACCTGGCCCCCCGCCCTGTCCAACACCGCTGCGAGACGAACGTGTGGCGGCCTTGGAAGACAAAGTCGAGCAGCTGCAGAGCGACGTACAGTCCCTGCGCACGTCGTTCGACGACTTCCGAACACAGTTTGAATAGCACGCCCGGGCGATAACCACGTCCGAAGCTCTAGTTGTCAAACGCCTCGTCGAACACGCGATCAGACTTTTCGAAGTCGATGTTCTGAACGTACTCGCATGATTCCAACGCGCCGTGCTCGCGGTCCATCGCGGCATCTTCCCACTCAACCGATAGCGGGCCCTTGTAATCCAGCACGTTGAGCGTGCGGATGATGGACTCGAAGTTGACGTCACCACGACCCACGCTGCGGAAATCCCACCCGCGGCCGGGCTGTCCGAAGTTGAGGTGCGAGGCGAGGATGCCGCTTTCACCGTCGAGCGTTACCGCGCAATCCTTCATGTGGACGTGGTAGATGCGGTTGGGAAACGCCGTGAGGAACTTGACCGGATCGACGCCCTGCCACTCGAGGTGCGAGGGATCGAAGTTGAAGCCAAAGGCCTTGCGGTTCTTGACCGCAGCCAGGGCACGCCGGGCGGTAACGATGTCGAACGCGATTTCGGTCGGATGGACCTCCAGGGCGAACTTGACGCCGCACGAATCAAAGACGTCAAGGATCGGGTTCCACAGCTTGGCAAACTGCGTGAATCCATCTTCGATCATCTGGTCGCTGGCGGGCGGGAAGCTGTAGAGCATGTGCCAAATCGAGCTTCCGGTAAAACCGTTGACAACCTTGAGGCCCATGTTCTGCGCCGCCTTGGCCGAGCTCTTCATGGTGCGGACGGCCCATCTGCGTTTCTTGGCCGGATTGCCCGCGCAGTCGGGCGGGGCAAACATGTCTGAGCGGGCATCGTTGTTGAGGTCGCACACGAGCTGGCCGGCCAAGTGGTGACTGATAGCCCAGCACTTGAGACCGTGGTCCGCCAGAATCTCGTGGCGTTCCTTGCAGTAGCGCTTGCTGCGTGCCGCCTTGTCGACGTCCATATGGTCGCCCCAGCAGGCGAGTTCGAGGCCATCATAGCCCCAGGCGGCGGCTTTCTTGGCGAGGGTTTCGAGCGGGAGGTCCGCCCACTGTCCGGTGAATAACGTTACGGGTCTGCTCATGGGGATCTCCTTTAGAGTTTGGTCCATTTAGCGTTCTTGGCCGATGAGGTGACGACCGCATCGATGAACTTCATGCCGGCCACACCTTCCTTGATACCGGGGAAGTCCGTGATGAGCGCGGAGGCCTTCGTGCGCGTGGCGCGGGCACGGATCGTGTCGGCGAAGTTGCAGTAGTTGTTGGCGAAGGCTTCCAGGAAGGCTTCCGGATGACCGAACGGCAGGCGCGTGGCGCGGCCGGCGGCCTCGGACTTCTCGCCTACATAGTCGTTGCCGCGTTTCCATACCTGGGTCGGGGCGTTGAGGGTGTCGACATGCAGGTAGTTCGGATGTTCCTGATGCCACTCCAGGCTGGCATCTTCGCCATACACCCAGATGGCCAGGTTGTTTTCCTGTCCGATCGATACCTGGCTGGCATGCAGCAGGCCTTTGGCGCCCTTGTTGAAACGGAGCAGACAGTTGCCGTCATCGTCGAGGCGGCGTCCCTTGACGAAGGTCGTCAGGTCGGCGGCGATTTCCTTGATGGTCAAGCCGGTAACGTATTCGGCCAGGTTGGCGGCGTGGGTGCCAATATCCCCCATGCAGCCGGCCGCGCCGCTCTGCTTGGGATCGGTGCGCCACGACGCCTGCTGCGACCCCTGTTTCTCGACCGCGCGGGCGAGCCAGCCCTGCGGGTACTGGACGACCACCTTGCGGATGGTGCCCAGATCGCCCTGCCGGATCATGTCGCGGGCGAGCTTAACCATGGGATAGGCGGTGTAGTTGTGCATCAGGCCGAAGACCTTGCGGGATTTCCGCACCACCTCCTGCAGCGCTTTGGCTTCCTTAACGGTGAGCGTCATGGGCTTTTCGCACATGACATTGAAGCCCGCTTCGAGGAAGGCTTTGGCAATCGGAAAGTGCGTGTGGTTGGGGGTGCAGATCGACACAAAATCGATCCGCTCATCCTCGGGAAGGGCCGACTCCCGGGCAATCATCGTGTCGACGTCGTTGTAGACACGCTTCTTGTTGATGCAGAGCTCACGGCCCATCTCGCGGCTCTTCTTGGGCACGATGTCGAACGCACCGGCCACCAGCTCAATGCCACCGTCCATGCGTGCGGCCTTACGGTGCACATCCCCAATGAAGGCGCCCGGTCCGCCGCCAACCATTCCCATACGTAGCTTTCTATCCATGATTAACTCCTGTTGGGTTACTGAAAGAGACTCATCAACCATCCCGCGCCCTGCTCGATCCCCTCACGACCTCCAAGCAGTATCAAAACTACCGGAACAGGTGAAGCCCGTTTTGTATCGTAGGCTGACAGCATTAGGGCAATTACGCCTTCGCCTTCTTTTCGCTGGCGCGTGCCGGATCTATATGAAGGCAGTTTCGGGTTGAGATGGATCGACCGGTCCGCGTATGGTGACGAAAGGGAGGAACGTGATGACTGAATTATTGTGTAAACAGGACTATGAGGCCGCAACCGCGGCGACGAGGGACGAGCGCATGGCGTGGTTCCGTGAAGCGCGTTTCGGAATGTTTGTGCATTTCGGACTCTACGCGATGTATGGACGGAATGAATGGGTGTGGGCGCTTGAGAACATCCCCAAGGATGAGTACGAAGCGCGTGCAGACGCGTTCCAGCCGCGTGAAGGATGCCCGCGTGAATGGGCCAAGCTCGCGAGTGAAGCCGGTATGAAATACATGGTGCTTACGACGAAGCACCATGAGGGGTTCTGCCTGTGGGATACGAAGATGACCGATTGGAATTCGGTCAAGCGTGGACCAAAACGGGACATCGTGGCTGAATATGTCGAGGCATGCCGCGAGTTCGGCTTGAAGATAGGCTTCTATCACTCGCTGATGGATTGGCATCATCCGGATGGTGGCACGTGCGCGTACGATATGGATGCAAGACGCCGCTTTCTGGATTACACTCAGGGATGTGTGCGTGAGCTGATGACGAACTACGGCAAGATCGATGTCCTCTGGTACGATGTGCCGGAACCGATGAAGAACTTCGAAGGGTGGGAATCCCTCCAGATGAACCAGATGGTGCGCGAGCTTCAGCCGGGGATCATCATCAACAATCGTTCAAGGCTGGATGAAGACCTCGGCACTCCCGAGGGTCACGTTTCGCCGGAAGAACGGGACTGGGAAGCCTGCATGACCTTCAACGGGATTTCATGGGGCTATGTGGACTCGAATCAGGCCCTGCCCGACAGCTACAATGTGCGCGGTATTCTTCGTATGCTGCTGACCGCCTGCGGCGCCAAGGGCAACCTGCTCTTGAATATTGGCCCCACCCCTGACGGCTCTGTGCCCGAGGAAGCGATCAAGCCATTGCAGGATACGGGCAAATGGATCGCCAAGCATGCAGAGGTCGTTTACCCCGTGAGTGATCGTTGGCGAACAGGACAGCTGGGGGGCTGGGTCAACGCCACGAGGCGCGGCAACAAGATGTATGTCTGGACCAAGATCTGGCCGCACGAACCGGCTGGGCTGGGCGGCATCATGACGCCACTCAAGTCCGCCTGCCTGCTGCCTGACAGGACGCCCCTCACATTTGAGCAGGCTAATCAAAGAATCCTTTTGACGAATCTTCCAAAGGAGTGTCCTGACAAGATTGCCAACATGGCGATCATCGAGCTCGAGTTCGATGAACCGCCTGTTCACAAGGGGTGCAGCAGGCAGCCTGCTTTGCACGGCGGGAAGCAACACTAGATCACCCGGCAAGCCGGTCGACAAAGTCGATCAAGACGCACATGGCCGGGGAGTAGTCCCGGGTCTTGCACTGGGTGAACTCGCCCGTCCAGGGGTTTAGCTGCTGCATGAAATCGGGGCAGGCCACGATCGCCTCGACCCAGCGCGTCATCAGGTGCCGCAAGTCCTCCGACTTGCCGTAATGCCCGAACCAGCGTGGTGCACGCAGTGCGGTCAGCGCCTGTGACGCCCCACCCCAGGAGTTGATCGGCAGCCGCTTAATGAAGGCCGGATCGTCGGCCGCAATCGAGGGTAGCGGATAAGGCGTCCAAAAGGCGTCGGGATTCTTGATGTGCCGTTCGTAGATGCGGTCGAACATGGCTTGGTCGACCACGTGCTCACTGAAGACGCGCGTGAGCACATCGCCCCGGATGCGAATGAAATCACCATCCGCGTCCACATCATAGAAGCACTCATCCTCAGGATCGAAACAGTGCTTGATGATGAGTTGGCGGATGGACTCCGCCTTCGCGCGCCACATCTCCGCCTCGTCGGACTTGCCAAGCCGCTCCGCCATAGTGGCTAGTGCAACCCGACCGCCATAGACGGTTGCTGACAGGTCCGGCGCGAGGTACGGCAGCTTCCCCGCGTCTGGACAGATGGCAGCATCCTTGTCGAGGCATTCATGTGGCAATCCCTCCAGTCGAGGGCTGCCGTCATGGCCCGTGTCGAATTGGCAGAAGAGCTCACAAAGGCCCGTCCCTTGAGTGTTCCGGTTTCGGGCCAGCCACTCATCCCAGCGTGAGCAGGCGTTGTAGGCCGTTTCCAAAAAGGCTTCATCGCCTATCAGGTCGGCCGTTTCCAAAGCCGTCGCCGCAATCGGCACCACCATCTGGATCTGCGCGGTGCTGAGGCCGTGGGCACTCACGATACAAGGCAGATAGCCATCCTCGCGCTGATTCTGAAAGAAAGCATCATGCGTGGCGCGGGCCACCGCCGGGGCATGTTTTCCGTAGACCACCGATTCAAGCGGGGCGCACTCCAGCCAGATCCCCTGGTAGCAGCCTCCCTCGAACAAAACGGGGTCATCGTAGCCAGGGATCTGCTTACAGTTGGCCGCCAAACCAGCCAGGGCCTCGGCGTATCGCTTCGCTATCGCATCCCGGTTCATCCCGATTACTTGAATCCTTTGAGAAAGCGTTTCTCGGCTGTGAAGAGCCGCTGGGTCATTTCTTTGATCTGCGCCGGACTACACATGGCCGCCGTTAGCGGATCAAGCATCAGCGCCTGGGCGGCGAGCTCCTTGCTCTTCTCGATGGCCGCCTCGGCCGCCAGATCGAACATCGACATGTTGCTCCGGCATATACCGGCCATCTGCCGAGGCAGGTCGCCATAGACCGTCGGGTTAATACCGTTCCTATCGATCATGCAGGCCACCTCGACGCAGCCGTCGTGTGGCAAGTTACCGATAATCGGACCCGCACTGCCCTTCTTATTCATCACGTTGCCGTAGATGCGATAGGGAGCATCCTTCTGATGCGCCTCAATGATCCAGGATGCGTATTCCCACGAACGCCCCCACCCTGACTTCCGCTGCTCGTCGATCGAGCGCTTGCCGCTAATGACGTCGGCGCGTGTTTCATCTACATTCTTTCGCCACCCAGGCCAGTAATCTGCGTAGTGGGAGGTCTTCCCGCCGTAAGCGCCGCCGAGGTACTTCTTCATCTCCTTCTTGTGAGTCCGATAGTAAGGCACGTATTCACTGAGGTGGCCGGATGATTCAGTAATGAAGGCCCCAAAATGCAGCATCATATCTTTGCGCACCAGATCCGCAGCATCCTTGGGGTTGGAAGGCGTGCGGGCGAGATCCTGCCTCGCGAGCTTCATGAGCTTTGGATAGAGATCCTTCCCCTTGCGCTCCAGCTTGGTGAACCATGCCAGATGGTTGATGCCCGCGCACTCCCAGTCCATCTCGGCATAGTCCACACCCGCGCGCCGCGCCAGCAGGTGGCTGGTGCCCTGCACCGAGTGGCACAGCCCGACAACCTGCATCGAGCTCGTACGTCCGGCAGCGAGGCATAGCATATTCATCGGATTGGTGTAGTTCAGCACCAGTGCGTTCGGACACAGCTCCTCGGCATCCTTGAGTACTTCCAGGAAGACAGGAATCGTCCGCAACCCCTTAAACAGACCCCCTGGACCGATGGTGTCCCCAATGCACTGGGCAACGCCATACTCCAGGGGGATATCGTTATCCAAGCGCACACATTGCGGGCCGGAGACCTCTATACAGCTGACAATGTAATCGGTTCCCTTGAGCACATCGCGACGCTCAGTGCTGGCGGTGACCTTCCACTCGCTCTTCCCAAGCGTATCCAGCAGTATGTGGATAAACTTGACCATGGCGCCAAGACGCTTGCGGTCAATATCGACCAGACAGATCTCGCCAGGCTCGTTACCCACGATCTGAACCACATCACTCACCAGACGTGGCGTAAACCCGCTGCCGGCTCCAAGCATGGTAAGCTTCATAGGCCCGCGCATGTCGCCATCCAGACTCTTTTGAGAATCTGCGTCCTTCGTATGAGCATAATGTCCCTGCTTATCAATTTTCTTCTTTGTCATGTCGAAATCCTTCTTAGTGCTGCTGCGTCTATCTTCGCATCTTCCATGCATTCCAACTCTCACATCTCACATCAACAGATGGTCATCCCGCCTTCTCGCCCCGCTCCATCACACTGATCAGTCCCAGCAATCCGCCCCAGTGATAGAACGCATCGCTGTTCTGCTTGTCGGTGCCGCAACCCATGCCGGTGTCGCCGCAGTAGTTCTCGTGGACATGCCCGTGCTCACGCCACTCCTTGAGCAGCAGGGCTTCGGACTTCTCCACCAAAGCCTTGCGGGCCTTGGGCAGGTCATACTTGCGGATGCCCAGATAGACCAGGAAGTTCTGCGGCGCCCAGATGCGGCCGCGCCAGTAATCCTGCTCCGGGTACATGGGGTCGTTGCGCGCGATCGAGGGCAGGATCCAATCGCCCCAGAACTCCTCTTCGTTGAAGAAGTGCTCGTCGATCATGCGCTGCGCCTGCGCCTGGGTGGCCACCTCGGCCAGCAGCGGATAGAAGTGCGTGGGCGAGTAGCGGTGCTGAAACTCGCCACTATCGAGGTGCTTGTTGAGGAAGAGGCCGGTCTCCTCGCACCAGAGCGTCTTGAGACGTGCCGAGTACTTATCGGCACGCTGATTGATTTCTTCAATAACGTCGTCGCGGCCGATGCGCCGGGCCAGATCAGCCAATGCTTTGCAGTCGGCGATGTAGAAGGACATCAGCCCCACATCCGCGAGTGCCATCAGGTTCCGTTCCTTGTCGTAGCCGACCTCCTTGTACATGGGCGAATTGTCCAAGCCGGATTCGAGCATGGAGGCGAACTTGGTATTGAGCACCACCGTCTCGAGAATATGACCGATTTTCGCCTCATAGGGGTTGGAGCCCCAGCAGAGGTACCCATCCCAGTCACGGTACTCCGCGTACCAACGGTTCCAGCCCAGCAGAAGATCGAAGAGCCTCTCGGCCAGAACGGTTTCGCCATGCATGTCGCACAGGGCTCGTACCGTGATAGACCCCACCGGGGGCTGGGACCGGTCGTGCGTCTTGAGCCCGTTGGCGCGAGTCATGCCGGGGATCATCCCTTTGTCGGTAGCCAGCTCGGTGATGGCGCAGGCATTGGAGTAGGCCAGCTCCTTGTTCTCGAGCCCAGCCATCCAGGCGGCAAAGTAGGTATCCCAATCGAAGAGCACCCAGCCGCCGTTGTCACAGCTCCAGATGCGGCTGACAGGCGAGATCACCCGGTCACGGAACGGATCATAGATGGTATCCCAGGCCAGGCAGATCTGCATCGCATCGTAGAGCTCCTGCTGCTTGGCATCCCCTCGGTCACGACTGGCAAGGTAGGCGGCCTTCCTATTCTCAACGATCAACTCGGCGTCAGCCAACCGGTCCGGATTCGTGACAACACAGATCGTGCCATTGAGAGGAAGCATCAGGTAAGGACCTCTCATCTCTGTAACAGGTTCCTCGCGCAGTTCCCCGGAAACGGCGACCGTGACAGTGACCTCATCGTTCTGGACGAGGAGAGAGTCCCCTACCCGCTTTGCATAGCCGGGACGGCCCCAGAGCACGCCGGCCTCAACGGTCAGACACGCGCTCTTGAGCTGTGCGTTCAGCGGTGTTATGACCGCGAACCACTCCCCGTCGTCTACAGCCGTCTCGATCCGCACCTTGACCCCGTCCCACTCCAACTCCAGCGAGGTAAAGGAGCCGTCGTAAGCATGGGGCCCCGGGAGAATACTCTCCACGTCACTGGGCCCGGCCGTCCCGGATTTCCGGCTCTTATCGCGACGACCAATCAACGCCTCGCGCAAACAGTGACCACTGTGGTAGCTCTTGATGCCCAGTGATATCGCAAATCCCTCGGGTAGATGCACGTGTGACAACACGCTTCTTGTGTTCCAGGTGCTCCAACCGGTACCCAGCTTCACTACACGCTCTTCACTCACAAAGCTCTCCTTGTTTACCTGCGCCCAAAACCCTAGCTCAGCAGGGGCACTTGTTCCCCGAATCCCCCGAATCTCCCCCGAATCTCCCCTCCCTCACCCCTACACAATCTTGAAGGTCCGGATTTCAAAAGGTTTCATCGGAATCTCAACGGCGGGACCGGCCGGTGCGGCAAGCTCGTTCCATTCAAGCAGGTCAGTCTCGACCAAGCGGGCATCGCCGTCAGCCAGTGTCACCGTGGCCGTGGTGTCGCATCCGAGCCGCTCCACCAGGCGAACAACCAGGCATTCCGCCTTCTCCGCCTTCTTCAGCACTTCGAGGCCCACCCCGTCACCACTGACCTGCACCGGCACGCTGACATTGTCCTGCCGGTAACCGGTAAAGCGCGCGGGCGGCTGGTTCAGCTGCGCCGCCTCGGTCTGCACATCGGAGGCCATCAAGCCGCCCTGATGTGGTAGCAGGCTGTAGGTGAACTCCTGGTGGCCCAGATCTGCCTCGGGATCGGGATAGGTGGGTGACCGCAAGAGGTTGAGATCGAGCACGTTCTCCAGCACCTTGTAGCCGTACTTGCAGTCATTGAGCAGTGCCACCCCGTAACCGTTGTCCGAGAGGTCGGCATACTTGTGGGCGGCCACCTCGAAGCGGGCCATATCCCAGCTGAGGTTGCGATGGGTGTTGCGCCGGGCATAACCGTACTGAATATCGAAGCTAGCCTGATCGGTACGGATCGTGGTCGGGAAGGCCACCCGCAGCATGCGGTGGCGCTCCTGCCAATCGACTTCAGTCACGAAGTCGAGGCGCTTGCTGTTCGCATCGAGAAAGACCTTCTGGGTGAGCGTCGACACACCAATCTTAAGCTCGAAACGCACTCCCTGCCGTACAGCCCCCTTACCCAAAGAGGCGTGGGCGGAAGCCTGGGCCGTTTCCAGCGCCTGATCTTCGTAGAAGATATCCACATCCCAGGCATCCCAGGCGTTGGGCCGATCTTCGTATAGCGTAATGACGTTGCCCGTGCCACTAAGCACCTCTTTGCCCGCCTCTTTGTCGAAGGCCTTAAGGAGCTCCCCGTTTTCGGCAAACTCATAGCGGATCAGGTCGTTCTCCAGGACAAGGTCCGTGCTCGCCTCGGCAGGGGTTGTGTCATCACTGCGGGTGAGCGTAACCACTCCCTGAGCGGGAATCTCCACCAACGCGCTGACGGTGCCATCGGCCTCCGTCTGTATGGCGGCACCCGCGGCGCCGGCCCATCCTTCAGGCAGCGTGACGGCCTGGGTGAAGGGGATATTGAGTGTATTCACCAGCACCAGGCTCTGCTCGTCCTCCGCGAAGAGTCTGGCCGCAGTCTCCTTCTGAATGCGGGCACAGGCGGCGAGGCACTCGGCATATTCGCGCTCTGCCACTTCATAGACCATGTTGATGCTGGAGCCGGGGATGATGTCGTGGAATTGGTTGAGCAGAAGAACCTTCCAAAGCCCGTCCAACTCCTCCCGCGGGTAGCTTGCAAGATCACCGCAGGCGAGCAGATACTCGGTCTCGCGCAACGCCTGCTCGAGCATCCGGTTA
Source organism: Verrucomicrobiota bacterium (assembly GCA_018648805.1). Taxonomy (GTDB): domain Bacteria; phylum Verrucomicrobiota; class Kiritimatiellia; order UBA8416; family JABMPJ01; genus JABMPJ01. Next base: position 17,543 of record JABGQM010000027.1, read on the forward strand.
CCCCGCTTGGTACGGCTCTGGGTGGTGAGAGTGCCACGGTGAAGCTCAAGATAGAGCTCGCCGCTCCAGGTCGGCATCTCATCCGCATGCTTGGCAATCCGTTCGAAGAAAGCATCCGCCCGGTCGAATTTGATCTTCGGCGTTCCCTCAAGATCCTGCTGGCGCAGACCCCGCTCAAGGATCTCCTCCTTCGGGCCGCCCCCGCCATCACCAATACCGAAGAGCACCATCATCTCATCGAGAACCTCCTTCTCCTGGAAGTTTGCCTCAGCTCTGACCATCGCCTTCGGATTAAACAGGGAGTTGTACGTGTTCTCCGGCGGGAAGTGGGTGAGGACCGTGGATCCGTCGATCCCGCACCAATTGAACGTGGTATGCGGAAACTTATTGAACTGGGACCAGCTCATCTTCTGGGTCAGGAAGTAGTCGACACCGGCCCGCTTCATCATCTGCGGCAGGGAGGCGGAATAGCCGAAGACATCCGGAATCCAGAGGTTCTTGACGTCGAAGTCGAACTCATCCTTGAAGAAGTTTTTGCCGTGGATGAACTGACGCACCAGGGATTCACCGCTGGTCACATTGCAGTCGGCTTCGACCCACATCCCGCCTTGAGGCTCCCATGTGCCCGCTTTGACCGCCTGTTTGATCTTCTCATAGAGCGCGGGGTAGTGCTTCTTGACCATGGCGTAGTGGGCCGGCTGGGAGGCACCGAAGACATAGCCCGGGTACCGCTCAATCAGGTCAATCTGGCTGGCATAGGTGCGCGCGCTCTTGCGGATCGTTTCACGCACCGGCCAGAGCCAGCCCGTATCAATATGGGCGTGACCGACGCTCGTGGCGGTAATGGCCGAGGCGTTGGCCTGCTTCTCCAGCAGGGGACGCAGGACCTCGCGACAGGCCGAAGCGTTCGCGGTATCATCCGCAAACACCTCCACCACCTTGCTGAGACCGCGTAGAATGCGAATGGCCCGGGTGCTATCCTCGGGCAGGGCACTGTAGAGATTGAAGAGCACAAAAAGGTCGTGGCTAAGCGCCATGAGCTCTGGCTCGAAGACCGCCAAGCGGATCTTGTTGACCGTGCCTGTGTACCAGCCGTGGCGCTTGGGGCTATTCCGGGGCGGATCCTGCTCCTTGCTAATACCGAAGAGACTGTTGGCCGCCGCCTCCACCCAGAGGGAGACCTCCTCACCCCCGACAGCGCTGTCGAAGAGGGGAAAGATATCCCTGCCGCCCGCCGTCACAAAAACACTGCCATTGGTCACGCCCTGCAGGGGGACCCCCTCACCGCTGAAGACCAGCCCCTCGCCATTGAAGTCGAGCTGGGCCACCACCTTCTTGCCGGCCCATGCGGCGGGAACCGTGCCCTTGAGCGAGAACCAGGCGCTCTCCCAGGCGTCGCCCCACGTCGCGCCCTCTTTGATCGGCTTGTACTCAAGCTCAAGACGCTTATCGAAGTAGACCGGCTCCACCGAGTGTCCAAAGGTGGCATCCAATTCAATCGTGTCGCTGAGTACCTTTTCGCCAAGGCGCTTCATAAACTTTTCAACGCGGGTCGTGTATAGCTTTCGGCGGTTATCGCAAATCATGGTGCTCTCCTTAGTGATATAAACGTTCTGGACCCGTTGTCAGGATAGACTCCCTTTTCGTTCTCGAGCAGGGGGTCACCGACAGAAAATCAGCCACCACTCTGCCGATAGTTGCCCGGTTTTGCAAGCAACTCGCGCAGCTCGTCGAGATGGTTCTCATAGACCCCACGCGGTGTGGTCGCATGCTTGCAGGCGATGCTTGCCGCCCGCCCCACAACGACGCCCACCATGCCGAGCGTATTCATCACGCGAATCGTGCCAAGCGCCTCATGAGTGCAGGAGATATCCCGACCCGCCATGAAAAGGTTGTCGATGTTGCGCGAGAAGAACGACCGATACGGGAACAAGTACCCCTTCTTCGGATCATGCTTGCCGCGCATTTCTCCACACAGTCCTGGACGTGGAGATTCGGCCCATTTGCCTTTAGAATCGTCGACATGCCCATCGAAGTGCGCGCGCGAGATGAATGGATTGTCCGGGTTCTCCCTCGCCCACAGAGGCAGTGGCAAATGAAGGTCGATTCCCCACGTGGCTGGCACGCAGGCATCTGGAAAATCGCGTTCCCCGTAAATGTCATTCTCGCTTACAACAACGTCACCAAGCAACTGCAGCGTTTCCCGCGGCCCGCCAATACAGGCCATCCAGTAGAGCTCTGCCGTAGCGTGCGGGTTGTCCCTCTCGTATAGATGCGCGTAGGCACCGTGGTTCTTCATGGCATTAAACGCACCGAACGCGGCACGCATATTGTGATCGCGTATTGCCTCCAGGTCATTCAAAGGGTGCTTATCGAAACCACTCTCCCAGTACCATTGCCCTGTATAGCCTTTCTTTGCCGGTGAGAAGAACAAGGGATGATCCAACTGGATCTTCGCTACCTCACCATCCTTGTTCAGCCAGGGACCATCGCCGGGATACGGAAACGCCTTCTCAGTCAGCTGAAGCGCCCACGGAGTTTCGGGAAATTCGACTTCATGGTCAGTCCATCTCCATTGCCAGTAGTTGGTCATCCCCATCCTGTCACCGGGTTCCATGCGGTAGTCGGCGCCGGCCTTCAGACCCACAGTCCCATGCCCGGTAGCATCAACAAAGAAACGCGCAGCAAGCCGCTGCCTCTGCTTGCCATGCGAACTCATAGCCCACACAGCGGTGATCCGACTGTTCTCCGTCTCGACAGAGTAGACGTAATTGTCGAGAAGCAGCTCCAGATTGGGCTCCGCATCAATGACCTTGCGACGGGCAGCCTCTACGGCCTCGAACGGTTCCGGCGTTGCCTGATCGCCTTGCATCTCGGGAGCTATCTCCTGGACGATCTGCCCAAGGTCAGGATAACGGCCCGGAGGAAAGTTTCCGCACGGGTCCACAAGCACTTCAGAAGATCCGTTTCCGCCAAGGACAGAACGGTCATGCAGCAATGCGACCTTGAGCCCTGCACGTGCGGCCGCAACAGCAGCCGAACATCCGGCGAGCCCGCCGCCGGCAACCACGAGGTCAACGTCGCTGTCCGGCCGGTCTTCAACCTGCCCACAACGCCGCCGCCATTCATTCATAGGCTCTGAGCTATTGTCAGGAACCGCGTTCTCGTCTTGCGTGAAGAAGATGGCATCACAGCGGCCATTGAAACCGGTCAGGTCAATAAGCGAGAGCTCGACCGGCCCTGAACCGACTTCAACCGCCCCACCCGATTCCCATTCCCATTCGCCTGATCCCGCACCGAAAGTCTGCTCGAGTTCCTGTCCGTTGACTGAGAGTCTAAACTGCCCCGGCGCTTCCCAGTCACCGGGCACCCAGTTCTTTGCACGCACCCAGACGTGCCAATGGCCCGTTGCAGGGAGTGTCACCGTGGTCTTAGCAGGAGCTACAGGTTTACCGAGTCCATGCGCGTTCAGGTACGCCGACCCCATGCTATAAATGAACTGGGTATCCAATATCCACCCGCCAAAGTCCTCAAACGACTCCGCCTCGATCAGTATGCCGTCCGCTTCAATACCTGTATCAGCCGTCATTCCATGCTCCTTTTCGACTCGCTCGCCCTGTCACAAGTTTCCCGTCTGCCGTCTCTATACTATTCGGCCTGGAGTGGGTCAGTAGCCGGGGTGATTGAGACTGCCTGATCCTTGTCCAGCGAGAGCGTGATGCCCCCCTCCACCACCTCGACGTCCCCAAGCGGCTCAGCACCCTCGGGGGTCAGCCGGGCAAGCGTCACCTTCGCTACGCCCTGCCAGTCGGCCGGGAGTGGCCACGGCCTGCTTTCATACCCGTCGCGGCTGTAGGCGATGAGCGTCGGGGTCTCGCACCAGAGGGCCGGCATGCAGATATCCGTTCCGTCCAGCATAGATGCGGAATCTTCCGTGCCCTCAGGGCTGTTCTGGTAGTACCAGGGCACAAACATGAGGTAGAATTCCTCCCTGAACTTCTCGTGAAGCCCGCCTTCCTGATCAAACCCGGGATGCTTTGCATCCTCCATCGGGTTTCCGCAATAGAGCGCGTCCGGCAGGTCTGCGACGGCGCTGCTGCCATGCCATGCCCAAGCCTGTAGGCCCACGAAATAGTCGCCCCGGAGCCCATCGACCCATTCGGAGGTGACATCTATGTCGCGGTCCCGCCAGTAGCGAAAGAGCTTGCGCTGAGTAGCGAGCTCTTCATCTTTCGTGTAGCCCAGGTATGGACTGATCAACTGCCCCCGGCCGGGTCCCGGACGTTCACCCAGAAAGGCATCAATATGGACCGTCCCGCCCTCAGTGAGTTCCGGAATCATATCGATAATCCCATCAATACGTTTCTGCGCCAGGCCGGTCTTCCATTCCTGCGTATAGCTCATCTGGTAGGAGGCCATGCCGCCCCATTCCTTGCCCTTGATGACGTTGCCGTCCACGTCCTTGGCAATGATGTCCTTCGCGACATACTCATCCCATAGCGGACTGTCGAGATAGGCATCCATCATGTTGAGGTGCAGGCTGACGGTGGCGTTGTATTGCCGCGCCTCGCGGATCAGCCAGCGCAGGCTCTCCAGCGCGGTCTTATCGCCATCGCGCTTGAGATGGCGGTTGACCTCGCTCCAGTCGGGGTACTTGGAGTCGTGGCCTTCGTGGTGCCAGCCGACGAGATAGTTAACCTGCGGTACGCCCAGGGTCAGGTTATAGATCGTGCGCGTCATAGCCAAAGTCTGTTCAAAAGTCTGATAGACCTTATCGACCGCACCGTCCCCGCCACGTGTGCAAGTCATCGTCAGGAACACAAGACTCTGGTGGTATGGGAGTATGTAGGGCCGCTCCGGTTGCATGGTCTTGGTGTAGTCGTAGTAGTCGCCGGATGGTCCGTTGTTCATTAGAAAACCCTCTTTACACAGTTTATCATGCGTGTTCTCTCCTCTACATCTTTAGCTTCAGCTCGCGCGTCACCCGGACGGTACGTTGGTAGCCATCGGCGCCGCTCACCTTGATGACCAATACCCCGCCCTTGTCCTTACGGAGTTCAAGCCCCAGCTTCTCGCTGCCGGGATTGAGCGCCGTCACCTGCAGACTGTTATGAGAAGCGCCCTTGCTGATCCAGCGGAAGATCTGCGTCTGCCTGCCCGGCGCGGTAGGCATGCCGCGGGATTCCTGCATCACGCCCCCGCCAAGGGTGGCAAAGGTCATCATCAACTGCTCTTCGCCACGCTTCAGGGATACCCAGTCCGATCCACGAGTGGTGTCAGCATAAGTATGAAAGCGCGACTCCATCCTGTGTCCAGGGGCCGCATCGATGACCAGCCAGTATCGGTTCTCAACCATCAGGAAGAGGCGCCCGATGAACCCCCTTCGCCATTGCGGCAAATAGATGTTGGAACCGTCGATACGGATGCCAAGAAGGCCGGTCTCACTCACGACCTCGGTCACATCACAAACGGCATTCTCACGACAGCCGAGGCCGTCGACAAAGAGGGTGCTCTTGGCGGCCGCGCTGCGGCCATAGAGGTGATGGCCAAACCCGGTAAAGGTCACAGAATTGTAGCCGCCGCCGGCCTGGTCAACGATCATCCGCTCACCATTGACCATGCACTTGAAGGCCAGGAGATCGAGGTGACCGTGTCCGGTAATCTGACTCGAGCCGCCACGGGCAGCGAGTCGCAGCGTCGGAAACGCGGAGTCATCCGCCAGTGCCGCCCAGCCCAGCCCCTTGTAGACCCGGGCGACAGGATACTTTTGCTGCGTATGGGTCTCCCTCAATGTCGCCATCTCCGCTGCTATAGGAATGACATCCGCCGCATAGAGGTTGTCCCCTATGGCCACACGCGATAGCCGCCGCCTCTCCTTCGGAGCGGCGCCACCTCGCTCCCGCAGGTAGGCGGCGGCCCGCAGCGCCGCCTCGGGCTGGTTGAGCCGCTTGGCCAGCATGAAGAACATACCGGTCGGGTGCCAGCCGTCGTTATCGCCAAAGGTGATGCCGGTAAAATCGAGGGGGAAGTGCAGGGACATACCCAGCTCTTTGATCTTGAAGGCCGGGTGCTCCTGACCGGTCGCCTGTTCCCAACTCAACAGGTAGCGCACCGCATAATGCATGCCGTAGTTCCAGTAGCCGGTACCCTCATGGCAGCCACCACCATTCTTGATATACGATTTGAAATACTCTCCCAGCGACTTCTCCACAAAAGGAATAATCTCCCGGCACTCAGGACGGTCGTCGTAGAACGCCAAGGCCATCATGCCCATACCGCCGGCACAGACCCCGTTCCAGTTGGACCATTGCTTATTGGCCCACCAGGGAGGATGCTCCACGCACCGGAGCGCTTCTTTCAGGTAGAAGCGGTCGAGCACGTCGAAGAAGACTTTCTGCTCCTCGGGGGTGATGTCCGGACGAAAGAGGTCGTACATGAGCGCGATATCGGCGGCATGCTCCCCATAGCTCAGACAGAAGAACATCTGCCTGTCATGCGGCATGCTCGGGTTCGCTTCACAACTGACCTGGTTCCAAGTCAGCAAATTGCCCAGATGCCGGATGGCGGCCGCACGGTACTTGGGCTCGTGGGTCAACACCCAGGCTGAAGTGAGGCACTGCAGATGACTGGCGATAGCCCGCGTCCCCTGCTGGTTGCTGCGTGCCTCCCCCGGAGCGATGGGCTTGGCCTCGACCAGCCAGTCCGCGTCTTCCAGTATACGCTTCGCCTCGCTCTGCATGTAGGGGGTATGCAGCTTGTCTTTGAGATTGAGCGCCGTATCTTCACTCACCCACAGCCGGGGAGATGCTTTGAGCTTGAGTGCCGCCTCGCCGGCACCTGAAGCCCCCGTCGCGAGCCCTGCCACCACTACTAGAAACCCAAGCCATACACATGAACGCGTCATCATTTCCCCTTTGGGGTCTGGTTTGACTGTTTGGTTGTCTCCGTCAGGCAGTGCAGTTCTTCCCGCAGCGGGTCGATGCGCGTGGCCAGGTATTCCTCAATCCAGACCGCCTCGATCAGTCCGGCAAAACAGCTGCGTACCTCGTCGGCCACGCCATCGGCCTGATTCACAACCGCCTCAAGATCTCCCAGCCAATGCAATCCAAGTTTAGGGTTGCGCGCACTCGTGCGGCGTGAGTCAATCCTACCCAGCACCATCATCTGCCGGGTTCCCTGAACACACTCCCAGCCGCGACGGCGGATATCCGCCAGTTTTTGCATGGCCGTTCTGCACGCTTCGAAGCGTTCCTTCTCGCCAACCGATGCCAACGCCTCGACGCAGGCATCCACTCCTCCCTCAGGCGCCTGCCCATCATGCAGGATCACGGCCACCATCAGCATCGACTCCAAACTGGAATCGATGGGATTGCACTGCACCGTGTCCACCGCATACCGGCTCCAGGCGGTGGCTACGACACCCACGAATTTGAATTTCGGCGCGACCGATCCCCAAGCAAGGGCATTCTCCACGTGCAGAGGTACATCGGGCACATCGGCATCGTAGCCCTCAGCGCCTTTATAGGCCGCCCCACCCCATAGAGTGAAGCCATGCTCACTGAAGCGATCAATAATATCGCTGTTACAATGCTTACCCGCAGCAGCAGGATCCCCGCCGTAGACCCACGGCATAAGATCACTCTTTTTCGCCAGCGACGTGAGCGCCGCGCTATCCCACTCAATCATCATATCGTGCCAGAGAATCGGACGCACATGGCGCGCGTTCAGGTTGTCCAGAATCGGCTCGACGTGGTGCAAATAGAGGGCCCCTTTGCCATGCGCCTCGACGAAGGCCTTGGTCTCGGGATTCTGACCAAAGGTCCGGGCCTCGTCACCGCCCAGATGAAAATGCTTCACGTCGGGCATGAGCTTGAGCACGTCATCGACCATGTTCTGAATCAGCTCCCGTGCACCGGGAGCCAGCGGGTTGAGCCCTGATTCATTGTCAGCCACTTCGCGCAGCTCCTCGTAGCCCGGCACGCTGAGCGGGTTTTCCATGTGCCCGAGACACTGCACCAGTGGAATCAGTTCAAGGCCCAGCTCACGCGCTGTTTCACAGAATCGCTTGATGTCTTCCGACGTGTATGCCGTTGGACTTCTGAAACGTTCATCCACGGTCCAGGGGAAGGAATCCTCCCACTCAACCAGGACTACATTGTAGCGCGCAGCCGCGAATACCTTGAGCAGTTCAACCATGCGCTCAGCCGTCGGCGGCACGCCCTTCAAGTCCAGGTGCACGCCCCGCCTCGGGATAACGGGTTCTTCTCTTTGAAAAATGCTCTGCATGGTCATCTCAGCTATTCCTCGGTAGGAAGTTCATTCAGAATCAGCGGCCAAGCCTGGTCCGCATAGAAACGATGCCCTTCGGCACCCACGACAAAATGGCAGTGTTCTTCAGCACCGCACCCCTCATAGATCTTCTGCAGGGCTTTGAAGGCCTTGCGCGTCGCTCTGATCGGAAAAATAGGGTCGTCTTTGCCACTCACGATCACAACCGGCTTGGGCGCGAAAAGCCCCATGATGTCGGCCATATCCGCTACGTTGTAGAGGCCTGGCACAAAGTTGCAGGTACAGTGATAGAGCGACATGATCGAATCCTTGAAGGTGCAGAAATAGCAACTGGGAACCGCCACGCTGAGCCGCGGCAGCAGCGCGGCCGAAAACAGGCTGATGGTGCCGCCGCCGGAGTTGCCCATAACCCCAATCCCATTCATGTTCATGTCACCCCGCGAAGCAAGATAGTCAATGCCGCGGTCCACATCGTAAACCCGTTCCCCAATCAGAGTCCGACCCAGCATCAGGGCATGCACGGATGCCTCGTGACACATCGTGCTATTGGCGACTGCCACTTTCTGCTCGCGGCGATCCCCGAATGAGCGTTGCTCGATGCAGAGCGCCGCCACCCCATTCTTCATACACCGTATGCCGTGGTCACGGTCACCTTCCACCTTCATGGCCTTCGTCTCATCCTCACGCTCAACACCTATGGAGTGATGCATGCCTGAGCTATGGCCCTGCAGGGCGATCATGCAGGCATAGGGCGGCTTCACATCCTTTGGCAAGCAGAGGTATGCCGTGACATCGCCCTTCGGTTCCGACGTGAAAACAATCTTCTCAATGGTTCCCAGAGCGTGCTCTCGTTTCCACAGGCGGCGCGGCTTCAGCGCACATCGTTCCTTCGGCATGTTGTCGTAGCCCAACAACTGACGCAGCTTGCGGCGCAGCTTCTTCTGCCACGCCTTCACATCGCCGCCGTCATACTGCAGCTCCGGCGTCACCTGTTTCATCAAATGCTGATGCACATCACTTGGCGACAGACTCATGGGCATGGTTCTCTCCTCATTGACACCAACCAAAAACTGTTTCAGAGCGCGGTCCTTCAGCATTCTCCTGCAAGCAGTGCTGCTGCGGTCAGTCGGCCAGCGCCTTCTTGATGGCATCCGCAACCGCCTTACCCACCAGGTCTGACTCTGTCTTGCCCCAGAAATGCACGTCGTTCCCCTCACGCCACTTGTCAAACGCTTTGGACCCACGGATGAAGGCGTTCAGATCGTTGACCCTGATTTCAGGATGCCTCTCGATCACTTCCAGCGCGGCCTTGTTCATGACGAGATCCTCGTCCTTGCGGCGCCCCATGGGAGGGGTGCCCCAGACATTCCCCTTGCTGGGAACCGGCGTCGTTGAGCACCACATGAGTTTGGCGCCCGTCTTCTTCATAAGCTCGATTTCCTGCTCAAGGTACTTCTTGTATTCATCAAGCGGCACATTGTGTTCGCCGTAGGAATCAGACTCCTTGTCGTAAACCTGCTTCAGGTCGTGCAGGCCATGATTGAACTGGATCAGGTCCCAGTGCAGACCCTTCTGTTCGTAGTCGCCCAGCCAGAGCTCGATGCAAAGCACGCCGCGATCCACGGAACCGGCATTGCTTTCGATTCGATAGTAGTTGGCCACTCCCTTGAGCTGTTCTTTGGCCGCCTGGTGATAGTTCACACTGATGGAGTCACCCACCACCAACACCCGCGGCAGCTTCGGGTTATCCACTTCACGCGGATCCACAAGCTGAACATTCGCCATCTTCTCAACAACAAACGCCTCGCCCTGTCGCTCCCCGAACACACGCGTCTTCCAGAAGCCCTGCTCCATCTCCGCGGCGGAGGACGTGGAGCGGACGAAGACCTGGGCACGCGGCCCGCGCAATCGGACCGAAGTCGACCGCCCATCGATCTCAACGGTCCCTTCACGATATCTGTCAGACTTCGGATCCGCCGTGAAACGCCCCACGACATAGTTGTCGTCCTTGTCCCAGTCTGACAGCGCCTCGTTCTCTGCGAGCAGCATCACTTCCATCACGATAAACGGTTTTCCCTCGGCGGCCGCCTTCGCATTCTCTTCGTCCAGCTTGCGAAAGCGCGCCATCACGGGTTTCTCTACACCCTCGAAGCTGTTCTGTTTCGACACCTTGACGAACCGGGTTGAGTCCGTCCAGCGAAGCGTGTGGCGTGACTTCCCTTCATCTGTCTTCGGATCGATCACCGTCTCTTTGAGAAGGTCAAAGCGTTGAGCCTCCTGATTGACGTGGAAAATCTTCCCGTCTGCACCGTTCAGATCTTCACCACTCATCTCCATCCGTCCCTTCATCGACACACACCCGCTACACACAACCGCACACACCGCCACCCACACACTCAACGTCTTCACACTATTTCCCTTTCAATAACGCAACATCGGATCCTCTTCGGGTCAGACCCGTTCAGAATCGTCAATCATGCCGTGCCGGCTGCCTGGCCGCAATCCGTTTCACCCACTCATTGTTCAATAGACAGTTCTTACGACGACATTCAGTCGGCTCGCCATCGGGGAAGCCGGTTAGAACCAAGGCTCGCCCACTGGCCAGCCAGCGTGTGGCGACATCTCCGCTCGGCTTGTAGCGCGCCAGCCCCCACGGCAGAAGCTTGATCATGCGTGACCGCGGCATCTCGGTCACCAGTCGTGCCACTTCGCGCTCACCGGGCGAGATGAAACCACCTACCGGAATGGCGCCACGCCTCACTTGATCCAGGATCTGGGCAATCTGGGCACCGCGTTCAGCTTCGCTGATCTTAGTCGAAACGATGACCGGCACGAGGCAGGGATGGTCCAGCAGCGTCGCGTCACCATAGGCGGTCCACGTCGTCTCTGCGGGGAGTCGGCTATGCGGCAAGGCATACTGCTTGCGAAACCACTCAGGGTGGTCATGGCGCAGCTGCCAGCGGGCCGGGTTGTCCTCAATGTAGTGCTCGAACGCCCGCAGCATCTTCATGTCGAGGGAGAGGTAGTCGTAGAAACCGCCTTCATCCCACATCGTGAGCCCCGGGTCACCCAACTGCTTGCGCATGGCATGCAACACACGTCCCTCAATCCGCGACACATGCGTGCCAATCACGTACTTCGGTGACTGTCGGGCAATGGCCAGACCGTGGAAGTGGTCCGGCATCACCGATGTCACCCCCAACTCATAGGCGGGGTCTTCCTCGGCAATCTTGCGCCACGCCGCCATCAGCAGCTCGCCAGCCGGCTCCAGTACCACCCGCCCATCCACAATACGCGACAGCCACCGCCGCCGCCCGCGCGTGCAAAACGTGACAAAGTAGTAACCCTTCGCGCGGTAGTCATGCCCCCGCACCCGCACATTACCCATGGCTCACCGCCCTAGCCCAGCAGGGGTCTAGCTCAGCAGGGGCGCTCGCGCCCCGACTCTCCCCCGAATCTCCCCCGAATCTCCCCCGAATCTCCCCGAATCTCAACCCCCGACTCACACCCCGACTCTCAACCTCAACACCTCACCAGCACCAACGCTCAACACCACAGACCCATCCACCACAGCCACCTCGCCAACCGGCTCCGCACCATCCCCCGTCACCCGCGCAACCGCCACCTTCTCCACACCACTCCAGTCGGCGGGCAGTTTCCAGCGCTTCTCTTCGTACCCCTCTTTGCTGTAGGCGATCACGGTCGGCTCCTCGCACCACAGGGCGGGCATGCAGATGTCTGTGCCAGCCTTCATCGCCTCGAGAGCCTCGCCACCATTGGGGTTGTTCTTGTCGAACCAGGGCAGAAACTCGATCCAGAACCGCTCCTGAAAACCCTCGGGCTCGGTGACGGTGGTAAAACCGAAATGGGACGGGTTCCCGCACATCAACGCATCGGGAATGTCCTTGATATGCTCCATCTGTGACGCCGTATGTGCCTGCAGCCCAATAAAGCGGTCGACGCGGATGCCCCAGACATGCTCACCGGCCACATTGACCTCCTTGTCGCGCCAGTAACGGAAGATCTTACGCATGGTCCGCGCCTCTTCTTCCTTGCTGTAACCGAGGTAAGGACTGATCGGCCCCTTCTGGTCGGCCTTGCGCGCACCCAGCATGGCGTCCACATAAACACAGTGGTTCTCCTGGATCTCCGGCACCATCGCGATCAAGTCGTCGATGCGCTTCTGAGCGAGACCGTGCTTCCATTCCTGGGTATAACTGACGTGATAGCAGTCCATGCCCCACCACCGGTTGCCGACGATAAGCTTACCGTCCTTGTCTTTGGCCATGATGTCCTTCGCGACATACTCATCAAAGAGCGGGCTGTCTTCATAGGCATCGAACATGTTGATGTGGAGCGTGGCCAGGCAGTTGTATTGACGGGCCTCGCGGATGAGCCAACGCAGGCTATCGAGCGCGGTGGCATCCTGCGGCCGTTTGAGATGCTCGTTAACGCCAGCCCATGATGGGTACTTGGAGTCATGCCCCTCATACTGCCAGCCCGTCAGCAACACAATCTGCGGCGTGCCGCAGGTGAGGTGATGCACCCGCTTGATCACCTCGAGTGACTGTTCAAAGGTCAGGTAGCGTGTGGCGATCTTGCCGTCGCCGTAGACGTAGGCGTGCTCGGGGGGCCTTCCTGCTGTCATCTCCGGATCGGCTGTATGCTCACCCAGCCCGCCGCGCATGGCGTGCATAATCCGGTAGACATACTTCTGATGCCACGGCAACAGCCACGGCCGTTCGGGTTTCATGGTCTTCGTATAGTCGTAATAGTCGCCTGATGGTTCGTTTTGCATGTTACGTTTCCTTTGTCCAGGTTTCAGCCCCCAAGATCTCGCCTTGAAGGTTACGGGTTGAGATGGTCAGCTCGGCCTGACTGGCCTCGATCACAATCAAGGTCGCCGTCTCGGGGCTCGGACCGCCGCCCACCACCTGGGTGATGGGATGTTCTTCGGTCGGTTGGTCATAGCGCCACTGATGGGTATGTCCACTGACAATGGCGTGAAAGCCCGCCGCCTTGAGCTGGGGCAACCAGAGTTCAGCCCCCTGCCCACAGAAACGGGCGGCACCGTCAAGGTTAGTGCCGTCGTCCTGCCCCGGAAGCCCACGCAAGGGGATATGACAAAAGGCGATCCTGAAGGGCGCGCTGGCGATCTCAGGACGGGCGAGTTGGGTCGCCAGCCAATCAGCCTGTCGTAAGCGATGGGGCTCATAGGCGGCGGTTCCGCCGAAGACCGGATGAGCATCCGGCTTGTCTTCCCCCGAATCCAGGCCAATCAGAGCGATGGGGCCAAAACGCAGCGCCGTGTTGTAGGGCAGTTCGGGGTGAGGGCCCGGAGGGAATATGGATGGGAGCTCACGCGCCCGTAGGCCACGTACATCGTGATTACCGGGGACGTAGAGCAGCGGTCTGCTGGAGGCCCACCCCCCACATGAAGGTGTCGATCCGTCTGCACCCGGTCGCAAAAGGATGGCGTGCGGATCATCGTCTTCATTGAATTGCCTGCAGACGTCACCATTCCAGACAAGAATATCAGGGTCTACCTCTTCGACCAACGTGGCCAGAGGGGGGAGAGTTTCCTTTTGACCATGGGTGTCATTGATGACGGCCAAGGTGACCGATTCCCACTCCTCATGGGGCATCTGAAGTTTGCGCACAGCGGTGTGGAATGGGGCGCCCCGGGTGATCCTATAGGCATTGGCATAGGCCAGGGATTCGCCCACCACCCGGTAGTAGATGTCCTGCCCCGCGACAAGGGGTTCATCAAAGGTGATGGACATCACCAAACAGCAGTCATGGGCGTGGGTGAGCCCGCCACGCGCGGCCACCGCCGTGTAAACCAGCTGATCCTCCGTAAAGCCCCATTCAATACGCCCCATACAGAGTTGGTTCACCTCAATGCTGACCGTAAACCCGTGCAGGCCGGCATGCTGCACCACCGGGGGACTCAGAAAGAGAGCGGTCTCTGGGGCCAGAAGAGATTGATCCAGCGAGGGCTGGTGACCAAACCCCTCGAGGTTGACGCCGCCATCGGCACCGAGAGAGAGAATGGCCGAGGCATTCTGCTCAAGCCCCGATCCCTCCACCATGGCCCGAAGGATGATGTAGGGGATACCGTTGATGGTCGATTGCTGTCCGCCATGGTCATGACCTTGGATGACCGCTTTGACATTGCCGGAAGCTTCCAGCACCTGGCGCACCTTGACGGCATCCTTCACAATGTGGCCGTTGAGCTCCCCGTTCTTGCAAACACGGTGATCAAGGTTGGCGTGGCAGAAGACCAATGCGGGCATCGCCTCCGACGCCGCAAGGTCATCCTTGAGCCAGCTGATCTGCTTGTCGCCGATCCAGGCATCGTTCCATTCGAGATTCCCGGGAGCGAATGACGTACCGTCGGGGTTGAAATTACTGTCGAGGATGACGATGTGCACGCCTCGGCAGTCGAAAGAGTAATAGGAGGCCTTCTGCCCGCAGGCAGCCAGAAACTGCCCCTTGGTCAGCTCACTGACATCATGGTTACCGAGCACAAAATGTTTCGCGGCCGGCAGGCCGTCCAGGCACTCCCTCACCTCGCGGATACAGCCCAGCTCCCCTTCCACCGTCTCACTCTGATCAATCACATCCCCGAGGCAGACCACGAGATCGAGATCGCGTGTCTGAAAATCCTCCACCGCTGCCTGTAGTTTGGTCAACGACTCGCTGCAGTAACGGGTGCCCACCGTGATGGGTGCGTAGTGAAGATCGGCGACGAGGCCGATGGTGAGAATGGGATGATCTTTATCCAAAGACATTCGATGTTCCTCCAAGTCCTTCATTACGTCCTCCGCCTGTCGAACAGGAGCACCGGGGCTCGGCCCGCCAGAGTTCTGCAGAAATAGCAACCGTGCAGATCAAGCACGCCACGCCTTGGCCACATCCGCAACCAGTTTGAATTTCTCCACGGTGACACCCGGGGGGCATGAATCAGAATTGGCCAGCACGAAGGGGCCACCTTGCGCATCCTCTATCACCGTTTCGGTGTAGCGGCGTAGCTCGTCCCCATGCAGGTTCAAAAACTGCGTCGGCTCGATGCCGCCGATGATGCCCATGCTGTCGCCCACCATGGCGCGGGCATCTTTGATGGTAAGATCTCCGGTGGGCGGCGGTGAGATGCTCTCGATGGCGAAGACGCCGTGATCGCGCATCCGCTCGGTCAGCGCCGCCACGTGGCCGCAGGCGTGCTGGACATAATGTTTGCCGGCACCATCGAGCATTTTGCACCACTGGCCGATCTCGCTGCCGATGAACTCGTCGTACTGCGTCGGCGAGTAGTTCTGCGTACTGGAGTCCTCGAAAGTGAGGAAGTGATCGTAGTCCGATTGAAGCGACAGCTCCACGGCCTTGAGATCGTTCGCCACCATCTGCTCCCAGAGGCTACGCACCGTATCGGGGAAATCCATCTGCGCATAAACCAACTCCTCGGTGCCGACAAAGAACTCAACCATATCCTGGTAGGCCGACTTGCACCGCGGAATGAGCTGCGCCAGGGTGAGTCCCTCGCGGCCGTTGCCCGCCAGGTGAGCCGCCACCGCATCAGGATTCGGCTCATACCTTGTGTTCTCTTCCATCCAGAGGCGGACCTTGTAGTCCTCCTCGGTTTTGAGCGGATGTTCGATACAGAAGCTGGTATTGGCGGCGGCACTCTTCGCGTGAGCAAAGCGGAATCCGCCCACCGGTGTGGTCACATGCGTCACCACGCGATCCCCCTCTTCCACCACCTTGCGCTCGACGCCGTCAGGCATGATCGCCTTCACCGCACAGGCCGCGCCGCGCCAGAGCGGGTCCGCCCCGATCGCGTGATGAAAGGCCAGCTGTCCGGCCTCCTGGACCTCTGCGGGAAAGTACTCCCAGACATAGGCCAGAAACGGCGAGAATGGGGTGTGATCAACCGGTTGACCGTGTAAGCCGGCCAGAATTCGTTCTTTTGATGTCATACTTGGTTATCCCTTGAGTCTGTTATCTTCAATCTGCACGTCCGCGCAGCCTGTCACCTGAAACATCGTCGCATGATCGCCCGTCAGTGCCGCTCGGATCCGGTTTCCGGTGACGGTCAACCCCGTCGTCCCGCTGACCTCTATCGCACTGCCCTTCTCCGGCACGACCATCTCGTTGTCCGTGATCCTGATGTTGCGGTGTACCGAGTCATTGGGCTTGCTGAAATGCGGACTGACACAAACGGCCGTTCGTTTGCAGTCAAGGAAACGGTTCCCCCGTATCGTCATGTCCCGCACACTGCCGGACTCGAACCACCCTTCCGCATCGCTCTCAACATGAATCCCAATGCGCAGACGAACAAAGCTGTTGTCGCTCACCACCGTCCGGCGGCGGGTTGTCAGCAGGAAACCGCGTGTGGGTATGCGCACCGCCGTGCACCCACTGATCTCGACCTCCGGCGCCCAGGTCGTATTCTCGATCACATCATCCGCATGCCAGTCGGTTGGCACCGGCTGCTCAAGGGTCAACAGGAGCTCCCGGGGGTCGGTCAGCGCGGCATCCGACACGCGATTGCTCGCGAACGGCGCCAGGGAGTCCCATCGTACAAACTCGATCTCATCACCCGGGTTGAAGGCCATGAATCCGTAGGTCTGGCGATGCATGAAGCGGACCCTAATCTGGTCGTCACTGACCTGCTCGACAATCCGCAAATGCGTCCCATGCACGTTGACCGCATCGTCATGCGCTCCGCAGAGCAGACAATCCTTCATCACGATCCTGCCACCACAACCGGAGAAATGAGTGCAGTCGGCCCAGGCCGCCGAGGTCCTTCCGCTCCCCTCTTCGGGGGCGATGCGCACGGCCTCGAGCGTGATATCCTGCGAGAACTGACAGAGCACGCCCATACCATGCAGAAAGTAGAAATTGATCTTGCTGAAGGTGACGCCCCTGCTACGACGTACAAATACGCCAACACAGTCACGGAACGTATCGCGTAACTGAAAGACCCGGCCGGCAACCATGTCATGCGCCCCGTGTGCGCGCAGCCGGAACGGCGCGATCTCCTCCATACGCAAGCCGACGAGCGGGTCGGGTCGACGCCAGACCTCCTCCGTTTCCGGTATCAACTCCTGCGCAAGCCCGGTCTCGTAGGTCCACCCTTCGCCCTGCCACAGCAGCTGGCCGTCTTTGATGGAGTAAAGGGAGTCCTTGTGTACGGCCAGATCGGCGTGCGTTTCCGTAGCCGCTGTAACGGTAAATTCCGAGACCGTGGGCCGATGGTAGTCAAAGTCCAGGTCTGAGACGGTGATCGTCTCCGACTGATCAATGCAGACCTCGATCATCTTACCGCGGAAGACAATGCGTGCGCCAGGGCCGGTTATGGACAGGTGCGCTGCGTTCTCGATGAGAATCCCGATCGCCTTATCGTGATCCGCATCGTCGTTGCAGTTGGAAATGTTGTAGCGCCGTCTATGAGCATTGGCCGGATAGATGTCATAGCGCCCCGGCGCGAAGTGAACCCTGATCGGCGATGCGGCCGTACCGCTCCCCGTGAGCGCCAACGATTGGTTAAAAGAGCCAGGCGACACGACTTCCACCCGATCGCCGGGCGCCAGACAGAGCCGGTTCAGCGGCGCAAAGGTACACCACGCTTCAGCCCTCTCCGTTCCGCACCGCTCATCACAACCGGATGCCGGGTCGATGAAGTAGGTCGTGTCTCCCGGGGAAGCCGTGCACCCGTTGGGCCAGGCGCCTATGTTGTCCTGTTCACACACCGTCATCCTCGCTTTGACCAGGATCGCACGTTCACACGAATGCCGCGTCATGGTCCCGATTCCCCTCTTCCCACAGCTTGCGGCCATGGATCTCCTGCTCGTCCATAAAGGCGGCCAGGGCTTCAGGTGAGTGCCGGTTTCGGAATGCGTCCAGGGCGAGGTCGCCGTGCGCCACCATCCATGCCTCCAGCTCGCCACGCAGGCAGTTGGCCTCGTCCTGGTAACCAGGGTCGTCAATCAGGTTCACCAGTGCATCCGGATCGTCCTCAAAGTTGTAGAGTTCCTCGACAACGCGATGCTGGAACAGCTCGACGCGCTCGGCGATGACCTCATCGCTCTCCCCGGCGGCTTGCATCGCCCTGAAAGTGCGTCCGGCCTGCGACTCGTTCTCGAACGCACGATCGCCATCCGACCAGGGATTGAAAATGTAACCGAAGCGCCTATCCTGCACGCAGCGCATGGGATAACGGCGCCGCATGGCCGTCTGATGAAACTGGGTAAACACGCGGTCACGTGATGCATCCTTGGCACCCTCAAGCAGCGAGAGAAACGACGTGCCGTCAACTCCCTCCGGACATGTGGCGCCGGCCACCTCCAGCGCGGTCGGCATGAAGTCGATGCCGCTGATGAAGTGGTCGTTGTCCACGCTTCCCTTCTCAATCTTGCCCGGCCAGCAGACAATCCATGGGGTCTTGGTGCTGTGCAGATAGCAGTTGGTCTTGGAGAAGGGAAAGGCCATGCCGTTATCGGAGATAAACATGATCAGCGTGTTCGCATAGACACCCGCGTCCTTAAGGGCATCCAGAATGCGGCCCACGGTGTCGTCGCAACGCCGCACGCTGCTGGCATACTCGGCCATCTCTCTTCGCACCGCGGGCAGATCAGGGAGGAAACCGGGGATCTCGACCTCTTGCGGGTCATAGACACGCGAGGGTCCGGGATAGGTGATGCCCTGCTTGCCCTGCAGGTCGTCATCATTGCCGTGAAACGGTCGATGCGGATCGTGCGAGTTGGCCATCAGGAAGAAGGGCTTGTCGGCCTCCCGCGCCATCTCGATGAGCTGCTTCGTGTGGCCATGATAGAGCTCGGCATCACGCCCCCAGCCAAGATCTTCCATATCCTCGTAGAGGTCCCATTTGAAATCCTGCCGCGGTGTGGAGTGCCACGCCTTGCCGATGATCCCGCTGATGTACCCCGCCTCGCGCAGCACCGCCGGCAGCAGCGGCACATCGTGGCGGTGGTTGATGTAATGGAACCCCTCCTGCCCGCTCTTGTGCGGATAGCGTCCGGTCATCAGGGCACCGCGACTGGGCTGGCAGACGGCAATCGTAACGTGGCCATAGTTGAACCGCACCCCATCGGCCGCCAGCGCATCGATGTTGGGTGTGCCCTCCGGCGTCTGGCAGCCATAGGCCCCCACCGAGTTCCAGTTCAGGTCGTCGGCGGTAATCAGCACGATGTTGGGACGTGTCATGCTAGGCCTCGGGGTGATTGCGATACCGGTCCTCACACGCCTGCCAGCGCGCCTGCATCTCCTTGCACTTCTCCGGCATCTCAGCCGACAGATCGACCATTTCGCAGCGGTCGGTGGCAAGGTTGTAGAGCGCCCACGGATTGTCGTTGGTGCCGCGATTCACTTTGGACTCGTTGACCAGTTTCCAATCGCCGACACGCAAGGCCCGGTTGCCTTCATGGTGGAAGTAGATGTGGTCCGGCGTCACGCTGCCGTCCTTCTCCAGGGAGGGTAGCAGACTCTTTCCGGGCAGCGGTGGAGCGCCTTCAGGCAGGGGGTTGTCCTCGGGGCAGACGCCGGCCACCTCCATCAGGGTCGGCAGGAAATCGATGACATGCCCCATGTCGTGGCGCAGCTCGCCACGCGCCGTAACCCCATTCGGCCATGATGCCACCAACGGCGTGGCCACCCCGCCTTCGTGCACCCAGATCTTGTGACGCCGGAAAGGCGCATTACTGCAGGTCGACCAGCCCGGTCCCAGGCAGAGGTGCGTCATCTCCGAGCCCGCGGGTGCGTCAGGATCATGCCCCTGCCCACGGATCATCATCTCCGCACTGGCCCCGTTGTCTGAAAGAAAGAGGATTAGCGTATCATCCAGCTCGTTCATGGACTCGAGCTGGTCCAGCAGGCGCCCCAGCTCGCGGTCGGTGCGATCGACCATGGCCGCATGAATCGCCATCTTGGTGGACTGAAAACGCTTCGACTCATCGTTCAGGGAGTCCCATGGTACCGCATACTCGATCTCCCCCGGTCCATACTGCTTATCCCACTCTTCCTTGTGTGCAAGATAGTGCGGTGCGGGCACGTCCGGTTCGCGTTCCGAGAGCTCGCAGTTGACGATGCCCATCTCGCGCATCCGCTCCCAGCGCCGTTTGCGCATCACGTCCCACCCCTCGTCGTAGCGGTCCATGTACTTGTCGATATCCACCTGCTCGGCTTGCACCGGAAAGTGCGGGGTGGTGTAGCAGACATAGTGGAAGAAGGGCGTGCCCTTGTGATCGGCCTGGTGTTCCTGCAAGCACTCCAGGGCGTGATCCGTAATCGCGGTTGCTGAGAAGGTGGTGCTGCCATCCTCCTGGTGAAAGAAGTGATGGAACTGCTCAATATCGTAGCCCCAGCTCTTGTCGAACCCACCGTCGGCTTCCGGATCCGGGGTGTTGAACACATGCCACTTGCCGGAGTGGTAGTTGCGGTAGCCCGCCGCGCCCATGTAGTGCGGTATCATGCGCTGCCAGGCGGGGCGAAAGACAGGCCGCGGTGGGTCCATACATACCTGCGGCGGGTAATAGCCGGTCAGAATGCCGGCCCGGGTCGGCCAGCAGCGACCGGTATTGCAGAATTGCGTAAAGCGTACGCCGTTCCTGGCGAGACGATTCACGTTCGGGGTTTCGATCTCGCCGCCGTAGCAGCCCAGATCCGAGAAGCCCATATCATCCATCACCACCAGCATCACATTGGGCCGTTTACCTGCCAATGTACCTGTTTCGTTCGTTGCCATCATTCTCCTCCTTTACTGGCGAGCTGCGCCACAATGCATGCCGCCACCTGCTTCACAATCAGGTCCATACCTTCCTCTGCAAAGTGTACATCACCCGGGCCGATGAACATGGATGGCGCGAAGCCTGCCGTCAGGGCATACAGATCATTGATCGGAATGCCATGGCGCTGCATGATCTCGGCCGCAATCTCGTTGTAGCACACAACATCGCCCTCGAAACGGCCGGCTTCATCCGGCGGCACAACCGTGGTGCTGGCCCAAACCAAGCGGTCAGCCGCCTGCTCCAGGCGTGTTACGAGCGTCTCGAGATTCTCGCCGTACTGCTCGGGCGTCACCGCGATGGCGCCCTTCACCTTGTCACGGTTGCCATACACCTCTGAGTCCGGATGACGGTGACAGAAATCGTGAAGGCCCCAGTTGAAATGGATCAGATCCCACCGACGCCCCGCTAGCCAGGTGTCGAGGGACTCCAGTCCCGCCTTCGTATCGCCGCAGTTTGCCCTCGGGCGATCGACATGGATCTGTCCGGCCAGCAACGCGTTCACCGGCCACGTGTAGCCCTGCGAAATGGAATCGCCGATGATCAGCACCGCGGGCAACGCCTCACTGGGCGCCCCTTGCGGCGCAGGCTCCTGCTTGTCCTTCTCAGGTGTGTAGAACTCAGTCACTGGTGGTCTCCTTAGCGCGGCTAGCGCCCTGTCTTAGTCAATCGCGCGCACATCCCGGTCCCACGCCGTGAGACGGGCGAGCATACGTTGACGCCGATCGGCGACGGCGGGATCTTCGGCACGGTTGTTCAATTCGTAGGGATCTTCGTCGAGATGGGTCATCAGGGCTGGGGCCAGGCCGTCGTCTTGACGTTCGGCCGCCACCTTCCAGCCATCGGCGACGATCATGCACCAGTCGCCGCGCTCGGAGAAGATCTCCGCGCAGGTGTCGTCGGTTTCGCCGCGCAGGTAGGGAGCAATGCTTTGGCCATCCACACCGTCAACCGGGTCGATACCGGCCAGCTCCAGGCAGGTGGGCATCATGTCGATGCCGGAGACCAGTCCATCGGTGACTCGGCCTGCGGGTTGGCCCGGAACATACATGATCAACGGGATGCCGGCCGACTCCTCGTGCGGCAGACACTTGTTCTTGAGACCGTGACTGCCCTGCATGTCGCCGTGATCGGACGTGAAGACGATCATGGTGTCGTCCGCGACCCCCAGGCGCTCGAGTGTCTCCATCAACCGCCCCACATTGGCGTCAATCTGGGTGCACATGGCGTTGTAGAGCCGGATGTATTCATCCAGGTCGTTGCCGTAGCGTTGGAAATCGGGATCGTTCTCAACCGGGCGCGGGCTTTGGGGTGACCAAGTCCAGGTAAAGGGATCCACATCCTGACAGTTGGGCCGCCGGACGATTTCACGGCCTTTATACATCGTCGCATATTCAGGGGCAGGCTGCTCCGGATAGTGCGGCGCCTGGTATGACATCATCAGCATGAACGGTTTGTCCTGCGACGTCATCGCCTCCAGCTCGGAGATAGCGATATCGGTCGTCACCTCGGTCCGGTGATAGTCATAGCGATGCTCTTCGTTCTGCTCATCATAGAAACAGACATCCTGGTAGAAGCCGTTGTAGCACTGATAGCCCTTGAAGCGCTGGAAACCACCGCGCAGCTCCTGGGGGATCGGCCCGTTGCCGTTACCACCCAGGTGCCACTTGCCCACCCAGGCGGTCTGATAGCCGGCTCCGTTGAAAGCATCGGCGAAGGTGGTGGTCCCCGTGGGCAGGGGCATGCCATTGCCTTTCACCCCGCAGCGGCTGGTGTATTGTCCGGTCACCAGCGAGCCACGAAACGGACCGCAGACAGGGTCGTTGGAATAGCAGCGGCGGAACAGCACCCCCTGCCCCGCCAACCGGTCCAGGTTGGGGGTTTCGACGTTGGGGTTATCCATGCAGCTCAATGCATAGCGGTTCTGTTGGTCGGTA
Organism: Verrucomicrobiota bacterium; assembly: GCA_018648805.1. GTDB lineage: Bacteria > Verrucomicrobiota > Kiritimatiellia > UBA8416 > JABMPJ01 > JABMPJ01. The sequence goes on from JABGQM010000027.1 coordinate 40,572, forward strand.
AAGATAAAGAGCAGGTTCATGCCTATCCTCTTGCGTGACGTCAGTCCTCATGGGGTTTCGGTAAATTCGAGGGCATAATGGCGATCGCGCCGTTGGGGTGCTGGGCATAGCCCTCGCGCTTGATGATCTCCGGCCCGGGGACAAAATCATCGCCCACCGTTTGCAGCCGACGGGACAGTTCTGCGTCCATCAGCTTGGTCTCATCGGCATAGGCAGGATCGGCAACGAGGTTCGCCAGCTGAGCAGGGTCCGTCAGATTGTCGTACAACAGCCAGGGCCCCTCCAATGTGCGCACGTAGGTATAGTGTTCATTGTGTAACCCCCGTAGCTCACGCCCGCCGTTGTTGTAACGCCATTCGTGAAAGGGCAAATAGAGCGCCAGCAAGGCATGGTCGATTCCGGATGGTGTGCCATCGACAATGGTGGCGCTGAAATCCCGGCCCTGCACGGCCTCGGGAATCGGCGCACCGCACAAGGAGAGCAGCGTCGGCATCATGTCGGGGGCATCGATGGGGGTATGATGCGTGCGCGCTTCGGCAACCTGCGGATGCCGTACCAGGAACGGGACCCGAAGTGACTCCGCCCACGGTTTCTGCTTACGGGACATGCCCTGGCTGCCCAGCATGTCCCCGTGGTCTGAGGTAAAGATCACGATGGTATCCTTGTCGCGACCCGTGGCTTCGAGAGCATCCACCAGCCGCCCGAAAGCCGCATCCAGCGCCGAGCAGTGTGCGTAGTAGCCGGCCAACTCCTTGCGCGCCGTCTCGGCCGCGTCGTCGGGCACATTGGGCGACAGCTCAATCGTCGCCGGGTCATACATGGCCTCGAACTTCGCAGGAGCCGTTCCGAAGGGGTTGTGGGGCGGGCCCCATGAGAGAAACAGCGCAAAGGGTTGCTCGCCCACCTCCTCGCGCAGGAAACGGCAAGCCTCATCGGTCTGCGCATCCGCATCGTATCCCTCCCACTTGTGGGGACGGGGATCATTACCGAAATAATAGTAGGAATCCTGGTAGTCGTGCGTGCACTCAAAACCTTTCCACCAGGAAAACCCGAGGCGGCGCTCGGCCGGGACGAAGGTATTGCGCCCTTTGCCGTCAATATGCCACTTGCCGATATAGGCGGTCTGATAGCCGCCCTCATTCAGGCATTCAGCCAGGAAAGGCCCGTCGTAGCGCTCAGCCAGGCATTGATCATTCACCATCAGCTTGTGTCGGTTGGGGTAGACCCCCGTCATCAGGGAGGCCCGGTACGGGGTACAGACCGGACAGCCGGATACCGCATTGTCGAAATTCACGCTCTGCTGCGCAAAGCGATCAATGTGGGGTGTCTTCACATTCGGATCGCCGGCATAGCCGAAGGCCTGCGCGCGCCACTGATCGGCGAATACAAAGAGGATGTTGGGTTGCTTCTTCATGTTGTCACGACTTTCTAGTAATCATCCAAAGCCCGCGGATCCACCGAGGGCATCGTCTCCAGCTTCCAGATATCGACCGGCACATCGTTCTGCTGGGGCGCGCCCGGCGTGCTGCGTCCATCGGCCACGAGCTGCTTCAGAAGCGCCAGCATTGCTTTGACCCTCTCCGGCTCCTGCTCACGTAGGTTGGTCGTCTCACCGGGGTCCTTCTGCATGTCGTAGAGCTGCACCAGAGGCAAGCCCTCCTTTGCGGCCTCGCGGTCAATGGGGGCGCTCCAACCGCCGGATCCCGGGCAGAGCACCAGCTTCCACTGCTTGTCGCGGATAGCGAATTTGCCGGTGATGGAGTGATGCACCACGTGCTCACGAATCTCTGTGCCCGGCTCCTTGAACAGCGGCAGCAGGCTGACGCTATCCTCGCCAGCGGTCTCCGGCAGCTTGTCCCCGACAATCTCGGCACAGGTGGCCATCAGATCCGAGAGGCATACCAGTTCGTCGCTCTCACTGCCCGGCTCAATCACACCCGGCCAGCGCGCGATACAGGGAATGCGATGACCGCCGTCCCAGGCATCGGACTTGTAGCCGCGATAGAGGCCGCTGGGAAAATGGCCCTGCGGCTCCATCGCTGCTTCACAATGTCCGTGGCTGACGTCTCCGACACCGACGTAGTGCGCACAGCCATTGTCGCTGGCGAAGATGACCAGCGTGTTGTCCGCGACACCATGCTCTTCCAGCGAATCCAGAACACGCCCGAAGACATCATCGGTCTCGATCACGAGATCCGCGTAAAGGTTGTTCAGTCCGCTGCTTCCGATGAACCGCTTGTTCACCGACAGGGGGGTATGCGGGGAGGTCATCGGCAAATAGAGAAAGAACGGTTCATCGGCTTCGGCGCGCGCTTTAATGTAGCCATCTGCCTTCTTTGCCCAGGTGGGCAGGAGCTGCTCGAAATGCCAGTAAGGCATCGCCGGGCCAAGATGGCTTGCAAGGTTGTCGCCGCAGAGTCGCTGCGGCAGCCACTCGGAAGGCACGCCCACCGTGCAGTCGTTCTCAATGAAACAGTAGGGCGGCCAGTTGGGCACATCCACACCGAAGTAGGTATCGAAGCCGCGTGACGTCGGGCCGCCCAGAGTGGGCTTGGCGAAGGCCTGCTGCCACTGCTCCCGCTCCCCGAGGGTCGCCTCACGGTCCGACGCGAGCCTGCCGTCGTGTTTGCCGAAGCCAGTTGCCGCCCTGAAGACGTCATCCGTCGCCTCAAAGTCCCAGCTCTGTCCCAGGTGCCACTTGCCGATGCAGCCGCTGTGGTAGCCGTGCTGTTTGAGAAAGCCGGGCACGGTCATCCGGTCCGCGGCAATCAGCGAATCGCCGTAGACGCCCACGATCCCCTTCTGCAGCGTGGAGCGCCAGTTGTAGCGGCCGGTCAGGACGCTGTAGCGCGAGGGCGAACAGACCGCCGAGCTGGAGTGGGCATCGGTGAACGTCATGCCCTCGCCGGCCAACCGATCGATGTTGGGGGTCTTGATCTTACCCTCGGGGTTGAGACAAGACGCATCTCCGTAGCCCATGTCGTCGACGAAGAAGAATACGATGTTGGGTTTCACTTAAGTTCGCCTTTCATGAGCGCAGGTATATTTGTTGTCACGGATTCTGCCCCGGCTCTGATCGCCTGTCGGGCCTCCGCCACCGTATCAAGCGTCCACGTATGCCACTCATAGCCTTTGGCAGCCAGCTCAACGACGTATGCTTCGGGGACGCTCCCTCCCACGGACAGCGCGTCAGCCTTGGTCATCAGCAGCGATTCGAGAAGCGTCATCATAGAGGGACGGGGGGTCCCCGCGGCATCCAACTGCAACTGAACCAGCAAGAACGTCTTCAACGTGGGTGCCAGCCTCTTGCAGGCATGCAGCGTTGCAGCGTTAAAGCTGATAACCACCACGTGCTCGCGGTCTATGTCAGATGCCTCCAGTTGCTCCAGCAGTATGGGGACGAGATCGGGCCCAGACTTGATCTCGATGTAGATATGTTTCCCAGAGGGTACCGTAGCCAGCACATCCCGCAGCGCGGGCACCTTGCACGGTGCGCAAGCGTCATCGCGGAAAGCCGCGACATTCAGAGCTTGTAGTTCCTCCAACGTGGAGTGAGCCACAACCAGCTTTGTGCCGGCAACCCGCTCCGTGTTCGCATCATGAATCACGGCGATCTGTCCGTCCTTCGTAAGGTGGACATCACACTCAATCGCATCGGCGCCCTGTTCCCATGCCAGGTTGAAGGCGGCCAGTGTATTCTCAGGAGCATCACGGGACGCCCCTCTATGTGCCACGATTGTGGGAAGCCTCTCAGCACTTAGCGTATCTGTTTCTTCTTGGCTACTCATCGCACGTTTCCTCGCAAGATGCGTGTTAAGCTCGTGTATCCACCAGGATCTCCGCCAGCTCCCCGTCATAGCCGGCCTCTCGCAACAGAGCGATGTGGCTGGCGAAATCTCCTACCTCGGCCAGATTGTGAGAGTCGCTACCCAACGAGAAGGTCACGCCCAGGTCCAGACAGCAGCGCACGAACTCGACCGGCGGCTCGTTGGTATGGAAATTGATCTCAGCGGCCACGTTGTGTTGGCGCAGCAGCTTGGCCGTGGGCTCGAAGAGCGCTTCCGGCGCCTCCCACCCCGCCCGCCTGAAAATGCGCATGGGATGCGCCAGCACACGGACCCCGGCCTTCCCCATGGATTCAACCAGGAAGAGAAACTGGTCAAGATGCGCCTGCTGCGGCGGCGTCTGCTTGTTCAAGCCGGACAGCGCATGAATGGTGCCCATGACCCAGTCGAACGGCTTGCGGTCTTCCGGCTTGAGCAGCAGGTTGCCCCTCGCGTCGCACTCCACCTCCAGGCTGAAACGGGCAAAGTCACTTTCGTACTCCCGCTTCAGTTCCAGGTAGGCGGGCATGCGGTTGTGCGCCGCCTCTGCCCCGTCGAGGCCCTGCTCCAACCAGACGTTGCCCCAGTAGGGCTTGCGATCGAAATAGAGCTGCCCGGCGTGTTCCGTGAAGGTGAGCCCGGCCAGGCCGGCCGCCCGAGCGCGCGCAATCGCCTTCTCCACCGTCATGTTCTCGCTGCAATACGCCAACTCGGTATGGACGTGGTTATCTATAAGGTGCTCTTTCAATGCCTACATCTCACCTTCTGCCAGCCAGTGGAGCTGCGGCCAGTGCTTGCTGCCGGTGTTGGGCTGCGGCTCGCCGGGGGTGCTGCGGCCCTCTTTGACGTAAGTCGAGAGCAAGGCCTTCAGCGCTTCAACCACCTGCGGGTGCTGGTCCTGCACGTTCTCCTTCTCGCCGATATCGCTGGCGAGATCATACAACTGGATGGGCGGCAACCCCTGGCACTCGTCCGGGTTAGACCGCGGATAGCTCCAGCCACCGGAGCCGGGGCACATCTCCAGCTTCCAGTTGCCTTTGCGGATCGAAAAGGAGCCATTGATGGAGTGATGCACCGTGGCCTCGCGTACCGGCGCCGTAGCAGATCCATTCCAGATCGACAGATTGCTGACACTGTCCTCTGCCGCAGTCGCCGGCAATTCGTACCCGGTAATTTCCGCCATGGTGGCCGTCAAGTCGGTGAGACAGAAGGTCTGGTCGCTTGCACTGCCAGCCGCGACCCCTTCCGGCCAGCGAATGATGAACGGAATGCGATGGCCGCCCTCGTAGATATCGGCCTTATGGCCGCGGAAGTGATAGCTCGGATTGTGATCAAACGTCGCCAACTCATCGAAATCCGCCATCGGCGAACAACCGTTGTCGGCGGTGAAAATGACAATCGTATTCTCCGTCAGCCCATTTCTCTCTAGGGCCTGCATCACCCGTCCGACCGTATCATCCACCAGTAGACAGAAGTCGCCATATTCGTTGGTCCCTGACTTGCCACGGAACGCCTCCGTCGGAAAGATCGGCGTGTGGGGCGCGGGCAGCGGGAAATAGATAAAGAAAGGATCGTCTTCGCGGGCATAGTCATCGATCACTCCCTCAACCTTCTCCGTCAGCGTCGGCAGTACCTCCGCCGGCGCAAAGTCGTCGCCAATCAGGCCGGCACGCATGTACTGCTTGCCACTCAGACCCTCCATGCGTCGGGTCGGCAGCGACGTCGCCTTGTCGTCCTCAATGTAGACGTAGGGGGGCATATCGAGCGACGCACTGATGCCGTAGTAATAGTCAAACCCGTGATTGATGGGTCCGTTGGTGATGGGCGCGGCAAAATCGACCTCGTCCTCATCCTGGTAGGTCGAGGCGATCCCGCCGCTCTTTAGCCGCCACTCCAACCCAAGATGCCATTTGCCGATGCACGCGGTGCGATAGCCCTGCTCTTTGAGCATCGAGGCAACTGTGAGCCGGCCATCTTCCAGGATCGGCTGCGAATAGCCCCCCGTGACCCCGCTCTTGAGAGTCGAGCGCCAGTTGTAGCGCCCGGTGAGCACGCTGTAGCGCGAGGGCGTGCACACGGCCGAGCTGGAATGCGCATCGGTGCAGCGCATCCCCTGCCCCGCCAGCTTGTCAAGCTGGGGCGTCTTGAAGGCTGACGTCTCGTTGAGACACGATACGTCACCGTAGCCCATGTCGTCGGCGAAGATGTAGATCAGGTTGGGTTTGCGGTTCATACTCCCACGCTCACTTTCTACAGGGCGTCCGCCTGGCCGGGATCGATATGCTTTTCCTTCTCCTGCTGCTTCTCCGGGTACAGCACCTCGCGGTCGGCGGGAAGTGCGTCCTTGAAGATCGGAGTGAACTCACGATGGGCTTCCATCAGCTCGCGGGTCATGGCCCGGATCTGGTCGAGAGTGCAGGACATGGCACACAGCGGATCCATCGCCATCGCCTGGAATACCCGTTCCGGATCCTGCTCCTGCACCGCACGCACGGCCAACTCCTGCACCCCGATCTGGGCGCGGTTGATGGCGGCCAGATGCGGCGGAAGCGCCCCCACCTGCATCGGCTGCATGCCATTCCTGTCGACATGGATCGGGACCTCGACGATCGCATCGGTCGGCAGGTTCTCAATCAGGCCGTGGTTCTTGACGTTGCCGTAGATCAGCGCCGTCTCGCCGCTCTCGATCGCATTGATGATCTGTGAGCCATACTCCATGCCGCGCTTCAGGTTCAGCGGTTTCGGATCCGCCACGCGCTTCTTCATGCGGTCCTCCCAGTCCGGCCGATCATAGAGCTCCTTGATGAAGCCATGGCCCCCATTCCATACCGCATTCTCGGCATCGCAGTACTGCGCAATGGTCTGTGCGTTCTTGCGGAACCACCAGTTGTACTCACTCACATGCCCACTGGACTCGGTCACCGGAAAACCGAAGTGCTTGACGTACTCCATGCGGGTGGTGTCGCCGCCCCAGATCTTGGGGTCCGTGGCCAGCTCGCGGATACGCGGAAGCTGGTCTTCGCCCTTGGCCTCGAAACTCAAGAGCCAGGCCTGGTGGTTGATTCCCGCGCAGGTGAAGTTGACGTCCGGACGCTTGAGGCCGAGGCGGTTGGTCCACTCGCCCACTGTGCCCTGCACCGAGTGGCAGAGCCCCACATACTGCAGCTCCGGCGCCGCATCCTGGAAGCCCCAGGAGAGCATCGACATCGGGTTGGTGTAGTTGAGCACCACGGCTTCGGGGCAGATCTCCTCGATGTCCCAGGCCATGACCATCAACTCCGGCAGCGTACGCATGCAGCGCATGATGCCGCCCGGCGTCAGGGTGTCGCCGATGCACTGATCGATCCCATACTTCATAGGGATGTCGATCTCGCTCTTGATCGCTTCGTACCCGCCGACCAAAATGCTGATGATAATGTAGTCGGCACCTTCAAGTGCTTCCTTGCGGTCGAGCGTACCGCTGACCGACGCCCCTGAATACTTGCCTTCGTCGATGATCCGCTGGGCGTACTGCACGCCAAGTTCCAAGCGCTTGGGGTCGATGTCAACGTAGACAAACTGCGCGTCCTGCGTCGCCTCATAGGAGAGGATATCGCGAGTCAACCCACCGGCAAACACAAGACTTCCACCACCAATAATCACTACCTTCGCCATGTTATGCTCCTGTTTCCTGCTTTAAAACCGTCAATGATGCGCGGGCATCTCCGTGCGTGCAAGCTCCGACCGCAATTCTTTGAACATCTCTGCAACCATCGGCTGCATTTCGGGGTCTCCGGCCAGATTCTTCAGTTCCTGGGGATCATTCGCCCTGTCAAAGAGGAGCGTCTCTTCCTGGCAGGGATAGTGGACCAGCTTGTAGTCGTTGCGCACGAGAGAACGCATCTCGACCCGACCAATCGGCGATTCCGTACGATCGTGCTCCACCAGTGCGTTCTTGCGTATGGGGCGGGCAGCACTCATCAGCACAGGCGTCAGCACCTCGCCCGGCAGATCCTGCGACAAACCGGCCAAATCCAACGCCGTTGGCACCATGTCGAGCATGCTGACGACATCCTCAACGACTTTTCCGCGCTCCCCGCCCGGGACCTTGGCGATGAAGGGGATATGCGCGTGCCGGTTGTAGGGGTATACGCTCTTGTACAGCAGCCCATGTTCTCCGAGCTGGTCACCGTGATCCGAGATAAACATCACGACCGTGTCATCGGCAATGCCCTGCTCTTCCAGGCAGTCGAGAACCCGACCCACCTGCTCATCCACGTGGGACACCATGCCGTAGGTCTGTTTGATCGCCTTCTTCAGGAATTCGGGATCATACACCTCCGTGCCCAGCCCAAGTGCCGTCATCGTGCTGCTGCGACTCTCAGGACTCAGCGCCAGCGAGTTCTCCGAGAGTTCAATATCCACGCCATCGTAGAACTCACTCCACTTCTCCACCGCCGCGAACGGCTCATGCGGGTCCGGAAAGGAGCACCACAGGAAAAAGGGAGAGTCACCGTCCGGGGATCGATTGCTGTCGACTGCTGTCGACTGCTGCCGACTACGATCGGTGAGGCCCTTGATGAAAGCAATGCTCCGATCCGCGATCCACGTGTTGTAGTGGAGCTCCGGATCGATCGCCAACGGGTGCGGATCCGCGTTACTGCTCTTGTACCCCTTCGTGTATACGCCGGGATCGCGATCCTCTAGCCATGTCACGTAGTCCCCGTAGATATAGTGCACGTGGCCCTGGGCCAATTCCACGCTCTGGAAACCGAAGTAGTTGTCCGGGAACTCCTTGTAGACCGCGCCCTCCCAGTGACCGGGCCAATCCCAGTAGATGCGTCGCTCGGGGTGCACGGTGACGTCTTCATCCTCGGTAATCTCTCTGCCACCCCTGCCCGCGAGGTGGAGTTTGCCAACAGCGTGTGTACGATAGCCCGCATCGGCCAACATGCCGGGAAGCGTGGGAAAGCGCCTGTCCAGGTCGAACCCGTTGTTCACAACGCCGTGAACGCGACTGGTCAGACCCGTCACCATCGTCGCTCGCGCAGGCATACAGACTGGGTTGCTGCTGTAGCAGTTGCGAAACAGCGTGCCCTCCGCCGCAATGCGATCGATGTGGGGCGTCTTCACATCCGGATGCCCCATGCAGCTGAGATGATCCCCGCACTGTTCGTCGGTGCAGAAGATCAGGATGTTGGGTTGCGATCGCGGTTCAGTCACGTTTCTTTCTCCTCTTTGGCGCAAATGTGCAGGTTTCGCCTCTGTCTGGTCCGGGGCTCTGGACCTTGAACTGGCCACGATACGGGATGGCACAGCCCTCCCTGGTGTCATAACCCCACTTTGCAACGGCTTCCTCTCTGCTCATGACACAGTCGCCATTCCTGTCCAACTGCCGCTTCAGTTCGGCGTCGAGCGTATCACGCAACGCCTTGTGAACGGGGTCGTCGACAAGATTGTTCATCTGGTAGGGGTCGACCTCGTTGTCATAGAGCAGCCATGGACCATCCGGATTGCGCACATAGGTATAGCGTGCATTGCGCACGCCGCGGTAAGCCTGAATCTTGGGTCCAAACGGCGCCACGGCCATGAACAAGGCATGCCGGTCGATGTCCTCTTCTTTGCCCGTGAAAAGGCCGGACAAGTCATCACCTTCGATCCTGTCGGGTATGTCAACACCGGCAAGAGAGAGCAGTGACGGCAGGATATCCGGGGTGGTCAGCGGCGTGGTCACGGTGCGGCCATCGTCGTGGATCCCGGGATAGCGAAGCAGGAACGGTATGCATACCGATTCATCCCATGGAACCTGTTTGGTCCAGGACTTGTGCCCCTGTGAGCCATGCATGTCGCCATGATCCGAGGTAAACACAAAGATCGTGTTATCGGCTACGCCTACATCTTCAAGAGTTCTGTAGAGATCACCAACACACGAGTCAATGGCCGTACAGTGCCCATAGTAGCCCTGCAACTCGGCACGGGTGCGCTCCTCCTGGTCAGCCGTCACATTGGGCCGCAGTTCCAGCTCTTCCGGTGGGTAGAGTGCCTTGAGTTCGTCCGGCGCGCTGTCGTGCGGAAAATGTGGCCCACCATATCCGACGAACAGGAAGAACGGCCGGTCGCCAGCCGCGTGCTCACGGATATACCGCTGCGCATCCTTTGTCTGGGCGTAGGCGTCGTACCCTTCCCACAGTCGCGGCGTCGGATCGTCACCGGCATAGTAATAGGACTCGTTGTAACTGTGGGTACACTCCAGCACCTTCCAGTAGTCAAAGCCCTGCCGACGCTCCGGCGGAATATACGCGTCACGCCCGTGCCCATCGAGATGCCACTTGCCGACATACGCGGTGTCATAGCCGGCATCCTTCAGAATCTCCGCTATGCAGAGCTCTTCCTTGGGCAGATAAATGTCGTTGTGAAACATCCCTGTTGTTGTCGGAAACCGGCCTGTCAAAAGCGATGCCCGCTGCGGCGTACAGACGGGACAGACTGAAATGGCGTTCTCGACATTCACGCTTCTTGCTGCAAGCGCGTCTATGTTGGGTGTCTTAACATTCGGATCGCCCGCATAGCCGAACGCCTGCGCGCGCCATTGATCCGTCAGAACGAAAACAAGATTGGGTTGCTTCATCGCGTCTCCTTCCACACAAAACAGGGCAACGCGTGGCAGATGCCCTCATTGTTGTTGTGATCACATCTTCCGTGGATGTCTTACTTCTTTTTCGGCTGCCGGGAGGCTATGTAGGCCGCCACTTTGTCCGAGTCGCCCGGATCACCGGCGTCCTTCATCAGTTCACGCATGCGTTTCTCAAGCGTAGCGGACCGTTCGGCATGCTCAGGCACTCCGATCCCTACGTCGCTCTCCGAGCTATGAAGGGCAAGCAGGTTGTTGAGCTGATAGGGATCTTCTTGATTGTCGTAAAGCAGCCATGGACCATAGCCCATGAGATTAACGTAGGTGTAGCGTTTGGTACGAACGCCATGCCATGGCGTGATCGCGTTGAAGCAATAGGGACCGCCCCCTCGCCCACCCACCATCTTTGTTATCAGCACGGCATCCTGTTGATCAGAATCGCCGCCCTTCATAGCGCCGGCCAGGTCCTTTCCATCGACCGCTGGGCAAGCCAATCCGGCAAGGGAAAGCAACGTAGGCATGATATCGATCGGTGCTACAAGCACATCGCTCCGCCTGCCGGCGGGAACAGCCTTGGCGTACTCCACAAGGAAGGGCACTCGTATCGACTCCTCAAAGGGCATCTGCTTCAGCGACATTCTGTGACACCCAAGCATGTCGCCATGGTCAGAAGCAAACACGAGAATGGTGTCCTCCGCAATCCCCTCCTCTTTCAAGGCCTCACGGAGCTTCCCTATGCAGTCATCAAGCGCAGTCGTGTGCGCGTAGTACCCCTGTAACTGCTCCTTCTTCAGCCGCTCATCGTCATCCAGAATCGCCCGGCGCTTCTTGCGCCGCTCGATAACCTGAGGTGTGGGCTCGTCGCGAGCAATCAGCCAGTCGACGATCTCCCGTTCATGCACGTTCTGGCGAAGCTTGATGCTGTCTAGAGGAACACGTTTTTTGTAATCCTCAGGGATCTTGTTGTACGGGTCATGAGGAGGTCCCCAGGAGACAAACAAGCAGAAAGGATTTGCCTGCGCTGAGCTTGTCGAAGCGTTCCGCTTGATGTAGTCGATCGCCAGATCAGTTTGCACGAAAGCATCGTATCCCTTGAAGTGGATCTTGGCGGGCGTATCGGTGCAGTAGAAGTGGTCCATGTACTGATGCGTGCAGTTGTTAACAGCCCAGTAGTCAAATCCCATGCGCCGGTCCTTTGGCACAAATGGATTGCGGTTCCATTCGAGATGCCACTTCCCAATGTAGCCCGTCGCATACCCCTGCTCCCTGCAGGCCGTGGCAATACTGGGCAGGCCGTCTATATAGCCGACATCATTTGAGACCGTACCGTTGGCCATCGGATGCAAACCGGTCAGCAACATGGCCCGGTAGGGGGAACAGACAGGCCAGGTACTGATGGCGTTGTCACAAACCGTACCCGCGCGCGCCATCGCGTCGAAGTTCGGCGTAGGGACGATTTCATTTCCGTAGCACCCCAACACATGCGCACGCATCTGGTCGGCAAAGATAAAAATGATGTTGGGCTTTCGAGCTGGCGTCTCGGCGGCCCTCAAATCGCTGCCCATAGCGACAGCCGCTCCTGCCGCCGCAGATGTTGCCACGAATTCGCACCGGGTAAGCAAGGGGTCGGGCCTGTCTGTCATTGTCATAGTCCTTGTGGTCACGCTCTGTCTTCAGTCATCGAAAGGCATGGTGTCGGCAACTGTCTTCGCCCAGTCATTCAGATCCAGGCATTGATCGCGGGTAATGGTGCGCTTTTCACGGTGGTAAGGAAAGGGCGCAAGCATAAGCAGATGGCCCGCCACGCAGGCATCAAAGTATTTACCGGGTGGCTTGTAGAGCGGGGAGAAGCCATTTTCCAACAACACGACCAGCGGCAGGCCGGCATCCAGCGCAGCGCGTGCAATCTCTTTCTCGCCAGGGCTGATACAGGGCGACACCAGGACAGCGCCATGCTCGGCAGCGTAGAGAAGCTCCGCTTTCTGGTCAGCCAGGGCCTCCTGCGAGATGCGGCGCGAGACCTGGACCTGCCGCTTCACGGGACGATCCAGGAGAAACCGGTTTCCGATCGCGGGGCAGGAGCGCTCGGGCGTCACGGGGAGATCGGAGACCACCGTGAACAACTCCGGGTGGGCCCGTTTCAGCGCCAGCCGTCGTGGGTTGTCGGCAATGTAGCGCGACATGACCGCGAGCTGCCCCTTGCGCAACAAGATGGTGTCTTGAAAACCCTCCTGCCAGAGGGTAGACGCGCCAGCAGGGGCAGCTGCCGGCACTGAACCGGGCAGGAGCACCCCCTTGCTCGGGTTCGGTGGCAGGAGCAGCCCCTTGCTCGGGTTCGGTGGCAGGAGCAGCCCCTTGCTCCTGCATTCCCGAGTGCTAACCCGCTTAAACGCCTTCACCATGTGCCCCAAGTGGCGCTCTTGGCGCTCCTTCACCCACAGAATGCCGTGAAAATGGTCAGGCATGGCCACGCATTCGCAGGCCTCCACTCCGGGGTAAACGCGCGAGGTGCGCCGCCACACCTCTTGCACCACCTCCCCCATGGGCGAAAGCGTGAGCAACCCACCCGCGTCGGCAGCCCCAGGTTCGGTGTCGGGAGCCCCAGGTTCGGTGTCGGGAGCAGCAGGTCCGGTGTCGGGAGCAGCAGGTCCGGTGTCGGGAGCAGCCCCCTGCTCCCGAATCCCCCGAATCCCCTGAATCTCCCCCACCTCACTCAAGCACATGCGCCGCGGCTCAGTCACGATCGTGAGCATGTAAAAGGAGGGGGCGCAGTAGTCGTGCTCCCAGCAGCGTTGGCTCATGCCAGTTAGGCTCACTTCGCACTCCACCGCTTCATGCCAGGAAAGGCGTCTTCCGGCCCGGACCCAGCCAGCAACTCATCCACCCGCACGGCCTTATGGTTTTCCCAGGTGCCGTGGTACATGTTGCCGTCGCAGGCCTGCAGCAGCTTGGTGGCCATCTCCTCCAGCTTCTCTGGTTGCTCGGCCGCGAGATTCTTCTCCTCCCGATAATCGTCGGGCAAGTAGAAGAGCTGGAAGCGACGCACAGGGGTCAGGTAGCGCACTTTCCAGCCATCAGGTGTCACCAGGGCAGGACCCACGCTACCCGCAAAGGCCACATAGTCGTGCTGCGGCTGTTCAGCATCTTGCAACACCGGCAGGAATGAAAGGCCGTCCTTCCACTCGGGCAGTTCCACGCCCAACAGGTCGGCCATCGTGGCCATGGTGTCGTAGTTGGCCAGGACATGATCGCACACCGTCCCGGCCTGCGTATCACCGGGATAGCGAACAATGAAGGGAATACGCGCGCCGCCCTCGAGGCTACACAGCTTCTTGCCGCTAAACCCGTCGTTGCCGTTGAAAACGTCGCCCACAAGCGCGGTGTTGTAGTTGATGTCGATATGATCGATCTTGCGTCCGTCGACCGTCTTCTTTCCTCCAGAACAGCGCCCCTCCTCCGTGTAGTAAGCGCACTCATGACCATTGTCTGAAGCGAAGACGATGACCGTCTTCTCCAGCAAACCCAACTCCTTGAGCAGCCCGTAGATCATGCCTACCGTATCGTCGAGACGAAGGATCATGGAGGCGTACTCCTTTTCCCAGAGGCTCAAGGCCGCCGCATCCTTGACGCCCGGATGGACCTCGGGCACCGCCGTTGGCCCGTGAGGAAGCTGCGAGGGATGATGCAGGAAGAAGGGCTCGTCCTTATGCTTGCGGATAAAAGCTTCAATCTTCTGGTTGAAGAGATCCTGCGAATAGACCGCCCGTCCGCCCTCCGCGGCGACGCGCTGACGGGCCTCAGGTGTTTCCTTCTGATAGGTAGAACCACAGCTGGCATGTTCATTGCCCTCGATCTTCACCATCTCACCGTTCTCCCAGAGGAACGGCGGATAAAACCCATGGCAGCGCGCGTGATCGTAGTAGCCAAAGTGGTAATCCCAGCCGTGCTTGGCCAGGCGCTCGGGCGTCGTCGCGAAGCCCCACTCCAGCTTGCCGACCTGACCGGTCACCAGTCCTGCCTGCTTGGCGATATCTGCGAGGAAGACCTCGTCCGAACGCTCATTGAAGCTGGTATTGTTGATCAGCTCGCGGATCACCTCATAGCTCCGTCCGCCGGTGGAGAGCTCTTTGTAGATCCCTGCCTTCGAGTAGCTCCACGTGCCGGCATGACAGTCGTGATAGCCGGTCAGCAGACTCGCCCGCGCCGGTGCACAGACCGCGCACCCATAGGCGTTTGAGAAGCGCCGCCCCTCGGCCGCCAGCCGGTCAATATTGGGCGTCTCGAAATGCTCCTGCCCATAACAGCTCAGCATCCCCCGCCCCAGGTCATCCGCATAGATATAGATCACGTTCATCTTGTCACTCATCCTTCTCATCCAGGGCGCCGTAGTCGCGCCCCACGTAGCCCGCTCTCGCCGAGAGCGCGGCCATTCAATCGAGTGCTCTTCCGCCGCAGGCGGGCCTCGCTTTCGGCGAAAGCGGGCTACAACATGCGACGCTCATGCGTCGCATCCCACCCCTACCCGCCCATCACCTTCGTATCAGGCGTATCATACGCCGCCACGATGTAGGGATGGTTTTCATCGTAGGTTGCCAACGGCTTGGGATTTTCCACCCGGCCAACCTCTCTCTTCCCGCTCCCCTCGTCCCCGGTAAGCACGTCACCGAGATCCTGACGGGCACGTTCGGCCTCGGCCTTGAGAGCTTCGACAATCTCGGGATGGTCATCGAAGAGGTTGTGTTCTTCGCCGATGTCCTGGTCCAGGTCGTAGAGCTCGTCCACGCCTTCGTCGGCCTTGTCGAAAGCCTTGCCCTTGGCAAAATGCAGCTTCCACTTCCCTCTGCGCACCGCCTCCAGGTTGTCGAGGCGGTAGTACCAGAAACTCTCGTGAGGTGAGGTCGCGCCCTCGTCACCAAAGATCAGTGGCGAGATGTCCTTGCCATCAATCACGCGGTCCTGCGGTTCGGTGGTACCGGTCATGCGCGCAAAGGTCGGCATGAAGTCCATCGAGGTCACCAGATCGTCGCAGATGCGACCCGCCGGCACCTTGCCGGGATACCTGACAATGCACGGCACGCGCTGGCCACCCTCCCAGGTCTGGAACTTGGTGCCACGCAACGGCGCGTTGCTACCGCCTTCGCCGCGCGCCCGTGAGCCGTTGTCGCTCGTAAAGATCACCATAGTGTTGTCATCCAGCCCCTGACGCTGCAGCTCATCGAAGATCACCCCGGCCACCCAGTCGATGCACTCGACCGCGCCGCCGTAACCACCATTCTCGGCCTGCTTCAGAAAGCGATTCGGAACAAAGAGCGGCACATGCACGTACATGTGGGCCAGATAGAGAAAGAAGGGCCCTTCCTTCTGGTCACGGATGAAGCGTACACACTCCTCTGTGTAGCGCTCGGTCAATCCGCGCTGGTCGGGCTGCTCCTGGATCACATCCTCATCGCGAAGCAACGGCAACGGCACCCGCTTGTGCAGATTCTCAGGCTTGCCCTGAATGCCCATGTCGTTGCTGTACGGAAGGCCGTAGTACTCGTCAAACCCGTGATGGGTGGGCAGGAACTCGGGCTGATCGCCGCAATGCCACTTGCCCACAATCTTGGTGCGGTACCCCTGGCCTTTCAAAACATCGGCCAGGGTAATCTCATCCGGGCTGAGGCCGATGGCATCTCCCGGAAACAGCACGCCATTGATGCCCACGCGCTGAGGATAGCAGCCGGTCAGCATGGCGGCGCGTGAAGCGGAGCAGACAGGCGACATGACGTGGTAGTCCGTGAAGCGCACGCCCTCTTCCGCCATCTTGTCGAGGTAGGGCGTCTTGTTGACCGGTGACCCGTAGCAGGCCAGGTCGCCATAGCCCAGGTCGTCACAGTTGATCAGGATAATGTTTGGTTTGTTCATGAGTCGCGTTCCTTTGTTTCTATAGGGTCTCTGTCCGAAGAAGCTCTACCCATCCTCTCATGTAGCCCGCTCTCGCCGAGAGCGAGGCAGATACGATGAACGTGTCGGTTGCGGCGGGGGCCTCGCGCTTGGCAAGCGCGGGCTACAGCCAGATGAGCCCTTCCCGCAACAGAAACTGAGTAACAGCTCTACCTTCACTCAGCCCCTACTCCTTCGTCCCGTACCCATTGGTGCTGAAGGGACCGACCGGCTGGCCATCCTTGTTATAAAGCAGGTTGCCGCATGGGTGCCGGGTGTAGGCGTAGCGTGCGGCGATGGGTTCTTTGACATCCTTACTGGAGACCACCAGCTCAGAACCGTCGATCTTACCGTCGGCCCAGTGCCAAGTGCCATCCTTGGCCTGGATCGCCAGCCATTGCAGTTTCGCATCCGGGGTCGGCGTGGGAGGCAAGAAGCCCTCCTTCTTCGCAATCATCAGACCGTTCTGCGCGTTGTCAAAGGAGACACGGATGGTGTTGCCCTTGATTTTGTGACCTGTGTAGAGCGGACATGCGGTGATATCCTTAAACCCATACTCCTTCTGCAACACCGAACGCGCCAAACGGACACCGGTGTCATACTTGTTGGGCGGATGCTCGCCGGGCGCGCCGATATCGATCGTCACCGCCATGCCGGTGTTCTTGAGCGCGAGCGTCTCGAAGTAGGCCTGACGAATCTCAGCGCGGCCATCGCCGCCGGCGGGGTACTCGAGAGTGGACTGGCCGATTCCGGGCAACTGCACGAAGTGGACCGGGAAATCGGCCCCTGGCACGCCGGAGTCCGACGAAGGCGGCTGCTTCCAGACCTTCCGCCACCCCGTGATCAGCGACTCGAGCTTCGGCTGATAGCCGCGACCATCCTTCTCGTTGCTCTCGCCCTGATACCAGATCGCACCGCGGATGCCGTAGCCGACCAGTGGGCTCAGCAGCCGGGTGTAATTGCCACCTGTGGCATAAGGGGGCTGGTTCAACCAGCTCTCGATGTTTGAACCACCCACGGCGGTCACCATCAGCCCCATGGGCACAAGGGCTTCCCGCTGCACGCGGCGCGCAAAGAAGAAGGCCACCCGTGAGATATGCACAGCCGTTTCCGGACTGCAAATCTGCCACTTGTTCTCGGACACATCAAGACGACGCAGGGCCGGATAGTGAGCCGTGACCACACTGTTCGTTGGGTAGTTCTTGGGATGACCAGCGCGCTTCATACGGCCAGCCATGTTCGACTGACCGGCACATAGCCAGACATCCCCCATTACCAGATTGGTGATCGCCGAGACGGCCTCCTCGCCGTCCTTCGCGCAGACGATCGTCATTGTCTTCCCTGCCGGGCAGTCGTTGACCGATTTCAGCTTCACCGCATCCATCGTCTCAAGCACGACCCGCCACCGGCCCTGCTTGTCGGCGGTGGCGGTCTTGTCCTGACCATCGAAGGTGACCGTCACCTTGGCTCCGGGGAGCGACGTCCCCCACACCGGCAATGGCATCTGCTGCTGCAACACGGCATTGTCCCGGAACGGAACCGCGCAGCTAGCCGCAAGAGTGAGCACTGTCTCAAGCGGTTTCGCCTCAGGTGCCGGCTTGGGCTTCGCGGCGCATGCCCCGGTTGCGATGATCGCGCAAGCCACCAGCCCCCACCTGATCATGAATCTGCCTGTTGCTGTTCTCATCTCCAAAATCCCTTCACTCTATGCTGCTCATACTTTGGTTCCGTGAGCACTTGGGTATTCCAGTCTTCCCTTGGGTATTTGGGTATTTCTCCCCCCGCCTACATCTTGCGGCCGGGCTCCCATGCAAGCGCCGTGTCGTACAGCGGGAACCTGCCCGCTTCCTTCATGGTGGCCTCAATTTCATCGCACTCCAGCGGAGCTGATTCGGTGAAGTTCTCGACACCATCGTCGGTGATGAGCACGGTGTCTTCGCTACGGATATAGAGTTCTTCCTCGGCCACTGTCATCATGGGATCCACGGAGAGTACCACGCCCGGCTCCAGGGGTTTGTGCTTGTACGGCGAGCCGTCATGCACGGCCAAGCCCACGGGGTGTGAGAGTGGGTTGGACTGCAGCACGCGCTCGGCGGCCACTCGGTAGACCTCTTTGGAGAACGTGGTCTTCTCCAGCACGCCGGCCATGATCCTGGCCGCTTCCTGTTGGACCCCGTCCTTCGTGACGCCTGGCTTGAGCAGACCGAGCAGCGTCTTGTGATAGGTGGTGATGTAGCTATAGAGCTCGCGCTGCCACGGTTCGTAGGTTCCGTTCACCGGCCAGATGCGGCCGATATCGCTGGCGTACTGCGCGTAGTCGGGAGCAGAATCCATCAGCACAATGTCACCGTCAGCCAGTATGGCGTCGTTGCGCCAGTAGTGGCCGAACTGCATGTTGTTGCCGGCAGCAATAATCTGCGAATACGCCTCCCCCGTTGCGCCGTGCGTGTAGTAGATGTAACTGGCCACGGCGGCTAGCTGCCGCTCGACCAGCCCGGGCTTGGTCATGCGCATCGCTTCGGTTGTCGCCAGCGCGGAGAGATAGCCCGCGCGGCGCAGCATCTCGATTTCGCTGCCGGTCTTTACCCGACGCATCTCCGCAACGATCGGCGTCAGACCCTTGATCTCGATGTCAGGATTACGCGACGTGACCAGACTGATGAAGGCCTGGTTGGCCGATGGGCGTCCATCCCAGGGGTTCTCGGCTCTCTGCTGGGCTTTTGCGGCCCCGACGAAGCGCGTCTGGCAGGCAAACTCATCCTCGGCGTCCTGTACGTAGAGCGTCTTGATGGCACCCAGATCGTCGGCCAATAGCGCGACATCGCGCACCTCATCGACGCCGATCGCGGCCTTGATCTCCGCCGCATCCACCACCCCCACCCCGGTATCATCGGGATGCTTCTCAGGATCACGCTGCTGCACGTAGAGCGTGCTCTTGCGCTCGCCGCCGGAGAGCATCAGGAAGGCGCCGGGGGTCTCGATCCCGGCAAAGTAGTAAAAGGTCTTGGACTGCAGGAAGCGCGGTCCGTGCTCTTCGCTGGCGCCGCGCAGCAGCACATGGACATCGGGTCCCACCTCGTCGAGCAGCCGCTCGCGTCGAACCACGAGCTCCTCGGCGGGTAAATGTTTCTGGAAAAACCGTTCGTCAGCTTTCTTCATCGTTGTGTCCTTTTGTTATAGAGGTTTCTGTCAAAAGCGTCCATGCCCGTAAGGCCCGCACCTTCTGTCTATCAGGGGATCGCGACCAATCGACCGTTCTCCCCCCGTCTCCCTACACTTAACCGCTTTCTTACTCGCCGCCCTTACTCGGATACCCTTAACCGACCTGCTTACTCGTCATGGCGTTAGCCGTTGCAAGAGAGTCGTTTAAGCGTATCCGACTAAGTGTGGCGGTTAAGTGTGCGAAGAAGTGTACGGTTAAGCGCACCACTCACGGGCAGCTCTGCGGCCTGCCGAATCTTGTCTGCATACGGATGACCTGATGTTGCCAGCCATTCAAGAACCCGTTCCTTCATCTCTGCCACTCGGGCCGCCTGCTCCGGCTTGCCCGCGAGATTGCTCACCTCGCCGGGATCGGTTTCGAGGTTATAGAGCTCATCGAGCTTGCGGACCGCCTCTCCGCCCGTCAGCCCGGCATTGAGCACAAACTTCCATGGACCCTGGCGCGTCATGTAGCCGCGGTTGTAGACATCCTCGAAGATCTCATCCCGGGCGGAGTCCGCGCTCCCCCGCAGAACATCGGCCAGACTCACGCCATCGGAAGCCGCGCTGGGTTCCACCTCTGCGAGCGCCAGCAGTGTCGGCACAATATCGACATGGCTGGAGAGCCCCGCGTGGACCGTTCCCGCCGGCAGACCATCAGGCCACTGCACAAGCATAGGGACCTTCATGAGTGTATCGTAGCCACAGTAGGGATGCTTATAGATCATGCCCTGCTCGCAAAGCATGTCGCCGTGGTCGCTCGTGAAGACGATGATCGTATTGTCGTGTTGCCCCGTTGCTTTCAGCGCCTCCAGAACCCGCGTCATCTGGTCATCGGTATAGCTGACATACCCGTAGTAGCGTGCCAGATAGCCTTTGGCCTGTTCATCCGTCCAAATGCTTGCTACATGCCTGTTATGTCCACATTCGGCGTGAACCCCCGGCATGTTCTTGGCGTCAGTGCCGGCCGCGTAGCTCTCGGGCAGCTCAATATCATCTATGCTGTACATCGTGTCATACGGCTTTGGCGGCGCCACCGGATGATGCGGCGCATAGAAGGCGAGCTTCAGGCAGAAGGGCTGCTCCGACTCCTTGGCCCCTTCGATCACCTTGATCGCTTCATCTGCCATCCAGTGCGCCATGTGATGTTCGGCCGTGAGTCGGCTGTAGGCGTGCTCGCTGTCACGCGCCGTCTCCATGACGGCATGCCCCCCTACCCAGCGGTCGCGCTTGATCTCGTCCGGCAGGTCGGTGGTCTGGAGATAGTTGCGGTAGTCGGTCCAGCCACTGATCCAGTTGTCGAAGCCATTCAGCGCATAGTCCTCGCCACCGGCGCCGCCCGTCTGATGCGTGAGCTGATAGCCCATGTCGGTCATCTCGCACGTGCTGTGTGGACAGGTCGGTTCATCGTGTGGCTCGAACCAGCCACCCAGATGTGATTTCCCTATCCAGCTGGTTGCATAGCCGGCCCGCTTGAGTTGGCTGCCCAGCGTTTCCACGCTTTGCTCCAGCACGATATTCTGGTCCACCACACCATGGTGATGTGGAAACAGACCGGTGATCATCGTGGCCCGCGACGGGCAGCAGGGAAACGAGGCGATATAGTGGTTGTCAAAGCGCATCCCGTTCTGTGCGATAGAATCACGCGCGGGGGTCTTGATGAGGGTGTTGCCGTAGCAGCCCGACAGCGAGACCGACTCCTGGTCGGTCGAGATGAAGAGAATATTGGGTTGGCTCATTTCACATAATCCTCAGGTCAGGTCGATGCACTTGAATATAATACCCCAACACGCTATAGAATAAAGGCGGCGTTCGCGACACAAAGCCCACATAATCGCGGCAGCACCTGAGGCAGAATGCCTGTCTAGACGGTGTCCGAAAAGCCCCAACGGGGCGAGATATATCAGCCCAGGGCAACGCCCTGGGGATGAATACGAATCTGATTCAGCCCTGAAAGGGCGGGATATAGGCCAATGTATCAGCAACCTTTCTATATCTCGCCCTTTCAGGGCTCATGGCTTCCTGTCCACGTTACCCAGGGCGGTGCCCTGAGCCTTATACGTAAGTCGGTTCGATAAATGCCCCCTGCCAGCTTGCCCTGTCTTTTATACACAAAAGTCATTGTCCATCTCCCTCTCTAAGGGGTGCCAGTAGCAAGCCCTCACAAAGAGTAAGCAGAATGCGATACCCATCACAGAGCGCCAAGTGCCCGGGGGAGGGATCGCCTCTACGGCCAAGATGCCCTCCGAGCCTCCCGATCAGATCGACTGCTTCACCGAGGTTCTCCGGCACCTTGAGTCCTTTTTTTTTGCGTAGCAGCGTAGCGTTTCGATCTCCAATTTCGTAAACAAGACCTCGGCAGACAACTCCGGCACTTCGCGGCCAAGAAGGGTCATCAGCATGATGCGCCACGCCACCACCATGTCGATGGCGATTTCGCGTTTTAACCTATCGACGGTCTTCAAACGGATATCTTCAACTCGGCAGGCGGATTTCAGAACGCGGTGCCAGTCTTCGATTCTCCAACGCAGGCAATACCAACGCACACATTGCGTCGCAGCCTCCAACGAGTCGACTCGCATTGTGCTCAACAGATACCAGTTGACCGGATCCTCGGTACCCGGCGGAGGATTCGGTTCATGA
>JABGQM010000028.1 GCA_018648805.1 Verrucomicrobiota bacterium
AGCGTAGATGTGCGTGTAGATCGTCTCCTTGCACACCCAAGGCCGCCCCTCAAGCCGAGCGCGACCACTGATCATATCGGGAGTCCAACCGTCTTGAAGACGGCTCTCTGCGTCTGCTTTCACCTCCTCAGTGAAGCGCCGCGGTCCCGGCCGTTTGGCCCGATCCTGTGCCATTTCATGCGCCTGTCGCGGTTGGTATCCATTCCCGCCAGTGTTCCTGGCGACCTCTCGACAGATCGAACTCGGCGAACGGCCCAAGCGCCGAGCTATCTCTCGCTTCCCGTACCCGGCTTGACGCCACATTCGAATCAGATTACGTTCTGTTCTGGTCACGCGTTTGTAAGTCACTACGTCCTCCATGTATTGCTAGTACACGAAGAACGTACCTTACCGCGTGACCATTTTCATCTCACAAGTGTTGCGCTGGCTACTCGCGCGCGGGATCCTTCGCCCTTCACCCTTCCCTACATCTCTTTCTGCTTCAGGATCTTACGCATCTGGGTCGAGTGCGCCAGCGTGTCGCCGGCCACCATCGCGGCACCGACGTGAACCGCCTCCATCATCTCCTCATCGGACACGCCCAGTGAGAGGCACTTGTTGGTATAGGCATCAATGCAGTAAGGGCAGTGGCGCACCGTCGAGACCGCGAGGGCGATCAGCGTCTTCTCGCGCTCGGTCAACGCGCCGGCCGAGGTGGCCTTGGCATAGTAATCGAAAAAGGCGTCGCCCAGCGCGGGGGCGTGCTCTCCGATATTCGGAAAGTCCGCCAGGTCCTTCGTCTCGTAGTACGTATCGCTCATCTCGGTTCCTCCCATTAGTCAGTCCACACTCTAAGCCCTGACGTCATAGACCGCAAACGGCAACTGCGCGGCGTTAAGGATAGCGTTTCGAATTCATGGGCGAAGGCACTCGCACCGCTGAATCCCTATGAATTTGAACGCCCAACACCCAACATCCAACGCCCAACACCCAAGTGAAGAGGGGCAACATGCTCATCTTTCCTTGGACGTTGGATGTTGGGCGTTGGTTGTTGGATGTTGACTCTTCCTCCCCGGAGAAAGCCGGGGCGTAAGTCGCAGCTCTGCATCCGTTTGACACTCCCCCTCCAGTTAGGCTACATTTTGGGCTGATTATTAGGGGAAAGATCAATGCCGACATACGAATACGAATGCCGCGAATGCGGCCACATTTTCGAGAAGTTCCAGTCCATGACCGCTGAACGGCTCAAGACCTGTCCGGAGTGCAAGGGGCGGATTGACCGCCTGATTGGGACGGGGGCCGGAATCATCTTCAAGGGCAGCGGATTCTACGAAACCGATTACCGCAGCGACTCCTATCAGAAGGGCGCTCAGAAAGCGTCCAGCAGCTCGGCGGCCTCCACGGCCTCATCCAAGGCTGCGGACAAGAAGAAGGGCAGCGACTCCACACCGGCGGCGAAGCCTGCGGACGCCAAGACGTCGTCCGTTTCAAGCAAGAAAACCCCTAACCCGTAGGTCAACCCCATGCCCACCTGTCTGCACTGTAGCGCCGAGAATACGCTGGGCCGCGTCTTCTGTTTTCGATGCGGCAAGAAGCTCGAACTGGCCGAGCCCACGGCGGCCGACCTGAGGGTCAAGAAGCGGACCAATGTGGTCTCGAGCCTGTCGGGGTTCGTGTTGCTCGTGGCCGCCGTGTTGGTCATCGGTGCGGGAATCCGGTTCTGGCCAGAGGGAGATCCGCTTGGACTGGCGCCTTCGAAGACCGGCGCCAAGCGCGTCTCGCTGGCGCTGCGCGGCATGCACCTGTCCGAGGGCACCGAATCGGTCGGGAGCGCGTTCCGCGAATCTGACATCAACGCCTATCTCAATCAGTTGCGCGTCGAAGCGCTGGGCGTATCCGGTTTCAGTGTCGAGCTGACCCCCGACCGTATCCGACTGCGTATGCACCAGGATGATAAGCCCTGGAAGATCTTGTGGATGACGTTTTATCCCACCTTCACACGCGACCTGGTGTTGAAGCCGGTCGAGGGCGGCACGGTTGAAGTGGTCAGCGCCAAGATCGGCCATCTGCCCCTGCCGGCGGCATTTTCCGAGTCGACCGCACAGCGCTTCCGTGACCTCTTCGAAGGCGAGCGCGAAATGCTCGTGCTCAAGCGTGTGCAGGAGATCGAACTCAAAGATCGGGCGATTGCCCTGGTCGTAGGGCAGTAGAGCGATGGGCCGCTGCCCCACTGTGCTGCTGGGTCTGTTTCTGCTGGCCATGCCCGCGTGGGGCCAACCGCTTGACCTGTCGCGCCTGGATGCCCTCAAGACCCATCGTACCACCTCGCGCCGCTTTGCCGTGGTGGGGCCGCGCACGCTCGACAATCTTGAAGCGGGACGCTGGGCCGAGACGGTGGTCGGCCGGGTCGAGGATCTGTTGGGTCTACCTATTCCCTTCCGGTATCGTGAGATCCGCATCGTGATTCGCCCCTCCGCCAGCGTGACCGGTACGGTGTCGGCGGCCGTCTGCGGCCCACTCGCTTTGACCCAGCGGGTCGAGGCCGGGTGCCTGGTGCAGCGCTTGGTGGTGCCCTCGGCTGACTGTCTGCCCGAGGAACCCGTGCGTGTCGCCTTCTGTCGTCTCTTGCTGGAGGGGTTCTTTCCGTCGTCGCGGCCCACCCCAGAGCGGCCCGCTGCCCAGCCTGTTGCCGTGCCGCGCTGGCTGAGCGTGGGGCTGGCGCGCAACCTGACGCGCATGCAGCGCGAGGCGGATGCACGCGCCGTGCTGGATGCCTGGCAGGTGGGGCGCGTAGCGCCACTGGCCGAGTGGTTGGTTAAAGACCCACAGACGTGGGACCGCCTGACCGACGGACCGGTCGCCGGCGTATGGATGGCGTGGCTGCTGGAGGCCCCCCTGGGGCAGGCCCGTATGCGGTGGCTGTTCGATCACCTCAATCAGCGCGAAGCCGTGAGCGTGGATGACGCCGCCAGTGAGCTGGTGCACGTGGCGAGTCGGGCCGATATGGAAGTGGCCTGGGATGCCTGGATCATGCGTCAGAAGCGCAAGGTCTTTCGTCCCGGAACCGTTCCACCCGCGGCCGTGGAACGCTTTGCCGCCGAGTTGTTGCTTTATCCCGGAGGTTTTGGTATTCCCTTGGCCAGTGGAATCGAAAGGGGCGACGGATTTGTTGCCCTCGTTGCACAGCGCGAGGCAGATTGGATCGATGGGTTCTGCCGCACCAAGCTGGCCGCCTTGCGCGTGCTGGCGGTGGGCCGCGGCCGCGCCTTTCACCGAGCGGTGGACGGCTATGCGGAATTTCTGGATGCCCTGGCCCGGAACAAACGTCCGGACCGGCTGAGGGAATTGCTCGGTGCGGCTGAGATCGAGATGCAACAGTTGAAGGCGGCGGTGCGAACGCCGGCGCCTGACCCGATGAACGAGGCGGAGCATGACGACAAAGGCGCAGAAAACATTGGTGGGTAACGTGGACAGCCATGTCCTGGCGTTCACGATCGGCAAAGACCCCGTTCTTGACCTGGCCCTGGCTGAGGTCGACTGTATTGGCTCGGCCGCACACGTGACCATGCTGGCCGGACTCGACGGGGGCACGGGCCCGCTCTTCACCCCCTCCGAGCACGCCGCCATCATCGCGGCCCTGCGCGACATCATGGCGACCATCCGGGCGGGTAAGTTCCGGATCACCGCGGCCGACCAGGACGTCCATCTCGCCGTCGAACGGATGCTGAGCAAGACCCTTGGGCCGATCGGCCGGCGCATTCATACCGCCCGCAGCCGCAACGACCAGGTGGCGACCGATCTGCGCCTGTTCGCCAAGACAGAGCTTCTGGACCTACTCAATGAAGGCGCGGCCCTGGCCGCCGCCCTGCTGGCTTTTGCTCAGCGCTACAAGAACGTGCCGATGGTGGGGCGAACCCACATGCAGCCGGCCATGCCCAGCTCGGTGGGGGTGTGGGCCTCGGCCCACGCTGAAAGTCTGCTGGATGATATGGCTCTGGCCATGTCGGCCTACGACTTCAATGACCGCTGTCCGCTCGGTTCGGCCGCCGGGTACGGGGTGCCGCTACCGATCGACCGGCAGCTCACGTCGGACCTGCTCGGCTTCTCGGCTCCGCAGCACAATGTGCTCTATGCCGGCAATGCGCGCGGCAAGTGTGAAACCGTGATTCTCTCCGCCTGCACCCAGGTGATGTTGAGCCTCTCCCGGCTAGCCGAAGACCTGATTCTGTTCACCACACCCGAGATGCCTTACTTCACGCTGCCGGCCGCCTATTGCACCGGAAGCAGCATCATGCCGCAGAAGCAGAACCCGGATGTGGCCGAGCTCGTGCGGGCCAAGGCCTCACGCGTTATGGGGCACCTGACCGCGGCCATGGGCGTGGTCAAGGGGCTGCCCAGTGGCTACAACCGCGACCTGCAAGAGGTCAAGGAGCCCTTCATGGAGGGTGTCGCCACCACGCGCGCCTGCCTGGTCGTGATGGCCCGGCTCGTGGAGGGTATGACCGCCAATCGCAAGGCGCTGGGTGATGCCTTTGAGGCGGGCGTCTTCGCGGCTGACCGGGCCCTCGAACTGGTCGCTGAAGGCATGCCTTTCCGCGATGCCTACCAGCAGGTCAAAGACAACCTGGATGCGCTGGAATGCACGAGCCCGAAGGACGCGGTGGCGCAGAAAAACCATCTCGGTGCACCGGCCGGACTCGATCTGGCCCTGCTGAAGGGGCGCGTCAAGGCGGTTAAGCTCTTTGCCAGAGATGAGAAAAAACAGTATTACAAATGTATATCGGCCCTCTTGGGGACGAACTATCCGGAAATGGGAGCGTAGATCATGAGCGAGGCAAGAGGATGGACGTGTCACGGCGTAGCGATGCGAAGCCGAATGAGCATGTGGGTGGCCGGCGCCGCGATGTGGCTGCTGGGAACGATGCCGCTGTGGGCCCAGGAGGCCGCCGCCGCCGCGGGGGAAGAGGCGCAGCGCCTCTCCTGGCAGGAGGTCGTTGAAAACGGTGGCTGGCTGATGATTGTGCTGGCCGTGATGTCACTGGTGACCGTGGCCTTTATACTTTATTTCTTTGCCATTCTGCGCGTGCGCTCGGTGGCGCCCCGGCCCCTGCACCGCGAGTTGGTGGAAAGATTGCGTGCTGGCGATGTGAAGGATGCGCGCAAGGCCTGCGAGTACCGGCCCACGCCTCTGGCGGCGGTTACGCTCGTGGCGATCGACTATATCCAGAGCGTCGAGGATCCGGATGGCATGCTGCTCAAAGATGTCATGCAGGGCGAAGGGGCACGCCAGGCCGAGGCCATGGAAGGTCAGACCCGCTACTTGCTCGATATCGCCACGATCGCACCGATGGTCGGACTCCTCGGTACCGTCTTCGGGATGCTGCGCGCGTTCAGCGCCGTGGCCCTCGACATTGCGCAGGCGCGTCCCATGGTCCTGGCCGGCGGTGTGTCCCAGGCGCTGGTGACGACGGCCTTCGGCCTGATGGTCGGTATTCCGGCCATGATGTTCTACTCCTATTTCCGTCGCCGCGCCTCCACGCTGGTCTCGCAGCTTGAAGCCGCCTCGACCGACGTCCTGACCGCTCTGCTGAGCCGGAAGGTGGAAGCGGAATGAATTTCAGGACGAACAACAACGCGCCCGATCAGAGTTTCCAGATTGCGCCGATGATCGACGTGATCTTCCTGCTGCTGACCTTCTTCGTGGCGAGTCAGATCTTCTCCCAGTGGGAGACCGAGATCGATATCACACTGCCCACCGCGCAGAGCAGTGAGCAGCCCGACCGCATCCCCGGTGAGATCATCATTAATATCCACACCGATGGCGCCGTGGTGGTGAACCAGGTGCGTATGGATGAGTCGGCACTCGATAGTCTGCTCAACCGGATCGTCGACCAGTTCTCTGACTGGGCGGTCCTGATCCGTGCCGATAAGGACACGCGCTACGAAGACGTGATCGACGTTCTGGACGCCTGTCGGCGCGCCGATATTTGGAACGTCTCGTTTGCCACCACCATTTCAGACGACGGTCCCGAATGAGTATCGGGCGCTTGTTGGGACTCTCAGTTCTGTGTGGCTTTGTCGGTTTAGCCTCGGCCCAACTGGCCGAGGAGGGCGCCGAGCGTATGGTCCTCGCCGACGGGCTCTTTGCGCGCGAGATGTTCGTCCTTGCGGCCCAGGAGTATGAGGCCATCCTGCGCGAAGAGCCCGATCTTCCCGCCGCCGATATCGTCCACTTCCGCCTGGGGGAGTGCTACCGCCGCGCCGGCAAGGTGCTCGATGCCGACAAGCAGTTCAGCCTGGTCTTCAAGGAGTATCCCAAGAGCGAGTTCCGTCACCGTGCCGGCTTCCGCCGCGCCGGCCTCTTCATGGATGCCGGCCACCACGATGCCGCGGCAGATCTCTATCGCGCCGTTATCAAAGCTAAGCCGCCGGCAGATGTGGCCGCTGCCTGCTGGTATCTCCTGGGCGAAGCCCTCCTTAAGCTGGATAAACCCGATGAGGCCACCACGGCATTCGAGCGGATTGAAAAGGAGTATGCCACATCGGAATTCTACACCTATGCACTCCTCAAGCTGGGCCAGTCCCTCGTGCGCAGCGACGACAAGCAGCGCCAGGCCCGCGCCCTCAAACTGTTTCAGCGTGTGGCCACCAAGCCGCCCGACGCCCGGCTCGGGGCCGAGGGCTGGTTCCAGGTGGCCGAGTGGTATTTCCGGGCCGGTGATTTTGCCAAGAGCGCGGATGCCTACCGCCATCTCGGCAAATCCTATCCGACCGATGTTCGTACCCTCGAGTCGCAGCTGCGCGCGGCCTGGGCGGCCCACAATGCGGGCCGCTATGCCGATGGTCTGCGTCTGAGCGAATCGGCACCCGCCAGCGGGAGCGATGCCGCCGAGTGGCTCTACCTTAAGGCCAACTGTCAGCGCCAGCTGCTGCGCCACGCCGATGCGGCCACGGCCTACCGCGCCATGCTCAAGGCTCATGCCTCCAGCCGCTTTGCGGATGCCGCGCGTTATGAATTGGCGCTGGCACTCTACAAGGATGGCAAGTACCAAGAGGCCGTTAGCGAAGCCGAGGTGTTAACCGGCCACGACGCGCTGCAGAAAGATATCTTCTGGCTGCTGGCCGAGTCGCATGCCGCACTGAACCAGGCCGATGATGCCGTGCAGTACTACCGCCTGATTGCGCGTGATTATCCGGCCAGCGGCGTGGCCTGCGAAGCCACCTATCGCCTGGCGTACCATCTGCAGGCCCGTTCCGATTTTGTGCAGGCCGCCACACAGTTCGGCCAGGTGGCCGCCCAGTGGCCCGAACACGAGCTGGCCGCGCGGGCCTACTTTGCCTCGGGCTATTGCTGGTCACGCGCCGACAGCGACGAGAAAGCCGTGGCCGCGTGGGCCACGCTGGTCCAGAAACACAAGGATGACCCGCTGGTCGAAGAATCCATCTTCCAGAAAGCTATGAGCGAGGTACGGCTCAAGCGCGATAGCGATGCGCTCAGCTCGCTGCGCGAATTGCGGCGCCGCTTCCCGAAATCGGCCTTCGTCATCGATGCCGCCTACTGGGAGGGCCGTCTCCTCCAGCAGGCCGAACGCTATAGCGATGCCGAGGCCAGCCTGCGTCTCGTGCTGGCGGCGGATGCGCGGCCCGATCTCAAGCGCGAAGCCCAGCTCGCCCTGGCCTACGTGCTGCAGTCGCAGAACAAAGATCAGGAAGCCGCCGACCGTTTCCATAAACTACTCGGCACCCCCGAAGGGAAGGGGCTCTCCCCGTCGCTCCTGCAGTGGCTGGCCGAGTATAGTCTCTCAAAGAAGGACTTTAGCCGCTGCATTCAGGCCGCTGAACTTCTCGTCACGGACGATCGTGCCGGCAACTGGCAGCAGGCCGGCTGGTACATTCTGGGGCGGGCGCATGATGGACAGGGCAAGACCGACAAGGCCGTGGCCGCCTATGAACAGGTGGTCCAGGCCGGTGGCGATG
Source organism: Verrucomicrobiota bacterium (assembly GCA_018648805.1). Lineage (GTDB taxonomy): Bacteria > Verrucomicrobiota > Kiritimatiellia > UBA8416 > JABMPJ01 > JABMPJ01. The sequence goes on from JABGQM010000028.1 coordinate 7,957, forward strand.
CCACCGAAGTGGCCGAAGCGGCCCTCGCACTGGGGGATGCCGCCCTGGCCGCCAAGCAGATCGACCGTGCCCGCGGATTCTACGAGAAGGCCGGCACCCATCCCGGTAGCACGATCAGTGCACGCGCACGTTCCTATGCCGGCCAGGCCCGTACGGCCCAGGCCCGCGGGGAGTTCGATGCCGCCGCGCGCTATTTCATGAGCGTCGCCATTCTCTATAACGACCCCGTCCTCGTACCTGACTGTCTGGCCCAGGCGGCCGTCTGTCTCACCGCTGCCGGCAACACCAACGGCGCCGCGCGCGCTCTGGCTGAGCTCAAACGTCGCTATCCCGACGCCAAACCCTCGGTTCAATAGGGGCATACTGCCGGTAGTGCCCCCCCGTAGACACAAAAAGAGGGCCGCTGCCTTGTGCATTCAACAACGACCCTCGTGCCCTTTTTTCGGCCAGCCGCCGGAGACTACCGTCATCAAGCAGCCGGCACGACATCAAAACGGGCAGATTATAGCAATCTATCTCTATCCATCCAGCACACCTCCTTGGTTGATGTACCTAATGCAGGTGAGTTATAGAGCATAAACCGGGCCAAGTGGAGAATCGGAGGACATGCCAACGCAGTGACCTGTTGGCATAGAGAACGTGCTGGAGGCGGGGTGCCCTCACCCCGCTCTTTGCGGCCTGAGGGCAGGCCGCCTCCAGTTCAAGCCTGTGGCCAATTGGCCGACAAGTTGTGGTGGTTGGTCTGGTGGTCGGCGTCATAAAATCAGACTACATAACAGCGCATCTGGATGATTCTGTTACTGCCCACTGCCCACTGCCCACTGCCCACTGCTCACTGCTTACTTCCCCCCACTCCTACCAGTGCTGGCGGATGGGGACGCCGGCGGCGACCAGTTCGGCTTTGAGCGCCGGGATCGTGGTGTCACCCGTATGAATCATACCGGCGATGATGGCCGCATCGGCGTGGGCCTTCTCGAAAACGTCCACGAGATGCTGCGCGTTGCCCGCCCCGCCGGAGGCCACCACCGGTACGGATACGTTTTCGGCGATCAGTTTGGTCAGGCCGATCTCGAAGCCGGCCCGCGTGCCATCCGCATCAACCGAGTTGACTACGATCTCGCCCACCCCCAGATCGACCGCACGGCGGGCCCACTCCAGGGCATCCATGCCGGTCCGTTCGCGGAAGCCGCGTGTCGTGATCTCGTAGCCGCTCGGACAGCGCACCGGATCGTCCACCGCCAGCGGATCCATTCCCAGCACGATGCACTGCGACCCGAAGGCGCGTGCACCGTCGCTGATGATCGACGGATTCTTGACCGCCAGCGAGTTGACCGAAACCTTCTCGGCGCCGGCCAGCAGGACGCGCGACATGTCCGCCAGGGTCGAGATCCCGCCGCCCACGGCAAAGGGGATACGAATGGCGTGCGCCACCTCGGCCACCATTTCGATATCGATCGGCCGCCCCTCGGCCGACGCGGTGATGTCGTAAAAGACCAGTTCGTCGCAGCCCTCGTCGTAATAGCGCGCCGCCATCTCGACCGGGTCGCCCAGGACGATGTTGTTCTTGAACTTCACGCCCTTGGTGACCTGCTTCTCATGGATATCAAGGCAGGGAATAATACGTTTCGTTAGCATAAAGAAGAGACTCCAGGCATCAGGTCATCCGACCTCCGACTTCCGACCTCCGACTTCCGTCCCGTCCCGTCCATTCCAGGTGGCGAAATTGTTGAGCAGGCGCAATCCGATACGGCCCGACTTCTCGGGGTGAAACTGCGTGGCGACCAGGTTGTCGCGGCCCATCGCCGAGGCAAAGGTTACCCCCGCATACTCTGTTTCACCCAGGATGCACTCCGGCAGATCCGGCTCGGGGTGGTAGCTGTGCACGAAGTAGAACTCGCTCTCATCCTCAATGCCTGCAAAGACGGGGTGGGACCGTTTCAGCTTCACCGTGTTCCAGCCGATCTGAGGCACCTTGACCAGTGGGTCGGTTGGCCGGAACAGCCGCACGTTGCCCTTCAGCAGGCCGACCGTATCGACGCCGCCATCCTCCTCTGAATGTTCCAGAATGATCTGGGTGCCCAGGCAGATGCCGAGGAAGGGCGTGCCCTGGGCCACCACGGCCCGCAGCGTATCGGCCAGTTTCAGCTCGTTGAGATGCCCCATGGCGGCGCCAGCCGCGCCAACGCCGGGAAAGATCACCCGCTCAGCCGACAGGATCTGCTCGGGGTCGGACGTAATTTGCGCCTGCAGCCCCAACGATTCGCAGGCAAGGCGTACGCTCGTCAGGTTACCGGCGCGGTAGTCAACTATCGCAATCATGGGCAGGATGGTAGAAGGACCGGCGCCAATGGTCAAGCGCCGCCAACGGTTCCCCCATAGAAGTGGCAGGCGCCCCTTTACACCCGGGGCTGAACATTCAACACTGAATCTCCAACGAGGAGGCTGCATGCCGGGCGACACTATTGCGGAAGAGGTGGTGAACGTGAAGAAGATGAATCGACGTGTGATGCAGAGCCGTTCTGTGTTGCCTCTGCTCACCGGTCAGAAGACCGTAAATCACCTGTTTCTGCTTGCCCCCTCCACGCCGCCTGCGATACTCGTGCGAGCGTAGGCCGAAACTGTAACGCACCTGTTGGAGGGTATGACGTGGTATTCCTTGTCCCGCTTGCCTTGTTGGGCCTGTTCCTGATCTGTGTGACCCGCGGCATTCCGTCGCTTCGGGAGGCGCTGGGCCTTGCGTTCCTGGGAATCGCTCTGTTTGTGGCGGTCACGACTGAGCTGCTGTCGGGCTTCAATGCACTCACTTTGCCTGCACTCCTGGCCCTCTGGATTCTCCTGCTGTTGGTGGAGCTGGTGGTGCTCTGGCACAGCGGGTGGCGGCAGCTGATAGCTCGATTGAACGACCGCCTGGATGCGGCGCGTCAAACGCACCGGCAGGTGCTGCCCATGGCGGTGGCCATTGCGGGGGTGTTGATCATTACGCTGGGGGTGGCCCTGCTGGCGCCGCCCAACACGTGGGACTCCATGACCTATCACATGGCCCGGGTGGCGTCGTGGGAACAGCACCAGTCGGTTGCGTTCTACCCGACCTCCATACCCCGCCAGAACTATCAGATGCCGTTGGCCGAGTTCATGATCCTGCACCTCAACATACTGGGGGGCGGCGATGGATGGGCCAACATGGTTCAGTGGTTCGCCCTCGTGGTTGCCGTGGCGGCTGTCTCTCGAATCGCCACTGCCTTGGGGGGCAGTCCGCGTGCCGGCTGGTTGGCGGCGGCCGTAGGCGTGACGATTCCTATGGCGATCCTGCAGGCCACCAGCACGCAGAACGACCTGGTCGTCTCGGCCTTCATCCTCCTGTTTGCGTGCTACCTGCTCAAGGTCAGGCAGGCGCCTACACTATTCAACCTGATGGCCTGCGCGGCGGCGCTGGGTGCGGCGCTGCTGACCAAGGGCACCGCTTATGTTTACTGCCCGGCCATCGGTCTTGTCGTGGGCCTGTTTCCGCGCGGGGGGTCGTCGCGCGAGCGCTGGGTTCCATACAGTCTGAAGCTGGCTCTGGTGCCCGTGCTGGCCCTCCTGCTCAGCGCGGGGCACTTGGCGCGCAACTATGGTCTCTACCAACATCCCTTCTCGACCGAGACGGGCAGCTATCGCAATGAGCGCCTCTCGCTGCCGATCTTTGGCGCCAACGTTGTGCGTAGCCTGTCGCTCCACCTCGGGACGCCGTCACCTCGGACCAACCAGACGACCCACAAGGCCGTCGCCGCGCTCTTGGGGGATGAGTTGGAGAACCCCGCTTCGACCTGGGCCGGATGCCGGTTCATGATACCCTACAAGGTGCATGAAGATCTGGCCGGCAATCTCCCGCACGCCCTGTTGGGGGTGTTGGTCGGCGTGCTCCTGCTCTGCCGGGGATGGCGTAAACCGCTTCGCCCGGCGCTGCTGTATGGTGTGGCGGTCACGCTTGCCGCCTTCACTTTTGCTGCGATGTTCAAGTGGCAGTTGTGGGCCAGCCGGCTGCATACCCCGCTCTTCTTCTTGCTGGCCCCACTGGTGCCATTGGTTGTGCCGGTTGATCACAAGCGCTTCCGGCTGCTGCCCGTTGCCCTCTCCCTCGGTCTCCTGGCCTATGCACTGCCCTATCTCCTGATCAATGAAACGCGGCCCTTACTCTCCGTCAAGGGCTACTCGCTGCTACGGTCCGAGCGGAATGTGCAGGTCTTCAGGAGTGCCGCCTGGTTGCAGGAGGCCTTCACGCGCGGAGCGGCGTGTGCGGGCCAGCTTGCCGCCGAACATGCCTTGACCGATATCGGGCTCTGTACCGGCCCTGACGACTATGAGTATCCGCTGCGCGGCCTGGTCAAGGCCCACTGCGAGGGGCGGGCCCTGCGATTCCATCACGTCGCGGTCAAGGATCCCTCGCGGCGGCTTGCGACGGACTCGGCGGACCCGTTTCTGATTCTCACCACCCGCCCCAACGGTGCCGCCGCCTGGACCACCCGCGGCTACACACCGCACTACACATCGCGCTTTCTTGCCGTGCTGCTCAGGACCTCCCCGTCCCGTCCTTCTGCGGTGAGGACTGACCGCTGAGTGGGCTGGCGAAGCGCGGGGACCTCAAGCGGGATGCGGGATGCATACGTGCAGGGAGGGGAAGTGGATACAGACCGCTTTCTCGTCGGAGGCGAGAAAAATCAACTTCAGGTTGGGACCGGCATCCATCGTGAAATAGAGGGGTATCCCCTCGTGGCGGGCTTGCCATACCTGGTGCATCGCGGCCACGGAGGCGGGCTTCCAGTAGAGCACGGGTGGCTGGGCGGTCATCATGGTGGCGTGCATGGCCAGGGCGTTCGACTCCGCCGCCTGGCCCAGCCGATCGAAATCCTTGGCGGCGATGGCGGCCTTGCACGTGGTCATGTCCGCCGCCACCGTGGCCGGCCACGTGGCGTAGGTGGACGAGGTGGCGACGGTGCGCCGCATGGCGACACGCGATGAAATGGGTTTGGGGCCACCCTCCAGAACCAAGAGCCCGATGCGCAGCGCCTCCCAGTCACTCGCGATCGGTTCCGCATACGAGTCCATCCCGTCGGGCGCACTGCCGGCATGCCATTCGACCAGGCCTTGCCAGAGTGAGCGGCAGGCGCTGCCGCTACCGAGGCGCGCCAGGATCGAGGCCTCACGCCGGGTCAGTGCCCAGCCGTGCAGCTGGTCGAGCGCGAGCACGAGTGAGGCAAAGCCGGAGGCGGATGAAGCGAAGCCGGCGGCGGTGGGAATGGTGTTGGTGGCCGCCACGGCGTATCCCGCGCCGGACGGGTCGCGAAAGAGATCGAGAAAGGCGCTGGCCCGGACCACAAAGGGGTGCGCTGGCGGCAGCGGTTCATCGTTGAGCAGGATGCGGTCAGGGCCGTCGCAGCGCCGCAGGTGGCAGTGTGAGCCCAGCGTGCCCAGCGAAAGGGAGAGGCTGGAGGTGACGGGCAGGTTGAGGGTCTCATCACGTTTGCCCCAGTATTTACAGAGCGCAATATTGGCGGGCGCAAAGGCTTCGCCCGTCTCGCCACCCGCCGCGCCGCGGCCGTTCAGTAGGCGATCGACGATAGCTTGTTTAGTGATCATGCGTCTTCCCCCACCATCACCCCGCGGGCGGAGAGCGCCACGGGGATCTGCCGATAGGTGCAGTCTACGGGGCCAAGCCTGCCCATGCCAAGGACGCAGTCGCCCAGGCCCGATCCAGAGATCTTGGCGGCATGCATGCCGGGCGCACGTTCCATCTGTGCGATGATCGCCGCGAGCGCCTCGTCACAGACCCCCAGCGCCACCATGACGGCCTGCCCCTCGGACAGCGCCCCCGCGAGAGCGCTCCAGTCGCCCGTGCGCCACGCCGACGCGGCAGCGAGGGTGGCATGATCGAACCGCTCGAAGAGGGCCGCGAAGGCTGCGGGATCCGCGTGACGCCCCGCCTCGACGCGGCGGACCACGTCGGGGGTCGGTGTCTTGTAGCCGGCATAGACCAGTGCGATCTCGGGTAGGGCTATAAACCGCTCCAACACCCCGTGCTGCATCCGGTAGAGCACCACCCCGCCGAAGACGGATGCGGCCACGTCGGAGCCGGAGCCCATGCCCTGCACGGAGCGCACCACCTGCAGCGCCTCCTGTCGCAATGGGTCACTCGCGGGCCGCCCGCCCCGGCACCACACCTGCAGGGCGGCCAGCATCGCGACGGTCACGGCGGCAGAGGAGCCGAGGCCGATGTCGTGTGGAAAATCGGCCTCAACCACTATATCGCATCCGCCCGGCAGGGCGGCGGCATGCTGGGCCAGTGCGGCGCCGATGAAGGTGAAGGGCGGGGAAGCGTCGATTGCTGTGCGCTGCATCCGGCGTTCGCCCAGGGCGGAGCGGATCCGGATGGTGTCGTCGGCGCGGGGCGTGAGGGTCACCCGCACGCGCTGGTCAACGGCCCCCACGAGGGCATGGCGGCCATGCAGCACGGCATGCTCACCCGAGATCATGAGGCTGCCGGGGGCAGAGCTGGTGATGGTGGCGCTCACTCGCCGATGATGCGGACGCCAAGGGGTTCGCCGCGCACCGCTGTGAGCTCGTAGCCGTAGCGCCGGCAGAGCTCGATCGGCGGAGCATCCGCCACCACCATCAGGATGCCCGCGTTGTCGCCGGCGACGGCGCCGGCACCACATACTTTGGCCGCCCCTCCGCTCTTCTCCAGGTCGCGCACAAACTGCTGTACGCGTTCGGGGACGACCCCAATACGGGTCAGGAGGTGGTGATTCTCACGCACGATGGCCTGGATGAGTTCTTGGTCACTCCCGCCGAGAACCTGCTCCATGCGGTTGGTGACTCCTTCGAAGTCGTCCCAGATGCCGCTCGTCGCGAAGTCTTTCGCCACGTGCGAGACACACTCGCCGGTGGTGGTCAGCGGCGTGCCGGTCTGCACGATGAAGACGGGGGTGCGCGGCAACGGCACCTTGGTGCCTTCGCCGTTCTGGAAGCGAACGCAGCCGCCGTGCAGCGAGACATACGAGTCGACCCCGCTGGCGTGACCGTGCTGCATGTTCTCGGCTTCGAGGCTGTACTTGTAGTGCCAGTCGGGCCTGAAATCGACGCGGAAGAAATGTCCAATGGCGCGCAGTTCGCTCAACACCGTGGCGGCGGATGAGCCGAGGCCGCACCCGATGGGGATATCGGAGTTGAGGCTGATATCCATGCCGTGATCGAGTTTCAGATGGAGGCCGTCCAACAAGGTGATGAACGCAAACTGGAAGAGCTCAACCGGCTTAAGCAGCACCTGGCGAATACCGAGTTCGCCTTCCAGGAAGAGACGGTAGTTGGTGCCGGCGCGTTTACGGAACTCGCGCAGGGCGCGCAGTGTGAATGAGCCATTCTCCTGCGTGTAATCGTGCAATGAGAACGAGACCTCGTCGTGGGCCGCGGAACTGATCACGGCCTGGGCACTGCGGTCGATCGCCATGGCGAGTGCCGGCCGGCCGTAGACCACGGCATGCTCCCCGCTCAGGATCAGTTTGCCGGGAGCAATCGCCTTCATTACACCGCCTCGTAGAGTCGCCGGTGCGCGTTCACCCCCGAGAGACGGAAGGGACCGGTCCGGTATTGCGAAAAACTATATTCCCATCCATCGGTTGGCATACACAAGTTGAAAATGTCCTCATACTCCTGCACGGTGAGCCGTGTACGCGTCTCGATCAACTCACGGTGCTTCTCGGTGAAGAGATGATCGCGGTAGCCTGGCACGACGGTTCCGCTGAAGAATTCACCTACCGCCCCCGATCCGTAACTGAAAAAACCGATGCGTTGGCCGTCGAGCGCTTCGGTTGCTGTATCGAGCAGACAGGTCAATCCTTCGTAGAGCGAGGCGGTATAGGTGTTGCCGGTCTGACGATTGTAGCCGAGCGACTCGCGCACGGCTGCTTCAATCAAGGCGGGCCGTCCCTCCGTAATGCCGGCCTCCTTGAGCAGTCGGTCATGCGCCTTGACGGCCATGTTCGTGAACGGGATGTGATAGCAGCAGCGGGCCAGGTCGGCCGGGGTGCGGCCTGTACGTGCGGCATACTGGCGCCAGGCCTGGCGGAGGGTGGCGAGGTAGATACGGGTGGAGTACTTACCGTCAACGACGGCCTCTTCGCGGTAGTTGGGGCGCCAGAAGTCCATGACATCCTCGGCATGAATACCCGCCTCGGGATCCAACGCCAGGATGGCCGGCTCCGCGCTGACGAGCATGGCGACCGCGCCGCAGCCCTGGGTGGGCTCGCCGGGACTGCCCAGATCGTACCGCGCGATATCAGAGGTCACGACGAGGGCCTTGCGCCCGGAGGCGGCGACCATGAGGGCCGCCATGCGCAGGGCGATGGTGCCGGCATAGCAGGCCTGCTTGAGCTCGACGACGCGGCAGCGGGCGGGAAGGCCGAGCAGACCGTGCAGGAACATGCCGGCTGCTTTCGACTGGTCGACCCCGCTCTCGGTAGCAAAGAAGAGCAACTCGATAGCGTCGACCCCGACCTCATCCAGGATCGGTTTGGCCGCGGCGGCGGCCATGGTGACGCTGTCCTCGTCGGGCGGCGGGACCCCCATGACCGCCTGGCCCAGGCCGACCGTGAACTTTTCATACGCCACGTCGCGCGCCTCGGCCAGGAGTTTGAGGTCCAGGCTGTAGCGGGTCGTGTAGAAGCTGATGCGGTCTATGCCGGCGGGTATCGTCATGGGTGTAGAAGGAGGGTCCGGTTGTTGATCAGGTCGGCGACACGTTCCTGTCCCAACAGGAACATGGCCGTCGTAAACTGGCGTCGCAGCGTCTCGATCAGATCGATCATGCGCTCGGGCGACTCCGCGGCGCGGTCCAGGAACGGACGTGCCACGCCGCACAGCGAAGCCCCCAGGATCATGGCCTTGACCATGTCGATGCCGTTGCGGATGCCGCCGGAGGCGATCAGTGTGAGACGGTCGGCATAGGGCTGCAGCAGGCGCAAGGCATCCGGCGTGGGCAGGCCCCAGTCCTGGAACAGCTCGCCGGACGAACAGCCGGTGCTGTCGCGATGGGACTCGATGCGACTCCAGGAGGTACCGCCCGCACCGGCCACATCGATCGTGGTGACACCGGCTTCAATAAGCCGCTTGGCATCCTCGTCGCTGATGCCGGTGCCGACCTCCTTGACCACAACAGGGACCTTCAGTGCCCGCACGACCTCAGCGATGCGCGCCGCCAGGCCGCTGAAGTTGGTGTCGCCCTCGGGCTGCACGGCCTCCTGAAGGGGGTTGAGGTGGAGGCAGAGGGCATCCACGCCGGTCTGATCGACCAAGCGCGTGCAGTCGGCGGGGGTCACCCCGCCGTTCAACTGGATGGCACCCAAGTTACCGAAGAGGAGCGTCTGCGGGGCCACATCGCGCAGCATGAAGCTGGCGCGCGCCTGCGCATCGGCCAGCATGATCCGCTGCGAGCCGAGCCCCATGGCAATGCCGGTGGCTTCGGCGGCAATGGCCAGGTTGCGGTTGATCGTTTGTAGCGCCTCGTCGGCGCCACCGGTCATGCCGGAGATCAGGAGCGGGAACGAGAGGGTCTTGCCCATGAACGTGACACGCGTATCCACCGCATCGCGATCGATCTCGGGCAGGGCACGGTGCGTGAGGCGGATCGGGTCGAAGTAGAACTTGCGCCGGTCGGTCTGTGGATCGTCACGCAGGATCTGCAGGTGTTCCAACTTTCGCCGGTTGATGGGGTCATGCATCGCGTTTGCGCTCCAGGCGGCGATGGGCCTGCATGAGCTCGCCGGGGTTGGTCTGTGCGGCCAAAAGGGAGAGCTCACCACACAGCACGACCGCGCCGGCCACGGCGGCCAGGCGTTGCGCATTCTGGCCGGGTGTGCGCTCGACCAGGCAGCCCAGGCGCTCCAGGTTGGCCCGGACAAACTCCAGTTCCTTGCCGTTGCCTACCGTGCCGACAATCACGTTGGGCAGCGTGACCGAGAAATAGAGATCGCCCTCACGGACTTCGGCAAACGTGAAGGCCTGCGAGCCCTCGATGATGTTTGCCCCGTCCTGGCCGGTGGCCAGGTAGAGGGCCAGCAGCATGTTAGCCACATGGGCGTTGGCCGACCGGATGCCACCCGCCAGGGAGGTGCCGACCAGGTTCTTGGCGGTATTGAGCTTGGCAATCGCAGCCGGCGTGGTGCGTAGCAGCGTGGAGCAGACATCGGCCGGCACAAGCATGTCGGCAATGACATACTTGCCGCGCCCGAGGATGCCGTTCACGGCCGAGGCTTTCTTGTCGGTGCAGTAGTTGCCCGAGATGGAGACATAGGTCAGCGTGGGATAGCGTTCGAGCAGCCAGGTCATGGCGGCATCCGCCGCGGCGGTGACCATGTTGTGGCCGGCGGCATCGCCGGTCTGCATTCCGATGCGGAGGAAGAGCAGGCTGCCCACGATCTGCCAGTTCAGATCCTGCAGGCGGCCGTAACGGGTGGTTGAAGCGACCACTTCGGCCAGCGCCGTCTGGTCATCCATAATAGCCAGGGCACAGCGGGCGGCTTCACTCCCGGATGGCGCTTCAAGCAGGATCGAGCGCGTCATGACATCACGCGGAATCGCAACCGCAATACCGTCGCACGCCATAGAGACCTTGGCCCCGCGCGCCGTGGAGGGCCAGAGGGGGGATTCGTAGGTTGCCAGGGGTGCCGAGAGGGCTTCGTTGACAACGTCGCCCGTGATGTGCATGGGGCCCACCCAGCGCATCGGCACGTTCGCCGTAGCTCGCGTCTTCGTTTGCATTGGGGAAAACTACCCTATCCCCCGCTGGAATGCAATGGTAGTAGGGCGTGGGTCTATCAGGCCTACTGCCCACTGCTCACTGCCCACTGCTCACTTCGATGGGGCGAGGAGGGCGGCGAGGTCGGTGTGGCCGCGTTGGAGCGCAAAGTCGCGGGCGGTGTCGCCGTCGGTGTCCTTCATGGCCGGGTCGGCCCCGGCGGCGAGGAGGGCGGCCACGATCCCGGCGTGGCCTTCGGCGGCCGCGAACATGAGCGGGGTCCACCGTTCACCGCCGTCGACCGCATTGACGTCGGCCTTATGTGTGAGGAGCAGCTCCACGGCGGAACGGTTGGTGCCGGTGGCCGCAAACATCAGGGCGGTTCGGCCCATGCGATCCGTGAGCGCACTGTCGGCCTTGTGAGTAAGCAGTAGGGCGATCACGTCGCTGTGTCCATTGAACGCGGCCAGCATCAGGGCCGTACGCCCCTCCGCGTTGGGCTTGTTCACATCAAAGCCACTGTCGATCACGCGCTTGATGGCGTCGGTCTTACCCGCGAGCGCCGCGCTATAGAATAGTGCCGCGGGCGGTATCATGGCGGCCGCGGTAGGGGGTGGCGGAGGGGGTGGTGACGATACGCGCCTAGACACCGCGGGCGCTGCGGGCGCTGCGGCGGGCGCTGCGGCGGGCGGCGCGGCAGGCGGAGCCGAGGGTGGGGCCGCGGGCGTATCGGAGTCGGATTGGCGGCAGCCAACAGGCAGCAGCAACGCCATCATAAGAGAGACCAAGCCGAGATTCAGAAGGGAGCGATTGTTTGTTTTCATGGTCCTTTCATAGCGCGGATGCGGCGATAAGGAAAGCCTCTTAGTTCCAGGCGCGGTATTGAGGCATGCGCGTGGTGACTTTTTTCATGTAGTTGCGGGTCTCCTCGTAGGGGAGATCGCTGCGCAGGCGGGCGTAGACCTCGTCGGAGCTCATGCGGTTGATGATGGGGGCGGCGCGGCGGACCGAGCGGCCGTCGGTGAAGGCACGTGCCACATTGCCGGCCCCGGTGTTGTAGGCCGCGATGGTGCAGAGCATGCGGCTGGTCGGGTTTTCGATGGCCTTGAGATAGCGGCCACTCAGGACGTAGACAAAGGCGCAGCCAAGCTCGACGTTGTTGCGCGGATTGTAGAGGTAGGTGCCGGGCAGCATGCGGTCCTTCTTATAGACATAGCGGTAGGCATCGCGCGCACCGGAGCGCGGCACGAGCTGCATGAGACCGTAGGCCGGCACGCCGGAGCGGGCGCGCGGATTGAAGGAGGACTCGGTCTCCATGAGGGCATAAACCAGTGGCGGATAGACATTGTACTTGGCGGCGTACTCCTCAACCAGCGGCCGGAACCGTTCGGCCCGCACGCGCACGTGGTCGGGTACGAGCGGCACCTTGACGCTGGCCACGCGACGTGTTCTGCCGTCGCTGCCCTTGACCTCTTTGACGTCCACGCCCGCGTCGACGATTTCACGTGCATAGGCGTTGGCGTTGGCGTGCGTAACCGCCGCGCCGTTCTGCGTGCGCAACTGGCCACGCAGGAGCGGGTCCTTGGAAGGCTTCCAGCTTGAGGCCGGCTTCTTCGGCGCGGCTGGTGGCGCGGCACCCGCTGCGCCGGGCACCTTCAACACCTGCCCGACCCGCAGCCACCCATCCGGATCGATCCCGTTGGCACGCGCCAGCTCCTGGCGAGTCACCTTCAGTTTGCGCGAGACACCCCACAGGGAGTCGCCGGGCTGGACCTTATAGCGGCCCTGTGCCCCGACGGGTGGCGCGGCCGCTTTCTTGCCGCCACCGAAAAGACGACGCCGGAACATCTGGATGGGACCTTCGGTACCGCTCAGGGCGAGGCGCTCGACCGCAGCGGCCAACTCGGTCTTGACGGCGGCTGGATCGCTGTCGGCTTCCACGACCACCTCCACGCGGGCGGAGCCATCCCCGAAATCGACACCACTGCGCTCCTCGAGGTCCTCGCTGTACTGCACCCAGCTCTTCTTTTCGGGCACCCAGACATCCTGTTCACCCCAGACACGCCCGGCCTCGCGCACGAACGCCTCAAAGGCTTTCACCTCCTGCTCGACGAACTCGGCGTACTGCCGGGTCACCGCCTCGTTATAGGCCACCATGGCCGCCTGGTCTTCGGCCAACCACGCTTCGAAGTCCTGCTCCTGGGCGCGAAGCGGGGTGAGTATCAGGGCGGCGATAAGGAACAGTGCGAAACGTACAGGCATAATGACCTCCGGATAGCCGTTTTGTCTTACACGGCATGATGCCATAGTGCGGGTCCACAGGCAAATGGTTCCGCGCGGTTCCAAATAGAGGCGCTTCAGGTACTAGCGGGGGATTTTCTATTGATGAATCGCGTACAGGACGGAGGCAGGTAGGGACCGTGTAAGTTGATCGGTTAAGGGTAACCGGGTAAGGGTGGCGGTTACGGAAGCGGTTAAGTGTCCGATAAAGTGTATGGAGAGCGCAGCGCACACACTTAAGCGTACACTTCGTCGCACTCTTAACCGCAACACTTACTTGGATACGCTTAATCGCCTGACTTAACCGGCCCAGCAGAGCATGTGCGGGGTACAGGCCAATGAAACAGCACCCGCAAATCCCAGAAGCGCCCAAATAGAGGATGCCAGTGCTGCTTGTCGAGCAGTTCGGATTTGATCTTTGATGGGTTTGGCAGCAGAGTGCTGGCGCCATTCAAGGGCACCCCTTTGCGATGAGGCCTACGGTCGGGTGATGAATGGCTCAGATTAGGACTCATGTGATGATTTCCCTTCAACGCAAACATCTTATACGTGTAGCGCTCACGACGCTCGCTGTCGGCCTGGTGCTTTTTGGTGGACTGAACTACCTGGCCTACAAGCATGCGCGTGCGATGCTCTGCTTCGGCGATGGACCCGGCCGCACACGCCGACCCGAGGATCTCACCTTCAAGGAAAAGACCGATGCCGTGTTCAATGGGATCTCAATTCCGCGTCCGGTTGGTGATCGCGCCCCGACCGACCTCGCCCCCGACGCCGCGGTCATCTCTATCCCAAGCACTGACAGCGCCACGCTCGCCGCTTGGTATGTCAATCGCGGGCCAGCCACGCCCCTCATGATTCTCTTTCATGGTTACACCGCTGAGAAGACCGCGCTGCTTACCGAGGCACGCAGCTGTCTCGAGCTGGGCGCGTCTGTCCTGCTGGTCGATTTCCGTGGCTCGGGTGGTTCCTCCGAGGCCTACACCACGGTGGGGCTGCTCGAGGCTGACGACGTGACGGCCAGCATGCACTACGCGCACGATCAATTGGCGCACCCCTGCACCGTCCTCTTCGGTCAGAGTATGGGCGCCGCGGCGATCTTGCGTGCGGTCCACACCCAGCACATCCAGCCCGACGGCGTCATTCTTGAGGCGGTTTTCGACACCATGCTCAATACGGTCTGCAACCGCTTCGAACTCATGCACGCCCCATCCTTCCCGAGTGCCCAGCTCCTGATGTTCTGGGCCGGACGGCAGTGGGACGTGAACAGCTTTGCCCACAAGCCGGTCGACTACGCCGCCTCGCTGACCTGTCCTGTCCTTTTCATGCACGGCACCGCCGACCCGCGCGCCAAGCTTGTCGAAGGCCGCCGCGTCTTCGAGGCCGCCCCCGAACCCAAACAGTTTCTCGCCTTCGAAGCCGTCGCCCACAACGCCTACGTTACCGCGCGCCCCACGCAGTGGAAGACTGCCGTCGCCGCGCTGATCGAGAAAGCATACGAAGCGAAGTAGCGGCCGACTTCCTCTCACGACGGGATGTTGATCGTTGGAGTAGTTTGCGACAAAGGTAACGAAGTAGTTAGGACGGTTCAGTTCACGACAAAGTTCAGGCGGTGGGCGCTCTAACTGAAACTACCCCGTGAACGTTGCCGTGAACTACCTCGAATAACTACCCCGTGGACTTTGTCGCGAACTACTCCGAATGCGGCTAACGACACAGCCAGCCTGCACCCGTCCGGAATGACGCAGGACAACCCATGCAACTGCCGGACATGCGTGATTGCATCGCACTGCGGTGCATGCCATGGTCAGTCCCAGGGTTGCTGTTGACCATAGCGAAAGGGTTCTTTCATGAAATCCGTATGTCTTACCGTGCTACTCTTCTGCGTATCCGCTGTCTCTGCCGAGCAGTTCTCTTTGAAGTCGTCTGCCGGCGAGGTGACCGGCCCCTACCGCCTTGAGGAGGGCATTGAGGTCAAGGTGGGCGAGTCGCTGGCGACGATCACGGACATAAAGCGGCGCGAGGACGCCGTACTCAGTGCCATGGAGGAGATCATCATCCCGCAGATCGATTTCCGATCAGCCAGTGTGGTCGATGCTATCGATTTTCTTCAGCGGGCCTCCCGGCAGTTCGATAAGAAGGGCCGTGGCGTGAATCTTGTGTTGAACCTGAACCTGGATCTGCCTGCCGTAGCGGCTGTCGGGGACGACCCGTTCGCTGAGCCAGAGCCCGTCAAGAATGTGCAGGCCCCAACGGTCACATTTATGGCCCGGCACGTTACGCTCCTTGAGGCCCTCAAGATCATCACGCAGATCTCCAATCTGAAATACCGTGTGATGGGTGGCGTGGTGGTTGTTATGCCGTGGGATGCACCGGAGGGCAGCATCATCCGACGGGTGTATGATGTGCTGCCGCCGGTAGAGGACAAGATATCGATTGTGCCTAGTGAGCTTGGGGGGGAGCATTCTAACAACGACACATATTCTGAGCGCGGGCCTGATTGGAAAGGGTTTTTCGCGGACATGGGGGTCCGGTGGCCTGCGGGTTCTTCCATAAAGTATGTCCGATCTATCGGAAAGATGATTGTTGACAATACTGAAGAGAATCTGAAGGCGCTTGAGCTCTGTCTCGCCATGGTCAATGTGTCACCGACGCAGGTTGAGATTGAAGTCCTGTTCATCGCCTTTGACGTGGCGCACATTGAGGAGTTGGGACGAAAGAGCATTGCGGCCGCGGCACTGTGGGAGTTATGGGAGGCAGGCCATGGTGAACTCATCGCTGCGCCGAAGACGGTGACCAAGAGCGGCAATGAATCGCAGGTGAAGGGGGTGAAGGAGTATATCTACCCGACCGAGTTTTCGGTGCAGCATGCCGGCAGCACCAATACCAACGCGGTTGTTGTCGCCGGGTTGGTGGAACCTGCCTCTTTTGAGACAAGGGAAGTGGGGGTTATTCTATCGGTGCTCCCGGAAGTTGCTTATCAGGGCGATATGATTAATGTGAACCTGACTCCAGAGGTGGTGGGTGCTCCTGAATGGCACGAATTTGGAGGCGAGTACCTGGATGCGAATGGTCAACGCCAACAGGCGCACATGCCGCAACCAATCTTCCGTTCATATTCCTGCAACACAAGTGTCGGTGTGAAGAACGGTCACCGTATTCTGATTGGGGGAGGCATGCCCTCCCGCGATGGCAAACAGATGGTGTATGCTTTTCTGACGGCCAAGCTCATAGACATCGAAGGTAACGACGTCGAGATGGATGCCCAGCAGAAGCTGAATGAGCTGAACAAGCGCCGCGCCACCGGGGCGCAAGCTCTCCGTTGAACCCACTCGGAGTGTTGCGTAGCGGGAGATGTCTCATGCCGATATCTGAGGCGTTTACGGAATATATAGTGGACCAGCTCTCGAGTTGGGGTGAGGTGACATCGCGTCGCATGTTTGGTGGGGCGGGGCTCTACCGCGACGGGAAGATGTTTGGATTGATCGCGGATGATGTGGTCTATCTGAAGGTGGATGACTCCAACCGGCAGGCTTTTATCGATGCCGGATGTGGTCCGTTCAAGCCTTACCCGGATAAGCCGACCGAAATGTCCTACTACGACGTTCCTCCTGATGTGCTGGAAACACCACCCGAGTTCGTCGAATGGGCGCAACGCTCATTGGCGATCCAGCTCAGGAAGCCGTAACGGGCATGCGGCCGTGTGTCATGTGATGCCCGCCTGTGTCGTTCAGGCTTGGTGTGGCCGCGGCCTGCCTCTACTATAGTTGGTTATGCAGACAGCTGAGACAGAAAAGGTTGATGTGGGGCAGGCGGTCGCACGGGTCCTCAAGGAGGTGTTCGGTTTCGACTCCTTTCGGCCCAACCAGGAGGAGATCGTGCGCGCGATCATGGCGCGGCAGGATGCCTTCGTGGTGATGCCGACTGGGGGGGGCAAGTCGCTCTGTTACCAGCTGCCGGCGCATGTCATGCCGGGCACCTGCATGGTGATCAGCCCCTTGATTTCGCTGATGAAAGACCAGGTGGACGCGGCCACGGCGACGGGCCTGCGCGCGGCCTATCTCAATAGTTCATTGAAGGTAGCCGAACGTGTGGCGGTACAGCGCCGGCTGATGGCGGGCGAGCTGGACCTGGTCTACGTCTCGCCCGAACGGTTCGCGATGCCGGAGTTCATCGATACGCTGGAACACGTGGAGTTGGCCTTTGTCGCGATTGATGAGGCACACTGCATCTCGGAGTGGGGTCACGATTTCCGGCCTGATTACCTCAAGTTGGCGCTGCTGACGCAGCAGTTCAGCGACATCCCGGTGGCCGCCTTCACGGCCACGGCCACGCACCGTGTGCAAGAGGATATTCTGGCGCGGCTGGGGTTGCGTCGGCCGCACGTGGTGCGCGCCTCGTTCAATCGTCCCAACCTGTTCTACAAGGTGGTGCCCAAGCAGAAGGGCCTGCGCCAGATCCTCCGCTTCGTGAAAGATCACGATCGCGAGTCGGGTATTATCTACCGCACCACGCGCAAGAGCGTGGAAGAGACCGCCGAGATGTTGGTGCACTCGGATGTCAAGGCGCTGCCGTATCACGCCGGCTTGCCCGTCGAGACGCGTGCGGCCAACCAGGATGCGTTCAACCGCGACGAGGTCGATGTGGTCGTGGCGACCATCGCTTTCGGCATGGGGATCGACAAATCCAACGTGCGCTATGTGCTGCACGGCGACCTGCCCAAGAACATCGAGAGCTATTACCAGGAGACCGGGCGTTCGGGGCGTGACGGCGAGCCGGCGCACTGCCTGCTCCTCTTCGGTTACGCTGATATTCCGAAGATCCGCTTCTTTGTGGACCAGATTCCGGACGCGGATGAGAAACGTCACGCGATCAACTGTCTGAACGATATGATTGGCTATGCCACGGTGCATGCCTGTCGGCGCAAGGCCTTGCTGGGCTATTTCGGCGAGCACTATCCGGAGTCGAACTGCGGTGGCTGTGATGTGTGTGCCGGCGAGGTCGAGAAGGTGGATGCCACGCGCGAGGCCCAGATGATTCTCTCGGCTATTGCGCGCACGGGCGAGCGCTTCGGCATGATGCACGTGGTGGATGTGGTGGTGGGGGCGGACACGCAACGCATCCGCCAGCTGGGTCACGACCAGGTCAAGACCTATGGCGTGGGCAAGGATCACGACAAGCCGTATTGGCGTTTCCTGCTTGATAACCTGGTGGCGCAGGGGGTTGTGCAGCAGACGGAGGGCACCTACCCGGTCCTGCAGCTGCAGCCTGTGGCGCGGGAGGTCCTCTTTGGCGACAAGCAGGTGCATGTGTTGCGCACACGCAAAGCCACGGGCCGGCGCAAGGCGACAGCGGCTACGGCCGTGGCGGCCTACGACGAGCTGCTGTTCGATGAGCTGCGCGCCCTGCGCCGCCGTATCGCGGCGGCACGCCGCATTCCGCCCTACATCATTTTTTCTGACCACACGCTGCACGAGATGGCGCGCAAGTGTCCGCTGACGCGCGGCTCGATGTCGCGTATCACGGGTGTGGGCGACGCCAAGCTGGATCGCTACGGTAAGACGTTTATTGACGCCATCGCCGACTACAAAGAGGGAAAGCAGCACTAACCTGATCTGTTCATCACCATGAAGAACATGAAGAAAATGAAGGGCCTTCATGCGCTTCATGGTGAATCATTGAGGCCGACTCATGGCACGGGATTTTCGAAGTAGGTTACAGATGTGGGAACGGATCTTCTTCCGTATCCTGGCGGCGTTGCTCCTGATCGTGCTCCTGGGCGGGGTGTGGCTGGCGCGCGTCGGGCTGCCCGCGGGGATGGCCGCCGCCGTGATGCGTCGCGTCGATACGGGCGCCTTTGCGGTGGAGGCGGGACGGATCCGGGTCAGCCCGATCAAAGGGGTGCGCCTGTCCCGCGTGGCGGTTTACCGGCGCGGCGTTGTGGGCGCCGCCGCGGTGAAAGCGGACGAGATTATCCTGTGGGTCGATCCGTTGGCCGTGCTGCGCGGGGTCGGCAGCGTGCAGCGGATCGAGGTGTGTAACGGCGAGATACGCCCCAAACGCACCTACGGTGGCCCCCCCCGTGAGAGTCGTGGCGCGATGGGGCGGCTGCAGACCGAGTTGGCGATGGTGAACTGCCGGGTGCAGGGGGTGACGGTTGAAGCCTTCAAGGCACGCTTGCGCGTAACCCCCGCGACGGTCTATCTGGACGACGTACACACAACGCTCACGCATGACGGCCTGCGCGGCACGGCCAGCGGCGACCTCTCCTATGACGTTACGGCGGATCTGCTGAAGGGGCATGCGGCCGGCGTGATGCATCCACATCTTGTGGTGCCCGTGCTGGATGCCTGGGAGCTGCACGGCCTGGTACGGCTCTTTCAGCGCTTCGAATTCGGTGAGGCGCTGCCCGAATGCACGCTCGATTTCGAAGCCGGAACCGATGCCGGTGATCCGATCGTTGTGGAGGGCAATGTGCACCTGCGGTCAGCGACCTACCGCGGCGTGGAGGCCATGCAGGCCGACGCGGTGGTGCGCGTGGCGCACGAGGGCTCGAACACGGTGGTGACCCTCAACCCCCTCTCGGTGGTGCGCCGCGACGGGACCGGACGTGGGCTGGTGGTGATTGACCTGGCGCGGGACACGGTCCGCTTTGACGCCCACTCATCCCTCAACCCGCATCTCTTGCGCCAGGCCATCAACATCCTCAATCATCCGGCCTGCAATGACGTGGCCTTCAATGGCCCGGTCACTATTGACGCGCGGGGGGTCGTCAACTACGACACACTCGAGGGCACAGATTTCACGGCGACCTTTGACGGCGCGCGCGTGCGCTACAAGCAGCATCCGATTGACCGCTGCGCCTTCAAAATGCGTATGCGGGATCGGACCAACACGCTCTCGTCTGTGCGGGCCGAGCTCTACGGCGGCGAGGTGCAGGGCGCCACCCGGTTCGTGGTGCCGTCCGGTGCCGCTTCCAACACGGCCTTTGATGTGGCCCTTAAGGTGAAGAACGTGGATTTCGAGCGGGTCGCTGCGGTGTTGATTGAAGAGGGTGAAAGCGAGTATCGTGGCCAGCTTGCAGGTGAGGTGGCGCTGCGCGGCCTGTTGGGCGCAGGCAACCGTGACACGTGGCACGGCAACGGCGCGATCACGATCGATGATGGGCGTGTCTTTATGCTGCCGCTTTTCGGGGGGCTCTCGGAGATCATGACGCGCCTCATTCCTGGATTGGATTTCGTGTTGCGGCAGAGCGATGCGTCCGCCGAGTTCCGCGTGGCGGCGTCACACATAACGACCGACAAGGTCAAGATTGAGGGCAGCGTGCTGAGTCTCAAAGGGCGCGGGCAGTGCGGGTTTGATAAGGATGTTGATTTTCATGTGCAGGTCAAGTTGATGAAGGACAACAACGTCGTGGCGCGGCTGGTTCAGCTGGTGACGTTGCCGCTCAGCAAACTGTTTGAGTTTCGGTTGCGCGGCTCACTGGAGGATCCGCGCTGGTATCCGGAGAACTTCTCGACCGACCTGCTGGAGAAGATTGGACTGAGGAAGAGCGACTAGCGGGACGGTCACTTTGATAAGGCGTTTCCGTGTGAACTGAACACCCAATATCCAACAAGGAATGTCCAATACCCAAGTGCGTGCGATTGGTGAATGTCTCGTCCAATGGCTCTCCATTCGCTGTCTACGCTCACTTGGATGTTGGGAGTTCCTTGTTGGCTGTTGGATATTGAGATGAGCTAGGCTATGAAGTTTCTTGTGATTACATACGGCTGTCAGATGAACGTGCGCGACAGCGAGGCGGTCAGTGCGTTGCTGGCGCGGCAGGGCTATACGACGGCCGAGGGCGAGGCCGATGCCGACATCATTCTGATCAATACCTGCAGCGTGCGCGGCAAGGCCGAGGCGAAAGCGCTGGGTAAATTGGGCCTGCTCGTGGCCGATAGCCGCCGCCACCATCCCAAGCGGATCATCGGGGTGATGGGGTGCATGGTGCAGCGGTTGGGAACTGAGTTATTCAAGAAAGTGCCGGGCCTCGGCTTCGCGATCGGGACGCATGCCATGTCGCGGCTTCCGCGGGTATTGCAGGATGTCTTCGAGGGGAAGGCCCCGGTGCTGGATACCGATGAAGGGGATGACTGCGAGGCGTTGACCGGACACGTTGAGGGCAAGCTCTCGGCCTACGTGAATGTCCTGCTCGGCTGCGATCGGCGCTGCACCTATTGCATCGTGCCGACTGTACGGGGTCAGGAGTGGAGCCGGCCGGCCGAGAGCGTTGTGGCCGAGGTCCGCGAGTTGGTGGCGCAAGGCGTGTGCGAGGTGACACTTCTGGGACAGAGCGTCATGAATTACGGGCGTCGCAACGCGGTGTGGCCGGATGGATCCGTATCGCCCGGAGGCTATGAGACCCCCTTTCCGCGTCTGCTGGAAGCGGTCGATGCCGTGGAGGGCATCCAGCGGGTGCGCTTCACATCGGGACATCCCTCCGGCTGTACGGCTGAGCTGGTGCGGGCCATGGTCGAGCTGCCCGCGGTGTGTGAGCATCTCCATATCCCCTGCCAGTCCGGATCGGATCTCATTCTGGAGCGCATGCGGCGCGGTTATACGGCCGACCAGTTCAAGGCGGCCGCAGGTGCGCTGCAGGCGGCGCTGCCGGGCGTGGCGCTCTCGACCGATATCATTGTCGGTTTTCCCGGTGAGACGGAGGAGGATTTCGACCGTACACGGGCCTTCATGGAGGAGATCGGATTCGACAACGCCTTCATCTTCAAGTACTCTCCGCGCTCTGGTACTCCGGCGGCGGAGTGGCCCGATGATGTGCCTGACGAAGAGAAAAAGCGCCGCAATCAGCTGTTGCTGGGCGATCAGGCCCGGCGTGTCGAGGCGATCAACGACGCCTTGATTGGTGCACAGCTTGAGGTGCTGGTCGAGGGACCCAGTTTGCGCAATGCGGCACGCTGGTCGGGGCGGACGCGTACGAACAAAGTGGCCGTCTTTGATCCGGTGGCCGGCGTCGCGCGCGGTGAGTGCGTGACGGTGGTGGTGGAGCGGGTCACAGCGACCACGCTATACGGGAAGGTGTCATGAGTGTACTGGCGAAGGCGGCGATTCTGATGGGGGCCATTCTGGCCCCGCTGTATGCCTGTATGATGGTGGCCCCGGGCCTGGCCATGAAGGGGGTGCGCCTTTTCCCGCGTAGCCGGGTGATGGGTGCGCTTCTGTCGCTGATTGCATTCGGCTGGGCCGGCTGGCTGCTGCACGAGACCCCGCTGGGTCGCTTTGAAACCTATCGCCAGGCGATCTACCTGCTCCTGCCGGCGATCTGCCTGCTGGTCAACATTTTCAATAGTGAGCTGCTGGCGCCGCGCGCGCTGGGCGGCATCATGATTCTGGTGCCGGCGCCGCTGCTGGCCGCGGCACGCTGGCATCCGTCCCCCTGGCGCTACGTCATTCTGGTGACGGCCTACGCGTTGGTGGTGAAGGGCATCGCGCTGATCCTGAGTCCCTACCTCTTCCGTCGCGGCAGTGAGCGCATCGTCAAGAGTGACGGCTTGTGCCGTGCCTGGGGTGGGCTTGGTATGGCCGTGGCCCTGCTGCTGATCGTGCTCGGGATTACGGTTTACTGATCGCCGTCTCCACGCGCAGATCGGGGGCGGCGCCCAGCTCACGGGCGCGCTGGTAGTGGCGCGTGACGGCCTCGATATCCGGCGCGGGTGCGGCCAGGAACAGTTGGGCCATATTGTAATGCGCCTCCTTGAGGTCCGGCTCCAGCGCGATGGCCGCTTCCAGTTCCCGCTGCGCGGCGTTGGTCTGTCCGTCGCCGAAGTAGGCGGCCGCCAACCCCACGCGCACAGGCGCGTTGGACGGCTGTTCATCCACAAGTTCGCCCAGCAGGAAGATGGCATCGCCGAACTTGCGCGCCTGGCACTGGGCCAGGCCGGCCATGAGGCGTAGGTCAGCATTATCGGGGTCGGTCTTGAAGCCCAGCAGGAGCAGGGCGCGTGCCGCTTCCGGTTCGCCTTCTTCCAGTTTGCGGCGTGCACTGATGAGCAGTTCGCGAACGGTGGCGGGATCGATTCCCGGGGGCGCGGCATCGAGGGCCATGACCGTCGCGACGATGTTGGACGGATCCGCGCTGCCGTGTGGGGCATCCGCCCCGGCGGGCCGCATACCCTCCAACAGGGCGTCCATTTGGCTGTCGCAGTAGGCCATGCGAAACT
Source organism: Verrucomicrobiota bacterium (assembly GCA_018648805.1). Classification (GTDB taxonomy): domain Bacteria; phylum Verrucomicrobiota; class Kiritimatiellia; order UBA8416; family JABMPJ01; genus JABMPJ01. Next base: position 31,222 of record JABGQM010000028.1, read on the forward strand.
GAACCATGTCGGGCTGGAAATCGGGATCTTCGGTGGCCATCTCGGTGTAGGTGTTGAGGGCATACTTGTAGAGCGTGAGGGCCTGTTGCGGTTCGCCCTCGTCCCGCGCGCGGTCGGCTTTGACCAGCAGCTCGTAGGCTGACGAGAACTTCATCGTGGCGGAGATGATGTCAGCCCCGGCCGCCGTGACGAACAGGGATGCGACGCTAACACTCAACAGGATGGATCGGGATGCTCTCATTGCGGTTAAGACTATAGTGGGTGTTTGGTGCGGGTTCAAGTCCCCACGATCTCTTTTAGCTCCGCAAAGCTCTCCACCACCCAGTCAGGCTGAACAGGGGCCGCTGCAAGGTCGGCGCGGGTGGAGTAGCCGGTCAGGATGAGGGCGGTCGTCATGCCGGCGGCATGGCCGGCCGGGATATCCGTGGTCAGGTTGTCGCCCACGGCCAGGATGTCGGCGGCGGCAAGCCCGAGCCGTTCGGCGCCCATGGTCATGATGCGGCTCTCGGGTTTGCCTATATAGAGGGGGGGCACTTGGCACCCCGTGGCGACGGCGGCCACGATGGCTCCGGTCCCGGGCGCAATACTGTCGTGCAGCGGCAGGCCGTGATCGGGGTTGGTGGCGATGAAGCGTGCGCCCTTGTGAATCAGGTTGCAGGCCCGTTTGAGCTTGGCGTAGGTGAAGGCGCGGTCGAACCCGACAATGACGTAGTCGGGCGCCTGATCGCTGATCGTGAACCCCTCATCCTGCAGGGCTTCGTCGAGGGCCGGCTCGCCGATGGTGTAGGCCGTGCCCGCTTCGAGGTAGTGGGCCGTGGCCTGCGAGGAGGTCCAGATATCGCGCGCGCCGCATTCAATTCCGTAGCTCTGCAGCTGCGCCGCCACGACGGCCGGCGTGCGGTTGGAGCGATTGGTGACAAAAAGGGTGGCGATTCCGTGCCGGTGGCACCCGCGCACAAAGTCGCCCGCGCCTTCTATTTCGTGTCCCCCCAGGTAGACGGTTCCATCCAGGTCGAGAATGATGCCTTTGAACATAGGTGCCTTGACCTCCTTGAAAAGCCGACTATCCATCAAGACCGTTGCGTTGTCTACGCAATCTTTTTTTTGACACCCGCGGTCGCTGCGAGCGTGGCGAACGCCCTACGCATTCCATTGACACGGCTTCGTCGGTCTGATAGACACGCCCGCCATGTTTACGGCGATGGAAAGCATTGAGCTGGCGGCGCATGCCAAGATCAACCTCTACCTGGAGGTGTGTGGCCGGCGTGCGAACGGCTATCATGAGCTGCGCAGCGTCGTGGTGCCGGTTTCGCTGCACGACACGATCGTGCTTGAACCGGCCGATGAGATCGAAAGCGTCTTTGACGCCGTCGAGGTCCCGGTCGGCGGCTGTGGCTGCCTGCCTGCTTCGGAGCACAATCTTACGACCCGCGCCGCCTGTGCGCTCAAGGCGGCGACCGGCTACCCCGGCGGGGTGCGCATTCATATCTCGAAGCGGATCCCTATTGGTGGCGGACTGGGCGGCGGCAGCGCCGATGCGGCGGCCGTACTGCGCGGCCTGATGGAGCTGTGGGGCGTGACGATGCCGTTGCATGAGGTCATGGCGCTGGGGTCAACGCTGGGCTGCGACATTCCGGCGCTGCTGCATGGCGGCGCCGTTGTGATGGAGGGTCTGGGCGAGCGCGTGACGCCGCTTGAGCTCGGTCAGCCGGACACGCCGGATGGTCGGTGGTGGCTCGTTATTGTCAATCCGGGCTTCTGTGTTCCCACCAACGATATGTATCAGCGGCACGACTTAGCCTTGACTTCCGAGCGCCCTACCTATATCAATGCGGTTTCTGCTCTGAAAGGAGGGGACCTTGTCTCCGCTTCTCAGAGCCTTTTTAACAGTTTACAGACAACGGTGGTCCGAAAGTACCCGCTCATCGGGATGATCATTGATCAGCTCGAGCAGGTAGGCGCTTTGGGGGCGATGGTGTCTGGAAGCGGGGCATCTGTCTTTGGCTTGGCACGTGATGAATCGCATGCCGAGGCCATGGCTGCAAAGGTGAAGCAGTCGTTGGATGGATCGGTGTGGACCCGGGTCGTGACTTTGCTGCCCGATGGTGTAATGGCAGCACACGGGCCTTTGACGCCCTGAGTCCAGGTTCAAATCCTGGTCGGGCAACCACGACGACAGGGGTACACAGGAAGTGGAGGGCGTCTCTGCCCGGTGGGCGGAGGCGCATTAGAAGCGTGACAGGAATCATGAAGATTTTCAGTGGAACATCGAATCCGGTACTCGCGGCCAAGATCGCAGAGTACTTGAGCTTGCCGCTCGGGGAGGTCGAGATCCGCCGTTTTCCGGACGAAGAAGTCTTCGTCAAGATCAAGGAAAACATCCGCGGTCGTGATGTCTTCGTGGTGCAGTCGATCTGTCGTCCGCCCAACGAGAATCTGATGGAGCTCTTGATCATGATTGATGCGTTGCGCCGCGCGTCGGCGAACCGCATTACGGCCGTGATTCCCTACTACGGCTATGCGCGCCAGGACCGCAAGGATCAGCCGCGCGTCCCGATTACGGCCAAGCTGGTGGCCAACCTGCTGGTCGCGGCCGGCTGCAATCGCCTGTTAACGATGGACCTGCACGCTCAGCAGATTCAGGGGTTCTTCGACATTCCGGTCGATCACCTGTATGCCTCGCCGATCATCGTGAAGTATCTCAAGGGCAAGCACATCGAGAATCCGGTGGTGGTCTCGCCCGATACGGGCGCGGTGAAGGCCGCGTATGCCTACTCCCAGATGCTCGACTGCGGCTTGGCCGTGATCGCCAAGCGCCGCACCGGTCCCGAAGAGGTCGAGGCCTTTTCGCTGGTGGGTGATGTGGAGGGGCGTACCGCCATTATGGTGGATGATATGACCAGCACCTGCGGCACGCTCACCTCAGCGGCGGCGCTGCTCGCGGAGCATGGGGTCAAAGAGATTTATGCGGCCGTGACACATGCCATGCTGACTGATGTCGGTTGTCAGCGGCTGGTCGACTCGGCGATTACAGAGTTGGTGGTGACGGACACGGTTCCGTCAACGGTGGGTAAAGAATTTCCGGTCACGGAGCTTTCCGTGTCGGAGTTGCTGGGGGAAGCGATTCTCAGAATCCATGAGGACCAGTCGGTGACCTCATTGTTCAGACTGTAGTAAGGGGTGGGAAGATGGCGGTTGACACAGTAGTAAAACTTGAGACACGTAACGACACGGGTACAGCCGCATCACGGCGCCTGCGGCACGAGGGTATGATTCCGGCGATTGTCGCGAATCAGGATGGCAGCACGACCTCCGTGAAGCTTGTGCGGCACGCATTTGAGATGATGCTGCGCCGTCATGCCAGTGAAAATATGATTTTGGATGTGACCCTGGACGACGGCACGTCGGCCAAGGCGCTGCTGCAGGAGGTCCAGCGCGACACTCTGAGCGGTAACGCGTTGCATGCCGATTTCACCATGATTTCGATGACCGAGACACTGGTCGTCAATGTGTCGGTAGCGCTCAAGGGCGAACCGGTGGGTGTGGCCCAGGAGGATGGTATCCTGGAGCAGCTCGTGCACGAACTCGAGGTCGAGGGCCTGGCGGACAGCATTGTTGATTCGCTCGAGGCCGATGTCTCCGCGCTTGCTGTGGGCGACAGTGTGTTGGCCGGCAGTGTGCCGATACCGGACGGACTGACGCTTCTGACGGCTGCAGATATTGCCGTGGCAACGGTGCTCGCACCGCGTGTCGAGACCGAGACGGATACTGAAGAAGCTGAAGAGGGCGAAGAAGGCGAAGCGGGTGAAGCGGGGGCTGATGAGGCCGCCGAAGGAGAGGGTGATAAATAGCCCCGGGAGCCTGTTGTGAACGTCATCGTGGGGTTGGGGAACCCGGGCAAGCGCTACGAGCGCACGCCGCATAATGTCGGGTTCGCCACGATGGATGTTCTGGCCGAACGGGTCGGGTGTCGCCTGCGGCGCAGTTTGCGGTACCGGGCACGCTCGGGTAAGACGATCCTGACCGGACATCCGGTCTTGCTGGTCAAGCCCGAGACGTTCATGAACAACAGCGGCATCGCGGTGAGTGCTGCTTTGCGTTACTTTAAGGCGCGTCGTGACCAGCTGGTGCTGGTGTTGGATGATGCGGATCTGCCTGTGGGGCGGGTCAGGATTCGGGCCAAGGGCGGCAGCGGGGGACACCGCGGGCTGGCCTCGGTGATTGAGCATGTGGGCGGCGACGATTTTGCGCGGGTGCGCATCGGGGTTGGCCGTCGGCATCAGGAAGAAACTTTGGTAAGCCATGTGCTCCGGACCTACGGGACGGGGGAGTGGCAGGCCATAGAGAAGGTAGTGATGTGCGCCGCAGATGCGGTCACGCGTATCGTGGAGTCCGGTACAGAGGCGGCAATGAACGCCTTTAACGGACAGACGATTCTAGAGGGATAGGGGTCACAAGATGGCGTTGAAAACGTACGACATGATTTGCATTTTTCCGAACTCGCTGAGCGACGAGGCACTTGAGACGGTGCTGACGCGTCTGGACGAAGAAATCGGCAGGCACGGCGGCCAGGTGCTCTCCAAGCAGCCCATGGGCGAGCGCGTGTTTGCGCGTCCCATGCAGAAGCGGGAAGCGGGTTTCTACATGACCCTGCGCTGCGAGCTCGAGCCTACCAGCGTTGAGGCCCTGCGTGGGCGTCTGAAGTTGGTCGATGATCTCTTCCGTTCGCAGATCCTCGTGGCCGACTTGAAGGCTGAGCAGGACGCGGCGGAGGCCGAAGCCGCCGAAGCCGCCAAGGCAACCGCGGAGGCCACAGTCAATGGGTGATCTTAATCGCGTATTCCTGATGGGGAACCTGACGGCGGATCCGGAGGTGCGTTATGCCCCCTCGGGCGATGCGGTCGGTGACCTGCGTATGGCGATCAACCGCCGTTACAAGGGGCGTGACGGGCAGGATCATGAGGAAACATGTTTTGTATCCGTGGTCGTGTGGGGCCGCCAGGCCGAAACCTGCGGGCAGTACCTGCAGAAGGGCTCGCAAGTCTTGGTCGAAGGCGGCTTGAAGTACGATCAGTGGGAGAAGGACGGGCAGAAGCATAGCCGCCTGCTCGTGCGTGCCAACCGCGTGCAGTTCATGGGTGGACGACCGCAGGGACAGGGGAGTGATGATCCGACCGGCCAAGGTGCCCCTCGGTCTGCCGCACACGCCGCACCTGCTGCGACACCGGCACCCGCCGCCGCACCCGCCGCCGCACCCGCCGCGCCGGAAGCGTCCCCCGAACCGCCGCCGCCAGTGGGCGCGACACAGAATTTAGGTGATGATGAGAACCTGCCCTTCTGAGGGGTAGACAAGGGAAAAAGAAGGTAGGAGGTCCTCCAGCAATGGCTAGGAAAATGAAGACAAAACGTTCGACCAAGCGGCGTACCCCGGATCGGGGTGCCGGTAAAGCGGCCCGTTATTTGGAAGGCGTAAAAGAGATCAAGTCTACGGACTACGAACTGCTCCGCAAGTTTATGACAGATCACGGCAAGATTCTGCCGGCGCGCACGATCGGTGCCAGCGCCAAGCAGCAACGCCAGATCAAGCGCAGCATCCGTCGGGCTCGTACAATGGGTTTGCTTCCCTAACGACCGGTCCCGTTATGGGCACGGTCAAACAAGGGAGCCGATACGATACTAATCGGTGGTGCGTGGATTGTAGGCGCACCTCATAGAGGATAAGCACATGGCAACCGAAGTTCTGTTGATGGCCGATATGAGCGGCTTGGGTAATGAAGGTGACGTGGTTACGGTGGCCGATGGCTACGCACGTAACTACCTGCTGCCCCAGAAGAAGGCAGCCCCTGTTACGGCGGGTACACGCCGGCAGTTGGTTAAGATTCTGGCTGAGCGCGAGAAGACAGAGGCCGCCACGCTGGCCGATAAGAAGGCCTTGGCTAAGAAGATCTCGGCCGCCTCCTGCACGATCACCGTGAAGGTTGGCGAAGGGGAGCGTCTGTACGGCTCGGTCACCGAGGCGGAGATCGCCGACGCGTTGAAGGGGCAGGATATTGTGATCGAGCGCAACCAGGTTGTCCTGGCCGAGCCGATCAAGACACTGGGCGCATTCGATGTTACGGTGAGTCTGCATCCGAAGGTCGAAGCGACGCTTAAGGTCTGGGTTGTTGAGGAATAGACAGCATGGTTACGGCAGCTTCTTCGTCCGGGCCCACGGTCCCTTTGGATCGTGTGCCCCCCTATAGCGAAGAAGCTGAAAAGGGCGTGCTGGGATCGATCCTGCTTGATTCCGTGCGCGTCATGGATATCTGCATTGAGCACCGGCTGGACGAAGAGTCGTTCTACGCGCCGGTGCACCGCACGGTCTTCGAGGCCATGCTCGGCCTGCACGGCCAGAGCCGTGTGATCGATGTTCTGACCGTCTCCGAACAGCTGCGTGACAACGGCAAACTGGATATGGTGGGCGGGACCTCCGCCCTCAACCTGTTCATCGACTCCACGCCTACCGCGGCGCACGCTGAATTCTACATCGATATTGTCTACGAGAAGCATCTGCTGCGCCGCGTGATTAGCTGCGCGCGGGCGGCGGAGACCGAATGCTATGGCCCCATAGACAGTGCCGATCAGTTGCTCAGCACGGTGGAGCAATCGTTTCTTGATATCAATGAGCAGCGTTTCGGTACGGTCACGCCGTGGTCGGTGGCGGTCAAAGAGACGATGTCGCACGTGGACACCATTCTCGAGACCGGTAAGGGCATCTCGGGCCTCTCGACCGGCTTTGAGAATCTCGACAAGATCACGATGGGCCTGCGCGCGGGTGAAATGATCGTGCTGGCGGCCCGTCCCTCGATGGGCAAGACCTCGCTCGCGATGAACATCGCCGAGAATATCGCCCTGGGTAAGATGGATCCCGATGGCACGCCGCACTCGGTGGGCATCTTCAGCCTCGAAATGTCGTACGACGCACTGGCCATGCGCATGCTCTGCTCGCATGCGGGGGTCCCCTCACAGAAGATTCAGCGTGGCTACGTCTCGAATATCGATCACGGCAAGCTCGTGCAGGCGGCTTCGGTCCTCAGCAAGGCACCACTTTTCCTGGATGATACGGGGGGATTGGACGTGATGGAGGTGCGTGCCCGCGCCCGCCGTATGCGCAAGCAACACGGCATTGAATTGATCGTGATCGACTATCTCCAGCTGATGCACTCGAAGGAGTATGCGCGCCAGGGCCGCCAGATCGAGACCTCGCAGATTTCGGGAAACATCAAGGCCATGGCCAAGGAGCTGCGTATACCGGTGCTGGTCCTGAGTCAGCTCAGCCGCGCACCGGAGCAGCGCGACAGCAAGAGCGGCAAACCCAAGCTTTCCGACCTGCGCGATTCCGGGGCGATCGAGCAGGATGCCGACGTGGTGTTCATGTTGCGCCGGCCTTCGCGCTACCCGGATGATGATCAACACGACGATCGGACGCTCTCGATCGTGGATGTGGCCAAGCATCGTAACGGTCCCACCGGAGAGGTGCTGCTGAATTTTGATGAGGAATATACCCGTTTCCGCGACCGGGCACATGGGGTCGATGATTTTGGGGGCATGGCCCCGGAGGAAGAATGAGACGCACACTACGCTTGTTGCTATGGTTTCTGGTGGTCCCGGCTGTGCTGGCCCAGGAAGATACACGCTCAACCATTCGCGCTATTGAGACGCGTAACAGTGGGTCCGGACAGATCGATCCGAGCTATATCGAGGCCCACACCAGTATGCGCGAAGGCGATCGGCTTGACCGCTCCCTGGTGGGCCGCGATGTACGCCGCTTGCTCGATACCGGACGCTTCACATCCGTGCAGGTCGATATCGAGACGCGCGATGAAGGCGTGGCGGTGGTCTACGTCATCCGCCGCAAACTGACCCTCGCCGCCGCGGTCATGTTTAGCGGATCGGACCACCTTCCGCCGCGCAAGCTGCGTTCCCTGCTTGAGCTTAAGATGGGTGATCGGGTCGATGACCACGTGCTGGGCGTTCGCGTGCGGGCCATCCGCGAAGCATTTCGAATCGATCACTTCCCGGATGTGGTCGTCACGTGGGAGATCGAAGCGACCGACCATGCCCAGGGCCTGGCACGCGTGCTGGTGCATGTCGAGGCCGGGGCGCGCTCCAAGGTCAAGGAGGTCCGCTTCGAAGGCAACACGCAGGTCGGATTCGGCGACCTGCGGCGTGCGATTCATCGCCCGTCGGCCTGGAGTCCCCTCTGGCTCTTCCGCAAACGACGCTATACAAGCGACGAAATGCAGGCCATGCGCCTGGCCGTGCGCACGGTCTATCGTCAGCGTGGATTCCTGGATGTCGGGGTCGACTACCCCACGGTGGAGCTGGATGATAAAGGGCGCCAGAGCGTCGTGGTCACCATCCGTGAAGGCAAGGCCTACCGCTTCGGAGCGGTGACCGTCGAAGGGGCGACCCTCTTTCCCCAGGCCGAGATTGATGGGCTTATCACGGCGCGTAGCGGCGAGATCGCTTCGTCGACGCAGATCGAGAACTCGGTCAGGCGTATCCGCGACTTCTATGGTAGCCGTGGCTATGCGCGTGCCCGTGTACGGCCGCTCCTTGAATCTGACGCGGCCGCCGGAACGGTTACGATGGTCCTGTCGGTAAGCGAGGGTGACCTGGTTCGGGTGGGTAATATCCACATTCGGGGCAATACGCGTACGCGCGACAAGGTGATTCGCCGCGAGCTGCAGCTCTACCCGGGTGATGTGCTCAATGCCGTCAAGGCCCGTCGCAGTGAGCGTCGCATCATGAACCTGGGGTATTTCTCCGATGTGCGGCGTTATGAACTTAAGACGGCTGTACCCAACCGTGAGGATGTCGTCTACGAAGTCGAAGAGAAGCGCACCGGCCAGTTCATGGTGGGTGCCGGCTTCTCAAGCGTCGACAACATCATCGGATTTGTTGAGATATCGCAGGGCAACTTCGACATCCGCGGATGGCCAGGCTTTACGGGTGGTGGCCAGAAACTCAACCTGCGGGCCCAGTTCGGGTCGGAACGGCGTGACTACAAACTCTCCCTGGTCGAACCCTGGTTCCTCGACCGCAAGCTCTCGCTGGGAACGGATCTCTACCGGACCGATCTGAACTATACCGATTACGATCTCAAGCGGGTCGGGGCGGCCGTGTCGCTCAGCAAGTCGCTGCCCGGCGCCAACCGTATCACCTTCCGCTATGCCCTTGAGGAGACCGAGATCACCGACGTGGCCGATACCAACGAATATGTCTATGTCGACGCTCCGCATGATACCTACAGTTTTTCGCGTGAAGAGGATACGCTCAAGAGCACGTTCAAGACGACCGTCAGCCACGACACACGCAACAACCCCTTCGTGCCGACGCGTGGTATGCGCGGCAGCGTGTTCGGGCGCATCTCGGGCGGGCCTTTCGGGTTCGATACCGATGTCTACGGACTGGGTGCCCGCGGGGCGGTTTACGTGCCGCTGTGGTGGGATCACGTTCTGAGTATCAAGGCGCGCTACGAGATTATCGACGCCTATGGTGGCAGCGATGAAGTCCCGATTACCGACCGTCTTTTCGCCGGCGGTGGCCGCACCATTCGTGGATTCGACTATCGCGATGTAGGTCCCAAGGTGCGCCCCGCGGATGAGACGTCAGCCATCGAGTACCGGCCTGTGGGCGGACAGAGCCTCGCGGTGGCGAATGTGGAATATACCGTTCCACTGGTCGAGGGCATCCGCTTAGCGGCGTTTTATGATGTGGGGGGCGTCTGGCGTGATCCCTACCGGTTCAACGCCGACAACCTCGCCTCCGCGACAGGGATTGGACTGCGCCTCGATATGCCCGGCTTCCCGATTCGTATCGACCGGGCCTGGGCCATTGAGGCCGATGATGATCTGACCGATACGGATGAATGGGTGATTTGGATCGGGTATGATTACTAGAAGTGAGAATGGAGCCGGGATCGTCTGTCGGACTGGGCCGAAAAAAGGGGAGAAGCAAATGAGTCGTTTAGGTTTTGTGATCGTGTTGCTGGCCATGGGTTTGGTCGCTGGTACAGCGGTGGCGGCGGACCTGGGTGTGGTGGATGTGGACCGGCTGGTAAAAGCCCATCCGAAGTCCGATGCCAACCGCGAAATTCTGCGTGACCAGTTGCGCGAGCTTGAGAGCGAGAAAGACGCCATGCTTGAGACGCTGCAGGGCAAGAAGGAGAGCTTCATGGATGCACGCCGTGCTGCGGCCGATCCTGCCCTGAGCGATACGGTACGCAAGGAGCGTGAGGCGGCCGTGACGGAGCAGTTTAAGGCGTTGCAGGAACTCGAGAAAGAGATGGGGCAGCGCCTCATGGGGCGGCAGCGCGAAATGGGTGATCAGAAACTGCGCATGCACAAGCTGGTCGAAGAATCGGTTCGCGATATGGTGGCCGCTGTGGCGGCGAAGAAGAAGCTGGTCCTTGTGGTGGATAAGTCCGCCCTGAGCGTAGCGGGATCCAACGTCGTGGTGTTCCACCAGAAGCAGCTGGACCTGACCGACATCATTCTGGCCACCATCCAGGATCTGCGCAAAGACTGACTCTCAGGCGAGGGTCGGGTAGGGCCCGCTCTCCGAGCGGGCCGCGACTAAAGGGGAACCCGTCATGATGATGACCGTGACCGAAGTGGCGGAGCTGGTAGAGGGAACGGTTGAGGGCGATGGGGCGGGGCGGGTGAGCGGCCTGGCCGGGTTGCGCGAGGCGCAGCCGGGCGATCTCTCGTTGTTGATGAACCGCAAGTATGCCGCCGCCCTGGCTGAAACGCAGGCCGCTGCCGTGCTGGTGCGCCGCACGTGGACCGGTCAGAGTCCCTGTCCGGTTATTCGTGTCGCGGATCCCGCCGCGGCTATGACGCAGGTGGCCCTCGCCACGCGGCCGGAATATCCGCTCCCGCCGCCGGGCGTCCATCCCAGCGCCGTCCTGGCCGACGATGTGGTGCTGGCCGATGATGTGACGATCGGTCCGCTGTGTGTGCTGGAAGCCGGGGTGCAGGTGGGACCGGGCACGGTGCTCGTGGCGTCCTGTTACCTGGGCGCCGGAGTGCAGGTGGGCGCGCAGAGCTGGCTCTATCCGCACGTCTCGATACGGGAAGGCTGCCGGATCGGGAGCCGCACCACGATCCACAATGGAACCGTGATCGGGAGCGATGGGTTCGGCTATGACCGGCAGGAGGATGGCTCATGGGCCAAGATTCCGCAGGTCGGCATTGTTGAGATTGGGGACGATGTCGAGATTGGCGCCAACGTGGCGGTCGACCGCGCCCGCTTTGGGCGCACCCTGATTGGCAACGGCGTGAAACTCGATAATCTGAACCAGATTGCTCACAACGTGGTGATCGGTGAAAACACCGCCATTGCGGCGCTGTGCGGCATCGGCGGCAGCACGGTTTTCGGGCGTAACGTGCAGATGGGCGGGATGGCCGGGTCGGCCGGTCACCTCACCATCGGCGACAACGCCATCGTCGGGGGCCACAGTACGCCGGTCAAGGATCTGCCCCCGGGCAGCTTCTCGATGGGCTACGTCGCGACGCCGCATAAGCAATGGAAACGTATCCATGCCGCTGAGCAGCACCTGCCCGAGCTGGTCCGCAAGGTGGCGGAACTGGAACGTACGATTGAAGCACTGAAGCAACAGGGGGGCGTATGAAAATTCTCGTCACCGGCGGCGCCGGCTATATTGGCAGCGTCACCACCGAGCAGCTGCTCGACCAGGGCCATGACGTCGTGGTGTTTGATAACTTCGAGCGGGGCCATCGCAGTGCGGTCGATTCGCGCGCCGGACTGATCGAGGGCGATCTGCGCGACGCCGATCGGATTCACGCCGCCATGGCGGAGGTGTCCCCCGATGCGGTGATGCATTTTGCCGCCTATGCGCTGGTCCCTGAATCGATGACCAGTCCCGAGATGTACTTCGAGAACAACCTGCAGGGCGGCATCAACCTGGCCTCGGCTATGCTTCAGGCTGATGTCGGCCGCATTGTTTTCTCCTCTACCTGCGCCACCTATGGCCAGCCCGAGACCGTCCCGATCAGTGAATCCGAGCCACAGGCGCCGACCAATCCCTACGGCGAATCGAAGCTGGGCTTTGAGAAGGTGCTGAACTGGTACCGCGAGATCTACGGGATGCAGGCCGTCTACCTGCGCTATTTCAACGCCAGTGGTGCCACCGAAAAGTTTGGCGAGGATCACGATCCCGAAACGCACATCATTCCGATCGTGCTGCAGGTCGCCCTCGGGCAGCGCGACAAGGTCATGATGTACGGCGACGACTACGATACGCCGGACGGCACCTGCGTGCGTGACTACATTCATATCGTCGACCTCGCGCAGGCGCATATCCTGGCCGTGACCTCGGAGGTCTCGGGGCCGTTCAACCTCGGTAACGGCACGGGCTACTCGGTCAAAGATATCGTCGAGACAGCCCGCCGTGTGACCGGGCATGCCATTCCGGCCGAGGTGGCCGAACGGCGTGCGGGTGATCCCGCCCGGCTGGTGGCGGATGCGTCCCGCGCGCGCGACGTGCTGGGCTGGAACCCAGCCTACGCGGATCTGGAGTCGATCATTTCGAGCGCATGGAAGTGGCATGTGGCCCATCCGGAGGGGTACGGGGATTAAGTGAAGAACGAACAGCCGAACATTCGAACAGCCGAGCTACGAAGTGGGGAGCGATTGACCGGACCCGGGGATCCTCCGTTCGTCGTTCGAATGTTCGGCTGTTCGAATGTTCGTACTTCTGAGCTCTGGGATACTATATGATGTCGGTGGCCGATTCGGTGACGCATGAAGTGGGGCGCATGCTTACGGAGCAGGGGCTGTCCCTGTCCCTGGCTGAATCCTGCACGGGCGGGTTGATCGCACATCGTATCACCATGACCCCCGGGAGCTCGGCCTATTTTCTCGGCGGCGTGGTGAGCTATGCCAACAGCGTCAAGCAGGCCATACTGGGTGTGGAGGCCGAGGTGCTCGCACGTGAGGGCGCCGTCAGCGAGGCCGTGGCCGCGCAAATGGCCGCCGGTGTACGCGATCGACTGGGGGCCGACATCGGCATTTCCGTGACCGGAATCGCGGGGCCGGGCGGCGGCGTGCCGGAGAAACCGGTCGGGTTGGTGTTTATGGGCTTTGCCAATCCGCGCGGAGAGGTTAACGTGCGACGATACGAATTTAGTGGTAATCGATTGGAAATCAAGGAACAGACGTGCGCGGCCGCACTCGAGTGGCTGCAGGCATATCTTAAGGAGTAGAGCATGGCGAAGAAACGTGAACCCAAAGAATATTCCACTAACCTGGATGCCGTTCTGGCCCAGATTCGCAAGGAGTTCGGTGAAGGTGCGATTATGCGCATGGGGGATGCCAAGGCCAGTGAGAATGTGCCCGTCATCTCGACCGGATCGTTCTCGCTCGACCTGGCCCTCGGTATCGGGGGCGTGCCGCGCGGTCGCGTGATAGAGGTGTATGGTCCCGAATCGTCCGGCAAGACCACGCTCTGCAGTCACATTATCGCCAATGCCCAGAAGGCGGGCGGTCTGGCGGCCTTTATCGATGCCGAACACGCCATGGACCCCGGCTATGCCGCCAAGATTGGGGTCAACCTGGATGACCTTCTCGTCTCGCAGCCAGGCTCTGGCGAAGAGGCCCTCACGATCGCGGAGACATTGGTGCGCAGTGGTGCGCTTGATGTGGTCGTAATCGACTCCGTGGCCGCGCTCACGCCACGGGCCGAGCTGGATGGCAACATGGGCGACTCGCATGTCGGCCTGCAGGCGCGTCTCATGTCGCAGGCGCTGCGTAAGCTGACCGGTGGTATTGCGACCTCCAAGACCACCTGCATCTTCACCAATCAGATTCGCGAGAAGATTGGCGTCATGTTCGGTAGCCCCGAGACCACCCCGGGCGGCCGTGCCCTCAAGTTCTATGCCTCGGTCCGTCTCGATATCCGTCGTATCGGAGCGATCAAGGATGCGACCGGTCGTGTTATGGGTAACCGTACCCGCGTCAAGGTGGTGAAGAACAAAATGGCCCCCCCCTTCACCGAGGCCGAGTTCGATATTCTGTATGCCCAGGGCATCTCGTGGGAAGGCTCCGTACTGGATTCCGCCCTCAAACTGAACCTGATCACGAAACGCGGCTCCTGGCTTTCCTTCGAGGAGGTCCAGATCGGCCAGGGCAGCGAGGCGGCCCGCCGCGCCCTGCAGGAAGATCCTAAACTGCTGCAGCGCATGGTCGACAAGATCAATGCGCATGTGGCGGAACAGAGCTAGGGACTATCTGACCACGGATGGCACGGATGTACACGGATCCGCCATTGCCTGTCGGGCAATGGCGGTAGAGGTTAAGAGACTATGACTGCTGATAAATTACGCGATCTGTATTTGAAGTTCTTTGCGTCCAAGGGGCACACGGTGATCTCCTCCGCGTCGCTCGTGCCGGAGAACGACCCGACGGTGCTCTTCACCACGGCCGGCATGCATCCGCTCGTGCCCTACCTGGTGGGTGAAGTGCATCCCTCCGGCAACCGCCTCTGCAACTGTCAAAAGTGCGTGCGCACCGGGGATATCGAGGAGGTCGGTGACCCCTCGCATTTGACCTTCTTCGAGATGCTGGGCAACTGGTCGCTGGGTGACTACTTCAAGGAGGATGCGATCAGCTGGTCGCACGAGTTCCTGACCTCACCGGACTATCTCGGCTTCGACCCCGAACGCCTCTCGGTGACCATCTTTGAAGGCAATGCGACCGTGCCCTGTGACGACGAGAGCCGCGCTATTTGGAACCGGCTGGGCATTCCCGATGAGCGTATCTACGCACTGCCCATGAAGGACAACTGGTGGGGGCCGGCCGGGCAGACCGGTCCCTGCGGACCCGATACCGAGATGTTCATCGACACCGGCAAGGCCGCCTGTGGCGAGGGATGCCAGCCTGGCTGCTCCTGCGGCAAGTATTTCGAGGTGTGGAACGATGTATTCATGCAGTATGACAAGCAGGCCGATGGATCGTATGCCCGCTTGAAGCAGGCCAATGTCGATACCGGCATGGGGGTTGAGCGTACCGTGGCGATGCTGCAAGGCAAAGCCACCGTATTCGAGACGGAACTGTTCGCCCCGATCCTGGCCGCTATCGAAGCCGGCTGCGACAAGCGTTTCGACGGCGATGCCGAGACCCAGCACGCCTTCCGCGTGGTGGCGGATCACATCCGCAGTGCGGTCTTTATCCTGGGCGATGACCGCGCGATACGCCCCGGCAACCTGGGACAGGGCTACGTGTTGCGCCGCCTGATCCGCCGCGCCGTGCGCTTTGCCAAGCAGTTGGGCCTGGGGGAGGCCTTCGCCGCACCCATCGCCGAAGCCGTGATCGAAAACTACAGCCACGTCTACCCCGAGCTCGAGCGCAATCGCGTCCATATCGTGACGGCGCTGATCGAGGAAGAGTCTCGTTTCGAGAAGACTCTGACGCGCGGCATGGCCGAACTGGAGAAAGTGCTCGAACGTATGCTCGAGCACAACCAGACGACCTTGGCCGGCCGCGTGGCCTTCAAACTCTATGATACCTGCGGTTTTCCGCTCGAATTTACCGAGGAAATTTGCGGTGAGCGTGGCGTGACGATCGATCGGGCCGGATTCGATAAGGCTTTCGAGAAGCACAAGGCGGTTTCCAAGCAGGGCGCTGACAAGGCCTTCAAGGGCGGCCTGGCCGATGCCTCCGAGCAGACCACCCGCCTGCACACCGCCACGCACCTCCTGCACAAGGCCCTGCAGGTCGTCCTGGGTGAGCACGTTAAGCAGCGTGGATCCAACATCACGGCCGACCGGCTTCGGTTCGACTTCGCGCATCCCGAGAAGATGACGATGGAGGAGCGCGAAACGGTTGAGAAGATGATCAACGAGGTGATTGAGCAGGATATCCCCGTAAGCATGGAGCCGATGACCATCGAGCAGGCCCGCGAAGCGGGTGCCACCGCGCTTTTCGATGCCAAGTATGGCGAGCAGGTCAAGGTCTTCACGATCGGTGAGTTCTCGAAAGAGGTCTGCGGGGGTCCGCATGTCGCCCGTACCGGCGAACTGGGCCATTTCCGGATCAAGAAAGAGGGTTCCTCCAGCGCCGGGGTACGGCGGATAAAAGCCGTATTGGAGTAGGGGGGAGGGAAGGACGAACAATCGAACAGCCGAACAATCGAACTACGAAGTGGGGAGCTGTCGGGTTTTCCCTGGGTGAGGCATTTGGATCTTCCGTTCGTAGTTCGAATGTTCGGCTGTTCGATTGTTCAATTGTTCGTATGCTCGAAATCATCTGCACAGCTTGTGGAGCCGACACCTTGCTCAAGCGCGAGCCTGTCTATGACGGCTTCACCAAGACCGGCGAGGAGCTCAGTTGCGCTTCCTGCGGTCACATCTACGCCTCCCAAGCCGATGTGCCCTTCAAGGCGCAGCACCAGATCAACATCTTCACCGACGACGACCGCCCCGACAAGGTAGAGGTCTTTGGCGACGACGAGAAACAGCGCGTCTGCCGCTACTGCATCCACTATGTGGTCAACCCCTTTGCCCAGCGCTGCGACCGGCACGCCCGGTTTGTTGACGCGACTGACTATTGTGGCGAGTTCCTGCCTGCCGGGAAGCAGGGCTAGATGGGGACCGCCCCGTCAGCAGCGGACCGGCCGGACGTGGGAGGCGCGGGTGGAGCATCGAGCCGGTTGGTCGTGTGGGCCATGGCCGGACTGGCGGCGCTGTTGCTGCTTCCGGCCTTTCTCTACTCGATACGGACCGAGTTTGCGCTGGTCGATGATATGGCCGATTGGCAGGTGGTGTCGGGTTGGATCTCCCACCCCGGACTCTTTCTGGGGTGGTGCCGTGAGACATGGCTGACCTTTTCGCCGGGCCGCTACCGTCCGCTTTTCGAGCTCAACACCCTGGGGGCATGGGTGCTCTGGGGACCCCGTCCGGGCTGGCATCACGCCGCGCGCTGGGGTCTCAAACTGTTGGCCCTCACCGGATTCCTCGCATCCCTGAGGCTCGCAGTCGGCCGTGACCGTGCCCCGTGGGCGGCGCTATTGCTGGCCTACCTCTTCCTATTCATTCCGAATCAACCGGATGCCCGGCTGGCACCACAAGAGATGGGTACGGTTTTCTTTCTGGCCTGGCTGAATCTGGTCGTGGCTCGCCTTCATACGGCGCATACCTCCAACCTGGCGGCGGTGCGCGGCGGATGGCTGGCCGGACTCTATCTCGCTTGCCTGGGGCTGTCATGGGCCAAGGAGACCAATGTGGCTGTGCTGGCGTGGGTGACGCTCTGGTTCCTGGGGTGGAGTGCGGCCCACCGGTCGTGGCGTGCACTCTGGCGGACGCTGCCCGTGGCTCTCCTGACGCTCTATACCGTGATGCGCGTGGCGACGGCGGCCCGGTCGGCCGAGTATGGTGTGAACGCCTTCACGTGGGTGAGCTGGCGGGGCAACCTGGCCTGGCTGGGCCGTGAGCTTCTGCAGACCGGGACGTCATGGGGTATCGCCCTGCCGCTGATCCTGCTGCTGTGCGGCTTGGTTGTGAGCATGCTCCGGCGGCGGCCCTGTCCACAAGCCGCCGACGGGTATGCGCTTTTTGTCTGGGGGGAGCTGGCGGGACTGCTACTGATGGTCAGTGTCTCGTGGCTGCAGGTGTTGCGCTACTGGTATCCGCTGGTTCCGCTGCTGGCCCTGCTCGTGGCGCTCGCGCTGTCGCGGCTGCATGGCGCACTGACCGCGCGACGGCCGGTCTATGCCGAGTGGCTTGGCGGAGGGTGTTTCCTCTTTGTGGCCTACTTCGTGGTCTGCAATCTACACGCCTTCTATGCCCAGTATGCTGTCCAGGAACATGTCCGCACGGTGGAGCAGGCCGTGAAGACGGATATCGGTGCGCGCCTGTCTGACGGCGCGTACATCTTCGTCCACGCCGATCAGGCCGACCCGAACTGGGAGTTTATCCAGAGCCTTAAACTCTACTTCAGCGACTACCTTCCGGCGACAACCGGGGCCGAACTCTCGCTGGCAGTGTCGCCCCCCCCGGCCGGGCAGGCGGGGTATTTCCTGACCCGTACGCCGTGGGCGGGAGAGGGGACCCTGGTCTGTACATATGCCAAGGTCTGGCCTTCCCGCTTCATGGCCTGGACGTACGATCTCTCGGCCGCGGCCCAGCGACGCCGTCCGCTCCCGGTCACGATCGATGCGGGCGCGAGCAGTCCGGTGACCTACGGCTGGTATCTCTACCACATCAGGCCGTAGGTGCGGGGTGTCGCTGAGGGTGGCCTGCCGTCAAGCAGGATCCCGTTTCAGGTGGTCACCGTCGCCGACGAAGCCGCGTTGGCGGGCGGCTTCGTAAAGCAGGAGCGTGGTGGCGGAGGCGACGTTGAGTGAGTCGGCCTGGCCCAGCATGGGGATGCGGACCCGCAGTGTCGCAGCGTCCAGCCATGTTTTCGTCAGCCCCACCTGTTCGGTCCCCATGACCACTGCGGTGCCCTTGACGAGATCCGTGTCCGTGTAGAGCGCGTCCGTGTGCGGGGTGGTGGCGACGATCTGCATCTGGCGGGCGTGCAGCCAGGCCAGGGCGTCGCGGCTGGAGACCTCAATCACGGGTATGGCAAAGAGGATCCCGGTGCTGGCGCGCACGACGTTGGGGTTGTGAATGTCGGTGCAGCGGTCACACACGAGCACGGCATCGGCCCCGGCGGCGTCGGCGGAGCGGAGGATGGTGCCCAGGTTGCCCGGCTTTTCGATGGCTTCGGCCACGACCACTAGTGGGGAGGGGGAGGGAGAGTGTGTGGGTGTGTGAGGGTGTGTGAGCGAGAGGGCCTCGTCCAGCTTCGTCAGTGAGTGCTGTAGATGCGGCGCCACGGCCAGGAGCCCCTCGGGCCTGTCGCGATAGGCCATCTTGCGGAAGACCGGCTCGGAACAGTCGAACAGGGCGGCGCCCTGCGCGGCCGCCGCTTGCATCAGGGCGTCCTCGTTGGGGCCCTGGAAGAGGGTGCGGCAGAAGAAGAGCTCGCTCAGCGGATGCGCGTTATCGAGGGCGCGTCTGATCTCGCGATAGCCCTCCACCAGCATGCGTTGCGCGTCATCGCGGTGTGAACGTTGACGCAACTTGACCGCGTGCTTGATGCGCGGATTCTGTAGACTGGTGATCTGGAGCGCCATGACGCGGTTAGAGTGTACCGTAGAGCGAGACCGAGGCCTGCGCGGTTTCGTCGCCGGAGCTGGCACTTACCGTGACCACGCGCGGGTTGTTCAGATCGTCGAAGTTACCGGTCATGGTGATCGTCGAACTGTTGCCTGATGAATTCTGGGTCACGTACGGTGAGCCGCTGCCGCTGATACTCCAGTTGGCCACGCCTGCGCCTGTGGCCGTGAATGTGACCGACTGGCCGGGGGTCAGTGAGGCGGTGGTCGGCGAGATCGTGACCCCTTCCGGGTCATGAATGATGTGGGCCGTGACGGTGCCGCGGTCGGAGGTGCAGGTCAGGATCTGGAGGTCTTCCTCGGCGCCCGGGTTGTGCAGGCTGGTGTAGGTGGTGTTGGGCCCCTGGCGAGCCGTAAGGCTGCCCCAGTCTTCGTTGGCCAGGCTCCAGCTATAGGTGTTGGCGCCGCTGGCGGCGAATGAGACCGACTCGAACTCCTTGACGTTGGCGTTGGGCGGATCGATCGTGACGGCGGTCTGCACGGTCTGGTGCGTGACGACAGCTTCGGCGATCTGGGCATAGCCGAGCGTATTGCTGCCGCTGGTATCGGTGCCGAGTGTCGAGGTAACGGTGATGACCTGGCGTGAGGTGTAGGTGTCGGCCCCGGGATCAAAGTTGCTGGTATAGATGACGCGGTCGCCCTTGCGTGCGGAGAGCGTGCCCCACGCTTCGTTATCCAGCGTCCAGTCGTATTCGAAGCCACCGCTGGCAATCAGCAGAATGGCATCATTGATAAGAATGACGGCGGCGGCGGGGGTGATGCGGACATTGTTCTCGGATGCGGATTCGGTTTCGCAGCCGACAAAACAGAGGCCCGTAGCCAGAGTGACGATGATGAGCAGTGCAATTGAGATATATTTCATAGCTCCGAAATGTTACCGGAAGCCAAATTGCATTGTCAACGGGCATCCGCGGTGATTTACTCTGGGGGTTCTGAGTTCTGAGTTCTGAATTCTGAGTGCCGGACGTGTTCCGGTTCTCCGGAGTGAGTGAGTAGGTCTACAATGCGGATGATGGCGAGACTATGGGTTGTGGCGGTGGCCGTTCTGACGGTGGCGCCCGTGGCACGGGCTGCGGAGGGGACCAACGAAACCGAGCGGATGCGCGTGGACGGCGTGGCCGCCTATGTGAACGAACATGTTATCACGCTCTCGGATGTGATGGTCTTGATCGAGCCGGTCCGCCGCCAGCTTGTCGCGAAGTACAAGGGCACGGCCCTGCAGACACGCCTGCGTGAAGCCTTCGATACCACGCTTCAGACACTCGTGGACCGGTTCCTGGTGCTGGACGCCTACGAGGCGCAAGGCGGCCGTATCCCTGACTGGGTAATTGACCAGCGTGCGGACGAGATGATCAAAGAGCTGTTCAAAGGCGATCGCGCCGCGCTGATGCGCGCCTTGGCGCAGGAACAGATGACGTTTGATGAGTGGCGCGAAACCATTGAGCGCCAGCTGATCGTGCAGTCGATGCGCAACGCCAATGTGGATCAATATGTGCAGATTACGCCTGGCCGGGTGCGTCGTTACTATGATGCCCATTCCGATGAGTTCCAGCAGCCGGCCCGCATGCATCTGCGCATGGTTGTGCTGTCGCCGGAGAAGGTCGCGGATCACACCCAGCGCAAGCAGCGCGCGGATGAGCTGGTGCGGCAGGCCCGTGAGGGGGCGGACTTCGGTGGCCTTGCCACGCAGTTTTCAGGGGGCTCACATGCGGAAGCGGGCGGCGACTGGGGGTGGATCGATCCGGCCCGCGAATTGCGTTCCGAGTTGGCGCGCGTGGCCGAAGCCACCGAAACCGGACAGGTGAGCGAACCGGTCAAGATCGCGGAGAGTTTCTATATCATTAAGGTGGAAGGGCGTCGTGAAGCCGCAGCGGCCCCGTTTGACGATGTCTATACACAGATCGAGCGCAGCTTGCGCCACAAAGAGATCCAGTCGGCCTACAAGATTTGGCTGGCCCGGCTCAAGCGTGACGCCTTCGTGAAGATCATCTCTCCCGAGTCCCTGTGAACTTGACCAGCCCCACCCAGGTGCGCGGTCTGCTGGACGAGCTGGGCATTCACCCCAGCCGTGCCCTGGGGCAGAATTTCCTGATCGATGCCAATGTGCTGCGTATCCTTGTTGACGCCGCGCAGCTTACGGGCGATGACCATGTGCTGGAGGTCGGTCCCGGGCTGGGCGTTCTGACTGAGGTATTGGCGGCGCGCGCCGGCCGGCTGGTTGCTGTCGAGAAGGACCGGCGGTTGGCGGCCTATCTCACTGAGCGTTACGCGGCCACCCCGGCAGTTGAAATCATCAGCGGTGACATGCTAAAGCAGCGTTTCGATGATTTGGGCGATGGACAGCTGCGCAAGCTGGTGGCCAACTTGCCGTATCGGCCGGGCACACGCATCCTGGTGGACGTGGTGCGCAGCGCGGTTCCGCCCGACCTGATGGTGTTGACCGTTCAGCGCGAGGTCGCTGACCGCCTGGTGGCCGCTGTGGGCAGCAGGGACTACGGCCTGTTAGGCGTATGGGTTGGCCGGTTGTACGATGCCGAGCTGGTGAAGGTGGTCAGTCCCACCTGTTTCTGGCCTGCACCGGCCGTGAACTCAGCGATCGTGCGGCTGGTGCGACATGATCGGCACACATTGGCTTCGCAAGACGAGGCGATGTTTTATGCCCTGACGCGGTATGCCTTCTCGATGCGGCGCAAGCAGTTGGCCACGGTGTTGCGTAAGGGCCCGGCCGGTCTGCAGATGGACGAGGCCCCTTCTCACGACTGGCTGAAGGCTGAGGGCCTGCCCGTGACGGCACGCCCCCAGGCCCTCGGGGTAGCGTGTTGGTGCCGCTTGGCATGCAAAATTCAATCTTGACCTCCCTTCGTATCCGTGGGAGCCTGTATGCTGCTAATTGAGTCTACCGCTCCTCGGTGGGGGTTTCTGTTTTTTTGTTCGTCTGCATAGGGGCGAACGGTGAGGGTTTTATGAAGAACTGTCCAGTCGCGCTTCTGTTAGGCGTGTTGGCACTAGCCGTCGCTCTGGTGGGATGTGCCACGCCTCGCGATTATGATATCGACGTGGATGCGCTGCTTCTGCAGCTCGAGATGGAAGCCGGTATGATCCCTTCCGTCGCGCCCCTGGCACCTTCGACGCCCCCCGCCGCCGTCGCCGTACAGCCCTTGCCCCCTCCCGCCGCCGTCGCCGTACAGCCCGTGCCTCCTCCCGCCGCCGTCGCCGTACAGCCCTTGCCTCCCGCCGCGACGCCTCCCGTCGCCGTCGCCGTACAGCCCACCGTGCCCGCGCCGGCCGTGCCGCAGGGCGAACTCACGATTCAGCCTGACTGTCTGGTGCAGATCAGTGTGGCCGAAGATCCCGCCCTCAACGGCAGCTACCCGGTCAACGAGATTGGGGCCGTAAAACTCGGCTATGTCGGACCGGTGATTCTGTATAACAAGACCGAAGCCCTGGCCGCGGCCAAGATCAAGGATATCCTTACCAGTCGTCATTTCCGCAATGCCACGGTGCAGGTGCGTATCATCCGCGCCTCGTATGACAAGGTACGCATCGGCGGCGAAGTCGTCGACGGCGGCCAGCTCAAGATCGGGGCCGGCGATAGCATCAGTCTCAACGACGCCCTTCTGCGGGTGGGCGGCTTGAAGCCCACGGCCAAGGGCGCCAAGATCAAGATCGTACGCAACGGTCTGCGTTCGGCCGTGGCTGCCACGGCCGACGGTGAAGTCTACGCCCTGACCGATGCCAACGGCATGCCGACCATGCCCGCGGTGGAGTTGCGTAACAATGACGTGGCGTTTGTGTTTATCCCCGTGGGCGACAGCAATACGCCCGTCGGCGGTGGCGGGAGCAGCTCGATTATCGTGCTGGGCCAGCTGCAGCAGCCGGGCATCTACCGGTTCAAGTCCGGTCAGCCCTGCAGCATGATGCATCTCATGTTCCGCGTGGCGGGTCAGATGAACCCCTACGCCAACAGGAAGAAGGTGACCATCATCCGCAAGAACGACAAAGGCTGGGATGAAGAGATCCGGGTCAATGTCGAGGCTCTCATGAAGGACGGCGATCCCTCTGCGGATGTGCCGCTCCTGAATGGCGACCGGGTGGTGATTCCCAAACGCAGGATCAGCCTCTTCTAGGACGTTCGAACAGCCGAACATTCGAACATTCGAACCCTCGAACTACGAAGTGGGAGCGCCGTCGATCTTGCCCAGGTGGAGCCGTCGGGCATTCTGTTCGTAGTTCGGTTGTTCGGCTGTTCGGCTGTTTGTCCTTCCTCACTGTTCGTGGGCGCATCTCACCTCTGCGGGGATCCCGACTGCCGATGCAGCTCGATTTACTGAAAACTGGAGCGTGGGGGGTGTCGGGTGTCGGGTGTCGGCTCTTTCCGAGGTGCTCGACAGGGCAACAGGCCGGTTGTAGGCACAGCGGTAGCAGGAAGACGGCTTTTGTGGGTGAAGGTTCGCTCAGTCACGATCATTCCTTCTTTCTGTCGTGCGGGAATAGCAGATGCCACCTCTCGTTCCAGTGCAAAGTCTGAAGGGCCAGGAACGCCTCGTCGCCGTCAAGGCTCCAGAACTGGCCGGTTCGTTTGAAGCGGCACTGGTACTGAGCGCAGGTAGATTCCATGGCGCCGGAGCCAAGCGGCTGGTCAAGCGCCTTGCCGTTTTTGTAGTCCATTCGATCTTTGTGGCGATCAAAGTATCCGATCTCGCCGTCGAGTCTTTCTTGCTGCTTGCTGGTCAGATTATCGAGACTATCGCGTATCTCCTGAAGAGAGGTGATCACATCCAGCGCGCCGTCTTTACGACGTTTCAACCATGATATGCGCTCCTGAGCCCATTGCCGCGCCTCCGGGGTATCGTTTCCATACAGATCGTTTGCCACAGCCCATAGCCCAAGTTTCTCAAATGGTCATTTGAAAACGGCTAAATCGCGGTTATTTTCGCAGTTTTCGGCGCATCGGTTTT
>JABGQM010000029.1:0-35411 GCA_018648805.1 Verrucomicrobiota bacterium
GATCTTTTGTATCCATGCCCAAAACATACGCGCCCGGAGACTGAAAGTCCAGCTATCTTTTGTGTATAAAAGACAGGACAAGCCGGCGGGGGCCGCACATATACAAGAGGACCGTGATACATGAAAGAATTGGAAGAGGGCTCAGCCCTGACATTGGATTTCGCTAAACTGGCCAAGGTGGCCGGCAACTGCCCGGACGTGATTCCGGTGGCGGTGCAGCACGCCGATACCCAGGAACTCATTCTCGTGGCCTACACGAATGAGTTGGCGTTCAACGCATCGCTGGCCAAGCGCAGTCTGGTCCTCTGGAGCACGTCACGCAACGAGCTCTGGGAGAAGGGCGCCACGTCGGGGCAGACCTATGACCTGATTGAAGCCTTCGTGAACTGCGAGCAGAACTCGCTGCTCTACACCGTGCGTCCCCGCGCCGGCGGCATCTGCCACACCAGCAATCAGAAAGGCGAACCACGGAACTGCTACTACCGGCGTATCAACGTTGACTCGCAGGAACTCGAGAACGTAGATCCGTAAGGAGATGCTCAACATCCAACAACCAACATCCAACGCCCAACGTCCAAAGAAGACAGCACCAGTTGAAACATTGGATGTTGGATGTTGGTTGTTGGGCGTTCAGGTATAGACAGATATGACGACGGCTTCTGTTAAATGCGGGATAGCGGGCTGGTCCTACAAGGACTGGGACGGCTATGTCTATCCGCGCGGGGTCAAAGACAAGCTGCGCTACGTGGCGCAGTATGTTGATGTGGTCGAAGTCAACAGCACCTTCTACCGTCCCCCGGACGCGCGCATGGTGGCGAGCTGGGCCGAGCGCACGGCCGACCTGGACGACTTCACATTCACGGCCAAGTTGAACCAGGAGGTCACCCACCGCTTCCGCGTCGAGGCGCCCATGGTGCGCGCCTTCCACGAGGGACTGGCCCCGCTGGTCGAGTGCGGACGCCTCTCGCATCTGCTGGCCCAGTTCCGCTACGACTTCGCCGACACGCCGGCTACGCGCGCCCATCTGGAGCGTATCTACGACGCCTTCGGGGGCATCACGCATCTCACGCTTGAGCTGCGCCACAACTCGTGGCAAGCGCCCGGGACCCTCAACTTTCTGCGCGATATGGATCTCACGGTGGCCAACCTGGACTACCCCACCGCACGTGACTCGTTCAACCTGAACCTGTGTGATGTCGGCCAGGAGGCCTACCTGCGACTGCACGGTCGCAACGCCAAGGCGTGGTTCAGCAAATCGGGACGTGATGACACCTACAACTATCTCTATGGCAAGGAGGAGATGGAGGCGATCGCCGTGCGTGCCGCGAAGATTGCCACACTATCCAAATCGCTCACGCTGATCGCGAACAACCACTACCAGGGCAAGGAGTTTGTCAACGCGCTCGAAGCCCGCGCCCAGCTCTCCGGCAAGAGAGTCGCTGTCCCCCCCACCCTCCTCGAACGTTATCCGCAGTTGGAGAAGATTGCGGAGTGAGAGAGGCATAGCGCACGGAGAAGGCACCGCCGCGCTTTCCCCTCAAGGTGCACGCCTTTGCCGCAGCTAGCTCGACTCAGCTAGCTCGACTTGCGCGCCGTTCCTTGAGTATCCGTTTCCGGTTTTCACGCTCCTCACGGATCGCGATCAGATCGGCCTCCTGAATCGGCTCGAAAGGCTTGGGCATAGCCGGATAGTCGGGTTCAGCCAACCCGGGAATGAGTGGATCAATGTCTACGGGCTGTTTGCTCTTAAAGCTGAGATTGGCGGCAATGCCGGTGATGATCGACCACGCTCCGGCCCGATGATCAGCCGCACGGAGATACTTGTCCTGCGGCGGGTTCGCGGAGAAGATGTCCCCTAGAAGCACCACATCGCCGCCACCATGGCCGCCTTTGCCTGTCCACACGTCCACCTCGTAGGCCGGCATGAAGTGAGGAAAGACCCGCGTTGAGGTCCCCTCCTTAACCAGTTCGCCGGGCACGCTGCCATCTCCGTTGATGTAGACCGTCTCCTGCTTGGTGTGCTCGATCCGTCCGCGCGTCCCATTGAACGTCACGGTGTAGCCCTCCCAGGGCATAAAGGCATGCAGACTATAGCTCATGCTGGCTCCGGAGCGGTAGTTGACCATGACGTTCATCGTATCCTCGATGTCGATGTCCGGCGAAAAGACACAACGGTCGCGGAGGTAGCCGTCATGCTCCTCATGGTCCAGATAGAGGCTCTTCAACCCCTCATTGGCGGCCATATCAAGGTAGAAGGGGCAGTGGCTGCTCTCGGGACAGCCGTGGCAGCGCTCGCCACGGTTATCCAACCCGTAGCGCGCCGCCGTTTCGGGACAATAGTAGTTCCGGCTGCCGACGGCAAAGACCCGCTCGGGCACAGACGAGAGCCACCAGTTGACCAGATCAAAATGATGCGTGGCCTTGTGTACCATCAGCCCGCCGGAGTTGCTCTTGTTTCGGTGCCAGCGGCGAAAGTAGTCGGCTCCGTGGGTCGTATCCAGCATCCAATGGAAGTCTACGGAGACCACATTCCCAATCGTGCCCGCCATGAGCAGATCCTTCAGCTGCGTGCTGGGTGGTGCATAGCGATAGTTGAACGTCACCGTGCAGCTTCGGCCCGTCGCTTTCTCGGTCTCCAGGATCTGCCGACACTTTTCGAGATCCATCGTCATGGGCTTTTCGGTGATGGCGTCGCACCCTAGCCGCATCGCCCGGCAGATGTAGTCGTGATGATGAGAGTCCCGGGTCGTCACAATCACCGTGTCGGGATTGCACTCGGCAATCATACGATCGAAATCCTCCGCCGCATAGGCCGTGACGTCCACGCCCAACTCCTTCAGCTCGGCCTGTCGCTTGGCCAGACGCCCCGCGTTGTTGTCGCAAATCCCGAGCAGCGTGCACTCCTCCTTGAAGCGCCTGGCGATACCGCCCCAGAACATCTCCGACCGGCCCCCAAGACCAACCTGAACATAGCGCTTCTTCGTCATCACGTGCTCCTTACTGTATATAGCGTTCTGTTAAGACCTTTGCCCAGTTGTGGGACAAGGCGTTAGACATTAGAGGCTGATCCCGAATCAGTAGGCGTTAGGCTAAACTCTTCGTAGCTGCCGACGCAAGCTTCCCGTAGTCTCCGACGCCCCTTTCCGCGCCACCTTGACGCGATAGCGGGGGGCGCGACTACGAGAGATGGGCCTCGTGGTTAAGGTTCCGGCTGGATACATGGGCCTGCGGGCGTGTATGATCCCGCCTCATGAAAGTATGGATTGTACGGCATGCAGAGTCGCAAGGGAACGCCACAGGCAACTACTCGACAGCGGTCAGTGACTCGCTCTCCGAGAAGGGCCACACGCAGGCTGCCACCCTGGCCCAAAGCCTGGCCTCCCAAGACTTCGACCGGATCATCGTAAGCCCGTTGCAACGTACTATGGAGAGCGTGACGCCGTACCTCCAGATGACACAACAGCGTGCTGAGCTCTGGCCAGAGATCACCGAAGCGTGCTGGCACCCGGAACGGGAGGCGCCCGCCGACGCGTGGCGTACGCAGCCCGCGCCTTTGCCCGCCACACTCTCCCCCTTGTTCTACTACCGTGACGCCGCAGCCATCCGACCCGCCCATCCCGAATCATTTGGCGAGGGGCTGTGCCGAGTCCGTGACGCGCTGAACCTGCTGGAGAACCTGGGACGGGACCAGGACGCATCGATCCTGATGGTGACGCATGGCCACTTCATCCGTGAGCTGCTGAACCTGATGCTGGATACGGATACGATCCGTGACTTCCCGCACGACAACTGCGGCATCACCGGACTCAGATTCGACGGCCGATGGAGACTGGACTTCTCCAATCGCCTCTTACCCGCGCTTACCCAAGCGGCACAGCCACGGGGTCATGCCGTAGACTGAATGGTACGGCCCCATGCTTGCGAGTCTCAAAGTCTATGGACATACGAACCTCACGCGCTTCTGAGCGCTGATCGCCTCGACAGGCGGTGAGTTCCGCATCTACAGTCTCCTATTGGTATGTGATGGCCTGGACCGATCATCCGAATGCCATCCGAGGCACCGGTCGTCAACTGTAGCAACTGGTGCGGTTGAGCGGAAGAGACGAGCGATCACACTCCCCTACCCCACTCCTAATCGTAACTACGCGCGTAATCGCAATCGGTTCGGTAGCGGCCCATAGGGACGCCAAGGCTGGAGGGCAAGGTGTGGGGGTCTGCGGGTCTACCTGCAGACCCCGCCACCACGAGTGTTTGCGGCAGCCAGGTCTTCCGCCGTGTTTACATTCGTCCACGACGCTTGAAGTCCTTGTGGCACCACGGGCGACGACACGTTGTCGGCCGACGCCATATCCACAGGTCGGCGCATACACTCCAACTGCGCAAAGCTCCGAAAATCGTAATAGGCGAGTAGCGGCTCGGGAGCAGGTGCGTCGGTAAGCTGGGGCAGCACCGCCCATACGCCGGGACGCCGCTGGTCAAGAATCCAGCGCACCGCGTCGCCGGTGAGGAGCGGCAGATCGCACGGGATGAACAGCCATGACGCCTGCGGCATCCATCGTGTGGCGGCCAGTATGCCGGCCAGGGGGCCGCGCCGTCCCGGTATATCACACAGGACCGGCAGGGATTGTGCGGACGCAGGTAGGTCACCGGCGCCCAGTAGGGCGATGCCGTCAACATGGGGTTTAACCGTCTCAATCGCACGTTCCAGCCATGTCTGACCACCGCTGGTCTGCAGGTGCTTGGGTTTACCAAAACGCGTGCTGCCGCCACCGATCAGGATTCCGGCATACACTGGAGCCTTCTGCCAGGCGTCAGGCAGCCAGGCGTCAATCATCTCCAGGACGATCCGGACACGGTCCTCATCGCGCTTTAACACCCGTTGGATACCCGTGGTTTCTGGTGGCGGGGGTGCGTCGTCCTCGCCGCAGAGCCAGACCTTGTATGGCAGCGGCGTGGTCTTGTGCCCCTCGGCAATGATGATGTCATAGTGAGGACCCAACCGGCGAAGCAGCGTATCAAGCGAGATATCGCCACGCCTGTGTGCGCGAAAGAAGGCTTGCTCCGGGCCCCGTATGAAGACATCCGCACCTGCCTTAAAGAACCGGTCCGTGTCTTTGCCTTCGCAATCGATGTTGAGGCCATGCACATCATGTTTGATGATGCCCACCTTCAACCCCCTCGCACAGAGGGCCTCGATGACCGGCACGATGACGGTGGTCTTGCCTGCCCCGCTGTAGCCACTGATGCAGAATATCGGGTAGTGATCCATCATGCCGACGCCTCGGGCGGTCGGCCACAATCGGTGGGATCGCCCCGCAGCTTCTTGATGCCATGGCCCAGTGCGGGCAGAAGGGTCTCCAGGTTCTGTGTGGACCCGCGTTCCGAGCCGGGCAGGCTGAGCACGAGCGTAGACCCGCAGATGCCGGATGTGGCACGCGAGAGCATGGCATGCGGCGTCACCTTCAGCGACGCCTGCCGCATGGCCTCATCGAGCCCCGGCGTCGGACGATCCACCACCGCGGACACCGCTTCGGGGGTAACATCGCGGGGTGAGAAACCCGTCCCCCCCACCGCGCACACGAGGTCAATCGTATGCCCAGTCGCGTAGTGCTTGATACGCGCTTCAATCTGCTCCTGCTCATCGGGAATAATCTCCAGTGCATAGAGGTGCGCACCCAACTCTCTGCCCAGGAGGGCCGCCACCGCGGGTCCGGCCGTATCCTCAGCCTCGCCCCGTGAACAACGGTCGCTGATGGTCAGCACGACACACTGCACGGCGGTCCGCGGTACGGCTTCAACGACCGTCACCTCGTCGCCGGTATTCAGCGTGCCGCCCTCGAGTACCCGGGCAAACACCCCGCGGCGTGGCATGATGCAGTCGCCGGTCTGGTGATAGATCGCACAGTGAGCATGGCAGACCTTACCGATCTGGGTCAGCGAGACCACCACATCGTCCCCGAGACGAAGGCGGCTCCCGAGTCCGAGCTCATCGAGATTGATACCGGACAGGACGATGTTCTCGGCGAAATCGCCGGCTTTCAGGTCGGGCAGTCCTTTAGCGCGCATGATTTCCACGTCGGATGCCGCCAGCAGACTGACCTGCCGGTGCCAGTCGCCGGCATGGGCGTCCCCATCAATGCCGTGGTTCGTGACAAGTCGCGCGGTATCGACGGGTGTCTTGCGTTCGCCCTTCTTCGCGCTCACGCAGATAGCCTGGATGTTGCCTTTGTCACTCATCAGGAGATCCCCTCATCATTGGCCTGCCAGGTGCCAGACTTTCCGCCGACTTTCTCCAGCAGGCGAACCGATTCAATTGTGATGCCTTTGCCCGCCGCCTTGCACATGTCATACACCGTCAGGGCCGCCACGGAGACAGCCGTCATCGCCTCCATTTCCACCCCGGTCGTGTGGTGACAGCGCACAAACGATTCCAGCCGTACCGTGTCGCCCTCCAGTGCAGCCTCGATGCGGACCACACTCAGTGGAATCTGGTGACACAACGGAATCAGGCTCGAGGTCTGCTTGGCCGCCATGATACCGGCCAGGCGGGCGGTTTCCAGTACACCTCCCTTGGCGACAGCCCCGGTACGCTGTAGCTGATCGGCGATCAGCGCGCCGACACGGACGATGGCCTCGGCGCGTGCGGTTCGTTCAGTGGGTGCTTTGTGCCCCACGTCAACCATGCGCGCACGGCCATCTTCAGAGACATGAGAGAACTCGGGTAGGTCAGGCATCGGATTCCTCCGGTGTGATAGGTGTTATAAACGTCTGTTTCAGATAGCGCCATGCTTGCGGCGTGTATGCCATGCCGGTTCCTGCGACTATGCCAACCAGGAAGCTCGAGGGCAGGAGCACCGCGCACGCAGCGGTCAGCAGAGCGGCCGCGAAAGCGAAGCGGTCGGGCACGATATCCCCCACGAAGCGCATCATGTCGCGTCCTCAGCCCCCGATGGCGGCCATCGAGACCGACTGCTTGAAGTGCACCCCTGAACGCTTGCACCCTAACGCCTGCCGCACGGTCGTTAGCAGGGAATCACTGGACTCGCCCTGCAGCATCGGCCGGATGTCATGGCCTTCTTCACGTGCCAGGCATCCCATCAACCGACCGCTGGCGGTCAACCGCAGGCGGGAGCAGTCAGAGCAGAACTGGTCGCTACACGGTGAGATGAAGCCGGCCACACCCTCGACACCGTCCGTAGCGCGCACGGCATAGCGCTGGGCCGACGAACCAGCCGTGCGCGGATATGAGGTCAGTTCGAATGCCGGTGTCAGCATGCGGTGCACGGTCTTGGTGGGCACAAAGTGCTCCTCGAACAGCTCCGCGCCATAGCCGATTGGCATGAGCTCCAGGAACCGCAGTTCACACCCTCGCTTCAACGCAAACGTCAGTACATCGCGTACTTCGTGCTCGTTGATTCCCTGCATGACCACCATGTTCAACTTGACCGGCCGCAGATCGGCTTCAAGCGCGGCGTCGATTCCCGCGACGGTTGCATCCACACTGTCACTGCGCGTGATACGCTCAAAGGTCCCAGGTTCCAGCGCGTCGAGGCTGATGTTGACGCGATCAAGACCGGCCGCCTTCAGGGGGGCGGCCATACTGGCCAAGCGCTGCGCATTCGTGGTCAGGGCCAGATCAGGAATGCCAAGCTCGGACAGCATGGCCACCAGCTCCACAATGCCCTTGCGCGCCAGCGGGTCGCCTCCCGTCAGGCGGACCTTGCGCACATCGTACGCGACCTGCAACTGCGCCACGAAATCTTTGATCTCCTCAAAGCTGATGATCTCATCATGGCCACAGAAGGGCACGCCCGCCGCGGGCATGCAGTATCGGCAGCGCAGCTGACAGCGGTCCGTAACCGAGATCCGCAAGGACAATACAGGTTTGTAGATCGATGCGATCATGCGACGTCTCCCCACGGCCGGAAGGCGATGATGTCACCGGACCGCAGCTCGCGTGCGCCTACCGGTGCCACAATGGCGCCGTCCGCATGCGCGGCGGCGACCAGGTCCGACGAACCGGCACACCGCACCGCTTCGGCGGCGGTCAGGCCGTCTTGCTCGACCAGGCGCGCCATAACATACTGCTGGCGTTTGCCCTTGAGAGCGAGGTCGGCCGCGAGTGGCAGCCGCAACACGGGCCGGCAGCTGTCGGCGGGACAGCCCGCCAGGCGTCGCAGGGCCGGTAAGGCAAACTCCTGCAAGCCGGTCATGACGCTGAGGGGGTTGCCCGGCAGCCCGAAGACACATTTGCCATCTGGGAAGGAGGCGAACAGTTGGGGTTTGCCCGGCTTGATGCGTACGCCGTGATAGCAGATTTCACCGCCGGCTAGCTGAATCACTTCTGGCACCAGGTCATATTTTCCGACGGAGACGCCGCCGGTCACCAGCACAACATCGCTCTCGGCCAACGCCGCCTGGAACGCCGCCAACAACGTGTCCAGGTCATCGGGGACGGCTCCGTGCCTAATGCAGGCAAAGGCACTCTGTGTGAGCGCGGCTTCCAGCATGGGTCCGTTCGAGTCCCGGATCTCGTGTCGATCAACGGCCTGTGAGGCCGACTTGAGCTCTGTCCCGGTGGCCATGATGGCGACCGAAGGGCGGTCGTGGACCTCGGGGTGGTCACAACCAACCGTAGCACAGATGCCGGCATGCGCGGCATTGAGACGGGTGCCGGCCGGCACCAGGATATCCCCCTCACGCGCGTTCTCCCCTCGCCGGAAGATATGGCGGCCCGCTTCGACCGGCTGCAGGAATTCTACGCGCTCACCCGGCGCACCGGCCCCTTCGGCCGTGGTGTCTTCCTGCATGACGACCGTGTCGGCATCGGGCGGGACAGCCGCCCCGGTGAAGATGCGCACACACGCCCCTGCCGCGATCGCCGGCTGGGAGGGCGATCCCGCGGCGACTTCGCCGGCGAGTGTCAGGGAGGTAGGGACGGAGGTGAGATCATTGGCGCGCACAGCGTAACCATCCATCGCCGCGCGATTGCACGCCGGGATATCGCGGTCGGCCGTCACGGGAACGGCCAGGTAGTGATGCAGCGCCGTGAGAAAGGGGCGTCGCCCGGAGGCCCCGGGGCGCACGTGCTCAAGAATACATTTCCACGCCTGTTCAGCGTCGATCATCATCGTCTCCTTTCCAATGTGAAATCATCGGCACGACTGTGCATGATGACCACGGGAGGCGCGATCGTTTCCTCTCGCACCCTATCGGCCCGCGCATCATGGAGCGTGCTGCTCGTTAGACACGGGGGCTCGGAGGCCCAACATTAACTTTTTGCCAAGAGGACGGCTGTGTCTCCTCGGTCTCTAATGGTGACCACTCTACTCTTCTTTTCCAGAGACTGCAAATGATCCTTCGTCCACATTCCAGCGAGAGCCGCAGCCACCAGACCCCGCCGTCACGAAGGGCACCGTCAATCGGAGCGAACGGTGCTGTATAGCAGGGGCAGGCCCGCGCGTAGCACGGGCCTGCCGGCTGTTAACGGTCCGACTTAGAATTTTCCTCTGACACCGACCTTTACAGAATCTTCGGTCGAGCCATCCGCTACTTCCAGGTCTGAAGCGTCCTTCAGATCGCCGCTGTTGTAGTTGAGGTATTCAACGAACACAGCTACACCATCGGCCACGGCGCATTCAAGACCCGCCCCGAAGAAATCCTCTTCGACGGCATCGTCGGCGTCTTCAAGGATTCTCTCGTATTTCGCGTGGAGTTTCACATTGTCGCACACCTTCACATCGCCGGCCACGGACACCAGGGCGGGATCGTAACCGGGCATGCCTTTGCGGTTCTGGACGCCAACATATTCAACGGCAACATTGACCGGGGCGACCTTGATGACAACACCGACGCTTACGCGCGTCTCATCGTCCTTCGGCGTGACGGTCGTGACGTCTGCCTCGTCCGTAACCGAGAGTTCGGAGTAGCTCTCCTGCGCGAAAGACGCCTGGAAGGCGACGGCATCGATGAGCTTGTCCAGTTTCAGTCTTACGGCGTAGTTGTCTCCGAGCTCGTTATCGGGCCCGACTCTGTCCGACGCCGAGTTACGATGATAGTAGGTCGCGGCACCAAGTGAACCGATACCAGCAAGATCCACGCTGCTGTTCAGGCCCCAGACCTTATCGATCTCGAAGTTATGCACGAGAGGATCAGACAACATCTTATCGTAATCCTGACCGAAGGGCATTTCGTCCTTACCAATGACCAGCGAGACCGGAGAGCCCGCTATGTGTTTGAACGTGAAGTTCGCCTCTTCGACGATCTTCTCTGACGTAACCTTGCCGTCATTGGAGACGATATCAGCGCCATCGAGTTTCAGCTTTGCAGACACGTCGTTATCGAACTTACCGTCAAAGGTAACGTACAGCTCGTTGGCCTTCATCTTGCTGTCGCCCTTATTGCTGTCGAGACCGTCGCTTGCCTCGACCCATATTTCGGCTTTGCCGCTTACCCTCATTGTCGGTCCTTCCGCCATAGCGGCGGAAACCACAAACATGCAGACAAGCATGGCCGATACACTCATTATCACCTTCTTCATATTGAACTCCGTTCCATTGCTGCTTTTCCTTCGAGCCATCGCCTCGTGCAACGACCCGTTCAAACACTGATCTTCCACACGTCAAGATACGCCTTCCGCCTCCTTTCGCCAGTGCGCGGCCAAACACCCTCTCGCCGCAGCGCTCCCCCCGTGTTTCCTGCTTCCTTCGTCCGTCTGTCAGAAATCAAGCTGAAGACGCGAAAAGACCTCATACAGATCCTCGGGGCTCTCGGTGTCAGATTCTGCGTAGAAATCACCTGTAGCCAGGTAGGCCATGCCGCCTTCCCACGCAAGGCCACCTCCCAGATCGAGCCGGACCTGCGTCAGCAACTCAACACCCATCTCCCGGCTGCCATTCATTGGATTGCTCTCCGTGGACGACAGCCAGCCAGCGGCCAGGTAGGCGCTCCAGTCGTCCCTGATCTGAAACCCGTAGTTCGCCTGAACGGTCATAAGACCCAGACCGCGGTTCTGCAGGCTTACGCCCAGATCCTGTACATCCGAAGGACCGTGCGGGCTTGTCAGTCCAAGGTGGCTCCAATAGCCCGCGGCACCAAAATTATCCCTTTCGCTCTGCGCAACCGTTCGAAACTCATCGGACGTGTCATCCGCCGGGCTGTCATCACCCGTGGCGTAAAGCGCCTGGATGCCCATTCGGCCGTTGCCAACCTTGCGCGCACATCTGATTCCAGTGGCATATCCACGGTGGTCCCAGTCCGGGTCATCGGTGCTGCCGGTATTGTAGATTCCGAACAGGTTCAGATCCGTTGCACCAAGCGCCTTGTCTGCCGTGAGCCCGATCCAGAGGTCGTGAGAAGACAGAACACCATTCGTACTCTGTGGCCCGCCGAACGTGCCGTAGGAATAGCCGCCCTTGTCGTCGACATAGTAGACACTGCATCCGAGGAGAACGTCGGTCAGCGGGCACCGGCCGCTGACATCCAGTGTCCACAGCATGGTTTCATCTGCTTGGGATGCATCCGTATCGCGAAGTGCGAAGCCACCAAGCCTGATTCGGGCATCGTCACCGCACGGCAGGCTGCGGGTGAAGGAGACGCCGCCTACATTGAAATCCCAATCGCCACTGGCGAGTAGGTCCCCGAATGAATCGCTCCAGTCCTGGATGCCGACCTTCAGCAGTCCCACATCCTCAGTCGCATAGGTCACATAGCCTCGCCGCAGCTCCACACCGACCTCGTCGCCGCCATAGGTCTTCGTGCGTTCATCATCTTCACCCCACATGACATGCCCGATTTCGATCTGTAGATGCCCGCCGATTGCATCGCCGGTCTTGACATCCAGCCATGTTCTGAACCTCTGATTGACGAAGGAACGTGACTCCTCATCGCTTCCGACGGTGGCCGGATGCCATCCGACATTGGCGCTGTTCGCCATAATCCGGTACTGCCCGCCAAGGTCGATTTCCGGGCCGGCGCGGTCATCGGCCGAGGCACCCAGGCATGCGCAAGCCATGGCGACGATTATGGCGCGATATAGGAATGACTCATTCACCATTGACGGGCCTCACTTAACGGGTGCGGATGCGGTGACGGTTGAAAGACATTCAGCCAGCGCGACGTAGAACGCGTTGTCTGTTCCCTCTTGGATCTTGTGGCAGAACTCCGGGACCCACGGGCAGAGAAGTGTTTCCGCAAAGTCTCGCCGCTTGATCTCGTAGGCGGCGGCGTCCGAAGGGTTAGAGGTCTCGATAGCCGCGATCTCTTTACTCATCAGGTAGCTCACAAACTCCAACTCGACCGCGATGTGATCGGGAAGATCCTTGCAGTCGTCACTCTTGGCGAGGCCTTCCTGCTCGTACCACTTGATGACCTCCATGGTGGAGTCGCCCATGACCCTTGCGCCCTCGTCAAGATGGACCGAACCGTATGGGGCGGCCGCCAGAGAGAAGGGCCCCACGAAGAGTTTCGCGTACGCCACCTTCAGCTCTTCATCCGAGCAAGACAGGATGGCCTGCTGCATGCACTCAACGGAACCGACGGCCTCTGGACAGACCCCACCCAGGCTTTCGCGCAGGTTCTCAAGCACATGTTCTTCGACCAGGAGCGCCTTCTCAGGCTCATAGAAACAAGCCGCGAGCAGGCGCAGGCTTTGCTCTGCCTGCTTCTTCTTACGCACCACCGTCTCTTCGCCTGTATCACTCATGACCATGCCCCATCCTGGGCGGTGATGAAGCCGCGATCCCGCGGTTTCATCACCGTCTCGCCATTACGCCGCAACCGGCCCGCGTTCACGCCTTCTTGTAATCTCGTATATAGAAGACGTTCGGGCCTGTGCCCTTCTCGCCTTCGGCCAGAAGCTCGCCCTTGTTGTTCTTCAGTCGTGCGGGCTTGTGCTTCTTAAGCAGCTTGCTGACGGCGCTGTTTGGATCATTACGATCGCCGAAAATGCGTGCGTTGGCCGGACATGACACCACGCAATATGGATCCTCACCGCTTCTGACCCGGTGAATGCAGAACGTGCACTTCTCGACCCAGCCATCCTTGCGGACATCGGCCAGCTTGCCTTTGCCGCGTGACTTCTGACCTTCTTCGGGCGGCAGGCGATCTCTGAACGTGTAGGCATGCTTCGACGGCGGCAGGGCCCCGGCCCTATCAGCGATTTCCGCCCCGGAGCATGTGACGCCCTTGATCGCAGCACTCTTGTCGCGGCAGGCCGCATGCGTCTCATCCCCGACCTCGTTGAAGCTTATGACCGAGTAATCGGTACCGTCCTTCTTGACGTCCTCGGAGCTGTAGGGACACCCGTTCGGCATGAAGCACTTGCGGCATTGGATGCAGTACCTCTGATTGTACATCGTAATGCCATCTTCGGTCTTGTACAGAGCGCGCGGCTCGGGACATCCCTCCAGGCATTTCGGGTCGTCACAGTGATTACAGAGCACGGGACGGTTGACATACTTGACCTCAGGAAACTTGCCTTCAGCCTTGATAGAGAAATCGGCCCAATTGAAGGTTTGACCCTTCGTTGCTGCCTGTGTGTTGTTCTCTGTTTTGCAGGCCATAGCGCAGGCCCCACAGCCCACGCATTTCTGCAAGTCGATTACCATTGAGAATTTCTTCGTAGCCATGATATGCGGCTCCTTTCAGTTAGATCTTGGTGATTTTGACGCCTGTGAACCCACCATTTCGTACTGTGCTTCCACTCAGCCGCTCGTAGTCAGCCGGCATCAACAGGTTGTTGTTGCCGCCGCTCGGCAACCCCTTCCCGAAGTCACCTGCCGCGACACGACCGTAGGCCCAGTGTCCCTGGCCGTAGCATTTCGCCACCGTGCCGGGACGGACGCCCTCCCAGAGTTTGGCCTTTACTTCAATGCTTGCAGCAACCGAGGTGACCTTGATGTCGTCACCATCCTTGATGCCGAGTGTGGCGGCATCATCCGGGTTGATCTGCAGGACATCGGCCCAGCTCTTGTCACCCACGTCCAGCTTCTTGAACTCGTGGTACCAGGTACAGTTCTGGCTGCGCCCTTCCCTGTTCAGCTTCGACTTGTAGTCAATGAACGTGAACGGATACTCCTTGAGACTGCCATACCGGAACGGCGTTTCGTAATGCGGCACAAAGGCTTTCTCGCCACGCACCTCGTAGTTGGTCACCTTCAGGATGTCGTCAACGGTCGTCGCATGTTTCTCGGCATGCGCCGTGAGCGCCTTCTTCAGGGTCTCTGAATAGAACTCAAACTTGTGTGTGGCCGTCTTGAAGTGACCGCCCCAGCGGTGTTTGTAGTCGTAGGGTGAGGAATTCCACATACCCCGCTCCTTGAATTCCTTCCATCCGTTGATGGTGTCGCCGCCTACGTCCGCTTTGCCGTCCCACAGAGGAGCGGTCATGATCTTCAACGAATGCTCGGTGAATTCGACACCGTTGGCCGGTTCATTGCCCGTCTCCGGATCCTTGAATTCCTTGGTGTAGTAATCAAGCAGGTTGGGGAACCCGCGCTCCTTCAGCTTCTCGGCGATCAGCC
The DNA here is from genome assembly GCA_018648805.1 of Verrucomicrobiota bacterium. Lineage (GTDB taxonomy): Bacteria > Verrucomicrobiota > Kiritimatiellia > UBA8416 > JABMPJ01 > JABMPJ01. Next base: position 14,523 of record JABGQM010000029.1, read on the forward strand.
ATGGGATCTCCGTTTCATCCGCCTTGGCGTCCCACATGGGTTTGACCACCGGCTGAATCAGGGTGGCGGTGGCATACCGGTTGGCCTTGCTTTTGACGAACCCAAGCTTCTCAAACATGGTGATCGTGGAAGGCAATACGATATCAGCGTACTGCGTCATTTCGGCCGCATTCGTTGTCAAATGCGCGAAGAACGGAAGCTGCTCCATCGCCTTTTCCCATTTTTCCGCGCCCGTGCATGAGAAGACAAAGTTGTTCATATACCCAATCGCAACTTTGATATCGTACGGATCCTTCGTGAGCATGGCGTGGGCCACATTGTTGGTGACCACCGCGCTGCCGGGTTTGCCCTTCTTCATGGCCGGAAGCGCCTTGTATCCGCGCTGATCGATCTTCTTCTGCTTGGTGTTCTTCAGTGACAGCTCGTCCTGGTACTTGGCGTAGCTCGGTATCTTCTTTACAGGAATCTTCGCCCCCCCAAGCACGCCGCCTTCGTGATCGATACAACCGATCAGGCCGTTCAACGCATGCACGGCCATCGCAGAGTAACCACCCCTGACGTGCATCGCGGCGCCGGGTCCCATCCAGACCATGGCATGCGGTGCCGCCTTGGCCAATCCGGTGGCCACCCGCACAATCTGCTCCGCGGGCAGGAGCGTGATCTTGGCGGCCCATTCAGCCGTCTTGTCCTTGAGCTCCAGGTTCCACCATTTCACCAAACCACTCGTTTCCTTCTCTTCAAAGGCGGCCTCATCGACCTCCACGCCGGCTTTGAACAGGTTCTTCTTCTCCTTGAAATCGCCTACGAATTCACGACTCCAGAGGCCATTAACAAGAATGATGTGCGCCAGGGCCGAGGCGAGTGCCCCGTCCTCACCGGGTTTCACCGGCAGCCATTCTTGAGCCTTGGTCGAGGACGAGCTCAACTTCGGATCCACAACCGCTACCGTGGCGCGATCCAGCATGTCGCCAAACCGCTTGATCGTCGCCGGAATCATCCGGTTACTGCTCAGCGGATCGCAGCCCCAGAACATGGCATACTTGGTTTTGGAAAGATCGTAGTCCCGGTAGTCCCAATTGCCGGCGGTGTAGAAAGCGCCGAATTTCTCGGCTTCAGCACAGATGGCACTGTGTGAGATTCCATTTGGCGACCCGAACACCTTGGGCAGCGCACTGTAGAGCGTATCGCGCATGTAGGAGTACCTGCCGCGCAGAAGCATAAATTTGTGGGTTTCACCACTCTTGCGCAGCTCCATCATCTTGTCCGCAATGGTGTCCAGCGCCTCGTCCCAGGAAATGGGAACAAACTTGGGGTCAATCCCCTTGCCCTTCTTCGGGTTCGTTCGTTTCATCGGGGTCTTGATCCGGTCGGGATCGTACAATTCCTGCAGCCCAATGTGTGACTTCGGGCAGAGGGTCCCATCATTCTGCTTCGAATAGCGATTGCCCTTCACTTTCACCGCACGACCATTCTGGACAAAGATTTCGGCCGGGCACCACGTCGTGCATCCCTGACAGGAGCTCGGAACCCAGCTCCCCACAATGCCCGTTGCGCTCTTATCAGAGACCGCGAGCGCGTTGAGTCTCGGCACGCATACCACGGCCGCTCCGCCTGCCGCGGACGTCAACTTCATGAACCCTCTTCTTGACAGCTTCATCTTGCCCTCCCCTATGTTTAGGTGTTTCAGCCCACCTGAACGGCCTTACACTACAATGGCCACCGGCACCACCTATGATCCTTACTCGGCCTCGAGCGCTGCGGTCGCGTCTTCGAAGCATTCAATCGCAATATCCAAAAGCAGCGCGGAGTATTTCTTGTTGTGAACGCCCCCGCCTGCGTTGACGATCTTAAGATTCGCCCGTCCATCTCTGATCAAAGTCTCGGCCTTTTCCAGTGTCTCTGCAGGCAGTTTGCCGCGTGCCTGCGCAAGCGCTTCAGTCGCCTCGGCCTCATACTCGAGCGTTTCTTCAAGAAACTCCGCCACATCGCTTTTCCACTTCTCGATAAGCAGGCCTTCCTTCGGCGAGTGGCAGTTGATGCAGACGCTGGCTGTCGCGAGCTTCTTCGGCCGACCCTTAGCATCGCGGGCGTCCACAATATGGCAGGCCAAACAGCCCATCCCGACATCGTGGTGTTTGATCGGCATGGGCTTCTCTGTCCCTCGCCCGCCCGTTCCGGAAATCAGCAGCCGCTTGTTGTGATGCGGCGTGGCATGACAGGCCTTGCAGTCGCTCAGGGCGGCGTCAAAATGATCAAAGCCTTCGGGGGCCTCGCCATGCTCGATGACCTCGTGACAGCTGAAACAGTGGGCGGTCTGTGCGGCGACATGCTTCTCGTGCATCAGCTCCGCATCGTCACGGTCCTTCATGATTACCGGGTCGTCCTCATGACATTCGAGGCAGTGTTGCTCGCTCACGAGGCCGGTGCCCCTGACATGGTGCAGATGGCAGCTGGCGCAGGCAACCCCCCGTTCCTCAAGCATCTTATGCGTAATGAGCTCTTCGCCGCCGGATGCATCATCCCTGAAAGGCTTCTCCGGCAGGACGTGACACACTGTGCATTGGGACTGCTTCTCGTTGAGCGCCACATTCTTGAAATGACACAGATTGCATCCCTTCTGGCTCACCTCCATGTGATGATCGGCCGTCTCGTGACGGTGACAGATGCTGCAGTGCCTCTCCTGGCCCTCCATCCAGTTGCCCTCGAAGAAATGGGTCTTATGAACAAAGGGCACCGTCTCGCTTGTACCGTCTTCGCGCTCGTATGAAACGAACTCAAGCTTGTTGGTGATCCACTGCCCGTCTTCCGATCCTTCATCGATCGGATGACACAGAATACAGCTCTCATCGTTGACGAGCGATACCTTCTGGACCGTCTTCGCAGTCGTGCCCAGATAGGAGAACAGCTGTCCGAGTCCTTTAAACTTGGCCTTCAGCGTATGGTGTTCACCCGGCGCATAGTGACACTGTACGCATGACACGCCTTCTTCGGCGTGCTCCGACGTCTCCCATGTCGCATGGTAACTATCCATGATGTGACAGCTCCCGCAGAATGACGGACGCGACGTGGCGTATTCGGCCCCGGCAACGAGGAGCACCAGGAACACCGATGCGCAAATGATGAAGAGCCACCATCTGCGACGGAGCCAGTCGAGAAAACGCAATACGGTGCGGCCCACAGGCCCGGCGGGGTATTGTACGATCCCCTCTGCTTTGGTGCTTTTCGCCATATCAGCTTGCCATTCTTTCTTCCGTCACCGGGCAGCTCACGCCATCGGCCATCGTTTCATGCCGGTGCAGCCACCGGCTCCAGTGACCAAGGCGGCTGGTGTGCACGGACGTCACGCCCCCCATGCCTGGCTTGTCGCTGGGCGAAGGCCCGATGGCCGACCGCACCCAATCCATCAAACGCTCGGCGGCAACATTGCTGTCACTCACTACGATCACCCGTATGCTCCGCGTCGCAGGGTCCTTCCACAACGCGTCAACGATTCGGTCGCCCTCCAATTCGGCGGGTTCCATAATGTCCACGACAATCAGATCCGGCTTCACGCTCCTGGCCGTTTGCAGGGCCTCTGCGCCGCACGTCGCCGCAAGCACCGGATACTCCGAACCGATCACGCGGCATGTCGATGCCCGCCATGTCGGATCGCCATCCACAACCAGTACCGTTCGCGGCCTGGGTCCCAAGGGCAGGTAGTCGCTGTGGTTGTTCATGCTTTATGAGTTGATAGGCGGGTGACAACACCCTGTCTTAAGATGACTCAGTGTCGCATGGACGTGGCAAGCCCGCATCCGCTCGAAGTGCCGATCTTTTGCAGAAAGCGTCTCCGTATAAAGTACGTAGACATACGGAGGTGCATGGGGAGGCAGACGCTAGTACGGACCGACCTACTGCGACGGCGTGAACAGTCCGTTGCGCATGGCGAAGGTAACAAGCTCCGCCCGGCTGGTGATGTGTAGCTTGCCCATGATGTGCTGCCGGTGGGTTTGAACCGTCCGCACAGAGATACTCAGCAACGTGGCGATCTCGCTGTTCGTGTGCCCGTGAGCGAGGAACCGACAGACTTCTCGCTCCCGCGAGGTGAGGGCGGTCAACCCGGAATCAAGGGGGGCCTTACGCGGGGTGCCCGCAAACGCTGAGACGGCATCCTCAATGACCGCCGGGTCCCAGTAGGCACCGCCGTCCTTCACGCGGTGAATGGCTTCGAGCAGTTCGTCGCCCGTCGACCTTTTGAGCACGAACCCTTTTACGCCCAGACGTATCATGTCCTGCGCGTAGTACTCCTCCTGGTGCATCGTGAGGACGATAATCAGGAGCTCGGGAAAGCGCTTCAGCGCACGCCGCGCCACAACGGTGCCGGGAATATCCGGCAGGCTGATGTCGAGAAGAAGGAGCTCGGGGCGGCAGGCCGCCAACTGATCCAGCGTGGCTTCCCCGGTGCCGGCTTCGCCAACGATGCTCATGTCGGGCTGCTGCTCGAGGAAGATGCGCATCGCCTTTCTGAACATGGCATGGTCGTCTGTGAGGAATAGGCGTATGGGTTTCATGCCTGGTTCTCCATCTCACGTTGCACCGGTACTCGCGCCCGTACAATGGCACCATCGCCGGTATCGGACGTGATGTCCAGCGTGCCGCCCACAAGCGAGCATCGTTCATTCATGCTCAACAAGCCCATCCCCCGGCCGGGCGCCATCTGATCGGGACAGAAGCCGCTTCCGTCGTCTTCGACAAGGAGCGTGGCGTGCTCCGGGTCGATCAATAGGATCACGCTGATATGCGATGGATGGGCATGCCTGAGCGCGTTGGAGATGGCTTCCTGGGCAATGCGGTACAGCGCAATCTCGGTGGCTTCGGGGAGACGCCGACAGCCGTCCGGGCAGTTGGTTTCGTATTCAATCCGCACACTATGCCGCGCCGCGGTGTCCTTGACGTAGGTCCGCAAAGCCGAATCCAGGCCGTAGTCGTCCAAAATGGAAGGATGCATGCCCTTGCTGACCTGCCGTACCTCTTCTATGAGGTCTTCAATCCGCTCCTGAGCGCCCTGGGCGGATTCCCCAGGATGGGCTCCGCTGCTCTGTGATTTCATGTCGACCAGTAGGGCCAGAAGGGACTGGCCGATCTGGTCGTGCAGTTCGCGGGATATGCTCTTCCGCTCCTGCTCCTGTGCGGTGATAATCCGGCGGACGAGGGCTGCCCGTGCCTTCTCTTTCTGCATGATGGTCTTGTCATTCTGAGCCAGCGTTTCGGCCATGTCGTTGAACGCCGCAGCCAGGCTCCCTATTTCGTCTGCCGCGAATACGGTCGCCCGGGCATCCAGGTTATGTTGCCGCACCTGCTGCACCGCGTCATTGAGATGACGAACCGGATGTGTGATCGCCAGCGACAGGAGCAGGGCCAAACCGATGCCAAGCGCGGCGCAAATCGCCAGGCTGGCGAGAATCGTGTTGCGCAGTGTGGCCAACTCCTCCGCAATGCCTCTGTTGCTCCATCCCAGCTGCACGTATCCCGCATGTCCATTCATCACGGGGCGCGACGCTTCAAACACGAGACCCGCTTCGCCCGCATCCATCACGCGGAAGGCCTCGGCGGGGAACGAAAGGAATGCGGGTGGCTCACGAAGCGCCTCGGGAACGGAGCCTACAAATGTATGTGTGAGAACATCGCCATCCGGGTCACGGACCACGATGTACACGATGTCCGTGTTTCGTTCGGTGGTCTTCGCCAGGATCTGCCGGACGGCCACAACGTCATGCACGACGAGCGGACGGGTCAGGTAGTCGGCGAGCGACTCGGCTTCGCCAATGGTTCGTTCTGTCAGGTCTGCGTTCAGGCTGGCGCGAAGGGTGTCACGCGTCCGTACAGACGTGATGACCCCGAAACAGCCCGCCACCACAGCCCCTATACCCACCATCTTTACGAGGATCGGAACGGACAAGACGGCCCACGCAACCCGTGCGGCCCACTCCTTCTGTGTGTCGGCACGGCTCATGGATGGCTTGTCCACGAAACGTGCAGGTCGCGGACACTGTCATAGTCCTCGTCTTGCGGAGCAAAGAACCGATCAAACCCCAGTGATTTCAGGATGCGCTGGCCCGCCTTCTCTGTGTGCATAGTGAGCAAGACCTGCTGCATCCGGGCAAACTGATCCGGCGGTAGATCAGCCGGAACCACCAGGGGGGGCATCCCAAATGGGGGTGAGCGGTGGATAACCTTCAACTCGGCTTTGAGCGAAGGCTGCATGTTCAGCATGTGCTCGTAGACGATACTGTCAACCGCCGCCGCGTCAACAACGCCTGACTTGACCGCGAAGACGGAGCGATCGTGACTCCCGCTGATGATGTGCTTGCCGAAGAAACCCTCCGCATCAATCCCTTGTCGCTTCAGGGCCACCACCGGGTACAGCCAACCGGAGGTGGACAGGACATCACACGAGGCGAAGCGCCGGTCCTTCAAGCCCGATAGCGCCACAACCTTGCTTGTGGCAGGCACAATGATCAACGAGTGATAGACACGCTGGCCATCGATTTCGGGTGCGGCCAGAAGCCGCACGTCGAATCCCGCCTGGGCGAGCACATACGAATAGGTACATACCATCGCCACGTCACATTGACGCATGCGAATGAGATCGTTGACTTCAGAGTAGTTCTTGCCGCGCAGCAGGACGGGTTTCATGCCCACGCTGTCGGCAATGCAGGCGATCAGATCCGCATACAGTTCGAGGGAAGCTTCCGGCGAGATCACTGGCGCGATGGCAACACGCAGCACAGAGGTGGCCGCGGGAGGCGGCGGGGACACGTTCTCAAGGGCCTCGACGCACGGCTGCAAATCCACTGTCGCTTCAGGCGAGAATCGAATCCGGCCGCGATCGAGAAGGGTGAATGCCGTAACCGCGATGGCCAGCCCCAGCGCCGTGCAAGCCAGGATCAAACAGACCCGTGCAGAGCGCCCGTCGTCCGCGGACGTTTTGTCGCCCCGGCTCATCTCCGTGACCGTGGTGCGTGTTGGATTCCGTGCAAACCGACTCCCTCGCTCAGAACAGCCCACTTTCCTTCTTGATCTCTAATGATGACCAATCTACTCTTCTTTTGGCCAGAATGCAAATGATCCCTCGGCCTGGAGAGCGAGTCGGCCCTATGGGCTGAACATACACAACAAGCAGATTCCGGGACCGTTCGAATCTAGAAGGTACCACACAGTGGTGGATGTGCAGACAGACAAGTTGGAATGTGGTGCTCCGGCGACACCCTTTAAGCTTCGTATACCGGACGTGGATTACTGGCGCGAGAATGTCCCCTGCCAGTCAGCCTGCCCCGTCCAAACCGATGCACGTGGCTATGTTCGCGCCATTGCGGCGGGTGAATTCGAGGAAGCCTACCTGATCGCGCGTGGCCCCAACCCGCTCGCGTCAATCTGTGGTCGGGTCTGTGCCGCGCCCTGTGAGATGGCCTGTCGGCGTGGTGCGATTGATGACCCCATCTCCATTCGAGCACTCAAACGTTTTGTCACCTCCTCCTATGGCGCTGAGGCCACACCGCCTGAGGCGCTGCACAGCTACCTCGAAACACAGCTGCGTGAACGGCAATGCGAAGGCAGAGAAGAGCTACGCCACTTCATGGACCTGAAGGGTCTCGCTACCGGGGATGGCGCCCCCCCCAGTGTGGCCATTGTCGGGGCCGGTCCCGCCGGATTGGCCTGCGCACACGACCTGGCCCTGTTCGGATTTCGCCCCGTCATCTATGAACTGGAGGACCGCGCGGCCGGTATGCTCTATGTCGGGGTACCGGAGTACCGCCTGCCGCGCGATTTGATCGCGGCCGAAGTCGCCTCGATTGAGGCCATGGGCGTTGAGATCAAGTGCAATGTCACCGTGGGAACCGACATCACGATAGATGAGCTTCGTGAGCAACACGCGGCCGTCGTCCTCTCCGTGGGGGCCAAGAAGAGCCGCGCCCTGCCGATTCCCGGGGTTGAGGGACCTAGCGTTTTGCCGGGCATCGACTTCCTGCGCGATGTAGCCCTGGGACGCAGCGTCACGCTGGGCAAGAAGATCGTTGTCATCGGGGGGGGCAGCGTCTCATACGACGTGGCTCGCAGTGCCTGGCGCACGGCAGGACCCATGGACAGTGAGCTGGTGGATCCAGAGCAGACCGCCGCCCACATGGCCTATGAGGATGTAAGCAGTGTGGCCGCGCGCCAGTCCCATGGCGAGGTCCATCTCTGTTGTCTCGAGAGCCGCGCGCAGATGATGGCCGACCCGATGGATATCCGCGAGGGCGAGGAAGAGGGCATTGTGCGACACAACAGTGTAGGCCCTCAGGAGGTCCTGCGTGACGCCGACGGGAGAGTCACCGGTGTCCTGTTCGCTCCGGTCGCCTCCCTCTTCGATGCCGATGGCCGATTCAGCCCCACCTTCGACAAGGACGACACGCATGTGGTCGAGTGCGACACGGTCCTCGTGGCGATTGGTCAGGTGTGCGATCTAACCTTTCTAGAGGAGAAGCATGGCGTCGAGATTGATGGGCGCGGCTACCCCACACATGATCCCGAGTCGCTCATGACAACCGGTGACGGCATCTTTGTCTCAGGGGACCTACAGACCGGGCCGCGCCTGATTATCGATGCGGTCGCCTCCGGAAAGAAGGCGGCGCGGGGGGTCCTCACCTACGCGACAGGCAGGACCGTTGGTGCTGACACCACTGAACTGCATTTTGACATTGAAGACTACGCGCGTGAGAAGGACTACGAAACCATCCCCCGCACTGAGGTGGCTACTGTGTCCCCTACCCTACGGCGCGACATGACCCGCGTGGTGGAAACGGGGTACAGCGAGGCCAACGCCTTGCGCGAGGCTTCCCGCTGTCTCGATTGCGGGGTCAACACGATCTTCAACGGCGACCGCTGCGTGCTGTGCGGCGGCTGCGCCGATGTCTGCCCTGAGCTCTGCCTCAAACTGGTCTCGCTTGATCGCGTGGACCCGAAAGACGAGACGCTGCAGGCCTTGATCCGCAAGGTCGTGGGCGATAGCGAACCGGCCGATGCGGCCATGATCATCAAAGACGAGACCCGCTGCATCCGCTGTGGACTCTGCGCCAAGCGCTGTCCGGCGGATGCCATAACGATGGAGCGTTTCTGCTTTAAGGAGCAGGCCAAAGCGATTTGAAACAGGAGGGAACCTGAGCCATGACCGAGCAAGAGAGCAAAGACCAGAAATGTGATCGACGGACATTCATGACCGGCGGGGGATGGCTCACAGCACTGCTGGGCGCAGTCGGCATGGCCGGCTTAGGCTCGGTGGCGGGGCTGAAGCCGCGCGTGCTTCCAGATCCATCCGCCCAGTTCAAGATTGGTCCCCCTCAGGATTTCCCCGTCGGGACGGTCAAGGTATTTGAAGAAGAGAAGGTCACCATCTGTCGCGACAGTGAAGGCATGTACGCCATCTCGCTGGTGTGCACGCACCTGGGTTGCATTGTCACCTATAATGACTCTGAGCAACGCTTCGATTGCCCCTGCCACGGCTCAAAATTCACGATGCTAGGCAAAGTAACCAAGGCGCCGGCGCCGCGATCACTTGACTGGTTCAAGATCTCAACCCTACCGAGCGGGCAACTGATGGTGGATAGAAGCATCACCATCCCGCTGGGAACTAAGGTGGCGGTATGAAGCACGGGCCTATGAGATCCGGATTCGCCGAACTGATCGCCAACCTGCGCGCACTGCCCGGCAATGTGATGGCGAGCGTGAACCGCAGCAGCACGGCCTCGAGCACACGCGGCCGATCGCAATCGGTCTTTGGGAATGTCTTTCTCCACATTCATAGCGTGCGGACGCACCGCTGGACCCTACGTCCCCGTTTCACGATGGGACTCGGTGTCGCCGCAGGGATGCTCTTCCTGATGCTGGTGGTCTCGGGAGCGGTGCTCATGATCCACTACGTTCCCTCCGTCGACGGCGCCTACAACTCCGTAAAGAACATTCATTTCGTGGTGCCCGGTGGCCGCGTCATTCGCAACCTGCACCGCTGGGCAGCCTACGCCATGGTGGTGGCGGTCTTTCTACACATGGTGCGCGTCTTCTACACCAACTCGTATAAGAAGCCACGTGAGTTCAACTGGGTCATCGGCGTGATCCTCTTCGTGCTGACCCTGGCCCTGGCCTTCACCGGCTACTGCCTGCCGTGGGATCAGTTGGCCTACTGGGCCATTACGATTGGTGCCAATATCGCAGGCAGCCCGGCCGAGGTTACCGACGCTATTGGGATAACGGATACGATCGATATCGGCGGGTTCCAGAAGTTGCTGATGCTGGGGTCCAACAGCGTAGGCGAATCGGCCCTGCTGCGCTTCTACTGGGGGCACTGCGTCGTACTGCCGCTCGCCGTGGTGATGTTCCTGGCGGTGCACTTTTGGCGTATTCGCAAAGATGGCGGTCTCTCCCGTCCGGATGACATTCGCGATGAGGAGCTTGAAGGGACGCCCTCCGAGGCGCTTGCCGAAGAGGTATTTCAGCCTGAGACAAAAAGCTATGGTCTCATGTGCCTGGTTAAAGACCGTACGCCGGCTGTCAACCGGGGGCCTGAGCGAACCGTCTTGAGCTGGCCACACGTACTGCGTGTCGAGGTGGCGATCGCGATGGTGCTGTTGGCCGCCATGCTGCTGCTGGCCCTGTTTATCGATGCCCCCCTAAAGGAATTCGCCAATCCGGCCGTGCCCGAGAACCCGGCCAAGGCACCATGGTATTTCCTGGCCATGCAGGAGATTATTTCCTACTCCGCTTTCACAGGCGGCATGGTGCTGCCCGGCATTACCGTGCTCATGCTTATGCTGATCCCCTTCCTCGACCGTCGTGAAGGCGGAACGGGACGTTGGTTCGGTATGCCCGGCGATCGCAAGCTGGCGGGGGTGACGGCCATTGTGATGGCGGTGACCGTTGTCGCCATGCTCACCTTCACGATCACGGTCGGCTGGCTGCGAGACTGGTTCCCCGACACCAATCAAATTCTGATTACGGCAGTGAACCCCGGCACGGTTCTGGCAGGCTTCGTAACGATTCTCACCTTGGGGGCACTGGCCATCACGGGATCTACCCGCAAGAGCGCCATCGTCTTCTTTACCTGTTTTCTCGTCAGTTTCGTGATTCTGACGTACTTCGCTCTAATCCATCGTGGCCCCAACTGGGACTTCTATTGGTGGCCTTCGATGTGGCCGACACACTAGTGCACCGGGAAACTACAAGATGAACAGTCAATCCATTAAGAAACTGATCCTCGGTGCCAGCCTGGCGGCCATGGCGCTGATGCTGTTTGCGACGCTGCGCGAGACCATCTTCGTGGAGTATCGCTTCCACCAGAAGCGCTACCGCAAGATGCTCATTGAGCTGGCCGAGACCCCCGAAGAGAAGGAAGCCGCCAAGGCCTATCCGATCGAAATGCGCCAGCTCGTCCTGCCGCAACTGGGACGCACGGATCGCTGCATCTCCTGTCATGCGGGGATCGAAGATCCACGCATGGTCGATGCCGCCGCCCCACTGGTCTATCACCCACATGGTCTGCTCGAGACACATGACATTCGTCAGATGGGCTGTACGGTCTGCCACGACGGCCAGGGACTGGCGACCACCAAGGACGATGCGCATGCCAACGAAATCAGGTTCTGGGAGTCCCTGCGACTGAAGGATGACCTGACACAGGCGAACTGTCTGCGTTGTCACCATGTCGAAAGTCTTCCCGGGGCCGCTACGCTGCAGAAGGGCCGTGCACTCTTTGCCGAGAATGGCTGTCTGGGGTGCCACAAGAAGGACAATGTGGGCGGCTTCCTCGGCCCCGATCTGACCACGATAGGCGATGCCTCATTCCATCTTAAGACACCGCAAGGCAAAGACCGCAAAACGATCATCAACGAGTTCGACCACAACCTCAACCTGGCCTACCTGTTTGAGTCCGTTAAAACCCCCAGCTTGGAGCCCGGCGACAGCATCATGCCTGACAACGAGTTTTCGGATGAGGAGGCACATGCCCTCGCCGTATATATGAAGAGTTTTCAGACGCGCAAGGTGCCTGATGCGCTGCAGAACTTCGACAAACACCTCCCCCAGCCCACTGGCCGCGCCCTTTACATGGAATTCTGCGCGGCCTGTCACGGCAAGAAGGGCGAAGGCGCCCCTCTACCGGAGCATGACAAGCAAGGTCCCTCACTGGCAGGCTACGGATTCCAGTCGATTGCCACGCTCGACTTCATCACCAAGATGGTCACGGAGTCAGGCAGCGCGCTGATGCCCAACTGGGGCAAATCGGGCGGACTATCGCCGAAGCAGATAGAGACCGTCAGTCAGTACGTACTGACGCTCCGTGAGCCCGCTCCCGACCCGGAGCCTGACTATGTAGGTCGGATCGACTACGGGAAGATACGATTCGAGAGCCGCTGCGCCGGCTGCCATGGTATCGGGGGTGACTACGAGATCGACCTGATCGGCCCCACGCTATCGAGCCCCGAGTTTCTGACCTTCGCTTCACCAGCCTTCCTGACGCGTACCATTGTGGAGGGGCGCGCAGACACCGCCATGCCGAAGTGGGACTTCCTGCGTGACCGGGAAATCAAAGATATGGTCGCCTACCTGGCCCGCCCACGAAACGTGACGCCTTCTCTGGCGGCCATGCAAGCCGCCGCGAAGCAGCCAGATGCGGCCAAACAGGGGACGCATGTCTTTCGCAGCCGGTGCGGATCCTGTCACGGTGTCAGCGCCGAAGGCGGCATCGGGTCATCCCTCAACACCTCAGAGTTCCTGGGCCTGGCTTCCGACGCCTTCATCCACAAGACCGTCACCGAGGGCCGCCGCGGCACCGCCATGGGGGCGTGGTCGCACCTGAGCGCTAAAGAGCTTGGCCGTATCCTGGCTTACCTGCGTGCGTTTCCGCAGGGAACCGTTCGCTCGCCCGCCGGCAAGGCGGTGGCCAGCGAGAGCAAGGGCCGCATCAACTTTGAGCGAACCTGTGTGGCGTGTCACGGTAGCGACGGCAGAGGCCTGATTGGGCCCGCCATTGGCAACCACGACTTCCTGGATGCCGTGGACGACCAGTTCCTGCGCGAGACCATCCGCTATGGTCGCATGGGTACTGCGATGCGCTCCAATCTCAAGGGCACGGGCAGCTTTGCCTCCTTCTCTGAGCACGAGGTCGAAGAGATCATTGCCTATATGCGCACCCTGAGAGATCAGCCCTTTGTGACGTTTGGCCAGGCTGTTACGCAGGGCGATATACCCTTGGGTCGTGAGCGCTTCGCACGCAATTGCGCCCAGTGCCATGGTGCCTTTGGCGGTGGTGGCGCCGGACCGGCCGTGGGTCGCCCCGGCTTCCTGGCCACCGTCAGCGACGGCTTCATGGAAGGCACCATTGCCAACGGGCGCTCCGGCACCGAGATGCGCTCCTTCGCACACGGCAGAGGCTCACTAACCGAGCTTTCCGAGCATGAGATCAGGTCGATTGTGAGCACCCTACGGTCGCAGGAAGATGTGAAGCATCAGTCCGACAAGCTCGTGCTGGGAACCGCTTCACGCGGCGCCGAGCTGTATCGGGGACAGTGTGCCCAGTGCCACGGCACCCAAACCGATGAGGGCTTTGCGCCACGCCTGCTGAACCCCAAGTTCCTGGATGCGGCCAGCGACTCCTATCTGCAAGCCACCATGTCGTTAGGGCATGGATCCACCATGCGCTCCATGATACGCGGCGGATCAGGCGTTGTGGAGATGACCGGCCGCGATATCAACGATATTATCCAATACCTTCGGGATGTATTCTAAGAGAATCGATTGCAGACCTATTCAAAGAGTTAAGCAGTAAACGCGACAGGAGAGACACCATGAAATCAGGACGTTGTAATGTCACACGGCGCGCATTCATTGAGGGATCGGTAGCCGGATCGGCCGCCCTTGGACTGGGCGGAGCGATCTTCGCGCCCGAAACACTGAAAGCGGAGCTGGGCAACACGGCACGCGTGAAAACCTGCCTCGCGCAGTGCCCCTACTGCGGCGTCGGCTGCGGCTCGGTCATCAAATACGAAGCCGACTCCGGGCGTATCCTGGGCGTAGTGCCCGACAAGCAGCATCCCACCAACAAGGGGATTCAATGCATCAAGGGGTTGAACGCCGATGAACCTGTCTACATCGACCGGCTCAAGAAGGTCCTTATCCGAAAGGATATGAGCGACCCCATCAGCGGACACGTATCCAAGACCAAGGGCAGCTTCAAAGACAGCGACTTTGAGGAGGTCACCTACGAGGAAGCCGAACATATCGTGGCCGATAAAATCGCCGCCATTCACAAGAAGTGGAACGGCAATGCCATCGGCCTCTACGGATCCGGACAGCTCACCGTTGAGACCCAGTGGATTGAGAACAAGATGCTCAAAGGCATGCTGGCATCAAACTCCATTGAGGCCAACGCCCGTACCTGCATGACTTCCGCCGTGACGGCCTACTTTGCCACTTTCGGATCGGATACACCGCCGCTCTGCTACGATGATATCGAGGAAGCCGACATGATCAGCTTCTGGGGACACAACCCCCGCGCCGCGCATACGATCGTCTTCTGGCGTGTGGCCGATCACAAACTCAAGAAGGGCATTCCGACCCTGATCGCAGATCCGCGCCGTACCGGTTCAGTACAGGCCCTCGAGTCGATCAACCCCGAAAACTCCTACCACTTCCCCACCATCAACGGGGACATCTCCTGTCTGAACGCCATTGGGCACTGCCTCGTGACGGAGCATCAGGATGTCATCGATTATGACTTCCTGAAAGCCAACGTGGTGGGATGGCAGGACTACATCAAGATGGTGACCGAAGACTACGCACCCGAGGCCGTCGTAGACCGCACCGGTGTGGATCCGGCGCATATCCACAAAGTGGCCGCCGAATGGGCCGACGCCAGCCGCAAGGGCAAACGGCGCGGCCGTGGCGGTGTCCTGACCATGTGGGGCATTGGCTACAACCAGCACATCCACGGTCAGCACAATGTGATCTCGATCATCAACCTGCACGCCCTCACGGGCGATCTGGGACGTCCCGGCTGCGGCCCGTTCTCGATGACCGGACAGCCGAATGCCATGGGCGAGCGCTTCACCGGTGGCCTGACCGGGCGCCTCCCCTTCAACCAGGGACTGGCCAGCGCTGGCAATCTGAACATGAAGGCCATCGAACAGGTCGCCAAGGCTTGGAACTGCCCGCCTGAGAATCTGGTCGAAGTGGCCAGCCGCAAGAACCCCGGCATGATGGTCGGCCAGTTCGAGCGCGCCCTGATGGATCAGGAGACCCTCGATCGCAACGGGCTGGATCCGATGAAGGCGATGTTCTACTGCTATACGACGCACATTCACCAACCCGACGTCAACAACCTGATCCGACCCGCCTTGGAGAAGATGTTTGTTGTGGTGCAGGATATCTACCGCCATGCGCCGAACCTGCTCTACGGGGACGTCATCTTTCCCGCCCTGACGTGGGGCGAGTGGCAGGGCGGCACCTATATCTCATCCGAGCGGCGCTTCAACGTCGTCGACGGTGTAGGCAAAGGCGCGCCCGGGTACGAAGAGTGTCTACCGGACCTAGACCTGGCGATCGATAAAGGCAAGTCCATCGCCAAGGCTATGGGCATGTCCGACGAAGAAGTCAAAAAGATGTGGCCTTACAAGAAGAAGCAGTACCACCCACAGGGCCCCCTGCTCTATGACTCAGAGGAGGTCTTCGAAGAGATCGTTCGCGGCAGCAAGGGCGCCGACTGCGATCTGACGGGTATGCTTGAGGTACGCGACCGCGATGGCATTGGTCTGTATGATCAGATTAGGCGCCTGCGGGGCGTTCAGTGGCCCGCCCCAACGTACGCGCATGCCAAGGCGGGTGGTACGCCGCGGCGCTACATGGGGCAGGAGGGCTGGGACGACAAGCCCTATGGCAATTTCCGTAAGCCGGATGGCAAGCTGCACATGAAGAGCTGTAAGCAGGATTACACCGAGCGCGACGCGGTAATCGCCGATCTTCGCAAGATGGGTACCGACCCCAATTACTTTGCGTCAGATCACAAAGATGTGCTCATCAAGGCCCGCGACATGGCCCTGCCTCCCGAATGGCCGGATGAAGACTTCCGCGGCCGGCGCTGGGATGCCGTGCCCAAGGACAAGTTCCCGCTCTGGCTGGGACTGGGCATCGTCTACGAGCACTTCCATAGCGCCAAGACCATTCGAGGTGCCACAACACGCCGCCTCGTACCGGAGCAGTTCGTTGAGATCCATGCGGAAGACGCCAAAGAGCTGGGTGTAAACGATGGTGACATGGTGCGTATTGTGACGCGCCGTGGCAGCTACGAGGGACGTGTCTCTGTGGGCGGCATCCACTCCAAGGTTCGTCCCGCCCGTAACGAAGTGCCGCGCGGCTACATCTTTAGTCCGTGGAACCTCTCCGTGGCAGATTCGGCCGACCCAGAGAAGAACAAGTGGATGGTTAACGCGGCCAGTCACCGGGCCTACGACCCGGTCTCCGGTCAGGTTGATTTCAAGAAGCTCGCCGCCAGAATTGAGCGGGTCTAGGTAGTCGGCAGGGCAACGTGATGACACAGATGACCAGGCGACGCCTTTTAGAGGTCTTGCTTTCTGCGGCAGCCGCCACAGCATTTACGGGCTGGTTGGTCCGCACGCGCAAGACCGTCTTGGCGCATGCCGTCAAATGGCGTGATGCCGTGGTCCGTCCTCCAGCAGCGTTGCCGGAGGCGGCCTTTCTGTCGCGCTGTATCGGCTGTGGTCAGTGTGGGGATGTCTGCCCGAATGGCTGCATCCAGTTCGACCGCACCACGGCAGGCATCGGGGTGCCTTACCTGCGCCTGCGCGAAAAGGCCTGTATTCTCTGCATGCGCTGTACGCAAGTATGCCCGACGGGCGCCTTGCAGGCGGTCCCGTCGGACAGTGGCGAAGATATCCAGGCCAACGTCCAGATGGGACTGGCGGTTGTCGACAAGAACATCTGCAACTCCTACAACGGCTATGCCTGTGGTGCCTGCGTGCAAGCCTGCCCCTTCAAGGGACAGGCCCTAAAGGCATTGACGTGGGAGCGGCCCGTCGTCGATCCTGACTTCTGTGTTGGCTGCGGATTGTGCGAGAAGTCCTGTATCGTCTATCCGCAAGCCATCCGTGTAAGACCTAAGTCGGCTGTTACATGATGACTCTTCCGAAAATCGCATGGTGGCGGCATCTTACACGGGTGGCCGTTCTTTTGGGGCTGCTGCTCATCGCGGGCTTCAATCTGCACCGGCACTACAAGTCACAGTACGGCGGACAGTTCGAGATCGATCAGCACGCCGGGTTGCACCTGATCGACCAGCTACGCGGCACATCCCCTCACCTGGACCGCAGGCCGGTCACCATCTCAGGGGGTCTATGGAGCTTCAAAGCGGGGCCGCTGCGGACCAGCGATCCCCTCGCCGTTGCGAGCAGCATCCTGACCTCACGCACCATCACCGTAGCCCTACTCCTCTCCCTCCTGATCCCACTCCTTGTCATTCTGTGGGGCGGACGTCTCTTCTGTAGCTGGATCTGTCCCATGGGGCTCTTGGGCGAAGCGGTACGCGGCATCCGACAGCGACTCGACCGGATCGGCGTGCGCTTCTTCAATCTCCCTATCTCAGGTCTGCCGAAGTATGTGCTGCTCATAGGTGGCGCACTGGCCTGCCTGCTGTTTTCTATACCTTTCTTCTATGGATTCTATCCCCCGCGGATCCTCTCGGATGCCGTGCGCGATACGTGGTATGGCACCTTCATGACGGCAGAGCTTCTCTTTGTGGGCATTCTCCTGCTCTGCGAGCTCGTCCTGTGTGAGCGACTGTGGTGCAAATGTCTCTGCCCCGGGGGGGCTCTCTTGTCCGGGCTGGGGACCATGCGCCGCCTGCGTGTACAACACAACCCGGATGCCTGTACAGCCTGTGGAGCCTGTGACCTGACCTGCCCCTACGATCTTGATCCATCGCGCAAGGCCCTCGGGGGTGAATGTGATAACTGCGGACGATGCATTGAAGTCTGCAAAGACAGCGCGCTAGCCTTTCGTATCGGATCGGGACCAGAAGGAAAAAGGAACATCGAACATTGAACACTCAACATCGAACATTGAAAGGAACCCCTCCCCCACTTCGACGTTGGACGTTGGATGTTCGATGTTCGATGTTCGCACCCCGCCCACAGCGACCCCTACTCTACCTCCTCGCCATCGGCGCCGCTCTGATCACGGTGACAAGCGCTTCGGCGCACCATATCCGCGGCATTCCCCACTACAGCTACCAGGAGAACTACCCGCAGGCGCCGCTGTTCGAAGAGTTTCGTGATACCGGGCCCTGGACCCTACAGTTCACGTTCTGGCCGATTCCTTCGCAGAAGGCGCTGGATCTGGCCCTCTACGTCAAACATGCCACCACTGACAAGCCGTATGATGGGCCCGTCACGTTTCGTGTCTACCAGCACGGCGAGGATCTCAGTGAGGGCAACCACCCCTTTGCCGCCACGGCCAACCCGCGTCATATTCACAAAGTCGGCTGGGTCTACGAAGAGGACGGCATCTATTACGCCGAGATCACCGTAGGTGAAGGCGATCAGGCCGTGAGCGAGACCTTCCGCTTTCAAGTCGGCAACGTTAAGCCAAACTACATCGTCCTGGCTGGCATCGCCCTGGCCGTCCTGGCCCTCATCGCCGCCGTCGCGATCATCAAACGACGACAGCCCGAGGCAATAGCGCGCTGACAGTCGTGCATCACAGATCTTGAGCGGCCACCTGAAAGCAACACCTATGACAAGCAAAGCAGCAAAGTCCACCAAGTTTCAATTGAAGATCCAGCGTCCAAGGAGTGTTAAGAACGACATCCTCTCTGGGCTGACTGTGGCCCTGGCGCTCGTGCCGGAGGCGGTCGCCTTTTCATTCGTCGCCAAGGTGGATCCGGTGGTCGGACTGTATGCGGCCTTCATGATGGGATTGATCACCGCCATCTTCGGTGGACGCCCAGGCATGATATCCGGTGCTACCGGAGCGGTGGCCGTTATTTTTGCACCGCTCATGATCGGGCTCTACGGCGATGGGGTTGATACCCAGACCGCCACGGGCTATCTGTTTGCCGCCGTCATCATGATGGGAATATTCCAGATGGTGTTCGGAGTTCTCAGGCTAGGGAAATTCATCAGGCTGGTGCCGCATCCGGTTATGCTTGGTTTCGTGAATGGATTGGCCATCATCATATTCAAATCGCAGTTTGAGATGTTCTATGTCGGCCACGGCGAGCATGCCCAGCTACTGGGTCACGTACCCTTGCTCATCATGTGCGCCATGATTGCGATGACCATGGCCATCAGCTTCTTCCTGCCCAAGTTGACCAAAGCTGTGCCGGCCACGCTGGTGGCCATCGTAACCGTCACGGTGCTTTCGCTTTTACTGAAGAAGTTCGGAATTCATGAATCCCGCAACGTGCTGGACTTCGTACAGAGCATGGATCCGACCAAGGAAACCATAGCGGCTGGGCTACCCACCTTTGGATATCCACAAGTGGCCTTTAACTGGGCCAACATCAGATTGATCCTTCCCTATTCGGCACTGGCCGCTGCGGTGGGCTTGATTGAATCCTTGATGACCCTGACTCTGGTTGACGAAATCACTGAAACGCGCGGTCGAGGCAATCTTGAATGCATTGGACAGGGGTTGGCCAACGTCATCAATGGTTTCTTCGGCGGCATGGGTGGCTGTGCCATGATCGGGCAGAGCATGATCAATATCCGTGGTGGCGGTCGCGGGCGCTTGTCCGGCATTTCGGCGGCGCTGTTCCTTCTGGCCATGCTTCTATTCGCGGCTCCTCTGGTGGAAATCGTTCCACTAGCGGCACTCGTCGGGGTTATGTTTATGGTCGTGATTGGAACCTTTGAATGGTCCAGTTTTCGCGTGCTGGGCAGTGTCCCCAAAATGGATGCCTTCATCATCATCCTCGTTTCCGTCATAACGGTTATGCACGATCTAGCCATCGCCGTTCTGGTCGGCATCATCGTCTCGGCAATGGCCTTTGCATGGGAGCACGGCAAGAAGATCCACGCCAAGGTCTCGACGGCACCGAATGGCGCCAAGATCTACCACCTCGAAAGTGCGCTGTTCTTTGGGTCCGCCCAATCCTTCAAGGACCTGTTTGACCCGACCAACGATCCACAGGATGTGGTGATTGATTTTGAGGACGCCCGTGTATACGACCATTCTGGGATCGAAGCCATCAACAATATTACCGAGCGCTATGCTGAACAGGGCAAGCTGCTACACCTGCTCAACTTGAGCCCGGAGTGCAAAGACCTACTCCACAAAGCGGACAACATTGTAGAGCTCAGCGTCATCGAAGACCTCAACTGGCAACATGTCGCCGACGACCGGCTCGCCTAAGGGCACGAACGCCCTTACGCGCAATCAAGAAGCAACGCCTCGACCTGCTCCCCAAAAGACATTCTGCTCCTTGTAACATGTGAGGTGATTCACCGTACGCTCGGCACAGAAGAACATGTGGTCAGCCCTGGTATCAGCGGCTTGCCTGTTCAATGTGTTACTTGGCACGTTAACCGGCCAATCGGCCACCCCACAGGGCACATTGCTCCTTAAGCAACAAGTGGACATCCAACTTCCCCGCAACCACGCTGACAGCAGTTACAGAAATCCACCAGTCCGGTTATCGAAGGACATTCCGAGGATAACGGGATCGGGCTAATACGTTGTGCATCAGATGAATATTGACTTACAAGGGAGGCCTTACTACTATGTAAGGAGCTTTATAGACGTAAGGAGATGACACATGGTTACAGCTACATTGACAAGCAAGGGACAGCTTACGATCCCGAAGGCCGTTCG
>JABGQM010000029.1:35416-53481 GCA_018648805.1 Verrucomicrobiota bacterium
GCTTTATAGACGTAAGGAGATGACACATGGTTACAGCTACATTGACAAGCAAGGGACAGCTTACGATCCCGAAGGCCGTTCGAGATTCGCTTCACCTTCACACCGGCGACCGCGTTGCCTTTGTCGTTCATAGTGATGCCAAGGCAGTTCTGACGCCTGTAACAAAGTCTGTCGACGACGTGTTTGGGAGGCTCTACAGCCCTGCACAATCTCGCAAGAGTGTGGAGGAGATGAAAGCTGCTGTAACTGAGCGGATCAGGAGCCAGAAGCGATGATCGCTGTTGACACAAACGTCATCGTTCGTTTTCTCGTTCGAGATGACGAGAAGCAGGCCAGCGCCGCCCGGAAACGGCTGAAGCAGGCGGAAAGAGACCGGGAGCGTCTGTTTATCCCATTGCTCGTGGTTCTGGAGACGATTTGGGTTCTCGAGAGCGCATACGACAAATCGAGATCCGAGGTGCTGGACTCCATTCGGGACATGCGACAGATGCCGGTGTTCGAGTTTGAGGCGGACGGCGCTGTAGAGCGCCTCCTGCATGATGGACAGAAATACAAAGCAGACCTCGCCGACATCCTCATCGCACACTCGGCGGACGCCACGGGGTGCGATGCTGGTATCACGTTTGACAAGGGCGCCGCCAAACTCCCGTTCTTCAACCTGCTGAAATAGGATGGCACAACCCGCCCATCCACGGTACGGCATACCGCCACCCGTGATGCCGACGTTGTCCACTAGTTGCTTGGAGCATTGTCGACTCTCGACAGTGCTGTAGGGTTGCATGCCAGGAGAGCGAACTGGTAGGAGCCATGCATCCTGATGCGATATATAGCGAATGTATGCCAAGAGCTGCCCTGAATCGCATTGATTTACTGGTTAGCTCTCTATTCTTCTGATGGCATCCGCTGGAGACAGGATGTCGATGCCTTTCCATTGCCCGAGATCTAGCAGGTGGGAATCCCCTGATACAATTAGCGTGGCTCTGGCTTCCTACGCACATTCCAACAGCCTGATCTTAGGCGACTCATGCTGGCGGTGATGGGCGGGCAGGACGCGCTACCATCGGGCCGGCTATAAAGATTGAGGAATAGGTTCCTACCACGATGCCTACCAGGAGCGTGAAGGCGAAGCCGCGAATGACGGAGCCGCCTAACATGAGTAGGGCCACAACGACCAACAGAGTGGTAAGACTCGTGATGAGGGTCCGCATCAGGACTTGATTGATCGAGATGTTGACGATGGATGACGAAATGGCACCTGAGGTGCTGTTCTCGCGGATGCGGTCGAAGACTACGATGGTATCGTTGAGCGAGTAGCCGATCACCGTCAATAGCGCCGCCGCCACTTTCAGATCGATCCCTCCCGAGACCCATCCTAGCTGTCCCGCTAAGAGCAGTACCCCCAGCGTGATGATGACATCGTGCACCAGCGTCAATACAGCCACCCAGCCAAACACCAGTCGCATCCGGAAACGAAAGACGATGTAGAGAAAGATGGCTGCCAGTGCCAGGCCCACGGCCGCCAGCGTAGCACGTCGCATCTCACGCGCCACCATCGGGCCCATCTGACTGGCGGCCTGTACGATGACGGTTCTCTGATGCCCCTTCTCTTCAAAGGCCTCTCTCACAGCTTGCTCCATGCCGGCCAATGGGGTGCTTCCCACTCTGTTACCACGCCCCTTACGAGCGGTCAGTGAGAACTCACTGAAATGTTGACCCTGCCCCCCTTCGATCGCGACCGATTTGCCCTGCGACCGCAACGTGATCGCGGCCGCGGGCATGCGCTCCTTCAGATGTGACTGGATCTGCTGGCGTACCGCCTCGACCCGCTGCGGCTGCGATAGCCGGAACTGCATGCGCAGCCCTCCTGTGAACTCGGTTCCAAATGCCTCGCCGCAATGCTGCAACCACCCAAACAGCAGGACGGAGCCTCCAACCAGAAGTAGACTGATGAGCGCCGCCCGGCGGTGGCGTCCCGCAAAATCGAATAGAGGCAGCTGTGGCAGCTTGAGCATGTGCAACCGCGCAGAGGTGCCGCGCTCGGCCACCGCATCAAGCATCCAACGAATTCCCACAAGGGAACAGAACAGTCCTGTCAGAATACCAATGATCAGAACCAGGCAGAACCCCCTCACAATGTCAGTCGCAAAGAAATAGAGGATTCCGGCGGCAAGAATGGTGGTCACATTGGCATCAACGATGGTGGTGAACGCCCGGTCGTAGGCGGCGTGCACAGCAGAGTGAAGCGGGGCGTCCTGTTTCTGTTCTTCGCGCAGTCGCTCATAGATCAGGACCGCCGAATCGACCGTGATACCGATCAGCAGAATGGCTCCGGCAATACCCGGCAGCGCCACGGCGGCATCCAGTGCCGATAGCAACGCAGCCAGAATAGCGAGGTTGGCCAGTAGTGCGGCGACGGCAATCAAGCCGGCCGCACGATACGTGATGATCATAAAGACGATCACGGCCACAAGTCCCACGATCAGTGAGCGCAGTCCTCGTCGCACGGAGTCCTCGCCCAGGCTGGGCCCGATGCGCATTTGGGACTCGCGGCTGACGCGGACCTTGAGTGCGCCGCTCTGTAGAACAATAGCCAGATGGTGCGCCTCGCTCTCGGAGAACGCTCCCACAATTTCAGTGCGCCCCTCGTCAACGGTTTCGCCAATATACGGTGCCGATACGAGCCGCCCGTCCAGCAGGATGCCTAGCTGGCGACCGTGGTGGTCGCGTGTGGTCTGCAGAAACTGTTGTGACCCTTCCGGGTCAAACTCAACCTGCACCCGCCACGCCTCGCCGCGATGATCCGAGGCCGCCCGGGCGGCGATGATATGTGACCCCGCCAGAAGTGGCGAGCGCTCAACCACTCGGAAATAGCCGCTCCGCACCTCCCCATCCTCAGTGGTGGTATCCGGTGTTCGCAGCCAATCGAATGCGCCCTCTGGATCGAGCGTACCATCGGATGCTATGCCACTCAGATCGGTCGAGACGCCCTGCTTCTCTATCGCGGCATAGAGCGCCGCGTGCCCCTGCGGGCCGCTGCGCGGTCGAATCATATGGAATGCCAACACCCCCTGCTGTTCGACGGTCTTGACGATCATGTCGGCCTGTTGGCTATCCATATCGGGAAGCTGAATCAGGATACGATCTCTGCCGTCGCGCATGACTGCTATATCGCCCACGCCGATGCCCGTGAGACGATAGCGCACGATATCAACCGCCTGGCTGAACTGTTCCTCTAGTCGCACCTCCTCGCGCGAGATGGAGTCGCCCAGACGCGAGATCTCCATCTGGCGCTCCGGGTTGGGTGCCGCGGTTGCCTGTAGCGCTATCAATGCCTGCTGTTCGCTGTGCAAGCGCTCGACGCGGGCCCGATCGGGATGAAGCCGCAGGCGCAGCTCGGTACCGCCACGCAGATCAAGACCCAGCCGAAAGGGCAGACGGGAGTGGCCCTTGCGCTCGGGGGACACGATGAGCAATTGCAGTGCCGCCACGGTGAGAATGCCAAGGCCGATGCAGCCCCTGAACCAGAAGATGCGACGACAGAAGAGCGCCACCATGCCGATGAGCAGCATGCCCCCGCCGAGCATCGCCTGCCACTGCAGCAGTGTCATCGTTCCCATAGGCCTTCGTCCCCCGCCCTTCGCCTGTGTACCTCATACAGGCAACAGGGCAGTGTAGGGGCTCAGTGTATGGATGTCGATTGCGGTAAGAGAGGGGTTCTTCGCTACTCTGAAAGGCAATTGATAAAGGGGAATGAACATCCAACAACCAACATCCAACATCCAACGCCCAAGGAATCGGAGAACAACTCACAGGATGCTCTTGGATCTTCCAACTTGGATGTTGGTTGTTGGGCGTTGGTTGTTGGGCGTTGAAATGATCCGCATCAGGGCGGCTACCCCCGCGAAGCAGCGAAGCTCCCCTGAAGCTGATAAGGATTGTTCGCAAGGAGCCAACTAGATACACTTTCGAAACCATGGCCAAGCACAGAATTCAGCTGATCACTGCCTTTCTGCTTATCCTCCTTATGGGGGCGGCGTACCTCTCTGCTCAGGAAGCATCGCCCACCAACACAACGGCTCCGGCTTGTCCGCACTGTGTAACCGACGGGGCGGGTGCCGCGACCCAGGGCAAGGGAGCCGTGAGCGGCGCAACAGATGAGATGTGTGAGTTCTGCGGCATGCTGAACTGCACCATGGGGTGCAAGGCCTTCACTTTCGATTCAGAGTATCGCAAGATGGTGGTCATGCCGGGGCTGCCGGACTGGCTCTACTACGGCGGACTGGTGGCGGTGATCCTCGTCTCCTTCTTCTTCGCCGAAACCGTGGGACGTCGTAGCAGTCGTGAGCGCAAGAAACGGCGCGTGGACCTCTTCCAGGCGGCCTGGCTAAAGGGCTTTGTCCGCAAGCGCTGGTTCCCGACTGTCTTTCAGCTACCGACCACGATCCTCTTCATCCTGCTGATCTACGCCGGGTTTGCCGGACACCAGGTCATCAACATCGTGCCGACGCTGACGTGGACCATCTGGTGGGCAGGGCTGATCTTTATCGTTCTGTTTGCAGGCAAGATTTGGTGCATTTTCTGTCCCTGGGATTTCGTGGCGACCCTGATCTCACGGTTACGTTTCTGGGGGACCGGTCCGGCACCACTCAACCTTGGCCTGCGCTGGCCACGCAAACTGCGCAACGTCTGGCCCGCCCTCGTTCTCTTTATCGGGCTCACCTGGCTCGAGCTGGGATGTCATGTCACAAAATCTCCGCTCAAGACGGCGTACGTTGCCATCGGCATGATCGTGCTGGCGCTGGTGCCCGCCATCCTCTTCGACAAGAAATCGTTCTGTCGTTACGGCTGCTTTGTCGGGCGTATCGCGGGTATGTACGCCAACTTTGCCCCAGTGGAACTGCGCGCGGCCGACCGGGATGTCTGCGCCTCGTGTACCACCCGTGACTGCCTCGCCGGCAATGACAAGGGAAACCCCTGCCCCACGTCACTCTGTCTGGCCACGCTGGAGGACAATACCTACTGCACCCTATGCGGGGAGTGCGTCAAGAGCTGTCCCAAGGACAACGTGGCACTGAACCTGCGCCCCTTTGGGGAGGATCTCTATAGTTACTCCAAGCCCAAGCGCGATGAGGCCTTCCTGGCCATCACGCTACTCTCTCTGACCAGCTTTCACGGTCTGACCATGACGCCATTCTGGGAGAACGTCGCCGCCCCGGAAGGCACCATCCTGGGCTGGGTGGGTGGCCTGACTGGATTGGGTCACCTGGGATCGTTCACGATCGGAATGGCGGTGGTCCTGGCGGCGCCACTGCTGCTCTATTATGCGTTCTGTAAGGCCGTTGCAGCCCTGGCCGCGCGGGCCACCACAACCGATCGGGCCTGGACGACGATGGAGGTCTTCATTCAGTTCTCCTATGCCCTCCTCCCCATCGCCCTCTTCTACCACCTGGCCCACAACGGTATGCACCTCTTTATGGAGGGACAGAACGTCGTGACCTACCTTTCGGATCCCCTCGGTCGAGGTTGGGATCTCTTCGGCACGGCCACGCGCTCCTTCCCCCCGCTTCTGACCACCAACACGATCTGGATTGCACAGGTCCTGCTGGTCATCGTGGGGCACATCTACGGCATCTCGGTGACGCATCGCACCACCGAGCGTCTCTTCGGAAAAGGCACGACCTCCTATCTGGTCGAAGTGCCGGTCCTGGCCGCGATGATCATCTTCTCGTTCTTCTCGCTCTGGATCATGCACCTGGACATGAATATGCGAGGGACACTGCTCTAGCTAGATCCCATCCGAAAAGGTCTGGAGTAGTTAGAATCCGTTAGAATTGGGAGAATATCCAATGTCCAACAGCCGGAGCGAAGCGGAGACAGGCTTTCGCGAAGCGGAAGCAGTGACCGCAGGGAACGGCAACGAATATCCAATATCCAAGGAAAGACCTTGGGCGATACACACGGGGATTGCGGAAGGTTGCGTGAAGTCCAGCAAAGGATCCCCCCTTGGAAATTGGATTTGAGTGTTGGCTGTTGGATATTGAAGTCTCCTGGAGCGCAGATACCTTTTCGGATGCCCTCTAGCTACCGGTTCTCAAGCTGCAGTCCCTTGAGTCCGGCCTTCTGGATGCTGGCATCAGCGGGGATCACCTCGACGGCTTTCTTGCGCACGGGGCAGCCCTCTTCGCACATGCCGCAGCCGGTGCAGTGCTCTTCGTGGAAGATCGGTTTGAGCCGGATCAGCTCCTGCGTGATCGCCTTCCCCTTGCGCGGGCAGCATTGGTAGCACACCTCGCAAACGCCCCGGCCGCCGTGTGACAGGCAGAGATCCTTATCCAGGACGGCCGTGCCCATCTTAACCGCCTCTGCTGGAACCTTGCGCAGCGCCCCAGTGGGACATACCTCCACGCACTTCATGCAGAGCTCGCAGGCCTTCTTGCGCGGCAAGATATAGGGCGTATCCTGGTTGGGGCCCCGATCGAACATACGGATACAGTCGGGATAGCAGGCCTGCGCACAGGCTCCGCAGCGAATACAACGCTTCAAGAATTCTTCGTGCGGCAGGGCGCCCGGTGGGCGGAGATAGATCCCCGTCTCGCCCTCCTCGCGCGGCAAGGCCCGCAGAAGAGGGAGTCCCAGCACCCCGGCTGTGGCAAGGGAGGCCACACCCAGGTTGTTCATGAATTCGCGGCGCGTGCTCTGCACTCTCTTCATGACTGGGCCTCCTCTTGTGCCGCCTTCGGACGGCGAAAGATCAACGCGTCCTCGGGGCATGCCGCGATACAGCGCAGACAGTTGTCGCACTCCATGCCGGGCGATGCCGTGTCGGGTCGCAGATCATAAGGGCAGACCGGACGGCAGGCACCGCAGCTCGTGCATCGGTCGGCGTGGCGGCGGATCCGCAACAGGCGACCGGCACCGAGTAGTGAGTAGAGGGCTGCGCCGGGGCAGAGATGCGTGCACCAGGCACGTGGCAGTGCCAGAATCTCGGCTAGCACCAGGGCCAGCAGGAAGAGGGCGCCAAAGCGTAGCGAGTCATTAAAGAAGTAGTGGTCCAGTTCAATACAGAGCAGTCGGGGCGGGTAAATCCATGCCAGCGTGTAGCAACCCAACAGCGTGGCGAGAACCAGCCCGAGCACGAGCACGAGGTATTTCGTGAAGCGCGGCAGCCCCAATGCGGGCAGCGGAACCCCGAGACGAAGGACGCCCTTGCGGATCCATGTGCCAGCCTCGAACAGCAGCGCGGCAGGACAGAGGTGAGAACAGAACACGCGCCCGAATCCCAGCGAGAGCAGCAGCAACCAGACACCGGCAATCGCAAAGGGCACCGTGAACCGGCGCGATGCAAACAGGTGCTCCACGACGGCAAGCGTGTCGGCCACGGCCACGCGTCCGAGCTGGGCATACCAGAGGTTGCCGCGCAGACCGTTCAAGGCCCGGTCCATCCGGGGATGTGCCTCGAGGGTTCGTTCATAGCGCGAGGCCTCGGGCGAATACGCGTCCTGCAGGCGACGCGCGTCACGCAAGGTGTCCTGGCGAAACGCGCTGTCCCGTGCCGCCAGAATGATGAGCCCCACAATGGCGACCTGAACAGCCCGGCGCAAAACGCGCATCATTGTGATCGTGCTACGCATACAAACGGTCCAACTGAGAACAAGGGAACGGGTCTGGACTCACGTCCGCGGAGTGACGTGCCCTCTAACGAGCCACTGCAGGGATAATGCACGGCTACAGTGAGGTGGTAAAGCGTGTTTCGCCCTCTGCTCACCTCCTGCTGCTCAGCGCTGTCGCAAGCGCCACTCCTCTGTGACGCAGTTGTGTCCTGTGCATATTCGCCCAGAACCCCTATCCTGTGCCCTTACATTGAAGCCATGCGACCACCAAAGGATGACGAGTGACTAAACCGAATGTATTGATACTTATGTGCGACCAGATGCAAGCCAAACGGATGGGCTTCATTGACGGTATCGCCTATACCCCGAACCTCGATGCGCTAGCCGCTGAGGGGGTGCACTTCAAGAATGCCATCACCGTCAATGGGCAGTGTGTGCCGTCGCGCTGTTCATTTGCGACCGGCATGTCGCCGCACGAGACCAATGTCATGGTCAATTTCGGGTTTCACGGGCACTGCGGGACGCTGACCCCACAGAGTCGGACCTTTGCCCATGACTTCCAGGAAGCCGGGTACACCACCGCACACTTCGGCAAGAGTCATCTGGGGGCACCGTTGCGCACGCTTGGCTTTGATGTGGGCGAATGCCTCGATGGGAATTTTCCGGAAGGCCAGGAACCGATTGAGCGGATCCAGGTCCGCGAGGCGAGCAAGGCCGCCGGTGGCGATGGCCATAAGGCAGAAGGCGAGAAAAAGTCCTGTCATTACAAAGCATTGGATGATGGCCTGGCGTGGCTCGAAGAGTACCAGCCCGGCGATGAACCGCTGCTCTTCATGTACGACACCAATCTCCCCCACCCTCCGTTCTATTCGGAGACCGAGTGGCAGGATCGCTTCAAGCCTGAAGAGATGGTGCTGCCGAAGAGTTACTACGAAGAGACGTTTGATGGCAAGCCGGCGTTCATGGTGGAGCGATCCCGCAAGTACCCCATCCTTGATGATGAGGCAGCGGTTAAGGCCGAGCTGGCGCAGTACTACACGATGATCTCTGCCGTCGACAAGGCCTGCGGTCAGTTTATCGATCTGTTCAAGCGCAAGGGGATGTGGGAGAACACGATCGTGCTATTCTTTACCGACCACGGCGACATGATGGGGGGACATCGGCTGCGCTTCAAAGGCACGTATCCCTATGAGGAACTCTACAATATTCCCTGCATCATG
Source organism: Verrucomicrobiota bacterium (assembly GCA_018648805.1). Taxonomy (GTDB): domain Bacteria; phylum Verrucomicrobiota; class Kiritimatiellia; order UBA8416; family JABMPJ01; genus JABMPJ01. The sequence goes on from JABGQM010000029.1 coordinate 44,247, forward strand.
AAGTTGCCTGCCGGCCTGGAGCGCAAGCGTGTCACGATTGAGGAACCGGTTATCTCCACAGACCTGCCTGGCGCTTTGCTGCATCTGGCTGGTGTTGAACCCTCTCCCCAGTTCGCAACCAGTGGTGTGACCCAGGCGCTACAGCGCAAGGCCCCGAACGGTGATGAATGCGCATTCTTTGAGCATTACGCGGCCTGGTGGGGAATCCATCCGTTCTATGGCGCACGCACGGCGACGATGAAGTATGTGCGCTACTACGGGGATGAACACTTCGAGGAGATGTATGACCTCGTCAAGGATCCCCATGAACTGCATAGCGTCGCGAATGACCCGGACTATCAGCTGCAACGGACGGACCTTTCGGCACGAGCGGATGCGTGGTGGCGAGAGACCGGCGGCAAGGACGCCGACTACTACGCAAGCGATGCCTTCAGGGATGGTTTGAACAGGTGATAGAAACAGTGCCGACCATCCGGACCTGGCGCTCGAACTTGAGAGGAAGGTGGCGGTCTGCGGCGCGTCTCGAGCCAGCCTGATGACAGGCATTTTGCCGACCCAGAAACGCTTCCGCAATTATCTGACTCGTGCAGACACAGATGTGCCGGACGCGACGACTCTGCCCGAGACTTTCAAGGACTTGCAGCGCCTCAAGCAGGCCGCCGCCCCCTTCTTTCTCGCCTGCGGCTTTGTGCGTCCGCACATGCCCTTCTATGCCCCGAAGCAATACTGGGATCTGTATGAGCGTGACACCATCGAGATTGCCGGCAACCGCTTTCGCCCCAAGGATGCCCCCACAGAGTTGAGGGGCAGCGGTGAATTCAGGTCCTATCACCTGGCCGATTTCGAGGTCGGCTCCGACGCATGGCATCGCATGATGCGGCACGGCTACATGGCCAGCGTCAGCTACGTTGACCAACTGGTCGGTGACGTGTTGGCCGAACTGGAACGCCTGGAACTGGCCGACAACACCATTGTCGTTGTCTGGGGTGACCACGGCTGGCTCTTGGGCGAGCACGACTTCTGGGGCAAGCACAATACCATGCACCTGGCCACCCGCGTACCGCTGATCATCAGGACACCCGGGAAGCGTGGCGGCGTGACCCGTTCTCTGGTGGAAACGAGTGACCTCTTTCCAACCCTGTGTGCCCTGGCCGATCTGCCCGTGCCGGCGACGGTACAAGGACGAAGTTTTGCGGACCTGCTGGATGCCCCCGCGAAACCGTTCCGCGATGTTGCCTACTGTCGTTACGGGTCCGGCGATGCGGTCATTACAGACCGATTCAGCTACACCAGCTATAACGGAGGGAGATCAGAAATGCTCTACGATCTTGAACGTGACCCAGACGAGAATGTGAACGTGGCCGGGAATCCCGAGAACGCTGACACCGTATCGAAGATGACGAAGAAGCTGAAACAGCGGCAGGCGGAAGCGGACGCCGCGATGGCCGATTGACAGAGAGCTCTACGGCTGCATCGCGACCTGGCACCTTGTGCATGTTCGTGCGTAGCCGCGTAATCACACGCGTCCGGGTGGAGCACAAGCGTCCCGAAGGGCTGTAGCACAAGCGCCCATCACCCGTGCGTAGCCCTCATTTGTTCAGCATTGCGGTACTGTCGGTCAGGAATAGATCGACGATCCTGTTCCACATCTTCGAACCAGTTCTCCAGCTCGCCCATCATGCGACTAACCCGCTCGGGATGCTCGTCGGCAAGATCCTGTTTCTCCAGTGGATCCGAGGCCAGGTTGAAAAGCAGCGGAGGTGCGGCCGGCTCGTCCAGGTAGGCCGGGTAGCCCACCGCATCCGGCGGTCGGTCCGCATAGCGTTCCGCGTTGGTCCGACTGTTGACCGTTGCTTTCAGGTCTTCGCGCCACCCCTCAAAGCTATTGGCACTGACGTCCCCCGGCACCACGAGCTTCCAGAAACCGTCGCGCATGGCCGCATTGTGGGTCAAGGCCGGAACCCCCCGGCTCCATTGCCAGAAGCGTTTCGGGTTCAGCGCCGCCCCACCCTCCCCGCGCAATGCCGGCAGCACGTTCTGTCCGTCAAGGGCGAGAGTCTCAGGCATCTCGATCCCAATCGCCGCGCCCAGCGTGGGCAACCAATCGGTGAAGTGCACAAGGTCATGATAATGTCTGTTCCCATCAAGACCAGCCGGCCAACGGATCAGCAAGGGCACGCGGATTCCCCCCTCGTGGACACTGCCCTTGGATCCACGGAAGCCGCAGTTGAAGCGTTCGATCCGCCATTCATCCTTGCCGCTGAACTGTGGGCCGTTGTCGCTCGTGAAGATGACGATGGTATTCTCTCCCAGCCCCTGCTTCTCGATCGTCTCCAATACACGCCCGATCCCTGCATCCATGCGCTTGATCATTCCGTAGATATGGCTGACCCCCAGATTGAAGCGCCCATCCTCGAGGAATGGTGCTACCTCTTCCTCTGGAGCCTGCAGCGGGCCATGCGGCGCGTTAAAAGCAAGATGCAGGAAGAACGGCTCCCTGCTGTGACGCTTTATGAATGATGACGCTTCCTCAGCAAATACATCGGTTGAGTATCGGCCATCGCCCTCCTTCATGGTTCCGTTGTAATCGAAACGCCATTCATAGTAGTCAGTTCCGCCGCCCTGGAATCCCGCAAATTCATCAAAGCCACGCGCGTTAGGATGGTACTTAGGCTGAATGCAACCGCAGTGCCACTTCCCAACCAGACCGGTGGTATACCCAGCCGACTTGAACACATCAGCCATCGTGGTCTCACGGGTGGCCATACAGTCCATCTCACCAGCCGCAATGGTGTCGATGATTCCAGTCCGGTGCGGGTAGCGTCCGGTCAAAAGTCCGGCGCGGGCCGGGGCACACAGTGCTGATGCAGAGTAGTGCTGAGTCAGACAGACGCTCTCCTGCAACAGGGCATCCAGATTTGGGGTCTGCGATGCCCCATAGTTGAAACAGGCAAAATCGCCGTATCCCATGTCATCAGCCAGGATAAAGACAACATTGGGCCGCTTTGCGGCATTTGCGGCACTCACTATTTGCCTTCCTTATCTTTTGCGGGCACACGGTAGTAATCGCGCAAGCGTTGCAGCTCGAGCTTCAGCTCTATGATCTTCGCCTGATAGTCAGGCGCACTGTAAGCACTCTTCATTTCCCTCGGATCCTCTTCCAGGTCGTAGAATTCCCATTCCTCACCGCCCGGCACATTCTTCCCATAGAAACGGATGAGCTTGTAGCGTTTGGTGGTCACGCCTTCGTGACGTCGGACCGAATGTACACCGGGGTACTCATAGTAATGATAGTAGAGGGATGCCCGCCAGTCTGACGGAGTCTCGCCCCTCAGCAGGGGAACCAGGCTCCGGCCCTGCATATCACCGGGGATAGGTACGCCAGAATCCTGCCGATGTTCTCGTCGACGCCAGCGACGCATCCGAGGTAATCCTTCATGTAGGCCTGATACTTCCAGCGCACTAAATCATCGCCCTTCGGCTTATGCTTCTCCAGGTATGCTTTACGCTCGGGCCAATGGGCTTTGACATCACCCATCATTCGCATGGTCTTCCTGATGCTCATATCCTGCTCGCGCGCCGCCGTCCCGCGCCCTTCGTAGTCGTCGAACAGATTATCGGGCTCCGGGAAGGTCCGCTCCCGAAAGGCATCTTGAAAACGCTTGGCCGGTATCCAGGTGCGGTGCGGGGCTTTGTAGTGGATCATCGCCATGAACGGCTTATCCGGTTTCCTACCGTTCTTCAGCCAGTTCAGGGCACGGTCCGTCACGATATCCGTACAGTGACCTTCATACTGCGTCTGCCCCTCGGCAGTGACAAACTTCGGGTTGATGTAGCGCCCCTGCCCTGGCAGTACCTCCCAGTAGTCGAATCCCTGCATCTGACCGTTCAGATGAATTTTGCCGATCATAGCGGTCTGGTAGCCGCTCTTCTGAAGCACCTTCTGGAATTGCGGCTGGTTATGATTGAAACCGCCACGGTTGTCGAATTTGCCATTCAAGTGACTGTGCTTACCGGTCAGCAGTGTGGCACGGCTGGGAGCGCAAATGGAGTTGGCCACATAACAGCGGTCAAAGATCATCCCCTCTCGAGCCAGTGAGTCGATGTTCGGCGTAAGCTTCTCTTTCTGAAGCCGGCCACCATAAGCTCCGTTAGCATTCACCGTATGATCATCCGAGAAGATCCAGACAATATTGGGTCTGCTGAGCTCTGGATCGTCGCGGTGACCGGACATGGCCTCCGCCGGCCCGCCTCCGAGGAAAACAAGGGCCACCGCCGCCATCGCACTCGCGCCAAGAAGCAGCACCGCGAACAGCACGTTCAGTAATCGTCTCGTCATTCTCATAGGCCCCCTTCGTTCATAGGATCCCGCTCATGCCGATGCCAGCCTTGGCGTCCACATGTTGCCCTTACGAGCGACGAAATGTGGGTTCCGGACCGCTACGGTCAAACATGTCATACATGGCAACGATGTAGGGATGGTTCTCATCATACGTTGTCAGAGGCTTGGGGTCCTCAACATGGCCCGGCGTCCGCAGCCCCGCACCCACTGTACCTGTAGCCTTGTCGCCAAGATCCCGGCGCGCCGCGTCCACGATGGCCGACAGCTCTGCCACGACGTCGGGATGCTGCTCATACACATTGGTGGTCTCACCAACATCATCATCAAGGTTGTAGAGTTCTTTCAGATCCGTCTCCAGGCTGTCCTCGCCAAAGCTCCTGTGGCAGACCCGCAGTTTCCACGGGCCTTTGCGTACCGCCTGCAGATGATTGAAAGCGTGATAGATGAAGGTGTCCCGCGGCGACTCATCTCCACGCAATATCACCCCGGAGATATCAACACCGTCAACGGCCCGGTCGACCGGGATCTCTGCTCCGCCGATCCTGGCCAGCGTGCTATAGAGGTCGATGGAGGCTGCGATGCCGGACGTTTCTCGGCCTGGCTCAATCTTCCCCGGCCAGCGCATGATGCAGGGTACGCGTTGCCCGCCCTCCCAGCAGGTGCCTTTGTTGCCTCTCAGCGGCGCATTGCACCCCCGCCTCGTGCCTCCGTTGTCAGAGGTAAAGATCACCAACGTGTTCTCATCGAGCCCACGCTTTCGCAGTGCATCCATAATCGCACCCGTCGCCCAGTCGATCGCCGCTACAGCACCTCCATACGTCCCGTTCCTGGAACCCGCCATAAACTGCTCCGCGATAAACAGCGGCGTGTGTACGTAGAGGTGCGCCAGATAGAGGAAGAATGGTTGGTCGCCGGGGTCATCCATAAACTGCAGGCACTCATCCACGTAACGCTCGGTAATGGCGGCCTGGTCGGGTTGCTCCTGGACCACGGTGTTACCACGCAGCAGAGGCAGTGGCGGATTGGCGTTGCAGCTCCCGTCCTTCTTAGCCTGCATCCCCATGTCATTGGAATAGGGAATACCGAAGTACTCGTCGAAGCCATGGTTGGTTGGCAGAAACTCAGGTTGGTCACCGCAATGCCATTTGCCCACCAACTTGGTGCGGTAGCCTGCATCCTTGAGCAGTCGGGCGATGGTGATCTCAGACGGATTCAGTCCGCAACTGTCACCGGGGAAGAGCACCCAATCGATCCCGACCCGTGGCGGGTAACACCCGGTCAGCATTCCGGCCCGGGATGCAGAGCAGACCGATGAGACCATATAGAAATCGGTGAAGCGCACGCCCTCCTTTGCCATAGCATCTAGGTGGGGGGTGCTGTTGACCGTTGATCCATAACAGCCGAGGTCGCCATAACCCAAGTCATCACAGTTGATCAGGACAATATTTGGTTTTGTGTTGTTCATGATCTCCCTCTCTTGCTCAACCACGCCGCTCACCGTTCGGGGTCTCGACGACACGGCCCCCGTAGCAGCTCAGAGTCCAAAAGCTCTGCTGGTCTGTGTGTATAATAAGAAGGTTGGGTCGGTCAGCCATGCGATTGACTATCTTTCCCAGAGGCATGCGGAAGCACCGGGCCGTACGTGCAGCCCGCCATCAGCCGCGTGCCGTCACTGAATCCCTCTGGCCTCTCTTTCAACTGCTCAATCATTCGGTTACGCCACACCTCACTATCTGCGCTCTCATTCAGATTGTGGAGCTCCTGCGGGTCAACATGGAGATCAAAGAGCTGCTCTTCGCCGGTAGCCGGACGCCAGATATACTTCATCCGGCCATCGGTCATGAAGTGATAGCCCTGCTCAGCGTCATAGCAGGTTGCGTGTTCACCGTGCAGAACATCGCGCACGGCTTCGGCCCTACCCCGCAGCACGTGCATCAGGCTCTGCCCATCAATCCGCTCCGGAAGTGCTACCCCAGCCACCTCCAGCAGTGTGGGCATGATGTCCTCAAGACAGACCGGGCTACCGCACTGGGTGCCGGCGGCGAAATCAAGTTCCGGCGATCCCTGGATCAGGAAAGGGATCCGGGACGATCCTTCATAGGGTTCGCACTTCCTGAACAGGTAGTGATCGCCCATCATATCACCGTGGTCCGAAGTAAACACAATCAGCCAGGGACGCCCTTCCGCCTCGCTCTTGCGTTTAAACGCATCCAGCAGATCGGCAATCTGGTCATCAATCTGTTTGATCAGCCCAAAATAGCCCGCCTGCGCGCGGCGCAGTTCATCGCCCTGCAAGTCCACCCGACTGGCATCCACATTGTCCTCAAATGACTCACGGGAAGGCGCGGTCTCCCAATCGCCTCTGGCGACATGGGGTAGATCCATACCGAGATAGTGATCCAGATAGCGTGCCGGCGGAAACAGCGGCGAGTGCGGCGCATAGAACGACGTAACAAGAAACAGCGGGCGCTCCGCCTCACTTTCCTGAAGCAGCTTCTGCGCCTGCTGCGCAGCCCAGTTTGTCGGGTGCAGCGCTTCATCAACCGGCCAGGCTTTGGCTTCACGTCCATTACACGACAGTCCGATTCCCTTGATCCCGCCCAGCTCCGGTGCCTGTTCGTCCAGACAACGCGCGTAGTCGTCATCTTTCACATAGGTGGATCCGAGAACGCGCCGCTCAAATCCATACGGTTCCTCGCGCGGCACTTGGTGCATGTAGCGACCTGCCAGAGCCGTGGCATAGCCCGCATCTTTCAGGAGTTGCGTTACCGTTGGCGCATTGAGCGAGACACCTTCGCGGTAGCCCACCATACCGTTCGTTGCCGGGAACTGCCCGGTCAGCATGGATCGCCGTGCGGCAATACAGGACGCACAGGTTGTGTAAGCGCGCGTGAAGTGCATACCGCCACGGCCAATGCTGTCGATATTCGGTGTCTTCAACACCGCATGATGCTCCAGCGACAGACAATCACCCCGCATCTCATCGGGCATAATCAACAGAATGTTGGGTTGCTTAGTAGTCATCCTGCTATATCGTCTTCCTCATTGGTTCCTATCCTGTGGCAAAGGGAAGTCGTCGCCGGTCTTCTCGATCCATTGCATCAGCAGCGCCTTCATCTCCCTACGCTTCTTTCTGAAGCTTGTATTGAAGGCCAGATTATTTCGCTCGTAAGGGTCCTGGTTGAGGTCGAAGAGTAACCATTCACCGTTCGCAACGCATGCATATTTCCATCCGTCACGCGTCACAACGCTCCGCCAGGCATAGCCGGACTCGCGGTCACCGATAAGCTGCAGGTAAGCACTGTCAGGTTCCTGTGCGATGCGCTCTTTCGCGTTCACACCCGTGCGCCGGTGCGAGTAATCGAAGCCCTCCATCCACTCTGGAACATCGATCCCGCAAAGCCCCAGGGCAGTTGGGGCAATGTCGACATGATTCACCAGACTGGGCGCCCGACCAGCCCGCCACTCCCCGTAGTTCATCGGCTGGGCACCACCAATCAGGAACGGCACCCGAATCGTCTCCTCATACGGCACGCACTTCCCGAAGCGCCCCTGGCTGCCCATCTGGTCGCCATGGTCGCAAAAGAACATGATGTGGGTGTTATCGAGCATCTCTGCATCCCGCAGTGTGTCGACGATGCGACCGACATTGGTGTCGATATTCTCGATCTGCGCGTAGTAGCCAGACAGAGCGGCTCGGGTCCGTGCCTGATGGCCGTCGGGGATGTTGGGGCGCAGCGTCAGCTGCTGGGCTTGATAGCGGCGATGCTTAGCGGGCGCGAGTTGCGGCCAGTGCGGCGGCTGCACGGAGACGACCATGAAGAATGGTGTATCAGATTCCTTACGTGCCTCAATGCGTTCCAGAGCCAAGTCAGTCAGGCCGTTGGTCTCATAATCCGGCAGTCGGTAATGTGGGACCTCGTTTTCGCCATCGTGCCCGTGGACATAGAGATCAAACTGACTGTTATTGTTGTCGTATCCAATCCAGGTATCAAAGCGCCCCCGGTCTTCGTGGGGTACAGACTGCTGGTCGGAGCGCCCCGTGGCCTCCTTGATACCGGCCAGATGCCACTTCCCCAGATGGATGGTCTCGTAGCCATTGTCGTTGAAAACATCCGTCACAGTCCGGTATGAAGGATCCAACCGATCCTCATGTAACTTGACAGAGTGATTATGCGCGTACTTCCCAGTCATCATACTGCCGCGGAACGGGCAGCAGAGCGGATATCCGGAGACCGCTCCCGGGAAAATCGTCCCGCAGATCGACATATTATCCAGATTGGGTGTAAACACATTCGGATCGCCATTGCACCCCATCGCGTGACCGCTCATCTGATCCACAATAAACCAGATGACATTTGGTTTCTTTTCGAGTAGATAGGGGACTCCCATGATTTTAGGATGAGGTTTGTTTTCTCCGTTGCCGCCTGCTTTCGCGGCGGTGCCACAATATTTCTTCCTGATCATAGTTGTACCCCTACCCATACATCCGGCTCCCCGGTTAGTGTTCAGTATGCCTCCGCTCTACGACATGGATTCAGGTCTTTGCGGATCGTCACAATGGGCCAGTCCAAAAGGCTTAAAGCCTCGTAGAACTGCGCCGATGTATATGCCTTGCGCTGGCTCTTACGGTTGAGCCATTTGAACAGTATGTGCGTTGCGCGATAGACATAGTTACTACATTGTTGTGCGTTATCCGTTATGGCGTAATAGTTCAGGTGGCCGATCACTCGGATGCGGGCCGCCCTGATCATCTCCCCTTTACTCAGCTTAGGCCGGGAGTTCTTCGCCCAGCCCTTGAATTTGCTCAAGCTCTGCCCCAGCTTCTTACAACTGGTGCGGCGTTTCACCTTGAAGTGACCCTCTTTAGTTTTCCCGCAGTAATGCGTGAAC
>JABGQM010000003.1:0-88398 GCA_018648805.1 Verrucomicrobiota bacterium
AGATCTTTTGTATCCATGCCCAAAACATACGCGCCCGGAGACTGAAAGTCCAGCTATCTTTTGTGTATAAAAGACAGGGCAAGCCCCGTGGAGTTGTGATGGGTTTGCTTGACGCGGGGGGCGTGTTGCGCTACAACCCGCTTCATTCAGAAGGCAATCCTGTGGCGCCCCGTCACGAGGAACCTCGCATCCCGTTTTACTGAATTTCTGCTATACTGTTACAGAGGTGGAACGAATTCTGTGGGGGCGTGATGCGGGAACTGGCCTCAAGAGGTCAGGCATCGCGTCGTGCGCAGAAGCGTATCCGGAGGGCCTGGTCTGTATGACGATGGTGTCACAATTGAGCGTTGCGCATTCGTGCCCCCGCTCTGCTTCCTGGCTCTCCCTCCTGCTTTTGCTGGTCTCGGTGGTACTCTGTCAGGCTGAGGTCATCCTCCAGTATTTCAACACCAGTTACCGTGAGCTGGCGCACAAGATGCCTGAGCTGGCCGAGGTGGGGTACGGCGCCTTGTGGTTGCCTCCGCCCACCAAGGGCAGCGGTGGACTATCGGTCGGGTACGATCTGTGGGATCCGTTTGACTTAGGCGGCAAGGATCAACGCAACACGGTAAGGGTACGCTACGGCACCGAAGCCGAGTTGCTTCACCTCATTCGTGTTGCCCACCGCTTCGGGATCCGTGTCTACTTCGACAACATCATGAACCACCGTGCCTTCGATGTGCCCGGATACAACGAGAATACGTCGATCGGTGTCTATCCCGGCATGCTCCCCGAAGACTTCCATCTGCGTGTGACTGAAGAGGGGTTCTACCGCAAGTGGGATAACATCGCGAATTGGAGCGATACCTGGCAGATCCAGAACCGCAACTTCTCCGACCTGATCGATATAGCCCAAGAATCACCCGACAATGGCAACTTCGGAACCAGCGAAGGTGACCACATCCCAAAGATCTCCTTTGTGCGTCACCCGAACAACCCCGAGTACTACGATCACCACCCCACAAACGGGTGGGTAGGGTTCGGGCATCCGAGCATCACGAAACAGGTCATTGCCGACCATCCCGACTACGAGAAGTATAATGAGGACGTCAACGCCTACCTGATCCGGGCGGTTCGCTGGTTGGTGGATTACACCAAGGTGGATGGCTTGCGTCTGGATGCGGTGAAGCATGTGCCCGACTATTTCTTCGGCCAGCAGTCAGGCAACGATAAAGATAACAACGGTGACGGCTATCTGGGGCAGGCGCAGCTACAGTTCAACCGAACGCGCAACTTCAACGATCCCAACCATCGCGACACGGTTTTCGATACGGAGGCCACCTTCGGTCGCAACGATCTTATGATGTTCGGCGAGCACCTCGGTGAGCCGCCCGGATACAGCGGATACATTGATGCGGGGATGCGGCTGGTCGACAGCAAGCTGCACAACTACCTGAACAGCAATCTCGGTTCGATCTGGGGGACGCTGGACGGGCTGCAGTATGCGGGCGGTCAAGGTTTCAGTGCCGGGGAGGGCGTGCCCTATGCGAAGAGTCATGACGACGACTATGCCACGCGGCCCGAACTGCATTTTGCGCTCAACTTGACGCGTCAGGGGTTGCCCAACGTCTACACCGACGGCAACTACCAGTCTGAAACACTCGGCGAAAGCGGGGGTGCGTTTCCGCGTCACGCCAACATCAATTTCCTGGGGCAGTGGGGCGACGGTCGCATCCCCAACCTGATCTACGTCCACGAGCATTTCGCCCGCGGCTGGCAGCAGCCGCGCTGGGGAGATTCCGATGTGTGTGCCTACGAGCGCGTGGATAAGCGCGAGAACGGGGGCATGTCCGATGCCGATGGCACGGTGCTCTTCTTTGCCATGTGCGACAACTTTTCGAACGGGGAGTATCGTGAGTTCGATACGAGCTTCCGCCCGGGCGACTATCTCTGGCAGTACTCGACGGGTGGCGGCAACTTCTATTACGAGGTGCCGTGGGACGGCAAGATCAAGGTCACCGTACCGCCGGGCGGCTATTTCGCCTTCTCGTGGCGCAGCCCCGAGGAGTCGGATCTCTGGAGCGGCGGGGAGTGGAATGCACACCAGGTCGAGATTCGCGAGAACGGCCAACCCGTGGGCTGGGTCTCCTATGAGCGTCAAGATGGGCCTGATGGCGATCCCGGTTTCAATCCGTACGGCGCGCTTGACCCCGTCTCGACCGACTTCACGTATCGCTGGTGGGTGCCACGCGTTAGCTCGTCATCAGGTCTGGATTTCATCGTACGCTCCGACGGATCGGCCGAGGATATTCTGCTCAAGCTCGATGGCGGTGTTGATCTCAACGGCATCGCCCACAGCGGTGGCGACAGGCGCGACCACCCTCCTGGTAACGAGGGGTCAACAGCGGTCTTCGACGGCTATGAAAAGATGACCTACAACCAGCGTATCCGCGAGAAATTCGCCGCGGTTGATACGGTGCGTAACATCATCGGTACGCTCGGTGCGGAGACCTACGAGTGCACGATCGGATCGTCGGGATTCACAATCACCAACGGTGGCGGTGCGAACAGCAGCGTGGATACGGCAACCACCGTTTACCACGCTCCGGGCACAACCAATGGACTTGGCTTTGCGCATTTTTACCCGCCGCCCGCGTCGGCTTCCGATGCGCCGATCTACCTCTGGACCGAGATGAAGTACCAGTTCGAGGCCAATAACATGTTTGTCTACTATACGACGAACGGCACGAGCTATCCGGAGGGATCAGGCGGCTATGCGCTCACCGATGACACGTTCGTAAGTGAGGTGAACTTCGCTACCAACGGCACTCATGATGGCACGGGGACGCCCGACTGGTGGACAAATGCCCTTCCTGCGATGCCCTCCGGTACGGTGCTGCGCTACAAGGTCGGCAGCTATCATGATGATGCGGGCAGCGTGTTTCCGATTAATGCCGACCAGGTTTACTGGAAGAAGAAGATGGTCACGCAGTTCTCGATCACCAACTTCAACGCGGGCAGTGTTGAGCTGTACCCCCACATGGACTTCGCGCCGGACACGAAACAGACCGGCCTGGACGAGGGGTTCCACGTCCTGCGGGCTCGTGCTTTTCTGAATCGCTCCGGCAAGGCGTCGATCTACAACACCTACGTGCAGCCGTTCTACTACGACGCCGTAGCGCCGACGGGTACGGTGGTCTATCCCTCGCAGGGGGACACGCTGGGTGATAACCAGTATAGCGTGGTGGTTCGCACCGACTGGACCGTGACGGACGTCTACTTCAACATAGAGGATGGACATGCTGCCAATGACGATGGCGCAACCGGGCGCGACCTCGGCAACGGCACGAACGCGCTGGGCCAGACGAACTGGGTGGCCGTGTCGGAAGTGGACGCATCCCTCGACCTCAATGGCACCTATCCTGATCTCCCGCGCGAGTGGCGCTTCACCTACAGCAACGTCCCGACCCACTCGCCGGCTACGATCCGCGTGAAGCTGGCAGAACTTTCCTCATCGACGAACACACTCCTCTCTGACGTCGACGGACGCTTCCGCACACTCGAACGCCAGGTGACGGCCAACGGCCCGGACTTCGGTATGTACGTGGCTTATCCGCAAAACGATGGCGATACGGTGGGTGCGGGCTATGTCATGAAGACCTGGTTCAGTCCGGCGTTGTGGACGAGTGAACAGGAGGCCCTTGACCGCTTTCTGATCACGGTCGACGGCGAAGCGTTGGGGCGGAGTGGCTACGGATTGAATTGGGAGGGCGGTCCCAATGGATGGCATCAGCTAACCAACGCGCTGCCCGATCTCTACAATGGTGACGACAACTACCTGCACCATATCGTGGTGACGCACACGAACGCTGTGGGTGCTGGTGTCACCCTCGAAGCCGATCGCTACGTCAAGGCGTGGCCCACAGTGGTGGGGCCATACATCGATATCGTCACGCCGCCGGAGTTTGACTCAGACGGCAAGAAGTTTGAGATCATTCTGTCCGACAACTGTTCCTCTGGCTCCACAAGCCGCCAGTACACGGTCAAGGTTGAAACCGACCTCGCCGCGCAGCACGTCTGGCTGGAGTTTCCGAACGATCCTGTCACCGTGACCCCGTATGGCAGCACCACAAACACGCTCACAGGCACGGTGTCAGTATGGAGCGGGTCGAACCGCGTCGAAGGTGTGGGCATGGCGCTGACAGGAACGGTGTCAGCCGTCTACAGCAACAGCACGATCACCGGCTCCAACACGTTTTTTACGACCGACCTCGAGGTCGGTAACCGCCTGCTCATCGACAGCAACGTGATGACGGTGGCAGGCATAACAGACGACACCCACCTCAGGGTCACTCATCCGTATCCGGGGTCCAACACCCACGATGTGGCGACCATGATCCTGCCCGCGTTCGATTCGGAGTTGAGCGTTGGGTCTATCCTGATGATCGGCTCGCAGGTGATGACGGTCAGAGGTATTCTCTCTTCCTCTAACTGCATCGTCACGCCGACGTACCCGAGCGGGACGGCGGCAGGGCTGACGGCCTACCGGGTTGATGGCAACCCGCAGACGGTGGGCGATAAGCGTAACTGGCTGTTTCTCTGGGAAGCTATGGAGGCCGGGAACTACTGGTTCGGCGCCCACAGCAATACCAACGAGGCCAGTGATGCAACGATCACCGCCTCGATCTGGCGCCACACCACCGTGATCTTCCGAGAGAGGGTCGTAACCAACGCCACGCTCGATTGGGATGATGACGGCCTGTACAACGGGGCCGAGACCATCCCCACCAATCTCCCGCCGACCAACGCGGAGACGTGGGAGAATGGCGATGTCCATATTTGGCGCGTAAACGGGCGCACCGATCCGCTCCGTCCGGACACCGACGGTGATGGCCTGCCGGATGGACTTGAGAGTGGGTGGCGTATTGCCGACCTGGGTAAGACCGACACGAACGAGGATACCAATTGCGACGGCTTCGCGAATTTCCTCCCGGACTACGACCCGCCTTTCTTCAACACCGTGCCGGACAACAATGGGTTGCCGGAGTATGTCTTCCGCGCGTCGCGTACGGATCAGATCCACGGAACCATGACCGACCCGAACAATCCGGACTCGGACTACGACGGGTTGCCGGATGGGATCGAGGACGCCAACCGGAACGGGTGGGTGGATGGTGACGGGCTGGCCCTGGCCCCGGGAGCCAACTGGTGGGATGTTCGAACGCAGGCGTCTGACTGGCCTGATGGTGAATGGGCTTCGGCCTGGACGGAAACAGATCCCAATAACTCGGACACAGACGGAGACGATGCCGGTGATGGGCATGGCGAAGACGTCAACTACAACGGCTGGATCGATGGTGATACAGATTCGAATCGCACGTGGTCGGTGGGAGAGTCCTGGACGGAAACCGACCCTTTGAATCCCGATACGGACGGGGATGGATTGCCGGACGGATGGGAGCGTCGCTACCAGTTTGACCCTCTTGACAGTGGCGATACGAACCAGGTGCATATGGAAACCGGAGCGCCGATCACGGCGCTGGAGCACGGCGCCAGCGGGAATCCTGATGGCGACCTGATCGTGGTAGAGGGCGCGACCAATGCCTACGTGAACTACCTTGAGCTGCAGAACGGGACGCATCCGCGCCAGGCCGATAGCCTGGATCCGCCGCCCGAGGGCTCCATCATTGTGGGGCCCGGCGCTCCGATCGGTGTGATCAACGGGGTCACCAACTACCAGGAGTTCATGGACTGGACCTGGGATGACCTGCTGGTTCTTGACGAGTACGAGGGTGGGGGGAACAACAACCAGCTCGGCGATGTTTACAAGGGGTGGGATGGCTGGGATGGGTCGCGCGATATCGTGGCGTTCTATGCCCACGATGGGGGCGACAGCGGTATCCCTACCGGCGACGGAACCTTCTACTTTCGCGTCGACTTTTACGACCTGCGGGCGCAGGCCGAGGAGGGCAATCTGGATCTCTATATCGTGATCGACACGGGCAACACAGACCAGGGCGAGAAGGCGCTGCCGGATGATGTGGATGCGGAGACGCGTATGGGATGGGAGGTCGTGGTGGCGGTCTACCAGTCAGGGCAGGGCACCGTCTATGTGGATACGGATCCATCCAACAACAGCACCACGGTCGCTCAGGATCTTGGCTCATTTGGGGTGGTCGGCCGGGGCCAGGACGCGCCGGACGGCTTCATTGACGCCTACTACAATGCCGAGCTCGACGCGATGGAGTGCAGCATCAGCCGCAAGGCGCTGATCGATGCCGGATGGTCGGGCAACGGTGCGAGCAACTTCAGCTACCAGGTCTACACCACGAAGGACGGCACGAGCAACAGCCCGGTCGGAGAGGGCGATATCGGTGGCCGCAACGACATCCGGGATTCCATTTATGATGACAAGATTGCCGAGGACTACTCGTTCGACCAAGGGTCGGTAGAAGATGTGTTCTACGCATGGTTCAAGGGCACCGATCGGACCGGCCGCGCCAAGGTGGCCACGCTGATACATGGCAACCAGGCCATCAAGCCCGGCAACCAGATTCAAGACCTGATCAATACGGGCCAGGGCGCGGGCTATCACCGGCCGGTGGCGGTGCACGCGGTGTTCCATCAGCCGCTCAACCTGCACATCACGCCCACGCTGGCATCGGCAATCCAGTGGGCCTCAGCCGACCCGGTCGCGGGCAAACCGTGGGCCGATGGCCCGGCCTTGAATGCGAAGATTGCCGAGCTGATCGACACCAATGTGGTTTATCTCCTCGGCAGTACATTCTCCGATCACATGCTGCCTTACTTCACGTATGACTATAACCGTGACAACGAAGCGCTGGCGCGTGAGTACCTCGAGCGGATCTACGACACCACGATCGATACCAGCACGGCGGTGTTTTGGCCGCCCGAGCGGTTGCTGGACTATGACGTCTTCGCCAAGATCCGCGATATGGGATACCGCTTTACGCTGTGCGACCAGGATACGCATCTCTTCAACTGGATCGGCCGCACCGAGTCGCTGGTCGAGGGCGCCTACCGCATCAACGAATTCCGCAAGGGTGATGCGCCTGGCGGCTGGGCGGGACGTGCCTTCGTGATCAACAACCTGGCGTCGTCGTACCGGTTCAACACGACCGACAACGGGCTCGATATCGCGCTGCGTTCCCTGCTGAACCGCAAGGCGCGTAGCGGCGTGAACGACCAGGTGGTGACGCTGCTGAGTCGCTGGTCCGACTTTACCGACAATGACGATGCCGACGCGTACGACCTGAATATCCGTTGGCTGGCCAACCGGCCATGGACGCCGATCGTGGCGCTCGAACAGATTACGCGCGGTGAAGTGGAGGCCTCCTGGGGCGCCGAGGGTGGTACGTTCGGTGGCGGATGGTGGGCCGAGTGGCGCGACGAGAACGTGGCCGTCAGCAATAAGCAGAGCTACAACTGGCTCAACCATGCCACGCAGGAGAACTTCGACAACTGGTACGTCGGGCAGGGCGGCGTTGAGGAAGGCTTGCAGGATAAGACGTTCGATATACGGTCCGGCACCCCGATGCCGAAGCGTTACGGCATGCTCTATCTCACCAACACCGTTGTGAGGGATGCGTGGGATGCGGTGGGCAGTATCTCGCAGAGCAACCTCTCAGAGCTGGCGCGTGCCACACTGCACGCCTCCGTGTTCCAGACGGCGTTCCATGACGAGACGAACCACGATACACGCCGCTATAGCACAGGCCAGTACCTCTATCCGGCAACGAGTCACAATGGTCTCGCCGCCTTCGCACAGAACGCTCAGTCGCAGAGTCGGTTCGCAGCGGTATACAAGCATGTCGACGACTGGAGCGCCCTGGCCGCGTCGGTCACGACACCACAGGCTATGGCGCAGGATGTCGACCTCGATGGCGAGGATGAATACCTCCTCTACAATGATCGCCTATTTGCCTGTTTCGAGGCCGCTGGCGGCCGTCTGGTTGGTGTCTGGATCAGGGATGTGCTGGATGACTCGATCTATCAGGCAGTGGGTAACTTTGTCGGGTATTCAGGTACGAATGTCGAGTTTGAGGGTGAGTCCAACGTTTACGATGACGGATCGGTGAAGGCCTATAGGACGTCGGGGTTGAAAGACTGGTGGGATGGCGGGATGAACTATGTGAATCCTCTCTACACCGTTGCCTCGGTTTCGCAGGGGTGGCAGTTCGCGACCGCGGGCAATGAGATTACGAAGGTCGTCACATTGGCCGAGCGATCCCGTAAGCTTGAGGTGGCCTACAGTGTTCCCGGCAAGACTCTGTATGTACGCCACGGCCTCTCTCCTGATCTGGCCGATCTACTCAAGGATGGGCAGGGCATGCTATCGGTTCAGGACAACGGCGGCGTACTGCGGCTTTCCAACACAAACTACGGGACCACGGTTGAAGCCCTCATCGGGTATGCCGATGCCGGTCACAGTGCGTCGTGGCAGAGCGGGGCCGAGGACGAAGACACGAACAAGGTTGATTTCCTCACCGTGCCGATGCGCAACCAGGCCCAGACGCACCAGGTGGAGATCTACGGCAGCAACAGTTTCAGCTTCTCGCTCGGCTTCGATGCGCAGCCCTCCGACTGGGACGGCGACGGCCTGCCCAACGTCTATGAAGATGGACTCTATTTCCTGAGTTCGTCGAATAGCCTGGACGGTGCCCTGGACAAGGATGGCGATGGGGTGATCAATAGCGATGAGTGGATCGCGAACACGAGCCCTGATGATATCAACGACTACCTGCATCTGACAGATGCCGAGGGGGTGAGCACCGGCTTTGTAGTGCGTTTCCCGGCCAAGCCGGATCGCGCCTATGGCATCTCGTATGACAACGATCTGGTCGAGACACCGGGTTGGTCGAACGCCACTCCGGATGCCATCATGGTGCCGACGGCGCAGGTCTATACCTGGACCGATGACGGCACAACCACCACCCCGCATCCGACCAACACGCCGCAGCGTTTCTACGACGTGCGCGTCAGTTTGCCGTAGCCCTGGCGAGCCCTCCTCCGGAAAGGATGCTCGCTCCAGGGGGCTTTCTGTTGTTTTTTTAACGGTTTTGCCTTTGGCCATCGAGAGTAGCGTGCTAGGCTCCCATTCAGTGAGCTACAGGGCATGCGACAGCCCGCTCGGGGGATGGTATGATGGGCAAAAGGATAACCACGTTGGCGGTGCTTTTCGGCATGGCCATTGGGACGGGTGCCTTTACCTTCAAGTATGCCGAAGGGTTCTCCTATTTCAGCAAGGCACCCAAGGCCTGCGTCAACTGCCACATCATGACCCCCCAGTACGACTCGTGGCAGAAGTCGAGTCACCACGGGGCGGCGACCTGCGTCGACTGTCACCTGCCGCATGCGTTTGTCCCCAAGTACATCGCCAAGGCGGAGAACGGCTACCATCACTCCAAAGGGTTCACCTTGGAGGATTTTCACGAGCCGATCATGATCAAGGATAAGAATCACCGTATTTTGCAGGAGAACTGTGTCGCCTGTCACGAGGACATGGTTTATGAGCTATTTCGCCGGGATATGACCCATCCGGATGCGGTTAGCTGCATGCATTGCCATGCCGGCGTGGGGCACGGGTCACTGCCGACCAGCATTGGCGGTCCGGACAAAGAGTAAATAAGCGAGGAGAGTGTGTATGAGCATGTCTAGCAAGAAGTCGGTGGGTGTGGTTGCCTTTGTCGTTACAACCGTTGCGGTTGCCGCGGGAACCGCTGCTGTATGTGCACTGCTGATCAATATATTCGAGCGCAAGCGTGAGGCCGAGAATACCTACGTCCGCCTGGTGCCGGTTACCGAAGATACCACCGATCCTGCTATCTGGGGCAAGAACTGGCCGCGGCAGTATGATTCCTACCAGCGCACGGTCCTCGCCACGCGCACACGCTTTGGTGGACACGGCGGCAGTGAAGCGCTTCCGGAAGCGAAGATCGAGCGCGATCCCTGGTTGAAGCGTATGTTCCTGGGGTACGCCTTCTCGATCGACTACCGCGATCGGCGCGGCCATGCCTACATGCTGGAGGACCAGGAGCAGACCAAGCGGCAGAATGTGCCGCTCTCGGGATCCTGCCTGCACTGTCACGCCTCGATCATGCCGCTCTATCGCAAGTTGGGTGACGGGGATGCCGCCAAGGGCATGGATGAGACGCACAAGATGTCCTACAAGGACACCAACAAGATGCTCCATGAAATGGGGCTTGGCCACCCGGTATCGTGCGTGGACTGCCATGACCCGGAGAGTATGGAAGTGCGTGTGACACGCCCCGGCTTTATCCGCGGAATCCAGGATCTGGCGGCATCGGACGCCCCGGTTCCCGCCGTTCCTTCTATCGCTATATGGCGTCAGGGCTCCCGCGCTAAACCGTATGATCCGAACAAGGATGCGACACGAGGCGAGATGCGCTCCTTCGCCTGTGCTCAGTGCCATGTGGAGTACTACTGTGCAGGAGGCTTTCCGCTCACGTTCCCGTGGAAGAACGGTCTGAAGATGGAAGACCTGGAGAAGCAGTGGGACGAGACTGTTATGAAGGATGGCTCCCGCTTCTACGACTACAAGCACAAGGAGTCCGGGGCCGAAATTCTCAAGGCCCAGCATCCCGAGTTCGAGTTGTGGAGCCAGGGCATTCATGCGCGCAGTGGTGTTTCCTGTTCCGACTGTCACATGCCATACATGCGTGATGGTGCCTCCAAGGTCTCGGACCACTGGGTTCGCAGCCCGCTGCTGAATGTGAATCGCGCCTGCCAGACCTGTCACCATGTCGCGGAGAAGGAGCTTCTGGCGCGGGTCGATTCGATCCAGCAGAAGAACGCCGACCTGCTTCAGGCGGGTGGTGCAGCCCTGATGGATCTGCTGGATGCCGTGGCCGAGGCCAAGGCCGCCGGCGCCACGCAAGCGCAACTCAAGCCGGCGCTGGAGTTCCAGCGCAAGGCCCAGTGGCGGCTGGACTACATTGCGGCCGAAAACTCGATGGGGTTCCATGCTCCGCAGGAGGCGGCGCGTATCCTCGCCGAATCGACAGACTATGCCCGTCAGGGGCAGGTGGCAGCGCTCCGAATAGCACATCAGCTCTGAGCGGGGTGCGGCGACAGCACCGCCGCCTTCTTTTTGGGGGTGACATCGCCCGGTCGTTGACCTGATAATGGTCAGCGTACTATGCATCCAAAACGACAAAGCGGAATCCTGATGCACCCGACCAGTCTGCCGGGGCCGCAGGGCATTGGCGACATCGGGCCGGCGGCACGCGCGTTTGTGGACGACCTCGTCCAGATGGGACAGCATACGTGGCAGATCCTGCCGCTGGGCCCCACCGGCTATGGTGATTCGCCCTACCAGTCACTCTCGACGTTTGCGGGCAACCCGATCCTGATCAGCTTGGATGACCTGGTGACAGATGGGCTGCTTGACCACCGGCGCCTGGACTCCCTGGCGGCCTTTGGCGAGGGACCGGTCGACTACGCCTCCGTGATCTCGGCGCGCCTAGCGGTGCTGGAGACGGTCTGCCGCACCTTCCATCGCCGGGCCTCGGACGAGCTGTATGGCGCCTTTGAGGCCTACTGTATCAAGCAGGGCCGCTGGCTGGATGACTACGCGCTTTTCGCGGCGATCAAAGAGTCGCATGCCGGCCAGCCATGGGTGCGCTGGGACCGCCGGCTGGCGCAGCGTGAGCCGGATGCACTGTATGAGGCGGAGATGGCGCTGGCCACGGCGATCCGCAACGTCAAGATCCAGCAGTTTCTCTTCGAGCGCCAGTGGCACGCCTTGCGGGTACGCTGTCACCGCCGGCACATTCAGATCGTAGGCGACGTGCCGATCTTCGTGGCCCACGACAGCGCGGATGTATGGGCGCACCCGGCCCTGTTTACGCTGGACGAGAGTGGCCACCTCGCCGCGCAGTCGGGCGTGCCGCCCGACTATTTCAGCAAGACAGGGCAGCTGTGGGGCAATCCGCTCTATCGCTGGGATGTGCATGAAGAGACCGGTTACGCCTGGTGGATTGCCCGCATGCGGCGTGCTCTTGAGCTGGCGGATGTGGTGCGGATCGATCATTTCCGCGGGTTTGAAGCGCATTGGGAGGTGCCCCGCCTGGCCCGCACGGCGGCGGGGGGACGCTGGGTCAAGGGGCCGGGCAAACAGATCTTTGTAGCCCTGATTGCCGACATAGGCACGCTGCCTGTCATTGCCGAGGATCTCGGGGTGATTACGGATGAAGTCGACGCGCTGCGCGACATGTTCAGCTTCCCCGGCATGTGTATTCTGCAGTTTGCGTTCGGCGAAGATCCCAAGGCGGCGGACTACCGGCCCGATCATCTGCCGGTCAACTGTGTGGCCTATACCGGTACGCATGACAACGATACGACTGTCGGCTGGTTCCACGGCGAGCCGGGCAAGGCCGATACGCGCTCGGCCGCTGCGGTGCGCGAGGAGCGTAAAGCCATCCTGAAGTATCTCGATACAGACGGCCGTGAGATTCACTGGGACCTGATCCAGATGGGACTGAAGTCGCGCGCGGCGCTGTGCATCGTTCCTATGCAGGATCTGCTGGGACTGGGCTCGGAGGGGCGCATGAATCTACCGGGAACCGACAGCGGCAACTGGCAGTGGCGGCTGCGTCCGGGCGAGCTAACCCCGGCCATCAAACAGCGCATGCGCCACCTGGTCGAAACGACGCGCCGCCTCTGATTCTATCTTGGCGTGGGGCGCGGCGTCATATAGAGGACGTGGCTTGTCCAGTTAGGGGGATGACAATGAGGTATGGCTTCTGTTTTATCGGTGTCCTGCTGCTCGCGCTTACCCTTGCCATCCTGGCGCCCGTTCCCGCGCCCGCTGAGGTCATGCTTCAGTGGTTCGAGTCGGAGTGGGATGAGGTGTATCGCCGCCTACCTGAGGTAGCCGAGATAGGCTATGACTATATGTGGATACCGCCGCCCACAAAAAGTCCCACGGGTAAAGGGACCATCTGGGCCAATGTGGGCTACAACCTCTATGACCGTTTCGACATCGGCGATGTTCCGCAGCGTGGTTCACTGGCCACGCGCTATGGAACACGCGGCTCGCTCGAGAATATGGTCAAGAAGGCCCATCAGATGGATGTCAAGATCATCCCCGATATTGTCATGAACCACAACGGCAATGGGCCGGACTTTCGTGAGTATCCCGGTATGAAGGCCGAGGACTTTCATGTGACGTGGCACGAAAGCTACGTGAATACGTTGAACTACAATCGCGCCCGCCGCATGGACCAGTGGGACCCCAAGAGCGGCTACGGCGGCACGCTGTGGCAGGAGTTGGCGCAGCTGATTGATATCCGTACTGAGGACCATGACCTCAACACCGATCGGTACCGTTTTAGCGGTGATAAATGGATTGAGGGTCATAACTTCAATTTCGTTGCAGGCGGCGCGTACACGCGGCACCCGGGTCAGTACGAGAAGTATCCTGATGCCTATGGTGATGAATTGGCGGCTGACATGCTGTATCGATGGATTGTGTGGCTGGGCAACGCGATTGACTATGATGGCTTACGCTTGGATGCCGGCAAACATGTGCCGTACGAGTTTTTCGGGTATGAGGGCAGCGGATTCCTGCACGAGGCACACGAGAACTACACCCAGCGCCGCGGCGTTTCGGATGACGGGATAAACCAGCTCTTCGACAACTACCTGTCTGAGCGTGATGACGCGCTCATCTTTGCCGAGATTCTCAGTCCGTGGAACGACTTCCGCGATGGTGATGAGCAGGGCTGTGCCTGGTGGTTCGATGACAACAATGCCGGCAACGACCGCAACCCGATGCGATTTCTCGACTACGCCATGAAGAAGCATGCCGGCGCGAGGTTCAATGGCGACCTCAATGGGCTGGGGGCAGTCGGGTCAGACTTTGGCGCCAATAACGGCATCACGTATGTGTGGGGACATGACGAAGGGCCTCCCGGACGAGCCAACCTGGCTTATGCCTATATCCTGACCCATATCGGCATGCCGATGGTCTACTTCACGGGCAGCAACATCAAATGGGAGAATTTCGGTCGGAATGCTTATGATCCCAACAACCCGAACTTAAACAAGACCTGGATGATCCCCGGACACGACAGTCAGGCCCTGGGTGATGTCTATGGCGATATTTCGAATCTGGTTTGGATTCACCAGAACTTCGCATGGGGTGCTGAGCACAAGCTATATGAAAACCACGGCGACTATTTTGCGCTCGAACGCTACGACGATGCCGATAGCAACGGTCGTGACGCGGGAGATGCCATTATGGTCATGGCACTCAACGACAGCGGCGGGGATATCGGGCGTGATGTGGAGACGAGTTTCGAGGAGGGCACGGTCCTGAAGGACTATGCGGGGAACAATCTCAGCGACGCAACCGTTGGTGCGGGTGGCTGGGTCCATGTTACGGTTCCGGGAACAGCCGAGCAGCAGAACTGGGTCTGTTATGCGCCCTACAACATCAGCCCTGTCGGCGTCACTTTCTCATCCCCTCTGTCCGGCGGTGTAACCAACATCGACTGGATTGTTCCCGGCGGTGCGCACGCGGCGGACAAGACCAACAGCTACACCCGCATTGTCGACACCAATTTTGCGGTCACGGTGACCCTCCCGGGGGGGAAACCTGCTGGCGATGTGTTGCTGAAATGGGGACAGGGAAAAGTTAACCTGGCCGGCAATACACACCACACGAATCGAAACGATCACCGGCTCGGGAATTTCGAGCAGCTGGACTACATGAGCGATACCGAGTGGAAGATGGATGTGACCATCACCGATGACAACATCCCCGAGGGGCTGAATGTCGTCAAAGTGCGGGTGTTCAACTCGCGCGATGACAACCTCTATCCTCAACTTTTCAATACGGTTACGAAGACCGTCTATGTCGACCGCCGCGGGCCGGAGCTGGAGATCCAGTCGCCAGCCGCAGGCGAGATGATCTACGGTGATGCGGTCATGCTGATTTCAAATCCGGACTACACCGCCTTCGAGATCGACGTGACGGCCAACGGGGTAACCCATCAGGCGCTTGAGGTGATGAAGGGGCTGTGGAAATGTGAGCTGAAGGGGCTTCCCACAGGCCCGCAGCTGGTTACGGTGACGGCTCGCGAGGCCGATTGGGACGAGCCACGCAAGATGATCAATCAAAGCGTCTATACCCGCAGCATTACCGTCGGCACGGCGGCCACGATCGGCCTGGTGGTGGATGGCGGCAACGCGTCCGTAGAGTTGCCTTTCTTTACGAATACCGTTTCGGCGCCGGGAGCTTCGGATGTGCGCCTCTACTGGGACGGGTATCGCCTGCCGTTCAATGCGGGTAGCCTGACCAACCTATTCAACGGTCAGGTCGTCTTCGACGGTGACCCGCTTCGCGTGGAAACACAGCGACTGTGGGGTGCTTTTGTCAATGCGGAGCACTTCTTTGAAGCCGTGCGTATTGACGGAGCGATTACCAGTCGTGCGGTCGCGCGCGTCACCTTCAACCTCTATGGCAATAACCATATCGACAGCGATGGCGATGGACTGCCCGATACGGTTGAAATGCCATATTTCAATGAGGGGGCGCCGGGGCCGGATCAGGCCTGGCCGGGCGATGACAACGACTTCATTCCTGAGCCGTGGGAAACATGGACGCGCCTGAACCCCTACAACCACGCTACGTTCTACACCGGCGAGTGGGATGACCAGGGCGACTTCGATGGCGATGAGGTTACCAATGGTGATGAGGTCCGTGCGGGATACCACGCCACCGGCAACATCTACCAATACAGCATCTACGATCCGAACAGCAAGCCGGCGGGGTCGGTCACGACGCCTTCAGAGGTCACGTGGGGGCCTCAGGTAGCGGCGCGCGGAGGCATACTGTCGATCACGAACAGGCCCAACCAGGGGCCGCTCGATGGCGAGTCGCCGATTCACATTCATGTCGGTCACTCCTTCCGGACTCAGCCGGAGTGGCAGGACGTCACCAACTACCTTATGACGGCATCCGGCAACGAGTGGATCTATGACCATCTGGTTCCCAGCAATGCGACGTCCGTTGACTTTGTGTTCAGGAATGCCGCCGGCACCTTATGGGACAACAATAATCAGAATAACTGGCAGGTACTGGTGGCTGGCGATACCAACCGCTATTTCGATATGGATGGCGGATTTGACGGGGCTTTTGATGGGGCCTTCACGGTCTTCCCTGGCGGCACGGGTCTTATGCGCATTGACGCCGCCGTGCGAGGTGAGAATCTGTACGTGGCCACAGTGGGTGCCGGCGGCAACACGGACGACCACTTTGTCCTGGTGAGTGATGAACTGGGTGACGCCCATGGCGCCCCGTGGGCTAAGGCTGGCGTGGTATTCTTTGATACCGCCACCAAACCATTCCTGGCCGGTAACGCTGAGAGCAATTACCAGGCGTGGCACAACATCGCAGGTGGCTGGAAAGGGAACTTCTATCCGGGCGCTCTGGAGGGCGAGATTAACCTGGTCGATGTTTTTGGGTATGTGCCCGAGGCGGTCTATGTCGCGGCTCTGGCTTACGGGAAGGAAGACAGCAACGCGCTTAGTCGCCAGGGCCCCTATGCGTGGGATAGCGGAGGCAATGTCGACATCATGGAGTTCCTGCGCCTACCTGTTGCCAGTATCACTGACGAGGATGCGGACGGCTATTTCGATGCGGGGAAGCCGCAGCTCTGGACGGCGGTGGGTGGCGATACGAATGATGCCAACTACGGATTGCGCCGTTTCTTCATCGACGAGACGGCTGGTGAGACGGCGGATTTGACGGTCATTCTGAAACCCCATGTGGGCCTGAGCAATTCGGTGAGTCATGTGGAGCTGTTCTCGAATATCAACCGTCGTGACTTCGCCGTGATGGAGGAGGACCCCGATACGGTGTATGCCGCCAGCCTCGACAGGTACTATCGTGCCTACCCGATGACCTACGATGCGGGGAGCGACACGTGGCGTTACACGATCACGATCAAACAGTGTGGTGCCTATCGCCTGTCGGCACGCTACAAGGTGAACGGAAGCGGTGACTACACCTACTATACGGATAGTGGGCTGCGCCGTGACTGTGCCGTGGTGGTATCTCCGCGCAAGGCTCTCCAGTTGACCATGTACGAGATGAACCCGATGTTCATTGAGGCCACGAACGATAACTTCTACGGCCGAAGCACTTTTGGCGACCTGCACACGGTCAACGTGGATCGCCCCGATCGCGTCAATACGAGCTACTTCAGCGATCTGGGTGTGAACATGATCTGGCTGCAGCCGATGCATCCGATTGGCGCTGATGGCAAGCAGATCGACCCTGCCACGGATGACTATTACGATCCGGGCAGTCCCTACGCGGTGCAGAACTACTGGAAAGTGAATTCGGTGTTGGGTGACCCCTCGAACCCTACCAACGCCATGCAGGAGTTCCTCGCCTTTGTGGCCGCTATGGATAGTTCCGGGGTAGGGGTAATGCTGGACGGCACATTCAACCACAGTGCGTGGGACTGCGAGATTGGGGTCAAGGGCGTTGAGATGGGCATTACCACGAACGCCACGGACCTGATCAGGGACGTACGTCCCGCATGGTACTCGAAACGGGATGCTTACGGTGCGCACGCGACCTATTACCAACCCAACGGGGAAAGCGACATTGCCGTGGCCCCTGACCGGATCGACTTCGGAAAATGGACGGATGCCGCCGATTTCAATTTCGGCAGGTATGATGCGCTCGTACAGGAAGCTGCAGGCAACACGAACGACGCCTGGAGCAGTTCATGGAACAAGCGCTTCCTACTCGAGGAAGACCGCTTCGAGGGTCACGATGACGCCACACGAGAGTTGTGGAGCTACTTCGCGGCGTATCCGCTCTACTGGCTTGAGAAGACGGGACACCCTCAGGGGACACCGAAGTCGGAATCGTACCGAGGCATCGATGGGTTGCGCTGCGATTTTGCGCAGGGACTGCCATCCGCTTTCTGGGAATACTGCATCAACAAGACGCGCCAGACGAAATGGGATTTCGTGTTCATGGCTGAGTCTCTGGACGGTTACACCGAGGTGGCCGGCAGCAAGCGTCATGGGGTGGGCTATCGGTCGGCGCGCCATTTCGATGTGCTCAACGAGAACCTGGTGTTCTATTGGCGCAACGAGTTCTTCAACTACCCGCATGACGGGTGTGCGCCGGGCAAGGTGAATTACGCACCCAAGACGAGCGAGACACGCCAGGCCCTGGATGACCGACGCGATGCCTACGACGCATCGCCCGTGCTGCTCAATCTGAGCAGCCACGATGAGGTCTACCCCAGTCATGACCCGTGGCGCCTCTTCTATGCCTACGTCCAATTGGCGGCCGTGGATGGGGTGCCGATGATTCTATACGGACAGGAGCTGGGCGCGCAGAACGACCACGACCGGTATCACTGCGGCGATGCCTCATCGTGGATTCCAGATGCATCACACAACTTTGCCCACTACGAGCTGAACTTCGGCAAGTCGATCCCCAACTTCAAGCGCTTCAACCACATGATGAATATCTGGGACAACGCCACAGATGAACTGGTTGAAGCCTACCAGCGTGTCAACAACGCGCGTCTCAGTTCGCCGGCCCTCAAGAGCCAGGGGGTCTACTTCCTGGAACAGAAGGGCGATGGCTATGATGATGAGATTTTTGCCGTGGCGAAGTTCGAGCAAGCCGGTGTCAGCGCGGCGACACAGGATGTCGTGTTTGCCTTCGCAAACAATCACTATTGGGATCAAGCCTACAGCAATGACGTCTCGGCACTCTTCGAGGTGGATAAGGACTTTGGCTCTGAGAACTGGTTCGGGATCGATGGGACACACAGCTACAACGTCGTTGACCTGCTCTCCACCAATCCATCGTCCTACCTCTGGGGAACCCCCAAGACCGGGCAGACGATCTTCGATGATGGCCTGTATGTGCGACTGCAGGAATCCCCCACGATGGGTAGCCAGGCCCAGTACATCAAGCTGGTCGACCTGACGGATGCCGGTCCCGGCGACAGTGACATGGATGGTTTGAACGACTGGCAGGATCCGGACGACGACAACGACGGTCTGCCCGACAGCTACGAGATCGCCAACGGCCTTAATCCGACCAATGCCACCGGGCTATACGGTTGGGACGGCGACAAGGATGGGGACACGATCTCGAACGGCGAAGAGATGATAGCCGGCACCGATCCAGACGAGATTGCGGACTATCTCCGACTTACGGGAGTGGCCACGAATCCTGTGGGTGCGACGGTAACGTGGCGCAGTGTTTCGGATATCAACTACACGGTGGAGCATTCCGACAACCTGCTGGTGTCAAACGGCTGGGTCGCAGACGGGTCGCTTACGGCGGTCTCGTCCAACCAGGTGCTGGACGTCGCATTGCCCTCGCAGGTATCCAATCGCTTCTGGCGCGTAAAGGTGGTTGAATAGGGCCGCGCTACGAGGGTGGGGTGTAGGAACGATGCGAAAGCAGAAAGAACCGTCCAGGCTAATACCCGCAGGCGCGCTGTTGCTCTTTGTGGTGACCGTGGGGATGTTCTTGCTCGTCATGCAGGCCCGGCGGCCAGCCGCCCCTGCCGTGACTCCCGCCCCGGGGCGCGACGCTCCGGCGGCGCCCGGGATCTATCGTCCCGGACGTGAACCGGTCCTGGGCCTCGACGTGCGCGCACAGCCCGGTGTGACCCCCACCACGCTTCTGCATTACCGGCAACGCGGTGTGACCAACGTCCTCATCGCCGGTTCATGGGATGGGTGGCAGCGCAAGTATCCGCTCACGCGACGGGGTGATCTCTGGGTCGCCGATGTCACGGTCCTCGGCCTGACTCTGGGCCGCTATGAATACAAGTTCATTCCCGACGGACAGTGGGAGCCGGGGGAGAATCGCCTGCTGTTTGTTAACAAGGAGGGACGCTTGCAACGACCACGTGATGTTATCTTCGCGGCGCGCATGGAGCGCAGCGATCGGATTGATATCTACTTCAGTAGGCCCCTGCGCGATAGCGCCACGGTCCGTGCCCAACTCGTACCCGAGTGCCCCATCCGTGAGATCACCTGGGGGCAGGGCAAGGATGGGCGTGAACTGCTTGGCTATGCCGTGGCGGGCGACCATGTCACGTTCTGTCTGTCAGAGGAGACTTATGGTGTCCGACTCGAAGCGGGCGATCGGGTCAACGTGGCCGGGAGTTTCAACGGCTGGACCTCGACGGCCGAAGGCTGGGCGCTGACACGTGTCAAGGGCACGCGGCTGTGGGAAGGCACGTTCTCCGTGGCAGGAGTGGGGACGCCCCCCGCTAACGACCTGCCGACCTTCAAGTTTGTGATCAATGGCGCGCGCTGGCTTGATCCACCTCTCCTGGCCCCCAACGCCGAGTCGGATGGGGAGGGGCATGTCAACATGGTGATCGACCCTTCGCTCTCTTCCTGTCCTGTGCTGCATATCCACACGCATGGCCCGCTCGACCTGAGCGCGGGGTACACCGTCGTGGTCGAGAGTGATGACGAACGTCCCGCCTACGCCGTGGTCACACCGGGCGCCGCCCTGGATCGCGTCAGTTCCACACGTCCACTCGGGGCTCTGCTGGATCGCACCGGCAAGCGCACCGGGTTCCGCCTCTTTGCGCCGCGCGCGCAGGAGGTGGCGCTCTGCCTCTACGATGGACCCGAATACGAGGCCCCGGGTCGGGCCGGCGGGTTCCTCGAACCGGCCGAACGACACGCCATGACCCTCAACGGTGGAGACGGCGTGTGGGAGGTGTGGCTGGACGGGCTGCGTGTGGGCGCCTATTACAGTTATCGCGTCGACGGTGCCCAAGGCAGCGGCGACGGGTTCAATGCGGCCGTGCCGATCGGCGACCCCTATGCCCGCGCCGTGGCGCACGAAGGGGCCAATAGCATGGTCATGGATCCGACGGCCGGCCAGGCGTGGTTCAAGGGATGGACCGATAGTGCGTGGCGCACCCCCGCCTGGAGTGAGGCGGTGATTTATGAGACGCACGTGCGCGACCTGACAAGCCACCGCTCTTCCGGTGTGGCGGCTGGGCTGCGCGGCAGCTATGCCGGCTTGCTGGCATCCGAGGGTACCGGGTGCGGGCTCGATCACCTCAAGGCACTCGGCATCAACATGATTGAGCTCATGCCGGTGCATGAGTTTCAGAACGGCACCACCCATCACGGCTGGGGCTACTCGCCCGTCTTCTTCTTTGCCCCGGAATCGTCGTATGCGCAGGATCCGCTCAAGGGCTCGCAATACTACGAGTTCAAGCACCTGGTCAACCAGCTGCACAACCGCGGCTTCGGGGTGATCCTGGATGTGGTCTACAACCATGTCGGTGCGCCCAACGTTTTCAGCCTGATTGATAACAAGTACTACTTCCGCATGGATCACAGGTTCCAGTACAGCAACTTCAGCGGCTGCGGCAACGACGTGCGCAGTGAAGGACCCATGGTGCGGCGCCTCCTGATCGACAACGTGCTCTACTGGATGAAGGAGCATCACGTCGACGGATTCCGCTTCGACCTCGCCGAGTTGATCGACATGGACACGCTCATCGCCATTCGTGACGAGGCGCGCAAGGTGAATCCCCATGTGCTGCTCATCTCCGAACCGTGGAGTTTCCGCGGCGACCACAAGATGGCCTTGAAAGGCAGGGGCTGGGCCGCCTGGAACAACCAGTTTCGGGATGCCGTGAGGCACTATGTCCGCGGCGACGGCGATCGTGAAGAGGTCAAGGCGGCCGTTCGTGGTTCGGTCGATTCTTTCGCCGCCACGCCATTGCAGTCGGTCAACTACGTGGAAAGCCACGACGACATGTGTCTGGCTGACGAACTGACGACGGATCCAAAGAAAGACGGGCGCAACCTGTCGGAGCTCGATGCGCGCCGCAACCGTTTGGCCGCGACGGTTCTTTTTACCTCGCTCGGTATCCCCATGATCAGCGAGGGACAGGAATTCATTCGCAGCAAGCGCGGCCTGCACAACACCTATGACAAGGGTGACGCCATCAACCAGCTGCGTTGGGACGACCGCAAGCGGCCTGCCGCCGCCCAGACGCTGCGTTACTACCGTGACCTGGTGGCGCTACGGCGCAGTCGGACGGGCCGCGCCCTGCGCTGGGCCACGGCTGTGCCGGATGACTACATCGACTGGATTGAGCCGGCCAACAGGCAGGCCCTCGGGTACTCGATCAATGTAAACGGTCGCTATCCCGGCGGGCGGCTCGTCGTTCTGGTGAACGCGGCGAAAAGGGCGGTGAGCTTTGCGGTGCGTTTTCCCAAGACCGACTGGAAGCAGGTCGGGGATGGCGCGACCATAGAGATGAACGGAATCATGAGCACGACGGGAGGCCCGCGTGTGTTCTCCCCGGGCTCCTACCGGGTTAAGGTGCCCGCCCAGACGGCGTTTCTGTTTGTGGGGGGGGTGACACCATGAAGGACTGGATTGCCGATGCCGTGATTTATCAGGTCAACCTGCGGGCGTTCGCCGCGCGCGAGCCGCGCAACCCGCTGGAGGCACGGGCGGAGATGCAGGCGGGGCAGGGGGCGGTCTCGCCGTTGACATTTCTTGCGCAGCATCTCTCGCATATCAAAGACCTCGGGGCCAACGTGGTCTACCTGATGCCGCCGTTCCCCATGGGGATTGAGGGCCGCAAGGGCGTCGGGTCGAATTACTCTATTCGCGATTTCCAGGCCATTGATCCTGAATACGGGGTTCTGGAGGAGTTCGTGGTTCTGGTTGAACGGGTCCACAAAGCTGGCCTGCACATCATTCTGGACCTGACGCCCAACCACACCAGTCGCGACAACGTCTGGGCCGCCACGCCGGGCATTCACTGTCGCGACGCGGACGGGAGCCTCACCTACGACTTCGATTGGTCCGATACGGCCAAGCTGGATTACACCAATCCCAAGACGCGGGAGGCTATGCATGCGGTCCTCTCTTTCTGGCTGGATGTGTGCGGGGGCGATGGTGTGGATGGATTCCGCTTCGACATGGCGCACATGATCAACGATCTCTCGTTCTGGGATGAAGTACTGCCCGACTTGCGGAGCCGTCACGCGGAACGTGACCTGCTCTTCCTGGCCGAGTGCTACGGGGTCGAGCGCAACCGCGACCTCTTCGCACGCGGCATGAACGCGGCCTACGATGATGATTTCTATAAGGTGTGCCAGTATGGCTATGCGCGAGATGATGACGGGGCGAGTCGGATCTGCTTGAGCAAGGAGGCCTTTGGCAACGCCGATTTCAGTGCCAAGGCCGAAGCCTTCTCCGCACACGGCATCGCGGGGGCCTTTGAGCGGACCTTGATGGATTACGGGGAAGGCACGGCGTGCGGCGACGGGCCGTGGGTGGCGCGCTATAGTGATAACCATGACGAAGGGCGCGGTCGCTACCGCTTTGGTGATGGGGCCGTGCAGGCCGTCTCCCGCTTGATCTTTCTCGCGGGGCATAGCCTGCCGTTTCTGCTGTGTGGCCAGGAGTTTGGCGCCATCAACCGTCCGACCATTCATGACCGCCTCAAGCCGTGCGACAAAGGCTACCGCGTGTGTGGCACCGACTGCGAGCAGTGTGACGCCGTGGCGGGGGTTGAGTTTGAGGGCAATCTCTTTGCGCGCACGGCCGGCGAACGCGCGCGGTGGTTCAACCTCTACCGCGAGTTGATCGCGCTGCGCGCGGCCCACGCCGCGTTGCGGCGTGGTACGACCGTCCTGCTGGATGTCGGCGAGGCGTGTCCGCAGCACCAGCGCACCGTCGTGGCCTTTGAACGCGAGCTGAATGGCATCACGCTCTGTTGTGCGGTCAACATGGGCCCCCAGGCCCGCACGCTCAAGAACGTGTCAGCGCTGAAGGGCGAGACGCTCTACGGCCGGCTCGACGGCGGCACCCTCAATCCCTTTGAGGCAGTGGTTACGCAGCTGACTTCTGGTTCCTGACTCCTGCCCCCCCAAACAGACCCCATCCGAAAAGGGTCGAGGATACCGAAATGCTCACAACAGGGAGAATATCCAATATCCAACAAGGCATGTCCAATATCCAAGGTGACCATTCGAGCGATACACACGGGAATTGCAGGAGGTCCTGTGAAGAATGACAAAGGATCCCCCCTTGGAAATTGGAGTTGCCGCTTCGCTGCTGCCAGAATACTGGCAGCCCGTCTCCCTTCGGTCGGCTGAGTGTTGGCTGTTGGATATTGAAATCTCCAGGAGCGCAGATACCTTTTCGGATGCCCCTAAATATAGTCTTCCATGTGCAGGCGCTGCAGGAAGTCTTTCGAGTCGACCCGGGAGGGGAGATCAACGTCCTCAGCCGGCGCGGCGGCACGGTCCAACTTGCGGGCCTTGATCCGAAAATCCGGTTTCTGCTGTGAAAGCGCGATGGCGCGGGCGTGCTTCACGATGCGGTCGAAGCTGGCGAGGTAGTCGCGGTAGAAGAGCGCAGCGATGGGGGCGATGCGGTGCGCGCTGACTTCGTCGCTGAGCAGCTCTTTGGCCGCCTGGCTGTCGCGGGCATAGCTGTCGCGCGCTTCAATCAGCGTTTGGGCAGCCGCCTGGAAGTCCTTCTCCTTGGTTCGCAGCGACTCCTGCACCAGAAGCAGGATCGTGGCTGTTTTGCGATAGAGCGCGAAGAGGCTGGCCAGCGTCTCCTCATCCAGCAGGGCCGCCCGTTCGCGCTTACGTCGTACCGAGATGTCGGATATCTTGTCGAGATGATCACCAATGCGTTCGATATCGCTCATGCAGCGTGACACTTCCTGCATCAGCATGAGCTGGCGGCGGGAGAGCTGGCGGTGGGTCAACTGGTGCAGGTAGGCCTTCACATGCACCTTGATCTCGTTGACCACCTTCTCGTTCAGTTTGATCTGGCGCAGCGTGGCCGGCGGGGAATTGAGCAGGATGACCTGTGCCAGGAGACTGTACGTCCGGCGGCAGACATCTATCGCGCGCCGCAGCTCATCGATCGCGGCCATGATGGCCCGCTCAGGGGTCTTGAGCAGTATCGGGTCGAGATGGCTTGGCTCCGGGGGTTGGCCGCGCGAGGGCACCAGGAAGCGCACCACGATGGCATGCAGCTTCCAGAACGGCAGCACCACCAGGGCGCCCAGTGTCATGACGAGCGTGTTCATGTTGGCCGTCTGGTGAATCAGGTCACTTGAACTGACGTGGGACAGCTGCAGAATCCAAGGCCGGAGCCCCAGGGCCAGCGCGACCGTAATGAGCTTGAAGAGGAGGTGCGATACCGCCGTGCGTCGCGCCTCGATATGGGTGCCGATGCTGCTCAGCAGAGCCGTGGCACAGGTGCCGATGTTGGCGCCCATCACGATCGGGAAGACCTGGTGCAGTTCCGTAAAGACCCCCGCGCTGGTAAGGGCAAAACACATGCCGATCGTGGCGCCGCTGCTCTGCCACACCGCCGTCAGGGCCGTGGCGACGCCGAGTCCAATCAAGGTGCCCTGCCAGGTGCGTCCATCCACGACGGCCAGAAGGGGCTGCAGGGCATCGCGATGGGGGCGGATCGCCTCGCTCATAACGTTCATGCCGAGAAAGAGCAGCCCGAATCCGAGCAGGGCACGGCCAATCTGGCGGTTGCGCGGCTGGCGGCTGACCGCCGAGATGATGAACCCGAGCGCAATGGCGAAATAACAGTAGTCGCCCAGCTTGAGCGAGACCGCCTGCATCGAGATCGTGGTGCCGATGCAGGATCCGATCGTAGCGGGCACCGTTTCGGCGAGGGAGAGCAGGCCGGCGTTGACAAAGCCCACCAGCATCACCGTCGCCGCGCTGCTGTGGACCAACGTGCCCAAAACCGTGCCCAACAGAATGCCGAGCAGGGGCGAGCGGCCGGCACGGGCCAGGACCGTACGCAGGCCGCTGCCGCTGGCCTCGCGCAGGCCATCGGTCATCAACCCCATCCCAAAGATAAACAAGGCCAGCCCACCCAGTAGGGCGGCGATCAGAAATGCGTACTCCATCGGTTACCTTTCCTGTATCCATGATGGCATGGGATCCTGGAGAGGAAAAGCGCCAAGTCTGTATTGATATAGGCCTATCGCCACTTGTCTTCCGGGGCTAACGCACGATGAAGAGGGTGGGGGGGATGCTGTGCCAAATCTCCATCTTGTTGAAGAAGAAGTTCCCGCCGGTATCCGTGTCGCGATTGAAAAGTGAAATGCTGTCGAGGGTTCCTGACCCCGAGAGTGTTCCCACGATGTTGGTCAGAGGAGGCCCTCCACTGTTCGTAGCATCATAAATAGCGAAGCTATATGTATCCGCAGCAGTGAGCGTAAACTCCAGATTCAGCCCTGAATCGCGACTGGAAATGCCCGTGTCGCGCTTTCCGCTGGCGTCAAAAATGCTGTAGTTCAGGTCAACGAGCGGTGCCGCACTGTAGATGCCGAACTGGAATCGGGCATTCGTATCGAAGTTCGCGGGGCTGTTTGTGCTATTGCCGTTGCGGATAGCAAACCCACTGGAAGTGTCTACCGTCTGAAGAATGGCGTTCTCGAACGATATCTTGAGCATGTCACCCGCTCGCGCGAGTCGGGTTCCCCAGAACGATCCGTTCCAGCCGAACCCACGATAGGCCGCCACATACTGTTCGCCCTGTCCTGCCCCGTCATCGGCCCACGTGCCCCACGCGTGGTAGCCGGGAACACTCCAGATGTAGTTCAAATCCCCACGCGGGTTGGGCGAGTTGTCTTCGGTGCTGGCTAAATAGGTCCCTCCACCACTGGTTCGGAAGACCCACGGGTCGAAGCCGACCCCTTCGTTCAGACCACTGCCATCCCAGTTCGTGTAGTTCGAGGCATTGTCCCGGGCGACGAGAACGGGGCCGGCGTGCCCGGGCGCAGGCAGCATGATGCCCACAACGGCGGAGACGAGCGCGATCCCTTTGACAAAACGTTTCATCCCATGCCTCCCATCTGAGCGGACATTATACACCAGCCTATATCTGGATTCAAAGGAACAAAGTCAATGCAGCGGCATCGCCCCTGCCCGCGGGTCATGCGCACATCCGCCAGCAGTTCCTGTGCCCTTTTTAGTTTGACGGGGAGAGGCGGAGAAACAATAATGGACCACAATTAATCAGATCTATGGACCGGCGACCACGTCGAGGTGGTGTGTCCGGAAATTACAGTGGGAGATACCCGTATGAAGGCCGCTAGATTCGTTCTGTGTTCAGCAATGGTTGTGGCGCTCTCCGCCGCGCAGGTGATGGCCGAAGAATCACAGGGAGACCGTTTTCGTTTCTCCGTGAATACACGGGCGGATTACACCGATAACCGTGATGCCTGGGAAGCCGACGAGGAGTCGAACTGGGACTTCTATATTCGCCCGCGGGCCGATGTGCTGTTCGAAACCGAGAGCACACTGTTGGACCTCTACTACGCGCCCTCGTTCCGCTACCGGACCGATCCCAGCAACGTGCAGAACGACAACGAGATTCATCACGACCTGGGGATTAATGTCAAACATAAGGTCTCGCGTCGCCTGGTCCTGCGTCTCATGGAGAAGTTTGACCTGACCGATGATGCGGCTGTTTCAGACGATGGCGCCACGGTGCGTGGCGACCGCAGCTACTACCTCAATACCTTCGGGGGCAGCATCGATATGCTGGCCGCCAAGCGTACCGAGGTGGATATCTATGCGCGTAATACCATCAAACGCTACGACGAAGACGTCGTCGCCAGCACCTCGGATGAGGATCGTACGGACGTCGGCGCGAAGCTGACGCAACATCTGAGCAACAATATGCGCGTCACCCTTGAAAGCGGCTACTCGATGTTCGGCTACGAATCCCCGGGTATGATTATGCGTGACTTTGATTCTCTCCTCCTGGCGGCCGGGGGCGAGAAGGTGTTGTCCAAGAACCTGACCGTGGGTGGCCAGGTCGGAGCGCAGATGCAGTCGTACGACGATGATGGCATCGATGACTCGACCAACCCCTTCGCCAAGCTGTTCGTGCGCGGCAATACGTCGCCCTCCCTGCGCCTTTCCGGTACGCTCACACACGCCGTACGTGATGCGGATGCCTACCCGTTTGCTTCACAGGAATACTCCGAGCTGCGCGGCGTGGTCGATTGGGACACCACCCCGCAAGTGACGCTGACCCTGTCGGGCATCTATCGCCTTAGCGACTACGAGGACGTCGTGCCGTCGGCGGCAGCCCTGGCTGACTTTCTGGGGCTGACCGAAGGTGATGAAACCACGATCGATGTCTACGGACAGGCAGCATACAAGGTGACGGATTCGTGCACCCTCCTGCTGCGTCAGCGTTTCGAGGATGTCGACTCGGACATCTCGACCTCTTACAACAAAAACACGACCACGCTTGAACTGACCAAATTCTTCTAGGTCGACGTCAACGTGTTGCCGACAGACCCTGCGGAGCGAGCGCTGTGTTCGACCGCGGGGTTTTCGGTGAACAGTGGTGATGGGGTAACACACTATGCCGGAACAACATCAGCAGGAAAGCCTGCACTTCCTTGATTACTGGCGCGTGATCGTGGGGCGCAAGGAGATCGTCATTGCGGTGGCCTTGCTGGTCATTCTGGCAGGCGTGCTGGTGACCTATTCGATGTCGAAGGTCTACATGTCCTCCTGCGTCATCAAGGTCGAGGAGGAGCGTCCGGATGTATCGGTCTTTTCGCCGGAGATGATGCGCTTTGATCCACTCTTCCTGCGCACTCAGTTTGAGATTATCCAGTCGGGACCGGTGGTCGAGGAAGTCGTGCGCCGCCTCAACTTGAACGAGACGCTCGGTCGTGCCTACGGCTACTACGACGCTCTCGGCGAAGGCAGCCTGGAGGCGACCTACAAGATCGTCTCGTCGCGACTCAAGGTGCAGCAGTACCGTGACACCAACCTGATCGAGATCCAGATCTACATGGATGAGCCCAAGGGCACCGCGCCGCAGATCGCGGCGGATATTGCCAATGAGGTGGCCACGGTCTATCGTGACCTCACCATCCGGCGCACCCGCGAGACGACCGAGAAGGCCCTCGAGGCCCTCTTCGAGTCGCTCGAGGATCAACGCAATTCCGTCACGGCGGCGGAACAGACCGTGTCGGCGGTCCAGAACAAGTACAAGCTGACCATCGTCAATAGCTATGGCGGCACCGATAGCGCGTTGACCAAAACGAGTGTCATCTACCTCGAACAGGCGCGTATCCAACAGCGCATGGAAATGGAAGCCAAGAAGGCCCTTTTTGAGAAAGTGACCTCGCTGCCGCTGGACGAACTTCTGGGCGCCTTCTCCCACCTGGTGTCAGACATCTCTCTCGTTAAACTGGTGGCGGAGAAGCGCCAGGCAGAGGTGGAGCTGAACCGCATGAAGGATGCCCTCGGCCAGAACCATCCGGACTTGATTCGCGTGCAGGCCACCATCGATGAGCTGAGCGCTAAGATTAACGATGGCCTGAAGGGACTGCGTACCGGCGTTGAGGCGGAGTATCAGCGCGCCATGGCCCAGACCAAGGCGCTTGAAGAGATGTTGGAGCAGGCCAAGACGAGTGACCGTACCCAGGGGGGAGAGGGGTACCTGGAGTATGATGTCGCCAAGGCCGACCTGGCGCACCAGCGCCGCATGCTCGAGGCCCTCGAGATGCGCTATGCCCAGGAGCGAATCGAAATGCGCATTCCGCGCACCACGGTGGAACGTGTCGAACCGGCCAAGCCCCCCAGTGTGCACGAGCAGGTGCGTCCCAAGCCGGTCCTGAATATTGTCTTGAGTGTACTGGTCGGACTGGCCGCCGGGGTGGCCCTGGCCTACTTCGTTGAGTACCTCGACACCTCGATCAAGACGATTGACGATATCGAGCAGTACATGCAGTCAACGGTCCTGGGCGTTATCCCGCAGAAGGTGAAGCCGCTGATGGACCCGACCGCCGAGGCGGCGCATGCCGAGGCCTACCGCGTCCTGCGTACGAACGTCCGCTTCTCCAAGCATGCCGTGGGCGGCAAGAGCATCTGCGTCACCAGTGCCAGCGTGGGCGAAGGCAAGTCGTTGACCCTTTTCAACCTGGCCTACATCTCGGCCCAGCTGGGCGATCGGGTCATCATCGTGGACTCCGACTTGCATCGGCCACGCCAGCACAAGATTCTGGAAGTGACCAACCGTCCCGGCTTGGCCAATATTGTCGTGGGCGATTCGACCCTGGACGACTGCATTCAGCATACGCCTGAGAAGAATCTCGACTTCCTGCCCAGCGGCAAGCTGTCCACGGGCGTGCATGGGCTGATTGCCACTGAGCAGATGAAGGCGGTCGTGACCGAGCTCAAAGAACGCTACGACTTTGTCTTCTTCGATTCGCCGCCGATCATCGGTGTCAGCGATGCCTCACTCCTGACGCGTGAGGTCGATGGCGTGCTGCTGGTGATTCAACACCGCAAGTACCCGCGTGCGCTCTCGGCACGGGCCAAGGATATGGTGGAGAACTTCGGCGGAAACTTGCTGGGTGTTGTGCTCAACAACATCAATATTTCGCGTGATTACGCCTACTACTATTACCATCAGAACTACTATTACTACCCGCACGCCAAGGATGAGGACGGTGAGGACGAGCAGGATGTCAAAGTGGAGAAGGCATGAGGATGAATCGTTGGCTGTTTTCGGGAGCCCTGTTGGTCCTGCTGGTCGTGCTGGGTGGCGGCTGTGCCACGAGCGGCACGGGTGATCAACGCCTGGCACGCTACCGCCCGGATGGCGCACAGCGCCGCCCGTGGGAGTGGGGCCCCAAGACGGTCGCTCCCGTCGCGGCCGTCACAACCGCGGCCACCAATGGGGCGGTGGTGGCGGTGACCCCAACACCTGTTGAGCCCGTACAGAGTGGCTATGACGGCGAGGGGGCCGTGCTGCGCCGTGGCGACAGTATTATCGTCTACCTCAAGAACATTCCGCGGCCCGAAGATATCCAGGAGGAGGTCGATGCCGTCGGCTTCATTACGCTGCCTTACATCGGCAAGATCCGTGTGGCCGGGATGAGCACATCGCGGGCCGAGGACGCTATCAAGGCGGCCTACATCGATGGCGATATTTTCAAGAAGATCGATGTGATCGTCGTGGCCGAGGCCGGCACCTACTACGTCCGTGGGGAGGTGAAACGTCCCGGCGTGTACCTCGTCTCGGGTGCCCTGACGCTCGTGCAGGCCGTCACGTCGGCGGGAGGCTACACCGACTTTGCCAAGCCGTCCAAGATCAAGGTTATTCGCGATCGACAGGACATGACATTCAATGGGGACCGGATTGAGGACGGCAAGGATCCTGACCCGCTGATTAAGGCCAAGGACACGATCATCGTGCCCCGCCGTTGGATGTAGATGCAATCGAAACCCGCTAAAACCTGGCAAACCTGTGGCGGGGCCCTTCTGGTGGCCGTCGGTATCTTTGGGGCCCATTACGGCTGGAGTGCCACGCGCGCCCACTGGCTCTATCGCGACGCCAAGTACGGCCGTCAGCGCGATGATGTGCCGGCCATCCTGCGCGCCTGCGAAGCGGCCCATCGCCTCTATCCGCACAACTACTATTTCTGCATCTGGGCCGCCGAACAAGCCTATCACAGCCGCAACGAGGTCTATGGTGAAGATCGGGCGCGACGCTGTCGGGCTTCTGAGAACTGGTGCAATGTCGGGCTGTCGCAGAACCACTACAAGAGCCAACTCCAGCTCCTTAAGGCACGTTTGGTTGAGCGCAGAGACCCCGTCGCCGCCGCGGCCCACTGGGCACGCTATGTGGACTGGCACTTCTGGGAGCCCTACAACCACGCCGTACTGGTCGACCTGTATGCCAGCGCGGGAAATTTCGATGACGCCGCCGAGTCGCTCGACTGGGTACGCGGCTCGGAGCACTACGAGTGGGCCCTCGGCCGGTTGCAGGATTCCTGGAAGCAGGAGATGCGGCGGCCGCCTGCGGGGAAGTGAGCAGTGGGCAGTGAGCAGTGGGCTCGGGCCTGGCGTCACCATACCGACGGGGATGCTACGACGAAGAGGGCGGCGCCAGTAACTCTCTGCAGCTGGCGAGCACCGACTCGACCGTGATGCGGTGCATGCACTGGATCTCGCGGCAGGGCCGGTGATAGCCGAAGATGAAGCAGGGCGCGCAGGGCTGCGGCTTGCAGACCACGCGGTGCCGTGCATCCTCGATACCCCATTTCTTGCGGTCGCTGGGACCGAACAGCACGACCGTGGGTGTGCCCGTGGCGCGCGCCAAGTGGGCCAGCCCCGAGTCCGCACCGATAAAGAGGGTCGCCCCACGGACGAGATCGGCCACCTCGGCCAACGGCCGCCCGTGCATCACCCGTACGCCGCTACCGCCCTGCGACGTGAGCGTCGCGGCGGCCTGGGCCGCCACCGGACCGTCGGTGCGTCCTCCGGCAAAGACGATGTCGAGACCACACTGACCGTTCAACCGCAAAGCCACATCCACAAAGTTCTGCAGAGCCCACTGCTTGTAGCGTGTGGTGGCCCCGGGATGCACAACGGCGTAACGCCGGGCCGGCGCGGGCGCGGCAGGTGCATCGGTCGGGGGCATTCGGAGTGTCTGGGTCGTAAGGACGGCCAGATCGCCATCCGGGGCCTTGATGCCGAGCGGCTCCAGTAGACGCAGAAACTGGCTCGCCTCGGGGGCATCCAGGCTGTAGTTGACCAAGTGGGTGTAGAGCGGATTGCGGCGTGGATTGATCTTGAAGCCGATCCGCAGCGGCGAACCGCTCAGGACTGCCATGACGGCCGAGAAATGATGGAACTGCTCCGTGTCGATGGCCAGATCGTAGGCATGCCGGCGCAGGTGGCGCAGCGTACGCAGGGGACGTTGATCGTAGAGCAGGGGGGTCGCGTGACGCTTGGCCAGCTCAATCACCTCGACATTACGCTGCTCGCAGAGCAGATCAATCACGGCCGCCGGATAGCGTGCGTGCAGCGCATCCAGCATGGGGAGCAGCAGGAGCATATCGCCCATACCGCCCGGGCGGAGCACCAGGATACGTTGAACGGAATCGGGTAGGGGCACATCATGCCCATTAGGCCGTGTCAGCACCCCGCAGAGCAGGGGGCCCAGACCCGCATCCAAGGTTTTTAGACTGCCGCTACCTAGTACCATACGGTGCTTCCCCACTATTTCGCCTTCATCTTCTCCCTGGAACCACCCGCAGCATAGCGCAAGCGCATCACCAGTACACTAGATTTTGATATGGCGCCAGCGGCCGGTCATGAACCAGGCGGGGCGCCCACCAGCACAACCCCACGGCGGCAATCAGCATGACCACGCTATCCTGGCCCGCCACGCGAGAGGCCTCGTCCATCTCACCGGCCCCGACATGACGCGACACAATCGCCACGGTGCCTGTCGCCAGACCGAGCACGATCGGAAACAGCAGCATCAGCATGGTACCGCTCATCGAGAGTGCCGCCACGGCATCGGCTCCCAGCCGGCTGACCCAGAAGAGGTCGATCAGGCTCTGGACGTTCTGCAGCACCGAACTGGCCATCATCGGTCCGGCCAGCAGCAGCGTGGCCCGAAGAAGGCCGCCCTCAGTGATCTGATTGTGGTCGCTTTGTGTCATGGTGTTTTCGGCGTGAGATGTGTCAATGGTGACAGAGTGAATCGGTTATGCGAGATATCATGTGACCCCTTGGAAGAGAGCAGTAAGCAGTGAGCAGTGAGCAGTTGTCGGCACCAATACACATAGCCATGTCAGAGCATAGGGGGGCGGAACACCGCAACTGGTCCCCACTGCCCACTGCTCACTACTTATTCGGATTACCTTACATCAGAAATTGCACCGTGGCATTAGAGGGCAGCGTAGCATATAATCCGGCTATGCAAACGGCAGAGTATTGGCATAGCGATGATGGGGCACGGGCGCAGTGCGATCTCTGTCCGCACCGCTGCGTGACCGGCGAAGGCCAGGTAGGGCGCTGTCGGGTACGCGGGGTGCGTGGGGGCCAGCTACGGGCACTTGGCTACGGAGCCCTGGCGTCGGCGCAGATGGACCCGATTGAGAAGAAGCCGCTCTACCATTTCTACCCCGGTCGTCCCATCTTCAGCGTCGGAGGGTGGGGCTGTAACCTGAGCTGCGCTTTCTGTCAGAACTGGACCCTCTCGCAGTCCGATCCGGCTGAGGGGCGCCGCTACACGCCGAACGAGCTGGTGGATGCCGCCGCGGACTCGATCGGAATAGCCTACACCTACAACGAGCCCTGTGTTGGCTTCGAATTCGTGCGTGATGCGGCCACGCTGGCGCAGGAGCGGGGCCTCAAGAACGTGCTGGTGACTAATGGCCATCTCAACCCGGAGCCGGCAGCCGAACTGCTGCCGCTCGTTTCCGCACTCAATATCGATATCAAGAGCATGGAGGCGTCCTTTTATCGTGACCGGTGCGGCGGGAGCCTCGATGCCGTGCTGGCCTTTGCGGAACAGGCGCATGCGGCCGGCTGCCATGTCGAGCTGACCCAGCTCGTGATTCCGACCTTGAACGACGGGGACGACCAGTTTCGTCGCCTCGTGGAGTGGGTCGCCACGCGCCTGGGCACCTCCGTGCCGCTACACCTGAGCGCCTATCGACCGATGTACAAGATGGATATTCCGGCCACGCCGACACACACGCTGGAGCGGGCCTGGCAGATTGGCACGGAGACGCTCGACTATGTTTATCTCGGGAATGTCAGCTCACGCGTGGGGGCGAACACAGAGTGCCCCGACTGCGCGTCGGTTCTGATCACGCGCAGCGGGTTTCAGGCCCGTATCGTTGGCATCCGCGATGGGTGCTGCGCGCACTGCGGCCGCGTGGCAGACGTGGTCACTTCGTGAGGGGGTGAAAGTCCTCGAAGTCGGCCTCGGCCAGAACCTGGTCGCGCCAGTCCTCGAAGACGGCTGCCGCGCGGTACTGGTCCATGGAACGCAGGTACTGCGGACGCAACATCTCGGCGGCGGAAGGATCACCCGCCGTGCGGCTGGCTACGTGTGCAATCAGCATACCATCCGGGGTGTCCACGGCCTCGGT
Source organism: Verrucomicrobiota bacterium (assembly GCA_018648805.1). Taxonomy (GTDB): domain Bacteria; phylum Verrucomicrobiota; class Kiritimatiellia; order UBA8416; family JABMPJ01; genus JABMPJ01. The sequence continues at coordinate 34,998 of JABGQM010000003.1, forward strand.
CACGCCGCCCTGTTTGGCGTCGATAATCTCGGAGAGGGCGTAGGTGCTGTAGGGGGTATCGTCGGGCAAGCCCTCATAGACCGTGAAAACCGACGTGGTGGCCGCCATCAGGCCCAGCGCATCGGCTTTGACCATGAAGCTGCTGTTGGTGTCTGCCACGGCGGCGATCAGCTGCTCACGCGCCGCGGCAATGCCGGCCTCGAAGGCCTCCTCGGCCGCCTTGAGCGTGGCGGCGCCAACGACCTGGTCGCGTACCTCTTCCAGCTGCGGGTCACGTGCCGGACGGCTGTCATGGTCGGCAATCACGTAGACGGCATCGTCGCCGGCGATGGCATCGCTGAAATAGCGTTCCGGATCGTTCGGCACCAGCTTGAACGCCGCGTCGGTCAGGTCCTGTCCTGCGTCCAGGCCGGGGACCGCCTCCTCGGCCGTGAACCATTCAGAGGTCATGACCGTGATGCCGCGTGAGGTCGCAGCGGCACCCATCTCGTAGGCCTGTCCATAGCGGTCGGGTGCCAGGGCCATCACGAAGCGGGTGGCCTCATCCTTGGTCTCGAAGCGAGCCTGGCGCTCGGTCACGATCGCCACGATGCTCGCGCGCACATCCTCGAGCGGCTCAACCTGCTCGACACCGTTGGTGTCGCTGCTGCTGTAGTCCTCGATGTTGTCGTTGTAGTAGTCGTCAATGTCGGCATCGCTGATCTCGATCGAGGCCAGCAGGTTGCTGACAGGAAAGCTAACATAGCGCACGCTGAGCTGCTCGCCGATGCGGAAGGCCTCTTTGTACTCCTCGAAATAGGCTGTCAGATCCGCTTCGCTGACTTCCACATCGTTGGTCTCGGTCGCGGAAGGGATCAGGACGTATTCCAGTTGCACGGCATCCGTCAGGCGGGCCAGGCGCGGTCCAACCTCGTAGGGGGCGGTCCACGTCGCGGTGCGCAGCGCGCTCATGAGCTGGCGCAGGGTCAGATCCTGGCGCAGGTAGCGTTCGAAGGTGGCCGCATCAACCCGCAGCTGGTTCTGCAGAAAGGCCATGTAGCGCCGCTGGTCGAAGGCGCCGTTCGAGGCAAAGGTGGGGTCGTTGGTGATGACCTCGCGGATGGCGTCGTCGCTGATCTGGATGCCCATGCGTTCGGCCATGCGCAGAGCGGCCAGGCGACGCCAGGTGCGGTCACGCAGGAGCTTGACGGCCTCCTCTGAGTTGTCGGTCATGGGGCGCATGCCGAGTTCAAAGTAGCGCGCCACGTAGAAGTCCTCACCGCTTACCTTGTCGCCAAAGAGGGTTCCTTCAGCGGCGCGTTCCCGGCCCGATGCTCCGTCTCCCATTTTCGACATGACGCCGGCGCCCACAAAGGCGAAGGCGATGGTTACAGCCAGGATGGTCCACAGGATCTTACTGCGAATCAGTTTGTTGAACTTGGAAATCAGCATGTTTTCGTTCCTTCTTAAAAAAAGGTGCATCCCGGTGGTTGTCCGGGATGCACGCACTAGTCCATATCATAGGGACAATCGACTTACCTGAGACCCGTCGGGGTGACGTCCGGCATCGTGCTCGTGGTGGTGGTCGTGCTGGTCGATGTCGAGGGGAACCAGGAAGGATCATCGTCTAAAACGTCTTCCAGCTCCTCTTCCTCGCCTGCATCGTCATCATCGTCATCGTCATCGTCATCATCATCGTCGTCATCATCGTCATCATCATCGTCACCAATTACGGGATCGGTCTGGATGGGTGGGGGAACCATCTCGTCGTCGTCGTCATCATCGTCGTCGTCATCATCATCGTCACCGTCAACGACGGTGGGACCTTCATCCGGCTCGACGACGGCCACTTTGGGCTCAGGCTCGATGGTGTAGTTGATGGCTTCGCCCAGGGATCCGTCCGGGTCGACGAGGAGGATCGTCACAACAACGGCATCAGAGGTGTCGGCCTGGCGGCGCCAGATCTTGACCACGCTGTTCTGCTCCATGGCCTCGCTGCGGGGTGTGCCGGTGTCGTCAGTGAAGGTGACGTCAAACTTGCCCTTGATATCTTTGAGGCGGATAAAGGACTGATCCTGGGCGCAGGAGACGGAGAGGAAATCATCGGCATCCATAACGGGCACCGCGAACATGTCGGAGAGGATGGCGATCTGGCCGGCCTTGCATGTGTAGACGGTGATCTTCAACTCGGCTTCGGACTTCAGCTCGACCGTGAAGGCGCCGCCGACGGTCTGGGCCGAAGAGCAGGGCGTGGTCACCGCGAGAGCGTTTGCCTCTTCAAGCACGACCTCAACCTTGCCGGCATCCAGTAAAATCGAGGCCGCTTCGACCGTCAGGTTGGCCAGTGGACTCACCTGGCAGGTGTTGTTCTCGGCGTATACCACGATAACGGATGCTCGCTTATCGGTGCGAACCACGGTGCCGTAAGGATAGCCTTTTCCCTCTTCGGCATCCTTGAATGCGCCCGCGCCGGGGGCCTTGACAGAGACCTCCCCTGTGACCTGCACGAGACGAAATACAGGCTCGAAGGGAACGGCCTGGACCAAGGCGGCCATCACGCAGCACGCGACAGCCAGTGAGAGTACGGATCGAACATGTAAGCGCATCTGAGGTAACCTCCTGATAAGACACCATTTAGTCGTAAGTATTCGGTTAGAATGCTACGCCACCGCCCCTACAATCGTCAAGGAACGATTTAATCCAATACCATGTTCGTGCAGGCCCCCGAAGTGGCGGGGAAATGATCGCGTGCCGCCTCTACGATCGCATCCACTTCCGGGTCGCGCCGCTTGGGACTATGATGGGTCAGGAGTAGCCGGTCCACATCGGCGGCTTTGGCGAGGGCTACGGCGGCTTGCCAGGTGCTGTGGCCCCAGCCGGCATGCTGGTCGATTTCGGCAGGCGTGAAGTGCGTATCGAAGATCAGGTGCCCGGTGCCGCGACAGAAATCGACGAACGTGTCCGGTATGGCATTGGCCCTGAACTCAACGTCGGTCGCCACGACCACACTGCAGCCGGGTCCTTCAAGGCGGTAGGCCATACAACGCTGGGGGTGGGGGACCTCACACCAGGTAATGTGGATGCCGTAGATATCCATGCCGCCGTGGCACTCTGGCAGCGATTCGTATTCGACCGCCGCGTCGGCCTGGTGAAGTCCGACCGGCCAGTAGGGCTTCCGCATGAAGGCGCGCAAGGCGTGTTGCCAATCGCCTTCGCGGTTCGGATCCGCCATGAAGCGGATGTGTGCATTGCCGCTATAGAGAGGGCCGAAGCTCGGCAGACCGATCAGGTGATCCATGTGCAGGTGGGTCAGGAGCACGGTGATAGGGGGCGGTACGGCCCGGTCGGCCAGCTCCTGGGTGACATGCCGCAGCCCGGTGCCGGCGTCGATCACGAGCAGTCCCTGCGGCGTTTCCAGACTAAAGCAGGTGGTGTCGCCCCCATAGCGCAGGAAATCAGCCCCGCACGACGGGAGTGTCCCGCGCGTCCCCCTGATAACAAACCCATTCATGGGGGGGATCATAATACGAATATTCGGCATCCAACAAGTATCTTATTGATAGATCAGCGGCGAAGAATCGCCGCAGTGGCGAGTGGCAGGTGGCGGGTGGTCATCGCGCTACGCGTCCTGTTTAGAGCCGTTGGCGTTTACCGAGGAGCACCACGTCACGCAGGGCTTCGGTGCTGCGCGCCTGGATCCAGCGCTTGTAGAAGTGCAGTGGCTGGGCCACTTGGGCGATCGCGGCCAGGGCGCGCAGGTGAAAGTTGCGCTCGTCGCGGGTGCCGGCCAGCACGAATACCGCGTGCACATCGGCCGTGTCGTCCGCCCAGGCGATCCCGGGCTTGCAGCGTGCCAACAGGATGTCGAAGGTGTGTTCGCCTTCGAGCACAAGATGCGGGATGGCCAGTCCACTGGCGATGACGGTGCTCGTATCTTTCTCGCGCGCATGCAGCAGGCGCACGATCTCGTCGGGCGCGGTCTTGAGTCGCGGGGCCATGACCTCAGCCACCTTGCCGAAGAACGCATCCAGCGTCAGCTTCTCATCAAGATCCAGAATGGGGCAGGTCTCAATCAACTCGTCGAAACGGTCAGACCCCATGTTGTCACGCTCGCGGATGACCTCCTTTAGCTCCGATTCCAGGAGGTGTTCGGTCAGGTCTTTCGAGGTCAGGCGTTCGATCAGGTGCAGCAGCGCGTACTCGCGCGTGGTGCGGACCCGTCCGTAGAACCAGTAGGCGAAGAAGCCGCCACCCACCAGCACGGCACTCGAGAGCAGGGCCGGGGCGCCCATGCCGACCAGAAGTGCGAGGCAGCCGAGGATGCCGATGACCTGTACCCAGGGGTAGAGCGGCGACTTGAACTGGGGCCGGTAGTTCTGCAGACGGCTCTCACGCATAATAATGACCGAGAGGCAGGAGAAGAGGAACGTCAGGATCAGCACACTGGAGGCGACCTTGATCAGGATGCTCAGCTTCAGAAAGAGTGCCACGATCATGAAACATCCCGTGACGATGAGTGAAACATGCGGCGTGTGGAAGCGCGCGTTGACCCGTCCGAAGATGGCCGGCAGAAGCTGGTCTCGTGCCAGGGCCATCGGGTAGCGCGAGGCCGCCATGATGCCGGCATTGGCCGTTGAGATAAACGCCAGCACGGCCGCAATACTGAGCAGGATCACGCCGGGCGTTCCCAGAAAAACGCGTGCCCCATCCGAGATGGGCGTCAGTGACACGTCCAGCTTTTCGCTCCCCAGCGCACCGGAGGTCACCAGAACGACCAGGAAGTAGAGAATCGACACCACCAGCAGCGAAAGCATCATGCCCAGCGGTACCGTGCGGGCCGGTCGCTTGACCTCCTCGGCGATGGCGGCCACCTTGACCAGGCCACCGAACGAGATGAAGACGAGGCCTGCCGTCGACAGAACGGGCAGCGCACCGTAGGGCGCAAAGGGTTCAAAATTGGCCACCTGGATGGCCGGCAGCCCGCGCACAATATAGACCCCCAGGATACAGAGCAGGCCCACCACCAGCCAGCGCTGCACGAGGGCGGCGCCCTCGATGCCGAAAATGTTGAGCCCGACGAAGCAGCAGCAGAGCACAACCGCCACCAGGCGAATGTCGATGTGTTGCGCCAGGATACCGGTGAAGGCGGCCATACCCACCAGGGCAAAGGCGCTCTTGAGGGATACCGAGAACCAGGTGATGAGTCCGTCCACAGTTCCCATGGCGGCGCCCATGCTGCGTGTCACGTAGTAATAGGTGCCGCCGGCCTTGGGCATGGCCGAAACCAATTCACTCTGGCTGAGCAGACCCGTGACGGCCAGCAGGCCGGCCAGGAGGTAGGAGAGGACCACAGCCGGTCCGGCCTCAGCATGTGCCAGGCCCGGCAGAATGAAGAGTCCTGAACTGATCATGGCACCCGTGGCGGTGCAGAAGACGTCGAATAATCCGAGCTTGTGTGCGCTTTTCATATACCCCCAATCTGTGCGGTAGTATAGAGCGACAGATGACGGCGTGCCAGCAAAGATTCTATACGTGCGGGTCAGCCGTCGAAGCGGGTACCCGTCTTGACCTTGCTGATGATCTCCATCACGGCCAGCGACTGTTCCAGCGTGATCGGGAACGGCTCGCCACGGCGCAGCGACTTGTGGAGGTACTTCCAGATCGAGCTGGTGTTCACCTTGAGGCGTGGCTTGATCGGCAGGGTCTTCTCGATCCAGCGTAGTTTCTCGCTGCCGCCGAAGCCGGTGCCGAGCGGGGGACTGGCCTTGCGGGGCCGTAGGCGCTTGAGCTTCTGGGAGGGGGAGAGGTAGCGCAGTTTGAAGGTATTGCCTTCCGATATGAGTGATCCGCGCGTGCCGTGCAGCGTGTAAACGGGCTCGGAGAGCGCGGTGCCTCCGCTGATCTGAATCTCGACGCTGCGCTCATTCTCGCCGGTCAGGATAATACGCACGTGGTCTTCGGCATCCCCCGCCGCCGCCACGAGATTGAGGTGGCTCCACAAATTCTTGATCGGTGCATCAATCAGGCGCAACGCATGGTCGACCAGGTGCGGTCCCCAGTTGAGCAGCTGGCCGCCCCCGCAGGCGGTGATGGTCTGCCAGTCCTGGCGGCGCTGAAAGCCGTTGCGGCAGAGCTTGATCGTGTGCACGTCACCCAGCAGGCCGGAGTCGATGATCTCGCGCACATGCTGGAAGCCCGGCTCGAAGCGGCGGTTGTGCCGGATGAAAAGCTGGCCCTTGGACCGGTTGACGGCCGCCTTGAGCAGGCAGGCCTCCTTGTAGCTGAGCGCAATCGGTTTCTCGAGCAGGACGTGCTTACCGGCCTTGAGTGCGGCCAGGGCGTGGGGTACATGCTCGGGTGAACGGCTGGCGATATCGACCAACTCCACGGCGGGGTCGGCTATCAACGGTTCAATCGTGCGGTAGGTGCGGCAGCCTGTTTCCGTGGCGAGCTTCTCGCGGCGCTCCTTGATGGGATCACAGGCGGCCACAATCGTGAACAGTCGACTGTGCTCGCCGATCTCTCCCCGGTGCATGCCCCAACCGGCCCGGCCGAGGCCGACCAGTCCTACCTTGATTTTGCCGCGCGCTGTCCCGCTCTCTGCTGTCTGCTTACTCATGCGTCACTTCTCGCTTTGCTGTGGTTAATAATGCAGCCGACAGGCTAACCCAAGTGGCCCAGCCGTGGCAACCCTCATGCGCCGGCGAGGGCGAGGGCGCACAGCGTGAAAATCCCGTTGGCCAGCGCGTCGTCGTTGAAATTGTAAGCGGGGTTGTGCAGGCTCGGACTCTCCTCGCCCATGCCCAGTCGCAGCATGGCACCCTCGCGGCCCTCCAGGTAGTAGGCGAAGTCCTCAGAGCTCATGGAGGGCGCCGTCAGCTCATGCCATAGGGCGGAGCCGAGGTGGTGCTGCACCAGCGAGCGCGCCCGTGCACTGGCGGCCTCGCTGTTGATCGTGGGAAGGGCATAGCGTGACGTATAGTCGAGATCGGCCTGGATGCTTCGCGCGTCACACCTCTGGGTGATAACGGCCCGGATGCGCTGCTCTAGCTGCGCACCCCGGGCGGCTTCAAGATAGCGTACCGTACCCTCAATCCGACATCGCTCCGGGATCACATTGGCGCTCTGTCCGCCGCGCAGCGAACAGACACTGACGACGGACCCATCCTCGGCCTGCACATCGGCGTGCAGCCGTTCCAGCGCTTGCACGATCTCGGCGGCCGCCGTGAGGGGGCTGTTGCCGCACTCGGGCGTGGACCCGTGGCAGCCGCTGCCGGTGAGCTGAACAGAGAAGAATGCGGCCGCCGCCATCACGGGCCCGCTGCGGCCGGCCACGACACCCACCGGCAGGCCCGGCCAGCCGTGCAGTGCGTAGGCCGCGCTGACCCCGTCGCAGGCGCCGCGTGCCACCAGGTCGCGACCGGCGGCCACAATCTCTTCGCCGGGTTGAAAGACGAATCGGACGTTGACCGGCAGAGGTCCCTGCCGTGCGGCCAGTACACGCGCCGCGCCGACCAGCATAGCCGTGTGGCCGTCGTGCCCGCAGCTGTGCGCCATGCCCGGCGTGGTAGATCGATACGTGCAGTCGGTGGTCTCATCGATCGGGAGGGCATCCATGTCGGCCCGCAGACAGATGGTGGTGCGGCTGTCGGCCCCCGGCAGCTCCGCAATCACATCGGTATCGAGCAGCGGCGGCCACGGGGCGAGTCCCGCCGCTCTGAGCGCATCGCGCACGCAGGCCGCCGTGCGTTTCTCGTGCAGCGCGATCTCCGGGTGGGCGTGCAGATCCTGTCGCAGTGCCCGCACGCCGGGCAGCACGCCCTGAACGGCGCGCTGCAACTCCTCTGCAACTGTGTCTGTGAGTGCCATCAGCAGCCGTACCAGAAATCGAGGACCGCTTCACGCGATGGCATGGGGGCAGGCCCACGCATCTGTTGACACAGCATCAGATCGATGTCGTCAAACGCCTCCTGGAGATTGGGTGCCGGCGTGTGTTGCTGCGCATCGGTCAATCCGCACGAGAGGAACGCCGGCCAGCGGTCCGGCCGCTCGCCACGGAAGACCGCCGCCTGGCGACGCTTGGCCAGCGCGATCCTATCTTCATCTGCCTTGTAAAGGTCGCGCCATTCCCCGACGTCGAAAGCCATGCTCTTACCCCTATATGGACTCTGTATTCGAAACGTCAGCAGCATAGCGCCACGTATCTATGGACGCAATGGACGATATCTCCATGGGTAAATCACGGACGCATCTGCGATGCATTGCACATGGCGGGGTAGTGGACTGTACGTGCGTATCTCCGAGACGCACGCCCTCTGCACGGGCACATCTCGGAGATATGTGCCTACTGCGCCGCTCCATGCAATAGGTCGCAGATGCGCCCGTAAGTCACCTGCTTGCAATTTTTCTTGGAACAAACTCGCAGGCAGCAGCGTCTTATTGTAAACGGGTTCTAGTTTGTGCGACTGATTTGAAAGGAACATCCATGAAACGTCTCTGCAGTCTGTTGGTTTTGTCTCTCCTCATGTTGGCGAGCGCGTTCGCGGTGGAAAAGAGTGGGGGGGCGGTCGCCGACAAGGCTGCGGAGGCGAAATCGCTGCCTGATGCCTGGGCCGAAGTGCATGCCGCCCAAAAGGCGGGGAAACCTAAGACCGCTATCGAGCTGATCAAGCCGCTGATCAAACAGGCCGTTGAGGCGGGTGACTACCCGTTCGCGGTCAAGGCGATCGGCTACCGCATCAAGGCGGAGGGCGATATCGAGGGCCATAAGGCCGAGGAGCGCATCACGCGCATGCATGCGGAACTCGCCACGGCACCCGCGGCAATGAAGCCGATCATGCAGACACTGCTCGCGCATTGGTATTGGGGCTACTTCCAACAGAACCGCTGGCGCTTTATGCAACGCACCCAGACGGCCGCAGTGCCGGGCGATGATATCCTGAGCTGGGACCTGACGCGGATCTTTGCCGAGATCGACTCGCATTTCACCACCGCACTGACCGCCAGGGAGACGCTGTCTGCGATTCCGATGGCGAGCTGGAGCATGGTCCTGGATAAACCGGGTTACACGACCAGCAAGGGCGAGAAGGGCGGAGTCCGCGACAGCTACCGGCCGACGCTCTACGATTTTGTGGCCCACGAGGCGCTCTCCTTCTATCGCAGCGGCGAGCAGGCCGGCGCCAAGAGTCAGGACGCCTTCGAACTGAGCGTCGACAGCCCCGTGTTTGATACGCCGGCCGCCTTCATGGCGTGGAAAATAGATACATCCGACGAAGACACCAACGTGGTCAAGGCCCTGCGCCTGATGCAGGAGCTGATGCGCTTCCACGCGAAGGACGAGGATATCGCCGCCTTTATCGACGTGGACCTGCTCCGTCTGAGTTATGGCAAGAACACAGCCGTCGGTCCGGACAAGACCGCGCGCTACAAGGCGGCGCTGAAGCGCTTCATCAAGGAAAACGCGGATCACCGCATTTCAGCGCGTGCCCTGGCCGCCCTGGCAGACGAGCTCTACAAGGAGGGCGACCGGGTCAAGGCGCTCGCATTGGCGCAGCGTGGCACCACACTCTTCTATAATAGTCCCGGCGGAAACCAGTGCTACAACCTGGTCCAGCGCATCACGTCGAAGTCCTCGCAGATTAAGACCGAGCGGGTATGGAACGCGCCCTGGCCGAAGATCGCGGTGACCTACCGTAATCTGACCAACGTCCACTTCCGCGTCGTGTCGCAGGACTGGGAGAAACTGATCAAGCGCAAGGGCTGGCAGTGGGAGCAACTCGACCATGCGCAGCGGCAGGCGTTGCTGAAGCGTGACCCTGTTGCCAGTTGGAGCGCACCCCTGCCGCCCACGACCGACTATCACGACCGGCAAGAGCTGCTGCCGGCACTGGAAGACCTCGCGCCTGGATTCTATATCCTGCTCAGCAGCCACAAGGCAGATTTCAGTGAAGGCGAGAATGTGGTGAGTCACACGCCGATCTGGGTCAGCGACCTGGCGTTGGTGATGCGTGACCGGCGCGGCAGCGGCAAGCTGGAAGGCTTTGTACTCGACGCCCGTCTCGGACGTCCCATCGCAGGCGCCACGGTGCGTTCATGGTCTCGTGCGCGGCGAGGGGAAAAGGCGGCTGGGCCCGAAACCACCACGGATGCCAACGGCTTGTTCCGACTGTCGGTCAACGCGGACCGTGCCTCCCACATCGTGCTGGTCAGTCACGACGGTCAGCAGGTGTCGTCCACACAGGCGCAGGTCAACTCGTGGCGCGCTGAGACGCCCCGCACGCAGACCCTGTTCTTCACCGACCGCTCACTCTATCGCCCCGGCCAGACGGTTCGCTACAAAGGGCTCTGTATCCGCTTCGACCGCGAGGGGGACAACTACGCGGTACTCGGGGGCCAGGATGTGACCGTCAAGTTCCGTGATGCCAATGGCAAGGAGATCACCCACCAGAAACACAAGGCCAATGACTACGGCTCGTTTGCCGGCAGTTTCACCGCACCCGCCGACCGCGCCACCGGGCGGATGACGATCCTGGTTGATGGCGATCCGCGCGGACGGGCCACTGTTCGTGTCGAGGAGTACAAACGACCTAAGTTCAAGGTGACCCTCGACGCGCCGACCGTGGCGGCACGACTTGATGGCGAGGTGACACTCGAAGGCCACGCGATGGCCTACACCGGCGCGGCGATCGACGGCGCGCCGGTCAGCTACCGGGTGGTCCGCGAGGTCCGCTACCCCGACTGGTGGCGCTGGTGCCGCTGGTGGTTCCCGCCACAGCAAGGCGGCAGCCAGGAGATTGCGCATGGCAAGTCAGCGTCGGAGACCGATGGTTCCTTCAGCATTACCTTTACCGCCAAGCCGGACCGCAGCGTAGACAAGGCCTCGGAGCCGACGTTCCGCTACACGGTCCATGCTGATGTGACCGATGCTACCGGCGAAACGCGCTCATCCCAGCGCTACGTCAATGTGGGCTACACCGCACTGAAGGCAGCCCTGAGCGCCGATGAATGGCAGGACGCCGCGAAACCGGTTGAAATTGGAGTGTCCACGCAGACGCTGGACGGCGAGGGCCAGGCGGCTGAGGTCACCGTGAAGGTCCACAAGCTCAAGGCGCCCGAGCGCGTGCAGCGGGCAAGGCTGCAGGGAGCGCATCCCTACTGGCGCCATGGCGCCGCGGCCACCGTCAAACCGGTGCCGGACCTGTCGGACCCCAACAGTTGGGCGCTGGGTGAGGTCGTGGATGAGCAGACGCTCAAGACGCTGCCCGACGGCAGCGGTGTGCTGAGCGTGAAACTGAAGCCGGGCCTCTACCGGGCCGTACTGGCCACGCAGGACCGGTTCAAGAAAGAGGTCAGCGCATTGCTGCCGATCCGTGTGGTCGATATCAAGGCGCGGACCTGCCGTTTGCGCGTACCCAGCGTCGTGGCGGCACCCGCCTGGTCGCTGCAGCCGGGCGATAGCTTTACGGCGCTCTGGGGTTCAGGCTACGAGACGGCGCGCGCCTATATCGAGATTGAGCACCGCGGCAAGATGTTGCGGGCCTTCTGGAGCGATACCGAGCGCACACAGGAAGTGATCGAACAGACGGTCACCGAGGCGATGCGTGGCGGCTTCACGCTGCATGTGACACAGCTGCGCGAGAATCGCGCCTACCTGACCAGTCGCAAGATCGACGTCCCGTGGCGGAACAAGGAGTTGAGCATAACGTGGGAACACATGGTCTCGAAACTCGAGCCGGGCCAGACCGAGACCTGGACCGCAGTGATCGAAGGGCCCGATGCGGAATCGGCCGTAGCCGAGATGGTGGCTGGTCTTTACGACAAATCACTCGACGCCTTCAATCCCCACAACTGGCAGCAACGTTTCAATGTCTTCCGCCAGGATCGCACGCGGCTGCGCGCCTCCTTCCAGAATAGCATGCGTGGGCTTGAGCGTATCCAGGGCGGGTGGCGTGTGGACAGCCGGACCGTGAACCTGAACTACTGGCGCTTTCCGCGTGATCTGCTGGCCCAGCATATCCTGGTGATACCGCACCGCCGACGTATGCTGAAGTCTGCCGGCAGGAGCGGGGGCCGAGGAGTGACGATGGCCTACGCCAGTGCTGCGCCGATGGCGGCGTCAATGAGCATGAGCGCTACTGAGTCTCTAAGCACCCAAGGGGGGGGGAAGGCTGATTTCTCTAATGCCTCCGGAGGCGATGCCGCTTCCGAAGCGCCTCCAGCCCCCGACCTGAGCCAGGTCTCGGCGCGCAAGAATCTGCAGGAGACAGCTTTCTTCTTCCCGCAGCTGGTCAGCGACGGCAGTGGCAAGGTTAAGCTCGAGTTCACCATGCCTGAGGCGTTGACCGAATGGAAGTTCATGGCCTTTGCCCATGACAAGGAGCTGCGCTCCGGGTTCCTGCAGGACTCGGTGGTGACGGCCAAGGATATTATGGTGCAGCCGAACCCGCCGCGCTTCCTGCGCGAGTCGGACGTGCTTGAATTCACGGTCAAAGTCAGCAACCTCTCGCCGACGCGGCAGGAGGGCAAGGTTCGCCTGAGTTTCGCCGATGCACGCACCTTGAAGGCTGTCAATGCACAGCTCGGACTGCAGGGCCTGGACAAGGCCTTCGACGTCCCGGCCAAGGAGTCGCGCACCTTCTCCTGGCGGGTCACCGTGCCGGATGGTATGGGCTTCTTGCAGTACAAGGCGGTGGGCGCCACCAGCAAGCTCTCCGACGGCGAGGAGGGCTATCTGCCGGTACTGCCGCGGCGCATCATGGTGACCGAGTCGCTGCCGCTGCCCATCCGCAAGGCGGGCGAGAAGGCGTTCCGTTTCGAGAAGCTGATCGAGTCGGCAAAATCCGACACGCTTGCGCACCAGAACCTGGTCGTGCAGATGGTCTCCAATCCCTCCTGGTATGCCGTGATGGCGTTGCCTTACCTGATGGAGTATCAGCACCAGTGCAGTGAACAGACCTTCAACCGGCTCTACGCCAACGCCGTGGCGCGGCATATCGCGAAGTCCGACCCCAAGATCCGCCGCATCTTCGACCTCTGGAAGGGGACCGATGCGCTGAAGAGCCCGATGGAGAAGAACCAGGACCTCAAAGCCGTCATGCTGGAAGAGACGCCATGGCTGGCGCAGGGCGAGGATGAGAGCGAAGCACGTCGCCGGGTGGGCGTGCTGTTCGATGACAACCGGCTCGACAAGGAGACTGCCGCCAACATGCGCCGCATGGCAGAGCTACAGCTCAGCGATGGAGCTTGGCCCTGGTTCCCGGGCGGACGGGGCAGCGACTACATCACGCTCTACATTACGACCGGCTACGGCCGTATTCGTCACCTCGGGGTCAAGGGCATCCAGATGGCACCGGCCATCAAGTCTCTGAACCGGCTGGATGGCTGGATCGACAAGATCTACCGGGATATCCTCAAGCACAAAACCGAGGACTCGGACCATCTCAGCTCGACCATCGCGCTCTATCTCTACGGTCGCAGCTTCTTCCTGGAGGATCAGACGATCAGCGCGACGCATCGTGAGGCCGTCGACTACTTCCTGGATCAGGCTTCCAAGTACTGGCTAAAGCTTCCACGTCAGAGCCAGGCCCATCTCGCGCTGGCCGTGAAGCGGTTTGGTCAGGACAGAGAGACCCCGGCCGCGATTATGACGTCGCTGCGGGAGTTCTCGAAGACCGACGATGAGATGGGTATGTTCTGGCGTGACGAGGAGTACTCCTGGTGGTGGTACCGCGCCCCGATCGAGACGCAGGCCATGATGATCGAGGCGTTCGACGAGGTCGCCGGCGATAAGCAGTCGGTCGAAGACTGCAAGGTCTGGCTGCTCAAGCAGAAACAGACCCAGGACTGGAAGACGACCAAGGCGACGGCCGATGCGGTTTATGCGCTGTTGCTGCGCGGCTCCGACCTGCTGGCGTCCGACGAGCTGGTCAAGGTATCGCTGGCCGGCAAGACCATTGAACCCAAGGATGTCGAGCCCGGAACCGGCTTCTACGAGGAGCGTTTCGGTCGCGGCGAGATCAAACCCGCCATGGGCGAGATCACGCTGACCAAGGTCGACGACGGTGTCGCCTGGGGCAGTCTGCACTGGCAGTACTTCGAGGATATGAGCAAGGTGACGCCTCACGAAGGCACGCCGCTCAAGCTGGAGAAGGCGTTGTACACCAAGGTCAACACGAAGAAGGGCCCCGTCCTGCAGCCGGTTGAAGGCGCGATCGCTGTCGGCGATGAACTGGTGACGCGGATCGTGCTGCGTGTTGACCGCGACATGGAATACGTGCATCTCAAGGATCAGCGCGGCAGCGGCACGGAGCCGGTCAACGTGCTCTCGAGCTACAAATACCAAGACGGCTTGCGCTACTACGAGTCGACCAAGGACACCGCCAGTCACTTCTTCATCGACTACCTGCCCAAGGGTACCTACGTGTTCGAGTACTCATCGCGCGTCCAGCACCGCGGCGCGTACCAGAGCGGCATGGCCTCGGTGCAGTGCATGTACGCCCCGGAATTCAACAGCCACAGCCAGAGCTTCTCCCTGCGCGTCGAGCAGTAGGGTGGGGGGATGGCAAAGGGCGGGAGCGCGACAATCAGCCGTGAAGAGGCGATGCGAATTGACTTGGAGGTATCAAGACAGAAGAATTGAGCGGTCAACGAATAGATGAGATGAATGAAGAAGAGATGCACGATTCGGATAGTCTTCTGACCGAAGCGCAATCCTTCACTGACCCGAGAGTTCTGTCGCCATGCTGAGTATTCTGATTGCCGTCTACAACGAACAAGAGTGCCTTGCCGATGTCATCACTGAACTGTTCACCGTGCTGGCCGGGATGGATATGGCCTCTGAGGTGGTGGCGATCAATGATGGGTCGACCGACGGCTCCCTCGATATTCTGAACGGACTGAAGGGGCAGTACCCCACATTGCGTGTCCTCTCGTTGAACCCGCATTCCGGGCAGAGCGCCGCCTTCGGCGTCGGGTTCAGACGCGCCAAGGGCGACGTCCTAATCACGATCGACGCCGACGGGCAGAATGACCCCGCCGATATACCCACGCTCATGGGGCACATGCAAGCATGCGATGCCTGTTGTGGATACCGCGCCGACCGGCAGGACACCTTCAGTCGACGCCTCGGCGGCAAGCTGGCCAACGGCGTTCGAAATGCGCTGCTGGGTGAAGACATCATTGACACGGGGTGTTCACTGAAAGCGTTCAAGGCCGACTTTGTGCGGGACGTGACGATGTGGGACGGCATGCACCGCTTTCTGCTCAGCTTTGTCAAGATGAAGGGGGGCGTCATCAAACAGATCCCCGTTAATCATCGGCGGAGGCAGGCCGGCACCAGCAAGTATACCAACCTTGGCCGATTGAAAACGATCGTATCGGATTTACGGGCCGTGCGCTGGATGCAGAGCCGACACCGCCCCTTCGACGTAGAGGAAAGCTGACGGTCAGATGTCCAGCCGTGCTCCCCGCTTGCCGTCCGTGCGCAACGCGGCGATACGATCTGCCACCGGCATCAGCGGCGGCAGGTTGCTCTCCGGACGGTCGAGGTAGAAGTAGGCGCAGCTTGACCAGTCATCGGTGCGCTCGAACAGGCCGCGGCCAGGCTCACTCACATCAATAGGCTCATTGGTTCCGGCGCGTAGAACTTCCTGCTTGTTGAACAGCCATTGTGCGTTCTGGGTCGGGCCGTGATAGCCCATCTGTTGGATGGTACCGCGGATGTCGGTGCGGAAGTAGATGGGATCCGGAATGTGATACCGGTAGAAGCACATGCGGGGTCCGGGCGCTACAAAATGGCATCCCTGATAGCGATTGGCGAACGGCCCCTGTCCCCATGACGTTCCAATGTAGTCCTCGCATCCCGTGCCGCAAAGCGTGGGGTGCCCGGCGTCGCCATCCACGTAGAGTTTGACTTCGCCCTCGCCCCACCAGGCCCCGACCCAGCGGGCGTCTGCCTGCATGCCGAAGTTGACCCCCAGGTATCGTCCCGCGCCTTCGATCCGCGGCAGAAATGTGTAGTCTTCGCATGGGACTGTCGGGTTCTCACGATTAAACCAGGCATGCAGATAGAGCGCATCATCAACGGCATCATGGATCGTCAGGTCAATCTGCATCCAGTACATGTCCAGATCACGCTCGGTCTCGTTGGTGACAGTCATCTTGAAACCGCTGCGGAACGGCATCGGCACGTAACTGTTGAAGTTCCGGCCTTCCGGATTCGTGAAGAGCTCTGACTCGAAGGGCGGCATCTCACCCAGTCCGCACCCGAAGAAATCACCCCACGGTACACTGATCGCCGGCGTACTTGCCCCGTCCCAGAAGAACTCGACCTTCAGCCCACGCACCATCGTGGGGGAGCGGTCACTGATCGTTGTCCAGATATGCCGGACGATCCCGCTGCTCCCGCTGTAGTCGGCCAGCGTCATGGTCGCACCCGCGGCCAGTGCCCCATAACAGGGCGCCCCCTTGCGACCGTTGTTCGTTGTGCCGCCCGCGCCCTTCAGCGCCTGTGGATTCTCCGGACTGATCCAACGCGCCTCAACCTTGGGCGGCACCGGACCATAGAGTGGGATATTCGTATCTGGCATCGTATCGCTCTCCTCATGAACAGTGGGAACACGGCGCCACTGTAACGACATCGCACCCCACAATCGAATCTTTTGCCAATCATCCGAAAATGCACACTATCCAGAGACACATCTCCATTTCCTGAGTGAGGCAGTTTTGCTAGAGTGGCGCGACTGTGAGAGAAAAGGGAGATGACGATGAACGTTTCAGCTAGATCGGGCCTGAGCGCTGTGTTGGCTATGACCTGCATGGTGTCGAGCGTCGCTATGGCCGATGACTACTATGCCGAACCCCAGGTGTATGGCATGCGGCCGAACCCGGGGGGTGAGATGGCTCTTGGCCAAATAGGCGTAACAGGGCTGGAGGCGCGGATCTACAAAGGCATGAGGGTCACCGTCGAGAGCACAGCACCCAACACCCCGGCCCATGGCAAGTTCAAGAGAGGCGAGATCATCCTGGGCATCAATGGAACACTGCTGAAGGGCAAGAACCCCTTGGTCATACTGGGTAAGGCCTTGACCCAGGCAGAGGCGACGGACGGCGTGTTGACCTTTGACGTCAAGCCGTTGAAGGGCGACACGACCAAGAACGTCACCCTCAAGATCCCTATACTGGGACGCTATGCCAAAACGTTCCCTCTGAACTGCGAGAAATCCCAAAAGATCATCAAGACGACCGCCGATTTCTATGCAGGCAGGGATAGACTTAAGGAACACGATCTGTGGAATGCCATGGCATGCCTGTTTCTTCTCTCGACGGGTGATGATGCGTACGTGCCGCGGGTAAAGCAGTACTTCGCGCAGTATCTGGAACCGGATGGCACCGTCACAGGCCTCGGCGAGCACTCCTGGTTCAATGGCTACAATGGAGTCGCATGCGCCGAGTATTACCTGCGGACGGGGGACAAATCGGTTCTCCCCATACTGCAATACTATTGCGACGATGCCCGGAAACGTCAGAAGTACGGCGTCGGCTGGGGGCATTGGGGTTACAGTGTGTTTCCGTCCTACGAATCCGGTGGTGGTATGCAGCATGCCGCTGGCAATCAGATACTGGCTACGCTGGTATTGGGCAAGGTGTGCGGCGTTAAGGTTGACGAGAAGACCTTGCAGGGCGCGCTCAAGCACTGGTATCGCTTTGTGGGGCACGGTGCGATTCCCATTGCCGATCAACGTTACTGGCATATCATGCGATCCGCCGGTAGAGATGGTGCCACGGCCGCTGTGATGCAGATCGCCAGCGGAGCCAAGAGCGACGTCACTATCTACAAAAAGGCCAAGGAATATCTGGTCATGTCAGCGCTGACCAGTTGGCCGGCCCGCCATTACGATTGGGAAACCTATTGGCACAGTTTGTCCGGTGCAATGATGAAGGACTATGACCCAGACCTCTATCGTCGAACCATGACACGTTTCCAATGGCGGTATGACTTGGGCCGGCAGGCGTCAGGCGCCTTTGCGTGGCCCCATAACGCCGGTACCAAGGGCGACGGCAAAGCGGGCATCTGCCTGGCCCTGGCCTACACCGCGCCGCTGAAGAACCTGCAGATCAACGGAGCTCCGCGCTCCAAGTATGCCCACGATTTCACCTTGCCTGAACAGCTCTGGGGCAACAAGGCGGACCAGGCGTTCCTGACGTCCAAACACCACAAGAATTTCTACAAGTACGGCGACGAGGACGAGATGGATGTTCTGCAACGCTCCTTGCCGCTCGAGCTGCGTTACGACCCGAGCATGGCCAAGAAGGTGGACCACGAGATGTTGCTTAAGAACGTGCGGCATGCGCGTTGCTCTATCCGCATGGCCGCCGCTAAATGCCTCGTTATGAACAAGCGCTTCGACGTAATCGAAGACCTGCTGCGTGATCCCGATCCTCGTCTGCGTCGCGCCGCTTTGGATGGTATCATCGACTGTCGTCCGTGGTTCACGGGGCCAGTCGTTGGGAAGCTGGCCCTCAAGGCGGATCAATACACGCCGGCTATGGTGTCGTCCATCACGAAGATGCTGAACGATACCGAGGAGGCCTGGTTCGTCATTGATGCGGCGCTGCAGGCGTTGAACCAGGCGCCGATCGAAACCATTGAAAAGAACCTTCCCCACATTATTCGATGGTCGACCGTAGACGACTGGTGGATGCGTGAGTCCGCGTTCGTGGCCTTGATGGGCTTCGAGCGGGACGAGACGTTGTTCGTCAAACATCTGCCAACCATCATCGACATTATGATCAAGGAGTACAACTACAACCCCCGCCACAAGATGGTCAAAACGTTGCAGGAGGTCCTGGCCACGTGCAGCGACGACAGCCCCGTGCGGGAGCTTATCGTGGACGGTTTTTCCCGTGCCGCCCTGCACAGCACCGTGCTGCCGGACATGGGCAAGTACAAGCAGTCGATTGAAGGTACGTGCAATATTGTCGAGGTCGCTCTGGCCTCCATTGATCTCGCACCCGAATTCTCAGCGGACATGGCCGCGACGCTCTCGGGAGACGGGCGACTGAAGAGGTTGGATACCGGCAACCTGATGAAAGTGGTACACGGTAACGTCCATGGCCATCCTGTCGGGCTCTTGGTTGCACTTCAGGAACTGTCCGGTAAGGAGAAGGACCGTCTTACTGATATCCTATACAACGTCTATCGACCCGAATTGATATCCCGCTACACGTCGGCGGATAAGGCGGACAATCGGCTCCTCAACATAATCCTCGAGCTGACCCAGTTGAAGAACGAGGGCTCCGGCTGGAAGTCCATCGGCACTCCGGCACATGCCAACCGCATCTGGCGTTACCGGTCGTTTGACCCGGTGAACAAGGAAGATAGACTCCACCCTCGAGAGGGCAAACGTATGCGGACCATCACGCTACCGGCTGACATGGAGGGGTGGCACAAGCCGGGGTTTGATGACAGCACGTGGGAAAGCGGCAAGGCACCGGTGGGTACAGGCATCTACAAACCCTTTGGACATGGCGCCGCCGGACACGACCCCACGTTCTTCTACCCCAACAACTCTGACTGGGGCAAGGGCGAGTTTATTGCCATGCGAACGACCTTCACACTGACCGAAGAGGACCTGAAGAAGGACTTCTATCGCATTCGAATCCTTACCCCTATGGGCTTCACGCTCTACCTGAATGGGATCGCGATTCACAACTACGTATGGTGGTACGGTGCACCGGCCTATAACGAACTCCTGCTCGACCCGAGCAAGATCAAGCATTTCAAGAAGGGCGCGAACACCCTATCCGTTATCAGCGTGGTGCGATACAAGCACGACATCAAAGCCGAGACCTACACACCCTTCGGTCAGATGGACGTTTACTTCGATGCCCTAAAGAAGTCCGATCTGGGTCTGTAGTTCTTTTTTGAGGCGCTTCAGGGATTAGCGGGGGATTTTCTATTGATGAATCGCATTCTGGACGGAGGCAGGTAGGGATCGTGTAAGTTGATCGATTAAGGGTAACCGGGTAAGGGTGGCGGTTAAGGAAGCGGTTAAGTGTCCGAGAAAGTGTATGGAGAGCGCAGCGCACACACTTAAGCGTACACGTCGTCGCACTCTTAACCGCAACACTTACTTGGATACGCTTAATCGCCTGACTTAACCGGCCCAGCAGAGCATGTGCAGGGCATAGGCCAATGAAGAAACACCCGGAAAACCCGGAAGCACCATATTTCAGGACTATCCAAGAGGAGTATTCATATGAACAACGCATCTATCGCTAGTGTCCTAGCGTGCCTATCAGCCCTTCTGCTGGGTGCTGCAACAGCCGCCGAGAAGCCTCTTAAGATCTACATTCTCGTGGGCCAGTCCAACATGGAAGGCCATGGGGCCATCAGCACGCTGGACTACATGGGCGAAGATCCCACAACCGTGCCTATGCTCAAGGAAATCAAGACTCCCGGCGGTGAGCTGCGTGAGTGCGAGAAGGTCTGGATCAGCTACAATGGCACCCGCAAGGGCAACCTCAAAGCCGGCTATGGCGCTACGCCGGCGAAGATAGGTCCGGAGTTGACGTTTGGTATCGTCATGCAGAAACACGTCGACGAGCCCATTCTGATCATTAAGAACGCGTGGGGCGGTAAATCGCTGCATACGGATTTCCGGTCGCCCAGTGCCGGTCGCTACGAGCTCTCCAAGGAGACAACGGAGCAGTGGGCAAAGCGTCCCGATGGAGCCCATGGCATACCCAAGGAAGCGGATCGTCCGAAATGGTGGGCCGATAAGGACGCAGCAACGGGCCACTACTACCGTTTGATGATGACCCAGACCAAGGAGGTCCTGAAGGATATCCAGAGCGTCTATCCCGGTTACGATCCGAAACAAGGCTATGAACTGGCCGGATTCGTCTGGTTCCAGGGCTGGAACGATATGTGCGCCGGGGAAACGTATTATAACGGTGGTCAGAATCCTGATGCCTACAAGCTCTACACTCAACTGATGGCTCACTTTATCCGTGATGTACGCCTGGAACTGAAGGCACCCGCTATGCCATTCGTGATCGGCACCATCGGAGTGGGCGGAGACAAGGCCACGGGCGGGATCGCCAATCTGCGCAAGGCCATGGCCGCAACGGCGGATATTCCCGCATTCCAGGGCAACGTGGTCGCCGTGGACACGGGACAGTTCTGGGACTTCCGTATGGCGGCCCTGGCGGGTCTGAAGGGCAAGGTCGATCAACGGTTGAGGCCCGGCTACATGATTGGCGAGGACGGTCGGATAGAACCGCGTGAAAGCAACGTGCCGGGCTGGGAGTCGATCGGTCTGCCCGTAGCGCAGCAGGTGTGGCGCTATGCTTCCGTTGAACCAAATGCGACCAAGGACGTTCGCGCCAGGAAGGAGAAGAGACGTTTTCGCCAGATCACATTGCCGGAAGCGCTCAAGGAGTGGCATAAGCCCGAGTTCGACGACGGCACGTGGCAGAGCGGCAAGGGCCCCGTCGGCAAGGGCGTCTGGAAGCATCGCGACTTCCCGCTGGTCAGATCCAACTCAACATGGGGTGACGGTGAGTTCCTGCTCATGCGGACCACGTTCGACGCCAAGAACCTTGACTACGCGAAGTTCCGCATCAGCATTATGGCTGCACAAGGCTTCGAGGTGTATCTCAATGGGCACAAGATCCACACCTATGTCTGGTGGCGTGACAACCCGGAGTACCGCGCCATCGAGCTTGGCAATGAGCACGTCAAACATCTGAAGACGGGCACCAACCTGTTGGCCGTGTACGCCGGTTGCGAATACAATCGCAAGACCGAGGAAGCCTTTGGGGCCGTTGACGTGATGATCGAAGGCATCACTACGAAAAACTTGGCATACGTTAACAGCACCGCAAACAAACTCAGGCTCATGGACAAAGTGTGTTCCCGCGAGGAAGGCAAGATCATCCTGGGTTGCTCAAATGCAGGCTACCATTACCTGGGCAGCGCAAAGATGTTGGGGCAGATCGGTAAGGCCTTTGCTGACGCCCTGGCACGCCGTAGCCCCTAGGCGAAGGCGGCTCCGTAGTGAGTCCCTCTTCTCTATAAGGGGCGCTAGTGATCCCTTCTTTGGGTCTTCATCACCGCAAACAGCAAATAGGCCATAAGGCCCAGGCCGGTCCCGGTGATCACGACAGACATCGCGAAACCCGCCCGGTAGGCATCCAACTGGGTCGATCCGAAGTGTATCAGTGCGTCGATCATTGGCGCAATCACGACGGTCCCGCCGATCCCCCAACTCATAAAATAGGTGGCGTTGAACCATCCGAAATAGCGACCGCGTTTACGTGCGGGAATAAGTATGGATGCCAACGCGTAAGAGGAGGCCACGATGATGCTCTCCGAGGCACCGGCCAAGACGTTTCCCGTACACGCGACGTAGATATTCCCGGCAAAGCCGAATACCAGCAACGAGGTCATCGCAGTGATCGTACCGATCAGAAGCGTCTTCGCATTGCCCATCCGCCGGACCACAGTGCCGATCAGGGCTCCCATGACGATCATCGTCACGGACTGCACGTTGACGACCCACTGAATCCTGACCGGGGACAGTGCCAGGCCCGGATCCAAACTGAGAAACGGAGCGCGCAGTACGGCCATAGCGTTGCGGCCGAAGTTGATCAGTGCGATGGCCGTCAGAAAAAACACGAACGCCCGGAAGGGATACCGCGCCGACGGCGTAGTGCCTGCTGAAGAGGGGGGCTCCGCCGCACCCCCTCCCTCCGGCACGAAGAGCATGGGGACGGTGGACAGCATCATGGCGCCTGCCGCGACAAAGAAGAGTGATCCCTCGTGGAACCCCCAGCCTTTGTAGTAAGCACCGAGTCCGTCATAGAGGGCGCTACCGATATAGACGCCAATGATCCGCCCTACGGCCCCGATGCTCAACAGTTGGCCCTGTACCTTCGAGCGATCCTCTTCGGCATAGATATCGGAGATGAGAGCACTCCAGGAGACGTTCGACATCGACCAGAATATTTCTATGATTCCAAGCCCGACGATGATGGTGTATCCGGACATCCGCTTGGTTTCGGGCATCAGATGGACATACCACAATGCAATAGTCCCGATCGCCGCCATCACTTCACCGACGATGATCATAGTTCGCCGCACCTGTAGTCGGTCCGACACGGCGCCCCACACGAACATCTGGCACAGCGAGCTTGCGACCATGGGGACGGTTGCGAAGAGCGTGGTTTCCGTGACGCTTAGCCCAAGGAATTCACGTATATATAGAGAGAGGAAGGTGTAGAACAGCCCGCGCCGGAACATGGCCAGGATCTGAAACGACGACAGGCCCGTAAAAACGTAATAGCTACTGCTTTTCATAACACGCTCTGAGCGTAAAGAGGTTCCTTATACCAACCGGAAGCGGCCATTGCACTCTTGAACTCGACCCCGTGCGTGCCTACCGCACCGCCATCCCCCTGTTCCTCGGCCTGATCCTCGGCGAAGTGTTTGCCAACGTGATATGGACGCTTGTACCCGTGCTTCAAATCCTCTTCGGCGCGGACCCGGGAACCGTCGAGCATATCGTCATTTTCCAGTACACCTGATCGCGTGGGTGCGGGGCCGGTGGGGCGGGGTGGGGGACAGAGCACCAGAGCCGTCGGACTTAGCCCCGCAGTTCCACGTTGCCGTAAGTCATCGGTGTACTCTTGGCCAGTGCGCAAAGTCATCCGTAAGCCCCCAGCCACCGACATCGCTTGCATCCGTGCCGCATACAGCGCTATCCTATGGCTGGATTAGCGGTGCATTCCGTACTATAGCGTTCCGGTTCACGCTGGCGAATGGTGGGAGGCCTGACCTGAGGGCACGTCTTCCGAAGTGTTGCAATGTGAGGTGGCCTGCTAGTCGCGTCCCTGGACTGATCGACCCCGGCCGACCGTTAGGGTGGCGAGTGTCATAGCGACAGATAGACGAGGATAATGGCGATGATGAAGCTCATGGTTACGTTCTGTTTGCTGGCCTTCCAGTTGGCGGCATCAGCGTGCAGTGTGCCGGTCTTTCGGTATGCGCTCGAACGCTGGCCGGTTTCCCCCTATTTTGCTGTGGTGGTCGCGGATGCCCCTCTGACGGCCGAGGAACAGGCGGCCGTGACGCTGCTCAAAAAAGCCTCCGATGGGGTGTCGGGCAGCCTGAACCTGATGGTGCGGCAGTTGACAACCGAGGAACTGGCCAAGAGCCGGCGGACCGAAGCGCTGCCTGCTTCCAAAGGCTCTGGCACGCGCATGCATCTACTTTATCCCTCTGCTGAGGACATAGAAGTGCCGATTTGGTCAGGACCGCTGACCAGGGAATCGGCCAGGAAGATGATAGATACTCCCTTCCGGAAGGCGCTAGCCAAGAAGATCGTGGAGGGCAACTGCGGCGTCTTTATCCTTCTTGAGTCCGGCAACAAGGCGCGCGACGACGCGGCCGCCAAAGCGATGGACGGCTACATAGCCGAGGTTGCCAAAACTCTGAAACTTCCCGACGGTGTGGTAGAGGCCGATGGGAATGTGACCGGCGGCGGACCAATCGGATATGATCCCATAGACCGACTGCAGTCAGCGATTCCGCTGAAGGTGGCATTCACCTCCCTGCGGCTTCCCCGCAAGGGCACGGATGATCTGATGGTCGCCCTGCTGACGCACCTCGAGGCAGATCTCAAGACGTACAGTGATCAACCGATGGTGTTTGCCGTCTACGGCCGGGGGAGGGCGTTGCCCCCACTCGTCGGTGCGGGCATCACGCTTGACAATATCGGGGCGATCACGTCCTTCCTGACCGGCGCTTGCTCGTGCCAGGTCAAGTCGATGAACCCCGGTGTCGACCTGCTGCTGGACTACGATTGGGATCGCGCTGTTTTTGGTCAGGATTAGGATCACGATGAATGGTCGACACCTTTTCTTCAATGAGCTGAAGTATCGATGGCAGGGCAGCCTGCTCGCGGCCGCGGCAGTGGCGGTGGCGGTGCTGTCGGTGACGGCATCATTGCATCTGTTGTCCGAGTTCGATCGCCAGACCCAACAGGACGTCCACGCGCTGCAGCAGCGCAGCCAGGAGCGGATGGATGCTCTTGAGAACGAGGCACGGATTTTCGCGAAATCGCTCGGATTCAATATCCTGATCTATAATGGCGCGCAACGGCTCGAGACGTTCCACGCCAATGACGTTAACACGCACTACCTGACGACGGAGCAAGCCGGAACATTGGCGGCCTCGGACTTCGGTCTCCTGAACCACCACCTGCCTTTTCTTCGCCATCGCTACCCGTTGCCGGCCTTCGATGGTGAGGTCATCATCGCAGGACTGGAAGGGGAGATCTATATCAAGCGTCGTTTTCAGCAACCGCTCGAAGTGCGGATCGAGCCGGGCGAGGTGCAGCTCGGAGACAGCGTGGCTGAACGTCTAAACCTGAAGGCGGGGGATTCGATTGCCATTGGGGGTGCATCCTACAAGGTAACGCTCTGCCGCAAGCCACTCGGGACGAAAGATGATATCGTCATCTTTATGAATCTTGCCGATGCCCAGAATATGCTCGGTCTGGAGGGTCGAATCAGTGGCATTCTGGCGCTCAGCTGCAACTGCTCAGCCGGGAATATTGCGCCGATCCGCGCCGGCGTGCAGAAGATCATTCCAGAGGCGGAGGTGGTGGAGTTTGCCGTCCGTGCGAAGGCGCGTCAAAGTGCTCG
This sequence comes from Verrucomicrobiota bacterium, assembly GCA_018648805.1. Lineage (GTDB taxonomy): Bacteria > Verrucomicrobiota > Kiritimatiellia > UBA8416 > JABMPJ01 > JABMPJ01. The sequence goes on from JABGQM010000003.1 coordinate 60,687, forward strand.
CGCGGCGATCCAGAGGGCCGCCGAGGCAGAGGTGGCCGATATCACCCGGTCTCGCCGGACGCTGCGCGTTCAGCTCGAGCGCTTCTCTGCCCTCTTTGCGGGGCTCATGGTCGTAGCGGCCGCGGTACTGCTTTTCTTCCTCTATGGCCACAATGTAAAGGAGCGCCGTCACGAAATTGCGATCCTGCGTACGCTCGGGGTGGGTGGCGGACAGATCTATCGACTCTTCGCCGCAAAGGCGGCACTGCTGGCTGTGACCGGGTCCATCGTCGGGTATCTTGGAGCACTTCTGTTGGTTCAATCTCTTACCGATGGCGCCACGTTCTGTGGGTTGTGGACGACCTCGATGCTGCTGGTGCTGCTCGTGGGAGCCAACGTGGTCAGCCTGTCCGCCAGCCTGATTCCGGCCATGATCGCGGCACGGCGGGCGCCTGGCATCGTACTCAACGAGGAGGCGTGAGATGAGCTTTCTTTCCATTCAGGGCATCAGCAAAGCCTACGTCGGTTCGGAGGGAAAGATTCAAGTGCTCAAGGACCTCACACTCGACCTTGATGCCGGTCGTATTCACGCCATAGCCGGTGCCAGCGGATGCGGCAAGACGACGCTGTTGATGCTCTGTGGCGGATTGATTTTCCCCGACAGTGGAACCATCATCCTTGACGGCGAAGACCTGCTGGCCCTCAGTCCCGGTGCGCGGGCGGTACGCCGAGCCAGCCTGGTAGGCTTTGTTTTTCAGCGTTTCCATCTGATTCCTTACCTGAACGTTGAGCAGAACATCATGGCCTCCTGTGTAGCACGCCCCGTGGCCAATGCCCACCAGCGTTGTGATGAATTGATGCAGCGCCTGCAGCTGGAGCACCGGCGCGGGCATATCCCGGCCCGGTTGAGCGCCGGCGAGCAGCAGCGCGTGGCGCTGGGACGAGCTCTGATGAACCGCCCCTCCCTCCTGGTCGCCGATGAACCAACCGGCAATCTGGATGAGGAGAACACCGCGTTGCTACTGGCCCTACTGCGTGACTTCACAGAAGATGGCGGTATGGTCCTGATGGCCACACACGACAGTGCCGTGGCCGCTGTTGCCGACCATAGATATATCTATCATGACGGGCGCTTTGGAGTGGTGCCGGAGTGATATGCGTCGGGTATGCTTAACCGTCGTGGGCTACCGATTTGGGTTTCTACAGTGCGGGTCCGGGTTCGTATCGCGAGATCATGGTGCGCGGTCTATGTCGTCGTGGGGAAGGGGGTCGTTCAAGGCGGCCGCAGGCAGGGGCCTCTTCGCGCGCGTCGGCAGCATCATCCGCACGGCGACAATCAGGAGGAACGCGGCAAAAATGCGACGCAGGACAATGCCCGGCACACGGGCGGCAATGGCCGCCCCGATCAATGCCCCGACAATCGCACCTGCTGACAGCAGCGCCACACGCATAAAGCTGATGTCGATGTTGGGGTTCGCGGCATAGCGGGCCGCCCCAACGAGCGCCATCGGCACCATGACGGCAAGTGCGGTTCCCTGGGCCGATTTCTGCGGCAACCCAATGATGAGGACCAGAGCGGGGACCAACAGAATGCCGCTCCCCACACCAAGCATGGCGCTCAGTAGACCTGCCGCAAGCCCCAGTGCAATCAATGACCAACTGAACTCCGGTAACGCGGCAACGATACTCATTCCTATTCTCCTTTATGCGCTTGTCGCTCGTTGGTGAGCCAGGCGAGATAGCCGCCTTCCAAATTGGCCACGCGTCGAAATCCGTTGCGCCGGAGCAAATCCGCGGCCTTACGACTGCGAATGCCGGCCTGACACAGGCAGACAATCAAGGCGTCCTGTTGTCCACCCAATTCAGAGAGCCGGGCGTTCAACTCGCCTAGCGGAATAGTGATGCATCCTTCAATGTAACCGGCATCGATCTCCCTGGTTTCGCGGACATCCAGCAGGACATGTGGTTCTGCACCTTCACGCAGCGTGCGATAGTCGGCGGCCCCGAGTGACAGGATGTCAGGGTCCCCCACATCGCACTGCCAGTCAATGGCCCGGGCCTCCGTTATCGATGGCGTGTCGCCGCACAGTGCACAGTCGCATCGCCGCTTCACCTGAAGTGTGCGAAACGCCATGCTCAGTGCATCGTAGGAGAGGAGTCGCCCCACGAGCGGATCACCCAGACCGGTCAACAGCTTGAGCGCCTCGGTAGCCTGCAACACCCCGATGACGCCGGGCAGGACGCCCAGAACACCCGCCTCAGCACAGGATGGGACCGTACCGGGAGCAGGCGGCTGCGGGAACAGGCAGCGGTAGCAGGGCCCTGCGGGCGGATCAAGGACGGTCACCTGACCTTCGTACAGGTAGACCGACCCATGTACAACGCGGCAACCCTCGAGTACGGCGGCATCGTTGACGAGGTAGCGTGTGGGGAAATTGTCGGCCGCATCGAGCACGAGGTCATAGTCCCGCAGCAGCGCCCGCGCATTGGATTCATCGAAACGTGCCGCCATGGGCACCACTTCGACCTCGGGGTTGCGCTCCGTCAAGGTCTGCTGGGCCGAGTCGGTCTTGGCAATGCCCACATCAGCGGTGCGGTGCAGAATCTGTCGCTGCAAATTCGTCAGGTCAACCACATCATCGTCCACGATGCCAATGCGTCCGACACCCGCCGCCGCGAGGTAGAGTGCGGCGGGAGACCCCAACCCACCCGCGCCCACGATGAGAACGGAGCTATCCATGAGGCGGCGCTGTCCTTCAGCACCGAATCCCGGCAACGTCACATGCCGTGCATAGCGTAATTGCTGATCAACAGTGAACATCGGCGTCTCCACAAACGAGGCAGTCCGGCCGTTGCTTAATCGTCATGGTTCGGAATTGCATATCGCGAAGATCCATGGTCAGTAAGCGCCCCGCCAGGGGCTCGCCCAGTCCAGACAGCACCTTAATCGCTTCCATGGCGCCCAGACAACCAATGGTCCCGGATACCGCGCCGAACACAGGGAAACGGCGTTTCCACGCTGGCGGGGGCTCTGGATGCAGACACGCCACGCAGGGCGTCCTGCCGGGAAACACGGTAGTGATCTGTGCCTGAAGTTCGTACATAGCACATTCAACCAGCGGCTTGCCTTGTTGGACTGCCGCTTGATTCATGGCGAAACGCTCCTCAAACAGCGGCGAGCAGTCAACGACCAGATCAGCCTCTCCCACCAGCTGTGCCGCATTGCCGGCACAGACATTCTCAGGCACGGCATCGATCACAAGGCGCGGGTTCAGTTCCTTCAGTCGCTTCTCTGCCGAATGCACCCGCGACGTGCCCAAGGCTTCGTGTGTCATGAGAAGCTGTCGATTCAGGTCTGAGGGCCTGATGTCACCGGCGTGCGCCAACACGAGCCGACCGACTCCGGCGGCCGCCAGTTCATAGGCGACCACACTACCAAGGCCGCCCACGCGAGAGACCAGTACCGTCGCATCCTTGAGACATTGCTGGCCTGATTCGCCAAATCCAGGCACATCGAGCTGCCACTCGTAAACCGCGCGTTCCTCACCCGTTATGTGCCGCCTTTCTGTCATCGCGCTCACCCTCCCGATATCGGTGTCATGAGTGTCACGACGTCACCCTCATTCAGGATATGATTCCGATCGACCTGCTCCGATGCGACAAAGCATAGCACGGTCGCGGTGGGTTCACCGGCCTCATCCAGCAGCAACTCGCGCACGGTATCGCCGTGCTTCTCGGCAATGGCACGCAGCAGTCCCGCCAGATCGGTGCCAGGCGCCACAGCAAACGCCTCCTCGTGGCAGTCGGTGCGGACCCGCAACTGCGACATGTATTCCACTCGAATCGTCATGACGGTCTCCTTACATAGCGAGGGGCAACACGCACCCGTTTTCAATGCGCAGGCCCATGGTGCCGAGTTGGTCGGCTTCACTCTTGTTATGCGTTACGTGCAGCGTGGTGACCCCGGTGTGCTCCCGCACCTGCCGCAGGAGATCTACGATCTGGGAGCGGGTCTCATCATCCAGCGCGCATAGTGGCTCGTCAAGCAAGAGGATGCGAGGGCGGAACGACAGTGCCCGCCCCAGCCCAACCCGCTGGCATTCGCCGCCACTGAGGCCGTCGGGGGTGCGATCGAGCAGATGTTGAATCCCCAGTAGTTCTGCAAGTTCAATTACGCGGGCCTCAATGATCTCCGGATTCTCGCGTCGCACCATTAGTGCGAAGGCCAGCTGCTCAAACACGGTCATGGTTTTGAACAGGGCCCCATCCTGCGGGACATAGCCCACATCGCGCCCCGCCGGCGTGGCGTCGGTCAGATCCTCTCCGCCCAGAAGGATGCGCCCGGCAGTCGGCCGACGCAGGCCGCAGATGACTTCCAGCAAGGTGGTCTTGCCCGAGCCCGTCGCGCCCATCAATACCGCATACGCGCCCCGCGGCACCTCGATGCACACATCCTGCATGCGAAAGGCATCCTGCTCGATCGAAACATGGTCCAGAACAATCATGCGTCTCCTAAATCTTGAATGTCCGCGATCCCCAGGTGCGGGCGGCGATCACGACGGCCACAGCGGCGGCCACCATGATCAGCGAGACGGTAACCGCCGCCGAGAGGTCGCCGATGCTCAATTCCAAGAAAACGGTGGTGGAGAGTACTTCGGTTTTGTTGCGGGTGGCCCCGGCAAAGATCAGCAGTGGACCGAATTCGCCGAGTGCCCGTGCCCAGGCAATCGTGACGGCCGTGAGGACGCCCGGCCACGCCTCGGGCAGCTCCACCAGCCGAAAGGCCTGCCAGCGCGAGCAGCCGAGAGTCTGGGCCACCTCGGCACAGCGGCGGTCAGTTTGGTCGAAGGCGGCGCGCATGATGCGCACGGCAAAAGCGCAGGCCACCGCCAACTGGGCCAAGATGACCGCCGGGCGCTTGTAGACCACCATTCCACGCAAGCCCGGAGGCAGAAACTGGAAGAGAATCAGCAGGCTGAGACCCACCACAAGCGGGGGGAGCACAATGGGGACATCCAGCAGGGCATCGATGAGCCGGTTGCCGGGGAATTGGTAGCGGGCGAGCAGGTATCCGGACGGGATGGCAATAAAGGTAGAAAGGATGGCGGTGATGGTGCAGGAGACCATTGTGAGGATCATGGCACTGCGGATCTCCGGGGAACGAAAAGCGGCGAGAAAAGCCTGGGCAAACGGCCAGCCGCTCTGCGTCGGCGTGCCGCGACCGGCATAGGCCAGATCCGCGCCAATCAGGAGCAGGATGAAGAGGGCGTAGGTGCCGAGGATGATCCCGAAGATGGTGAGGAAAGCACGCTCGCCGCCGTGCCCCGGGGGGCGCCACTCGCGCTGGTTATGGCGGGAGACATCGCTCATGGCACCACCGGGGAGGGTGCGGCCGCCGGGGCAACCAGCCGCCAGCGGAAGCCCGCGGCTTCGAAGTCATCCTGCGCCAGTCTGATCGCATTAAAAAGGCGCTGCGATAGCGATTTGTAGTCCGTGCCCTTGGCGATGGCAAAGGGCTGGATAGCTTTGGCCAGTTCTGAGTCGATGTCGACCACGTCGGTGCGGGCGGTTTCCGCCAGGGTGTCGGTGCGGTAGGCGAGGACCACATCCGCCGCCCCGGTCGTGACGGCGGGGATCAGCATGGAGGAGGTGGCGGTCTGGGTGACGACGTTTCTTGTCAGAACGGCTTGGTAGAGGCCCGCATCTTCCAGCAGCCGCTTGCTCAGCACGCCGATGGTGCATTGTTCGGGCTGGCCAATGGCCACGCGGATACCTTGGCGAGTGAGGTCGTCAAGATGTAGGATATGCTTCGGGTTGCCTTCGGCCACCACGAGAACAATATCGGTTTCGGAGATGCAGGTGCCTGACTCGAAAAGCTCGGCGACGGTATCGAGGTAGTATGTGTCACAGGCGATGTAGACGTCGGGAAAGCCGGTGGCGTGCGGGTCGCCGATGGTGCGCATCTGCGCGGTCAGGATGCCGCAGCCGTTGTAGATGGTGTTGATGGTAACGCCTTCACGTGCCTCAAAGCGTTGGATGACAGGATCAAGGGCACGGCGGTTGACGGAGCCGGCAAAGAAGGTGAGTTCCGGATGGGCCTCCCAGGGGTCGCCGCCGGTGGTGTCGTAACCCATGCGTGCGAAGACCGGGAGGCCTCTGTCGCGGGCAGTGATATAGCGGGCGGCTTGCAATGCAGCGGCTGATGGGTCACTCCAGCTGGTGACCCCGAGGGTGATCTGGCTGGCGAAAGCGTCCAGCTCAGGGGTGTGGATGCTATCCAGGCCGGCGTATTGTGCCGCGGTCGCCGACCAGACGATGGCGGCATCGACACTGCCCAGCAGGGCGCAGTTGGCGACATCGGGCACCGTTGGTTTAAAAACACCCGAGCGCGTAACCTGTTCTTTGAGGCGTTCCCAGTGGCCGGAGGCCTGTAGGGCGGCGCGGGTGTGCCGCCCGATGGCGGCCTGATCGGGATTGCCCAGCGCCACCCGCAGCTCCGGCGACAGAAGATCGCCGATGCTGTGAATGCCCTTGGGGTTGCCGGGGGGCACCACAATGACAGGGACCATACTGGCGATGGGAATAGTTTCGCAGACCACGCCGCGCTCGATGGCCATTTCGAGATAGTCGTTATCGGCGGCTAAGTAGAGATCGGCCGCGCGCGATATCTGAAGCTGGCTGAGCAGCGTCATGGACCCGCCGTACTGGACATCGATCTGCACACCGTATTCAGCGGCGAAGCTGGTCCGGATGGCTTCGATGGGAAGGCGCATGCCGGCGGCGCAAAAGAGCTGGATGCTTTTGCCTGATGCTGCCGTCGTGCGACTGGCAGGCTTAAACATTAGCAGCGTGAGCGCTACCAGGAGCCCGATAGAGGCGAAGGCGATAAAGTTGATCCGCCGGGATAGCCGCCCCACGTGGCGGGTCGTTTCTGTCACAGTGTCTTTCCTCTGATAAGGAATTGCCTTCCGGAGCCCCCGGCCAACACGTCTGCTGCGCCACGTGACGTCCCCGATTCCTGACGGAACCATACGACAAACCTGGTCCCGGGGTCAAGATCTGGACCCGGGAACCAGCGGCGAAGAATCGCCGCGGAGGTCGGGGGTCGGAAGCCGGAGGTCGGCTGAGAGGATGGGGGACCAACAGTATCCTCTTTTCCCTTTTGACAGGACTCTTGTGTGGTTGTTAGAGTGCACGACTTGACAATGGGACAGGGGGTGAGCATTTGATATGCAGCTCCATTCGTCGTGCAGCGTCAGCGTTTGTGTGGTAGTTGGGTTCGGGATTGGAGTGCGTGTGGTGCGTAAGCAGAGTGTTCAGACTAAACCCGGCAGGCAAGCGTGAACGAGAGCGTTGACATATCCATAGTTGTGCCGGCCTTCAACGAGGAAGGCAACATTGCGGAGCTGCACCGTCGGTTGGTCAGCGTCTTGGGTGGTATGGACGTTGCGTTCGACATCATCTTTGTAGACGATGGCAGCAGCGACGGCACGCTGCTCAAGGTGTCCGAGCTGGCCGAACAGGATCCGCGTGTCAAGGCCATCAGTTTCTCTCGTAACTTCGGTCACATGAAGGCGCTTTGCGCCGGGCTCGATTACGCCAGCGGCGCTGCGGTCATTACGATGGACGCGGACCTGCAGCATCCGCCCGATCTCATTCCTGCGTTGATCGCCAAATGGCGCGAAGGCTTTGAGATTGTCGGGACGATTCGCGAGGAAGCGGAGGGCACTGGGGGGGTCAAGGCGCTGACGTCGCGGTGTTTTTACTCCCTCATGAGTCGTATTGCCGGTACCGATCTGCCCCGTGGCGCGGCGGATTATCGCCTGCTGGACCGCAGTGTCGTCGAGACGCTCACCGGTATGCATGAGCGCTCGCGGTTCCTGCGCGGCCTGATCGGATGGGTCGGCTATAAGAAGGTGTTTCTGCCTTATCGCGCTGACGAGCGCTTCTCCGGGACGACCAAGTACTCATTCTCCCGCATGCTGGGGTTTGCTGCGGATGGGATCACCTCTTTCTCTTCGGTGCCGCTCAAGCTATCCGCCTATGTGGGCGCCGTGGTCGCCATGCTGGCATTCGTTTATGCCGGCTACGCCGTGTGCATCAAGCTGTTTACCGACCGGGCGATAGCCGGCTGGGCGTCGGTTTTGATTGCCGTGTTGTTCGTGGGTGGTGTGCAGTTGATATTCCTCGGCGTGATCGGGGAGTATCTGAGCCGTGTTTACGAAGAAGCCAAGCAGCGTCCGCTCTACATCGTTCGCAAGAAGATTGGTTTGTGATGGCGCCGGGTGCATTGGCGATGTGATGCACTCGATAGCTTCCGATGTGCCAAGAAAGGCGTTGCGCAGGCATGCGGTTCTGGTAGCATCATTTGACTGTTATTTTCGCGGTGATAGACGCGTGCCACTGTCAAAAGACGGTGACCATATGTGGTGATAGAAGGGGTATGAGCGAAACTGGGGGAGGCAAGAGGCAGATGCAACTGAACAAAGCGATGGGTTTCTTTTTGGTGCTGGCGCTGCTAAGCGTTTCGGCTTTGTTTTCCTCTGCGCTTGCCGGCGTGATCAAGATGCAGGTCACCTGCAGTGTCAGCGGCACGAATCTGATGGTCCAGATGAGCAATACAGGCGATGAGCCCGCCCAGAACGTCCGCGCGCACGTCACATTCATGGGCAAAGAGATGCACACGGACAACATCTCCTCGTTTCCTCCGCAGAAGCCGAAAGCCGAGAGATTCGCCCTAGATACAAAGGATCTGAAAGGAACATATCCCGCTATTGTCATCGTCGATTTCGAGGATCTGAACTCGTATCCCTTCTCATCGGTCACAATCCAGCAGATCCGCTCGGGCGAGACCTCTCCCGCCGACCTGATGGGGGTCTTTCAGGGGCAGATGGAGCTGGCGACAAAGGTGAGTGTCCCTCTGCGCATCCGCAACAAATCCGACAGAGAGATCACCGCCACGTGCACGGTCGTCACACCGAACGAGCTCTTGGCCGAAGTGCCGCAGTTCACGCTCACAATCCCGCCCAAGGGAGACGAGCAAGCAACAGTAGCCCTCGAGAACTTCTCCGGAACGCCTACCAGTTCCTACCCCGTGCATGTCCTCCTGGAGTACGACCACGAAGGCGAGCATTTTTGTGTCCCCGCCACGACGATGGTTGCGATTGTCCCGCCCGCGCCCGTCACATCCAAGAAATTCTGGGTGGTGCTGGCCGTAGTCATCGGTGGCGCAGCCCTGGTGCTCCTGCCACAGATCAGGAAGGTCTTGTCGAACAAGAAGTAGTTCTTTCATTGCGCAGGAGTTGAGGCAGTAACAGAAGGGCCAGTCGCACATTGCAGACGGACAACCATCAGAAATGGATCAAGGCGGCGGAAATCCTGCTCGCCGCTGTGTTGCTGTGCGGCAGTGTCGTGGCAATCTACGCGTCACTGGCGCCATCCCTGCAGCACGGCCAGTTAGCCGCCGGGGATGACTCCATCCACTCGGCTCTAAGTCTGGACTCCTATCGCATTCGGACCGAACGTGGACACCTGTTCGACTGGTCGTACCTGTATGGCATGGGTGCGCCCATTTACATTTTTCGCCCCCCGGGCTTCTATCTCACCGTTCAGGTATTGGACGCCATAAGTTTCGGTCATTTTGCGATCCAGGACGTCCATAAGTTCGGATACCTATTGGGGTTGGCGCTCTTTCCCTGTGCCGTATTCTACCTGCTTCGCAAATTCCGCTTCCCGTGGTTGGTGTGCGGCATTGGGGCAGTTCTGGCGATTGCGCCGGTGAGCACATGGGGCCACACCATAGACGCCTACTACGATCTCGGGCTTGCCAAGCAGGTCTTTGCTATACTGCTCTTTCCGTTCACGTTGGGAAAGTTTCACGGCATCATGGCTCGCAAGGAGAGGCTCCTGCCCGGTGCACTACTCTTTGGCCTGATGTTCCTAAGCCATCCCTACATGGGGCTGTCGTTTCTAATGGTTACACCGATCTACGTGCTGTTCGAACTGCTCTCCCGTCTTGAATGGCGCCACTGGTTGCAGGTTGTCGGCAAGTCGGCGGCGGTTGTTGGCGGCGGGCTGCTTCTCATTTCTTTCTGGATGCTGCCGTTCTATTCATCAGACGAGATTCATCCTACCAAAGACTACAGCAGCACGAGCAGGCACAGCTTTACCGTCATAACCGACACCGCCTCAGAGATCGTACATCACTATCTACGCGGTAGTCTGTTCGATCAGGCGAAGGACCCTAAACATATTTTCGGGAAAGAATCCGCCTGGAAGTGGCGCGACACGCGAGCCGTTCCACGCTGGCCGATTCTCTCATACATGAGCCTGGTCGGCGCACTGGCCATGCTGCTGGGCTGTCGCTACAGGAGGAATGTGTTCTTTCTAACAGCCTGGTTCGCCTCGCTGGTGATATTCATGGGCCCGGACGACATTCCGCTCCTGCGGTTCATTCCGTTCCAATCGCAGTTCCAATACATTCACTTTGTCCCCATTCCTGAGCTGTTCGTCGTCTGCCTGGCATCGTTCGGAATCTATGTGTGCATTGCCGCGGCCTGGTTGCCGACGGACTGGCTGCTCGGCAAGATCAAGGCCATGGACTGGCAGCGTGCGATCGTCTTTGCCCTTGTGGCTGTCGTGATCGGGACGGCGTTTCTGCAAAACGTCTGCAAAGAACGCTACACGCACGGACAGAAGAAGACGCGCAATCGCACGTTCGAGGTCAACCCAAACGGGCAAACAGAATGGAGTATACGCGCAGGCTCGAACAAACAGCTCATGCAGGCCACCGACTACCTCTGCGACACGCTCGACCCATTTGAGCGATTCTATGGATCGCCCACCGCCGTACTGTCGGGCGTCGAGATTTTCAACTTCACGCTTGCCCCGGCCTATATGCGACGAACAGACCTGATCTCCCCGCTCTTCGGCGGACTGATGGGTGGCGTCAACAACATCATACACACGGTTGAGTTCCGCCGGCATCTCTGGAAGAGCGACGTCGTGTTGGACTTGCTCAATGTGGGTTCGCTGATCACCAGCCGAGGCAACGTCAGGAACTACCCGGTCGATAGAAACGATTTTCCAGGGAAGAAGGACTTCGGCGCGTGGACGGTGTTTGAGACCGATCACAGCTCAAAGCCCTTTGACGTCACATTCGTCAAACCGGTTATGTTCATTGGCGACTCGACTTCTTGGCAGAAGCTCTGTGAAAGCTGGTTGCGCCAGGTCATGAAGCTCAGCAAGGATGACATGCAGCCGTACCCGTTCATGGTCTGGGCACGGGATTCGCGTCGGAAGCAGAAGGATCCAGTGCCGCTCAGCGAGTTCTCGGCCATTTATGTGGCGGACCCATCGTTCAAACCCAAGCGTTTTTTCAGCAAGGATGAACTGGCCCGCTTCAAAGCTGACGGCAAGCAGATTTATTTCCAGCTCTCAACCGAACATCCGACCAGGCCGACCTGGTCCACGCGTGAGGTGCATTCACCGCATCTGTTCAAGTTCGGTGCCTTTCCCGCCGCACCCACCGGCGTTGCAACCATGGGCACGATCGAAGAGGACTACTGTCGCCACACGGCTGAGGTCGAAGTCACCGCCGCTTGCCGCTTGTTCTTTAAGTCAGCCTTCTACAGGGGGTGGCGCGTGGAGGTGGATGGAGAGCGCGTAAAGAACACCTCCGTCAGCCCTGGTTTCAACGGTTGCTATCTGGAACCCGGTAAACACAAAGTCGAATTCACCTATCACGGTGCCAACCGCCATGTGGCCGGCAAGATTCTGTCTCTGACTACGCTGCTTGGCTTCCTGGCCGCCATGGTCATACAGAAGAAGCGCAAGCAGATCATGCCGGTTCCGCCGACAGACGGCGGCCGGCCGATGAATGACGCTGACAACCTCGCCGAACCGAAGGCGGCGGCCGGTTCTGAACCGCCACCGCAAGCCAGCCCGGTGAAGAAAGCCAAGCCGGGAAAGTCCGGGCCCAAGCGCAGGAGGAAGCGATGAAGAGGCCGGCCTGGTTCAGAAGTTTAGCGCCTATTTTCGCGGAGGAGGGCACCGACAGGCCCCAGCGCGCGCCCTGGTGGTTTCTGATTCCGTTCATTGTTGCGGTGGCAGCCGTGGCACTCCTATACTATCGGCAGCAAGTGTTGCTGATCCCGGTACCGGCTCGGCCGCTGAGCGGCGCGGTAGTGGACAGTCGTCGTCAAGTCGGCTTCACCTGGACCCGGATCCCCAAGAAATCGGCCAACTACCACATCCAGATCGCCGCCGACCGCAGCTTCAAGAAGATGATGTACGAGACCCGGGTAAAAGACCAACACGAGATCAAACCCAGGGGTATCTTCGAACCCGGCAAGAGCTACTACTGGCGGCTACAGGCTGTGGTAGACGGTAAAGCAAGCCCTTGGACGCGGACAATGCGGTTTCGGGCGGAGTAGATGTCGACTCCGCACTAATACAATATTGAGCACCTGCAATATGAGCGATGTAGAACGAATTGAGACGAGGCTCGACACGGAGGCGACGGTCAGCATTGTTGTGCCTTGTTATAACGAGGAGGAGGTCATCGGCACCTTCCATCAGCGCCTGGTATCCGAAATCTCCCGGATCAGTGACGTCAGTTTTGATATCCTGTTCGTGGATGATGGCAGTTCGGATGAGACGTTGTCGGCACTGGAAGCCATTGAGGCCACAGATGGTCGCGCAAAAGTCTATTCACTGTCGCGCAATTTTGGACACCAGGCCGCCCTCACGGCGGGGCTGAGCGTTGCGACGGGCAACGCCGTAATCTGCATGGATGCGGATCTCCAGCACCCGCCCAGCCTGATCGGACGTATGATAGAATCGTGGAAGGCAGGCTGCGATATCGTCTGGGCTGTCAGGAAAGACACGGAGGGGGTATCGTTCGTGAAGACTGGCTCCTCACGCCTATTCTATCGCCTGATAAACGCCATAAGCGATACACCCATCATTCCGGGAGCGGCCGATTTCTACCTGCTGGGTCAGGCACCCTTACAGGCGCTGCGATCAATGCCGGAGCGCCACAGATTCCTGCGCGGTATGATTTCATGGATAGGTTTCAGGCAGGAGTTCATAGACTATACAGCGCAGTCAAGAAATGCCGGCACTTCCAAGTACACGTACAGGAAGATGATAGATCTCGCTCTCGATGCTGTGTTCTCATTTTCTCCGCGCCCGATCAGACTGATCAGCAAAGCCGGCGTTGTTGTTGCGGCTCTTGGAGGAGCCTATCTGCTCTACGTGATTGCCATGCTCTTCCTCTCCCCGAGAGTTGTCCCGGGCTGGGCATCCATGGTGGGTGTGGTCTGCGTACTGGGGGGATTTCAACTCATTGCGACAGGAATCATAGGCGAGTACCTCGCCCGTGTTTTTGAAGAAGCAAAAGGGCGTCCCTTGTATATTTTTAAAAGAAAACCAGAACCAGAGGAAAGGCACACGTCATGAGTACCCCCCCGCCATCACGGGTAACCGACAAGGAATACTCACACGATCACCTGGGCGACGCGTTCTATACGGCATTGTCGGAATACGACACGGAGCGTAGGCTTGACACGCTGATTGGGGAGTTCCTGACGGACGAAATGATAGAGGGTAAGAGCGTTCTTGATGTAGGCTGTGGTTTGGGTTTCTTCAGTGAACGCCTCGTGCAGCGAGGTGCGACGGTAACGGCATGTGATATTGGGCCAAATCTCGTTGATAAAACTCGTGCAAGAGCAAAGTGCCATGCCGAGGTCGTTGACGCACTGAGTCTCGAAAGTCACTTTGGCCGGGGCCACTTTGACATTGTTGTCTCATCCGAATGTATTGAACACACTCGCTCCCCGAAGGACGCCATCGCACAGATGGCGGCGGTACTGAAGCCGGGCGGCTTTCTGTCTGTATCGACTCCCAATCTGCTTTGGTATCCGGTTGTTCGCTTTGCCACGATACTGAAAGCGCGGCCATTTGATGGATTTGAGAAGTTCAGCTCTTGGCCCGAAATGCGGCGGACTCTGGCAGCGAATGACATTGCGGTCGTCCGGGAGCGTGGCCTTCACCTCATCCCTTTTCAACTGCCTTGTCATGGACTGTCAAGGTGGTGTGATCAACATCTACAGATGGCCAAGTACGCAATGATTAACATCTGCGTTCTTGGGTGCAAGAACAGCCCGGAGGCAAGTCGACAGTGAAGAAGCTGCGCGCATTACTGTCTCGCGTAAACAGACACCGGATGTCCCTCGTCCGCGTCGTTACATTTGACGTGTTCGGATGGTCACGTTCGGGTGCCTCTTGGATCTGCCTCCTGGCCGCCGCGTTCATCTCGTTCCAGCTCTTGGCATTTCGCTCTGCGGACTATAGCCTAGAGCGCAGCAAGTACCTTTTGCGAGCCACCACAGGACTGAAAGAGGGGGTGCATCTGTATGCATACGGGATCCATTACTGGGGCCTCTTTCCTGTCTACAGCACGAAGATAGCGAACGCCGGTACTCCTAAGAAATACGATGAAGCCTACGCAAAGGACATATTGCTGAACCATGGTGATTCGCTCAAGATGGAGTACAAGCATGAAGTACGCTACGGCGAACTCTTCAAATACTACCTGCCGTATCTCTCATGGTTGATTTACGGTCCGTCAGGCACCAGCGACATTTCGCTAGTGAACACTGTATTCTATCTTATTGCTGCTTTCTCACTTCTCTATAACTGTGCAAGATTCGGAAGACCGATTCTGGGATTGTTCGTTACGCTCTGCGTCACGTCGTCTCAGTTTCAGGCCATCCAACTGTCGCACGATGCTTTCAGCTACGTGATAACCTGTGCTGTCTTTGTCTTGGCATGGATGATTCCTTTTGCACTCGACCGACCGCTGCGCTGGTACGACGCTATGGCCCGGTTGCTTCTCGTTTCCCTTTTTATTGTCTTTTGTGGGAACATCAGGACTACAGCTATGTCCATGGTGCTTACCCCATGTTTCCTGTTGGCGTTATATCGTGCTGTCCCGTGGCGTCGGCGGCTGGTGCTGCTGACAGCATTTGCTCTCATGTTCTACTCTGCCCACAGGCTCACTGAGCGCCATTTTGACCGAAAATTCGAGAAGACAGCGGAGTTTGTCGAGGCCGTTGGAGGCGTACCGTATCTGGGAGAAAGAACTAGTCTACACCCCTTTTGGCATCCCGTCTGGTGCGGCCTGGCCGATTTTGACACGACCTACGGCCACGAATGGCAGGACTACAAGGCCTATCAAGCGGCGCGCCCTGAACTTAAGAAGTTGGGATGGACGCAACCGCAGCGCGCCCCCACGCAAGGCGACTACTATCAGCTGTGTACCAGCCCTGAGTACGGCGTAGCCATCCGACGGGTTGTCCTGAAGGAGATCAAGAAAGATTCAAAATGGTACATCGGTATTCTGCAAAACCGTGTCAACCGGGCATTTTCGGAATGGGAGCCGCCAGCCCTTAATCTGGTGTTTCACAAGTACGGCCTCCCTGTGTCATGCTGGCCGTACGTGTTGTTCGTTGCCTTCCTCTGCCTGGTCGGCGTATTCAGCGAGGTAAAACTCATACTCGCAAGTTTGCCAACAATCGCAGTGGCTCTCATGGTTACGACATATACCAACGGCCACCTCTACTTGATTGCCCACCACGTCTGTGCCGGGGTCATGCTCGCTTCGATCGCCGGGGTCGTCGGGTGCGTTGCTGTCCGCTTGGTTAGGAAGTCCGATGAGAAACGTGACCCTCCTTCTGCTGCACCTGCGGGGGAGGCAAAGAAGCAAGGGCAGGCCATTTCGGTCGGACGAGCCATCGTGCTGATGATTCTTGTTGGCGCAATCGCGGCATCTAGGGTCCAGTGCGCAAGACGGCGCCAGACAACCGCTCTGAAGGGCGCCGTCTCTGCCGCGCAATTGCGCAACGTTTCCAGACGGGCAGAGATCGCGGCGCTCATCGAAGGAAATGACCTTCATCGAGACTTGCTGATGGCGTTCACATTCGATGACGAAGCCGTCAACAACACGGATCCCTTGGTCGACCCCATTCACAACAACGTAACATTTTCTGAAGGCGGCAGACGCGGACGAGCGGCCAGGTTCGGTGGCAAGACAACCATCGTGCTCAACTCGATGCCGTTGACCAAGAACGGCACATGGTGCTTCTGGTTCAGGCCATCCGCTTCACTCTCTTCCGAGGCACAGCGCATGCTTGATGCAAACGGATGCATGCTGGCCTTGCGAAATCAGAAGCCGCTTGCATCTTTCAACGACGGAAAATCCAAGGTCATGCTCGGAAAATCCAACGTGCGGTCGGGGCAGTGGGCTCACGCCGCCTTGTCTTGGGGCGAGAATGGACTCGTGTTCTATGTCAACGGCAAGATTCAGGCTACCAAGGTATATTCGGGGGAGCCGGAGTGGGAGTACCGCAACGTAGTCGTTGGGTCACGATGGAACGGGACTGATTACGGTTTCGTCGGCGACATTGACGAAGTATACTTCTACGCAAGAGAGTTGAGCGGAGACGAGGTATCGGCGCTGATGGAACGTGGCCTTGAGTAGGTTCTTCAGTTAGCAGAGCCTGAGTCAGGGAGCTCCACTAGAACTCGATCATGCATTGCGACACCCTCGATTGCGTGGTTACTGTGTAGAGTTTTCCGGGCCAGAAGGTTCCATGGTGACGTCCTGGTCCGATGCTATCAGCTCTGGAACGGTGGCCTTGTCCAAGCCGCTGTCCATGACTGACCCGATCTCCTCAACCGCGAGCGCGCGGCCGTAGATGAGTAGTTCATCAATATCGCCCTTGAACCCGTTTCCGCTCCCGGTCCACCTTGCCCCGACAGCCGCCGTCACAGCACATTCGTCGGTTCATCAAGTGGGTCTGATTGATGTATGACTGGCTCCGGCTCCGGGGATCGTCATTCGAGCGTCACTTCCTCCCGGGTTGAAACGATGTACTCTGGAGTCTGGGCTTCGTTCAGGCCGCTTGTCTGCAGCGCAATGATCTCCTCGACGGCAAGCGCGCGGCCGTAGATGAGTAGTTCATCAATATCGCCCTTGAACCCGTTTCCGCTACCGGTCCACCTTGCCCCGACGACCGGCGCACACACACGCTTTGTCGGTGCGCCTGAATAGGGCCGCGTGCGAACAAGCATGCCGTTAACGTAAAATCTGACCTCGTCCTGTGACCAGGTCATGGCTGCGTGTACCCATTCCCTGGGCGTCATCTGCTCCGTCGTGCTGTGACTGCGCCATTGACCATCGTGAAAGAATAGGTTCAGTCTGCCCTCAAGTATTGAGAACCTGTAGTGATTCGCGTCAATTATTCGCATTTCCTGCTGCAGATTCGCATCTCTATCCAACCTGAACCACAGAGCCCACGTGCCCTCGTTCGGAACCCTTAAATCGTCGATTTTGAAGGTTGCGTTGCCGGCGAAACGGCAGGCCTTCCCAAACTTGCCGCCAGGGGAAATGGAGGTGCCTTTGGCTTGCGTGCGAACCTTGATGCTGCCGCAGTTGTCCATGTTCCGGTCAAATGTGAATCCAACATCGAGCCATTTGTAGAAAGGTGCCTTGTCCTTGCTTCCCCCCTTTGAACAACCCCCACTCGTGATCAGCAGGCTGGAGGAAAGGGCAACAACCAGCCAGCATAGGGTCAGACTCCTGAGCCTTCTCATTTCACGAACATCCTCTCTGTGCTCCAGCTGCACTAAGCTCGTATGTTAGCCGCATAGCACTTGGGTGGTCAAGAATTGACCTGTTGACACCATTATTCACTTGTCCCATAGTCGCCAGACGAGTTTTAGTGAAGCGTCTGAGAAAGGTAGCGTTGGATGGATTCATCGTCACAAACCATTTCAGTTGTCATTCCCGCCTTCAACGAGGCCGGCAATATCCGGCCGCTCGTTGAGGCCGTGGAGAAGATGTTCCGTGAGTCAGGGCTCAAGGGCGAGATGCTTCTGGTCAACGATGGTTCTACCGACGACACGTTGGCCATAGCAAACGAGCTCGCCGCAACGCATGATTTCCTGCGAGTCCGTTCCTACAAGCCCAACCGGGGGCTGACGTATGCTCTCGAGACAGGCTTCAAGGACGCCAACGGCGACATACTTGTCTTCTATCCCGCGGATCTGCAGTACTCGCCGGACGATATCCCACGAATGATAGAGAAGGTCAACGAGGGGTATGATATCGTCACGGGATGGAAGCAGGGCAACTACAGCAAGAAGAGAGTGTCTGCAATCTACAACTGGCTCTCGCGCGTTCTGTTTAAAGTAACCGTGCACGACCTGAATTCGGTCAAAGCCTTTCGCAGGGAAGTCATTGATGTATTGGATTTCCGACCCGATTTTCACCGCTACATGGTGGTCATGGCCGTGCAGGCCGGCTTCACGGCAGGCGAAGTGAAGGTGCCACTCTACGAGCGCACATCCGGTAAGAGCAAGTTCGGCAGCCCCTGGCGAATCCTGGTGGGGCTTCTAGACCTCGTCTCGGTATGGTTTCAGTACAGCTTTCTGCGCAAGCCGCTGCTGTTCTTCGGCGCCGGTGGAATCATCTGCCTGCTCGCCGGTTTTGTTTTGGGCATTGTCTCGCTCTACCTGCGTTATGTGCTGCAGTTGGGTTTTCGCCCGCTCCTGACGCTTGTGGCGATGCTTGTATCTCTAGGTGTTACTCTTTTTGGACTGGGCTTTCTTGGCGAGTCCGTTAATGAAACCAATAGACGGGTTGGCCGCATCGAGGCGGGCCTGAAACAAAAACAAGGTAGCGAAAGGAGCGCAGATAGTGATGAATGAAGTTAGAAACATCGCAGCGGTTGGACTGAGTGTATTGATCCTGGCGGGATGTTCCGAGCAGATCAAGCCGACGAGGCCAGCTCCGTCTAAGCCAGCTCCGTCTAAGCCGGTTGCCGCTAAGCCGGTTGCCGCTAAGCCGGCAGAGAGGCCCGCGGAGCCTGTTGCCAACGCGGTTGCAGGTAACATTGCCTATGGACGCGTGCTGGCTCTCCCTTTTACCGATGACCTCGCCAACACGGTTCCCAGCTCGCTCTCAATCCGGCCGGCTGGTAGGCCAAGCATAGTTGATGCAGGCAAGTTCGGGAGTGGGTGTCGCCTCGAGAAAGGTGCAACGCTCCGTGTACCTACATTGCCCATGACGGCTGAAGGTACGTGGGGTCTGTGGATCCGTCCGGATGCAAAACAAGCAGCATCCCATGCTAGGATAATGGATGCCAACGCATATGGTGTCTTTTTGAACGGATCAAAGATTTCTATCGCGTATAATGATGGCAAGTCAGTCGGCTTGCCCGGCCCCGAGGTCCCCTCGGAGGAGTGGACGCATCTGGCTATGACGTGGGGCGATGGCGCGCTCAAGCTCTATGTCAACGGCGAGCTGCACGGTCAGCGCGTGATCAAGGGCGCCCCCAGGTTCCCCAAACGTAGGCTCTTCATCGGATCGCGTTGGACGGGGTCAACGATGACCTTCACGGGTGTAATCGATGATGTTGTGATCTATACGCGCGCTATTGAAGCCGAAGAGGTCAAGTATCTCGTGGCGCAGGGGTTGAAGTAGAACGGGTGTGCCGATGGCCATCAGGAGAGCCGGATTGTGAACGGGAATCGTGCAGGCAGTGAGGCTGAGGAGGCACCGCCCGGGCCCGGGAAACGCCGGGGCTGGATGGCCTTCACTCTGCGTTTTCTGATTAGTGTCACCGTCTTGGCGTTGTTGATACGATCGGTCTCGTGGTCCGAGATCTCGGCAGCACTGATGTCGGCCAATCGCAGACTCTTGGCCGTTGGTTCTCTGTTCGCCGTTCCGATTGTCCTTCTCAAGGGCGTCAAGTGGTGGTTGTTGCTTCGGCACGCTGGGATCGGTGTCCCCTTGCGCAAGACGGCCCTGTCCTATATGGCTGGCCTGGGTTTCGGGCTTGTCACGCCGGGACGCGTGGGTGAGTTGGCGCGAATCTGGGTGCTGGGGCTGGATAAGAAGGATTACCTTGTCGCCGGTACGCTCGTGTTGGTCGACCGCTTGACCGATCTCGCCGCCCTGCTCGCCGTTGTGTCGTTCAGTGTATTCTACTTTTTCGGGGCCTGGTGGCTCGCAGGTTATATCCTGCTCGGGATTGTGGGGGGGGCGCTGTGGTTCTGGCTGACCCGCCGATTCAGAAATGCCCCTGAGAAAGCGCACGGCAAGGGCGGCTTTCTGGCAAAGGTCATGTCGGCTGCGGCCGGACTCAGCCCGCAGCATATTGCGATCTATGTGACGCTTGGCCTTGTCGTCACCATGTGCGGCGTATGTATGGTCTATACGTTTCTCAACGCCATGCAGCCGGTAGCGTTCATCGACTGTCTGTCAGCCGTCCCCCCCGTATTCATGAACAGCATTCTGCCGGTCACAATCGGTGGCGTGGGTGTGCGTGAGTTGATAATGACTGCGGTCTGCGAGCAGATTGGGGTCGAGAGCGGGGTGGCCGTGTCGGCGATCCTGATCTACTTCGTGGGCAGTATGCTGCTTCCCGGCGCGCTTGGCTTGGCACTCTTCGCGGTCTTCAGACCGCGGCGGCGCTAGCAACAGGGCTTACCTGGGCGCATTGTTTCGTATGTCATGCACGAGTTGGACGGCGGGCATGGCGTCGCTGATGCCGTAGCCGCGCCCGGCCAGGATCTCTTCGTATACTCTCGTGTGCAGGTCGGTGAAGCCGGTGGAGAATTCCACCTCTTCGCCGTCTACTTGAATCGACCGGAAGGTGCTCAGGCCTCGCTCTACGGCATCTGGTGGCAGATCGTCCCCGCAAATGGAGAGGGACCAGTCCACTTTGGCTCGCTCCAGCTCCAGGTGCCCGGAGGTGCGCATGGGGTCTGAAACATGAACCACCGATTCCTGGACGGCGCCGAAGATCCATAGGAGCATATCGAAAAAGTGAATGCCGATGTTGGTGACCAGGCCGCCGGACTGTTCGGCGTTGCCTTTCCATGAGTAGAGGTACCACTTACCGCGACTGGTGATGTAGTGGAGGCTGATCTTGTGTTTGGTGGTGCCGGGGCTTGCGGCGAACGTCTCTTTGAGGGCTATCACGGCCGGATGCAGGCGGAGCTGCAGGACGGTGTAGATCCGGTTGCCGCTCTCGGCTTCCAGTTCGGCCAGCGCCTCGGCGTTCCATGGATTGATGACCAGGGGCTTCTCGCAGATCGCATCGGCCCCGATGCGCAGTGCAAAACGGATGTGGGCGTCGTGGAGGTAGTTGGGCGAACAGATGCTCACGTAGTTGACACGGCCCTCTTCCGGGCCGCGGCGGCGATTCTCAATGTGGCGGTCAAAACGCTCGAACTCACGAAAGAAGGAGGTGTCGAAGAAGTAGCGGTCCATGATGCCAACTGAATCATGCGGATCGGTGGCCGCCACCAGTGTGTTGCCGGTCTCTTTGATGGCCTTGAGGTGTCGTGGCGCAATGTAGCCGGCCACGCCTGTGATCGCAAAATTCACTTCCGTACCTCCCTGTATGACGTCTCGCCTTTGGACAGCTCCACCGGCAACGCTTCGTCTTCATCCAAATCGATGCACCGCAACTGCCGTGACTCATCCTCCCGGTAGCGTAGCCCGCTTTCGGGGCAGTTCATGATACCTTCGGAGTCCGGCTCCGGCAACGGAATACCGTGTCGACTCATCCAGTCTCTCCTGCGCGCCGGAACGCCCGTCATCAATGCGTAATCGGGGACGTCTTTCGATACCACCGCGCCGGCGCCGATGAACGCGTAGCGACCGATCGTCACGCCGCACACAATCGTGGCGTTGGCGCCGATCGTGGCGCCGCGCTTGAGCACCGTCTTCTCGTACAGGGAGTGTCGTACAATCTGAGAGCGTGGGTTGGAGACATTCGTGAGCACGCACGAAGGCCCCAGGAACACGTCGTCTTCAATGATCGTACCGGTGTAAATCGAGACGTTGTTCTGGACCTTGACGTTATCCCCAATTTCTACGTCACCCGCGATGAATACATTCTGACCCAGAATACAGCCCTCACCCAAGACTGCCCCCTTGGAGATGTGACAGAAATGCCAGATCTTCGTTCCCCGTCCAATCGTGCACGGCTGGTCAATACACGCCGTGGAATGCGCATAGTATTCAGTGTTGCTCATTCAGTGTTTTGTATCAGTCCTTGCTCGCGCATGTCAAGATTTGGGGAGAGGGAGAGGAAGGGGAGGGGAATGCTGTGGGAATTCCGCGCCAGATTCTTCTGCGCTGACTCCGCACCTTCTATTCCTCTATAAGTAGGAAAGACGCCTATACCGAGCCCGGTCGACTAACAGGAGCACCACGGGGGAGGGGTGCTGTCAGGCAGCCCGAAGCCATGAGGGCTGACGCGAACGGGCGACGAGCACGGATAACGAGGGGAATCTCTCACGCGTGGTGCCCCGTCGCTGGGCTGGAGCGGGTCCGGCTGAGCGCATGACGCCGTAGGCTATCACTCGGTCGGTAAGCGCTCCACGTCCGCATCCTGCGACGTGGCAGGCAGGAGTGCCTGGTCATGGGCACGCGGCGCCATCACAAGCTTGATGGCGGTGTGGCCGATGTCGACGATGGTTACGGTGGTGCGGCCCTCTGCAGTGCTGGCGGTGTGGGGGTGACTGACTGACGCCACTCTGTATCCGGCTGGGCCGACGACGCTGATGTTTGAGAAGTTTGTCAGGCGGTTGAAGACGAGCTGACCGGTGGCGTTGGTGGTATACGATTCAGGATGAACGTATGTGGACGTCAGGGCGTAGCGGTCCAGTTCCTTCTCGACCAGTGCATCGTTCTTGACGATGAGGCGCGGGGTAGGGGAGGTGTGACAGGAGGCGTCTATCTCGGTCAACGCCACGAGATCATGCGCAGCATACGCATCGATCGCCGTGTCGTTTGCCGAGGCGGCGACCGTGAATGTGGCCCAGGGATAGAGCGTGGCCATGTTGAACGTTCCAAGCGCTTCCGAAAGTGTGTAAATCACCGACGGATGCTCGGCTACGACGACCTGGTAGGCACGATCCATCTCGGCGCGGATCTCCTCTCGCGGTGGAGGCTGGCGATAAGGAATGGCGTGGGTCAGATCCACCCTGTTGGTGGTGTCACTGTCGCTCCACTCAATGCCTTTGAGATGCTGATCGTTCCTGTCAAAAATGTTGCCATCCAGAATGGCCGCGCCGTCGTCCCTGCAACAAAGACCGATGTTGTTTCCGGCAATAACATTGTCGGAGAGCGTCAGCACATGTTTGTGCGCGTTGAGAATGCCGGCCCATTGATGGTTCACGACCACGTTGCTGGAAACGATGGGATTGGATTGACGTGAAAAGACACCGAACGAATCGTCCCCGCTCCCTTTAAGAAGGTTCCTGGTAATCAGGGCGCTGCCCTGTGCCAGTCGTATGCATGTCGTTGACATGTCCTTGATGATACAGTCGGACACGCCGATGAAGTTGCCGGCGTTGAATACGCCTGTGGTGCCATTCTGAATGGTGACCCCGATGATGGCGCTGTCTTTGCCGCAACTGACGACGGTCTCCGCACCATCGCCATCGATGATGGTGGTTTCGGCACCTTCGCCGCACAGCATGACGCCGTCTGTGATGACAATGCTCCCGGTGTATGTGCCGGACGGGATGCTTACGATATCGCCGGGCTGGGCCGCATTGATGGCCGCCTGAATGGTGGTGAATTCGGCGTCCGCGCGTGTTTCCCCCGCGATAAATATGCTGACGATTAGACCGACGATTGCTCCGAAGTGTACGGCTGCTTTCATTGACATGCTCCTGGTGAAATGAGCTGATCAGAGATACATAATGATCCAATTACGGCGGCATTCTAGCACTCTGGGATGCCCATGTAAACCCGGCACGGTCTTTTCATATTGGGATCACGAACGGGCCTTGAGCATTGAAATAGGAGTGTGACGGATCAGCAGCTACGGCTTCAACGAACCCGGTGAGCGTGGAGTGAATCTGCCGGTCATTAAAGAAGGCCCTTCCGGGTTTAGCGGGGAGTTTTCTATTGAGCAATCGACGGATGATGGAGCGATTGTGACGGGAGGGGACAAGGATCGCGACTACGATCGCGACTACGATGGGAAGGGGACAAGGATCGGGACAAAGATCGGGACAAAGATGGGGGGAGTGGGAGTGGATGAGAACGGTGTATCCTTTGGCCTGTCCGTTCGCATCGTTTCCCTCCTTATCGTCGTCTCGATCGTTGTCCCGATCGTAGTCATCCCATCGTAGTCGCGATCATTGTCCCGATCGTTGTCGCATCCGCTCTACAGGTCGGTTGGCCGAGAACGATGGCTCACATACCCAATGAAAAAACACCCCGGAGATTCCGGAAGCGCCTTAAAAAAGCACAGCAATCTGTATGCACATTACCAGAACTGGACATCTGCTTAGGGATGCGGTAGGTTCGAATCCGTTGTGCTTTGGGACCTGAAGAGGAGTTCGAGATATGATTCGTTGCATCATCTGTCTGAGTTGCCTGTTTGTCATCGCGTTGACGGGGTGCCGCCCCGAGACGCCGCCACCCGTGGAGGCCGCGGAGCAGGCGGAGAAGGCGGCGGTGACGACGGCTGTGGAGGAAGCCGGAAGCACGACCAACCAGACTGCAGCAGCGGTGCCCCCCCTGCGCAGCTTGTTTACTGAAGCGCGTGAACTTCTCGGGCAGGGCAACACGAATGCGGTCTTGGAGAAGCTGGAGCAGGCCCTCGATGATCCGGAGTTGAGTGGCGACCGGCCGGCGATCTACAAGGCGGTCACGTCTGTGATGTTGATGGCGGGACGTGTTGAGGAAACGAAAACACGGCTCGCGGGAAGTTTTAAATCCGAGCCGGCCCTTGCGATGTCTTCGCTTGGCGCCGTGCGAAACTACTATCTTGCGCAGGACGATCGTGACAGCGCCCACGCCTGGGTCGAGCAGCTGCTGGGGCTTGGACTGGACGAGCGCATGACGGCCACATTGACGACGTGGCAGGTCGAGGAGTATCTGCACCGGGAAGATGTGGATCGCGTGTGCACGATCCTCGCCGCCGCAGTAAAGTCTCTGCCGGGGGAGCACGTGGCGGACGTCGTTGGGCCGGTCATCGCACGGGTTGTCAAAGCGGAGCAGGCAGACCTTCTCGCGCAGATTCTTGATCTCGTCGAAGGCGTCCCCGACGGTCCGCCGCGCCTGGTGGAACTGGCCGCGGTCTACCGGATTGAGCTGGACGCCATGCGCGGCAATCTGCCACAGGCCATCGCGGCTTTCGCCGACTTTCTCGAGACCGAAAACCTGTCGGCCGTTCGGTATGTCTTCACGTCCCTGTCGGGCCGGGCGTCGAAGCAGGACGACCGGGCCGCCGTGGATAGTCTGTGTCTGGCCGTGTTGGACCGGCAAGAGGCTGCGGCCGAGTCTATCCAGAGGTCGGCCGTGACCACATACTGCAAGGCCGCCGCGAGTCCGGAGCATGTCGCGGAGTACCCAACCCGGATTGCGAAACTGCTTGAGCTCGGGCTGTCGCCGGAGATGATCAGGACTCCGTTCGTCGGCCGCTACGGGACCATCATCCAGACCGGTGACGCTGAACTCGTGCGGTCCATGATCGGGCTGGCGGAGCAACTCTCGGCGCTCGTGGACGATGAGCAGGAAAAGGACACCTATCTCGCGCTGGCGCTCGACGGGTATGTGTCGCTTGACGACTACCGCAAGGCGGTCGCCATGGTCGACAAGGGGTTTCGCAAAGCGGACAGCGAATGGCAGGCCGTGATGGTTCCCAAGCTGCGCGCGCACCTGGCCATGGAGGAGGGGCGCGCGCAGGAGGCGATCCTCCATTTCCGTGAATTCATGCGTGCCGCGGCCGCGCAGACGCCGGGCAGTGTCGCGCTGTCCCGGATGCTTGGTATGAATGCCGCTCGCATCGGCGACCTGTGGAGCGGAATCGGTGAGGCCGACAAAGCGCAGGCGGCCTACGTGGAGGCCCGTGCGCACTACAACGAGGTGTTGACGTCCGACGGGCTCCCGCCCGAACAGAAGAAGCTCATCGGCGAGCAGCTCGCGCGTATTGCCGGGCAGCTGGAAACTGAATGATGATAGGGGGCATGGCCAGCTGAGCGGCGGTGGACGCGTGGCGAAGAGGGCGTTTCGTGTTGTCGTAAGTCATTGATTGTGAGTCGATATTGAGAAAAGTAAAAAAAGTATGGAAGATTTCCTTGCGTTTCTCGGGGGATTGGATGTATTATCGGTCTTGTGATCAGGAAGATCTGTGCAGGTATAGCGGTTGATGAAATCGATCCTGCACAAAAAGATGGAGGTGTGTTACCCAGAGACGTGTGTTGTCAGTTGAGTCACGATGACGAAGCTGCGTGGTAAGAAGTGAGGGAATTTGAAACCTTCAGACAGAGTAGATAAGATGGAGCGCCAACTGCCAGTCCGGCATGACTGGGTGGTAAGTGTGTTCCTTTTTTCTGTCTAGGTTTATTTCCGAAGCCACATCCTTGAACAAGACGAGGAGACGACACAATGAGCAACGGGCATCAGTCACACACAAGTCTAACCAATCAGTCCTTCTTTGCCGCTATTATGCGTCGGCGCGCATGGCCGGTCGTCCTCTTCGCCATCCTCTCCTTCGGCTTCATGGCCGGCCCGGCCCTTGGTACAGCTAACTACGTCTACCATGAACAGGACGGTACCAGCGATAATCCCGCCGGCCACGACTACGACGGCGCCACCGATGGCGCCAGTTACCTGGGTCGGACCACTGTCTATGCGGGTGAATATCTTGGGGTCCGCGTCAAAGTCCAGTACCAAGGCTATGTTGACACCACCAAGCTATGGTATACAACGGACGGCTCCACGCCGACGGTTGCTGGCGGCACGGAAGTTTCCTTGAACTGGGAGGCGGATGGAACCGGTGACCCAGTGCCCCAGGTCTGGGGCAAGACCGACGCCATTCCGCCGCAAACGGTGGGCACGGTGATCAATTACATCATAGCTTCCTACCACAGCGGAGGCGGCGACTGGATCTACGCCAACGGTGGCGACGACACGCTCCACAACGAGGATACCGAGGCCACTGTGTTTTCCACGACAGTCGTCGAGCCCACCGTTCCGTATAGCGAAGACTTCAGCTACGACGACGGCGTCGACCTCGACGGTGTGAAAGGGTGGGGTGTTGAGACCACCACCGGCTCGGTGATCGCCACCAACGCGACCGCGCAGCTCATCGATGCGACCTTAACCAATGCCTTCTCGGATGCGCAGACGAGCGTTACCATTGCATTCGCACTTCAGCCTCAGTTCAGCGACGATGCGCCAACCATACCTGACGATGCTACCTACGCATTCTACGTCAAGACCAACGGCCTGATCACGGCCTACCACGGCACGACGCCTTCCAACCTGACGCACACTGCACTTTCGGAGAGCAGCTTCACCAATATCGAGATCGACGTCGATTACGTCTGGTCGGAGTGGTCGCTCAGAGTAGGCGCCACCGAGGTCGCAACTGATTTTCCTTTCTATTCCAGCAGCAACTCGGCCTTCAAGGAACTCGTCTTCATCGAGAGCTCAACCAACGCTTCCTATATAGACACCGTCGATGTTCAGGTTGGCCCGACACCACCCACGACCACGACCGCAGCAGCCACGACGACCACCGCGGCAGCCACGACCACGACGACGCCGGCAACCACGACGACCGTAGCGGCGACGACCACGACGGCGGCCGCCACGACGACGACAGCCGCAGCGACGACCACGACGGTG
>JABGQM010000003.1:88497-205274 GCA_018648805.1 Verrucomicrobiota bacterium
GTCTACACGCCGCCCACGACCACAACTACGGCAGCAGCCACGACCACGACGGCCGCAGCCACGACCACGACGGCCGCGGCTACGACGACGACGGCCGCAGCCACGACCACGACGGCGGCAGCGACCACGACGACCGTAGCGGCGACGACCACTACGATAGCCGCCACGACCACGACAGCGGCAGCGACCACGACGACAGTGGCGGTGACCACGACCACGACGACTACGGCCGCACCTGTGCGTCCGGTGCCGTTCACTGACAACTTTGATGCCTACACGCTCGGCACGCCACTGGACACACAGTCCCCGGCAGGGCAGCCGACTATGAAATGGGCGGCAAGCAATGTGATTCTGACCAACAGCCCGGTGAACAGTACGGCGCTGTCCGCTGCGCTGACGGCCGTGGACTCCTCGGCGGTGCAGACGTTCAACGACGACAAGACCGCGGTCTGGACGGACATGTATGTGCAGCCGGTGTTTGGTGACACCGCCGGCCTGACGAATCCTCCGCTGGAATCGGCGTTTGCCTTCTATGTAGACGCCAGCTCTAACGTAGTGGCATACTCGGGTGGTACGACTCAGACCGTCAGCACGGGTGTGGCGTCGGATCAGATGACACGGTTCACGGTGTACAGTGATCACACGGCGAAGACCTGGGATCTGTACGTAGACGGCACACAGGTGGGCTTTGCTCTTCCGTTCTTCTTTGACGGCGCGAGCAACGACACGTATAACGAACTTGGCATTCTGTACGGTGATTCGGACACGCCGGCGACCGTTGACGACATCAACGTCACGCTGATCACGCCGTTCCCGAGTAGCGGGACGATGTTATTGTTCAAGTAGTAGGGCTGGAAACACCATTGTTACAACGTGACCAAGGAAAAAAGAAAATGATGCAAATGAGCAAACAAAGTGACGTGTGGTCTGGGAGGGCAGGCGCATGGCTGGTCGTGGTGTGCGGGGTCCTTATGCTGTGCGGCGCCGTGCAGGCAGGGCCAACGATATTCTCGGATACGTTCAGTGACGTCAACGGGACCCCGTTGAACGGTCTCCGAGGGTGGGCGACGACAGGGGCCGGATCGGGAACGGTGGTGAGTGGCCGTGCCAGCCTGCAGGATATTACGCTGAGCCATGCGTTCACGCCGGATGAGCATGCTGTGAATATCTCCTTCACTCTGGCGCCGGTCTACGCTGTGTCGCCAAGTTTCCCGGCGGGCAGCCGGTTTAAGTTCTACGTCAATACGAATGGCATCGTGACCGCCTACAACGGCGCGACGGCCACCAACCTCACGCACACCCCTCTGGCCGAGGGGGTCGACGTGACATTCGCGCTACAGGTAGACTACCCACTGGAAAGATGGTCGCTTTCCGTGGCCGGGGTGCCGGTGGCGACAGATCTCGCTCTCTCCGCGGGCGACCCGAACTCCCGTTTCGAGGAGCTGGGATTCAAGGAGATAGGGACCAACACCTACTCCTACGTCGACAACGTCTTGATCCAGCGCGGTCAAACGGAGAGCACCTTTGTGCTTCCCTTCGAGGAGCCGTTCAACACGTTGACCCTCGGAAACTTAAACACTCAACGGGACTGGGTCAGCACGGCTGCCACGGTCCAGGGCAGTGTGACGCGTGGCGGTAAAGCCTGCAGCATCTCGAACAGCAATGGCAAAATTGAGCATACGTTCTATGGCGATCATACCAACGTATGGACCCAGCTGGAGATCCGTCCGCTGCGCGGCAATCCGCCTTCGCCACCTTCCGACGCTACCTTCGCGTATTACGTGGAGACGAACGGTGTGGTGTGGGCTTACGACGGGACGACCCCCACCGCGTTGACGGGGTCGTATGTGCCCCCCGACACATGGGTGCGCTTTATGACCCACAGCGACTATGCCAACACCAACTGGAATCTCTATCTCAACAACCGCCTGATTGGTGAGGATCTTGGTTTCTTCAACTCGGGTGTCAGCAAGTTTACAACCTTTGCTGTCCATGGCGCCGATTCAAGTATCGCGGCCCATATTGACAATATCTACGTGGGCGAGAGCCGCCCGAGCTCCCCGGGAAGCGTGTTCATTCTGCGGTAGTGCGCTAAAGCGTGGACTATGTGCTCAGAGCGTGTAGGATTCTGATCGTACTTCGAAGCGCTCAGGAGCACCCATGCGATTGCGAACGGACCGAAAGAACTATCTGCTTCCGATCACAGTCGCGCTCTACCTCTTGACACTGCTGATGCTGCTCAGCGAGCTGGATCGGCAGTACTTCCAGGTCGAGAAGGAATCGATCATCAAGTACAGCTTCCGGGAGCTGTTCCCTCACAATACCGCACATTTGCAGGAACTCTCGCGCACGATCCTGCTGCAGCACCGCCCGGACCTGCCCGTGGATGCGCCGCTGGAGCAGGCATGGCGGCAGGTGTCCCGAGGGATGCTGGACGGCGACGGGTGCGTGTTTCGCATCCGCATCGTGCCGAAAGACGCGTCCGAGCTGGTCGTCGAGGAGGATGCCGCGAAATTCGACCGGCTGAACGGATTCGCCAATACGCTCTTCTATCGTAACTTCGAGAACGTGGTCTCCTACGAGATCGCCGGCGAGGCCGGGCAGCCGTGGGTAGGGCTGCTCTCCTTCCACTACACCACGCCCGAACACTACGGCCCCATCACGGCGCTGACGAAACGCTACCGGATCTGGGCGTTGTTGATGCTGGTTGCCGTGACGGCCGCCTATGGCTTCATGTGGCGCAGGCTGATCCTGCCGGTACGGCACGTGGTCAGTCGCATCGATGCCGCCGCGGGGATGCCGCCACGGCTGATGACCACCCCCGCCTCCATGCTCGAGAAGGCCTACAACACTTTGGCGCGTGACGCCATCCTGTTGCGCGTGGGGCACTCGCTCCGCGAGGTGATATCCGCGCAGCCGACCTCCGACCGCGCGACGCTGTTGGCCCGAATTCCCGGCCCTGTCAGGGAGTTGATGGACTACCGCGCCGTGCTGCTGCTCGAACTGGCGCCGTCAGAGGACGGTGCATTCACGGTGTCACGCTGCGTGCAGGCGGCGGACGGCAGCGACAGCGTGGACTACGAGGCGGTCTGCCGGATGCACATTCCTTTGCCGAAACATGTGGCGGCCATAGACGGGGGCGCACCGCTGATGGTCGAGGAAGCCGGGGAGTGCGTGGTGTGCGACATCTCCCTGCCCGAGGACCGGCCGCACCTGACCTGCCTGGCGCTGTTTGCGCGGGAGAAGGGCCGGCCGGATGCGGCCCAGCGTGCCTGGCACCTGGAGACCGCGGCGCTGTTGGCGGAGCAGCTGCGCGAGACGGTCGCCGTGTTTGACGTGACCCGGCGTCATGTTCGCGGTGAGCGCAGTCGGGCCAATATCAACCTGGCCCGCAACCTGGGACACGATCTCACGAACATTATCGCGACCTCCAAACTGGATATTCTGACGGTGAGCAAGATTCTGGGTGATGGGGCAAGCGGGGTGGATGTGGATTCGCGCCGCGAACTGCTGGGCGACTCGGTGCAGGGCCTTCTCAATAGTGCGCGCTTGCTGCAGGATGTCGTGAACATCTACCGTTCGTTCAGCTACATCAACCGTCCCTCTTACGAAACCGTTCACATCAATGCGCTTCTCGACGAGATTATCGGGGTGTTCGCGCTCTCACTACCAGCCAAGACGGTCCTGCACAAGCAGTATGCTGAAGCCCTGCCGGCGTGCAGCGTCGAACCGCGCTTGTTGAAACTGGCGGTGTTCAATGTCATGACCAATGCGGCCGATGCCATGAAACGCCACGGCGAGGCGGAGGGGACCATCACGGTCACCACGACGACCGATCCGGCGGGCGAGGGTGTCAGCATCGCCGTGCGCGACACGGGCCCGGGCATCTGCACGGCGGAGGGTCGGGCCGCGAGCCAGGCGGAGATTGACGGCATCTTCCGGTATGGGGTTTCGACGAAGACGGAGGATAGCGGTGAGGGACTCGGGTTGAGCTGGGTCTGGACCATTGTCGAGGAGTTTCACGGGGGTAAGGTGACCGCGCGCAACCATCCCGACGGCGGCGCGGAATTTGTGATGAGGATTGGAGTAACGGATGAGCACAGATCAAACGATGACCATTCTGATTGTTGATGACAACGCACAGTACCGCGACGCCTTCACGCGCGCGCTTCTGCTTGAGGACTACGACGTCCGCGCGGCGGCAGACCTGGATGAGGCCCTGCGAAGTATTCAAGCGCAGCCGCCCGACCTGGTGGTGACGGACCTGCAGATGCGCACGGAGCGTGAGGGTCTGGATCTTATCGAGATTCTCAAGGCGTTCGACCCCTTGCTACCCGTGATCATGATATCCGGTGTGGGGTCGTTTGAGGAAGGCGCACAGGCCACCAAGCTGGGTGCTGCACACGTCATCCACAAGAGCCGCATCGAGGACGAGATGGCAGGCTTCTTTGAGACGATTCGTACCGCGCATGCCGCCTCCCTCAAAAGCCGGGAGCAACTGGCCACGGTGACGCAGGCGCGGGAACAGGAGCAGGGGGCGGATCGAGATGCGTGTATCACGGCCGTCAAGGCGCTGCTGGCGGACCCCGACGTCGACCCGTATGTCAAGGACGAGGCCTATGACTTCGTCACTACGCTCGGGAACCCGGAGTTGATGCGCGAGTCTGAAAACAACATGCAGGCTGCGACCACCTCCTACCGCTACGGGGAACTGAGCAGCGCGGCCCTGGCACGACTGCAGGGCGAACTTCCCGACTATGACGACTTGGCTGAAGAGACCAGGCGGGCGCTGACGACGGCTGAATACCTGTACGGCACGCAGGGCGAGAGCGGCGCACCGGACTTCTCACGGAGTAGCGCCTTCTCGTACTCGCTAGCTGTGGAGTGCGAAGTGCGTGCGCGGCTAAAGGGGCGGATTACGCGACTGGCCAACGATCCGGTCAACCGTCGCCTGTTTGAGGCCTGCTTGGATGTGAAGACCCGGCGGGTGGATATTGCCTTCCAGCAGAGCTTGATGCAGTCCGTGCGTGGCCGGGGTATTCATTTCACGATAGCCAGTGTGAATTACCTCCTCTCGGGGTTGATGTCCCGTAAGGGCAAGTTCAAGGCTGACGGGATCAAGGATGTGGGCCTTGTTCTGCTCTGCTTTGCGCGGGAGTATTCGTTCAGTCGATGGGGACAACAGATCAAGGTGAGCAATCCCCTGCGCCTCAAGGGGCTGCGCAGCCAGGAGGAAGTGATTGCGCTGGCCGGCTTGCTCATTGCGCTGCAGTACGCGCGCAATCCCTATGTCCACCCCGATACGGGCAAACGCGAAAACCTCGCCAGCCTGCGACAGATCGCCTTGGAGTGTCTCAAAACGCTGGGCCAAGTTCGTACCTGAGCCTTAACCTACGACTATCGTAAGTTTGCCGCAGCAATGACCTTGTTCCATCTATAGATCACTCGGCTCCAGCACGACCTTGACGGCGCTGTGCCCCATGTCGACGATGCTTACTGTGGTCCGGCCCTCTGCCGTGCTGGCGGTATGGGGGTGACTGACTGAGACGACGTCGTATCCGGCTGGGCCGACAACGCTGATGTTGGAGAGGTTGGTCAGGCGGCTGAAGACGAGCTGGCCGGTGGCGTTGGTGGCGTATGACTGAGGGTCGATGAATGTGGACGTCAGGGCGTAGCGGTCCAGTTCCTTCGCGACCAGTGCCTCGTTTTTGACGATGAAACGTGGGATTGGGGAGGTCGTGCATGAGGCACTTATTTCCGTCAACTCGACGAGATCGTGTGCGGCGTAGGCGTCGATGGCGGTGTCCTTTGTCGTTGACCTGATCGTGAACGTAGCCCAGGGATAGAGCGTGGTCATGTTGAAGGTCCCGGGCACCTCTGAAAGGGTGTAGATCAGGGCCGCATGCTCGCCTACGACAACGTCGTAAGCGCGCGCCATCGCGGCACGGATCTCATCGCGTGCGGGGGGCTGGCGATAAGGAATGGCGGTCGCCAGATCTACAGCGTTGGTGGTGTCCGTTCCTCCGAGCTCCACACCATGGACATGCTCCACATTCAGATCAAAAACGTTGTCGGCCAGGATGGCTTCAGCTCCAACCGTGCAGCGCACCCCGGTCCCGTTGCCGGCTATGATGTTGCCCGAGATGGTCAGCACAAAGTGGTGTGTGCCCAGAATGCCGTAGCCCGCATGATCGAAAATCACGTTGCCGGAAATGATCGGGTTGGCCTGGGCTGAAACGATTCCGTGGGCCTGCTTGCCGCCGCCAACAAGGATGTTGTTGGAAATCAGGGCGCTGCCAAGGGTCAACTGAACACAGGCGGCCGACATATCCTGGATGATACAGTCGGACACGCCGATGAAGTTGCCGGCGTTGAATACGCCTGTAACCCCGTTCTGGACCGTGAAGCCCATGATAGCGCTGCCCTTACCGCACGTGACCACGGTCTTGGCTCCCGCACCATCAATGATGGTGCTCTCGGCTCCCGCGCCGCAGAGCACGATGCCGTCCTTGATGACAATAGACTCGCTGTAGGTGCCGGCGGGGACGTTAACAACGTCACCCACGGCCGCCACGTTGATGGCGGCCTGGATGGCGGTGAATTCCGTTTCGCCGTGCGCCAGCCCGGCGCACAGGTTCACGGTCAGACAGATGATGGCGGTGAAACGTGTGATGTCCCTCATGACCTTCTCCCTGAGAGTTGAGCCAGCGAAAAAACGCTATGCATTGTATTCGGCCGCGTTTATAGCACCGGGGAGGGGTGATGTAAAGAGAGCTTGAAGCGTATGTGCAAGTCCGGGCTGGGCATTCGGGCATGAAGATTCTACCCTATGTCCATGGCAAAAAGTAAGGATACCGTCGCGCTGGTCTGCAGCATTGCAGAGCTCTCCGCTATTTTCGAGGAGAGCCACAGCCTGGATGAATTCTTGTGCGCCGTGGTGCGCACCGTGGCCACGCATATGCGCGCCGACGTCTGCTCGGTCTACCTCTTTGATGACCGCCACGAGGAGCTGGTGCTGCGCGCCACGCAGGGACTCAATCCGGCGAGCGTGGGCACAGTCACGCTCAAGGTCGGCGAAGGCCTATGCGGAATGGCGATCAAGGAGCTGCGCCCCATCCGCGAGGCGGTCGCATCCAAAAGCCCCTTTTTTAAGCAGGTGCCCGGCAGCTTTGAAGAGCAGTACGAGGCCTTTCTGGTCGTTCCGATCCTGCGCGGACTCAAGCCGGTCGGCGTGCTGGTGGTTCAGGACCACCAGACCGACTACTTTACGCGCGATGATGCCCGCGCGCTGCAGGCCATCGCCTCACAGTTGGCCAGTACGGTGGCCAATGCGAAGTTGCTGCTTAGCCTGCACGAGATCCAGAAGGGCGAGGCGCCGTGTGCCAACTGCGTCCAAGGACTTTTCCGGGGACATGCGGTCTCAAGCGGCGTAGCCCATGGTCCCGCCTCGGTGTGGGATCCGGGCCATCGCGGCGGGCAGCGCCTCGAAATCCCTGCCGATGCCGGGGGCGGAGTGGTGGCCTTCCGTGACGCTTTGCGTCGCTCGGAGCTCCAGTTGGTTGCCCTGCAACGCCAGACCGAGGCGTCGTTGGGGCACGAAGTGGCCATGATCTTTGATGCGCAGCAGCTCCTCCTCAGAGATGAGAAAATCGAGGGCGAGATGCGGCGGCGGATCGAGGCGGGAGAGGACGCCGGGGCGGTCATCGTGGCCGTCTTCAACGACTACATCCAGACCTTTGCCGCCAGCAGCATGGAGATGCTGCGCGAGAAGGTGCATGATCTGAAAGATCTGGGACACCGCATGCTGCAGAATCTCTCGCCCGCCGACGAGGATGCCCGGGCCGATTACAGCGGACATATCGTCATCAGCGCCGGGCTGCTCCCCTCCGATGTCGTCAAGCTCGTCGCGCAGCGTGCCGGTGGACTGGTCATGGTCGGCGGTGGGGTCAACTCGCACGCCTCGATCCTGGCGCGGGCACTCGGCATTCCGCTCGTGATTATTGAGGACGAGGATGTACTGCGCATCGAAGAGGAAACCGTCGTTCTGTTAGACGGTATCGAGGGGCGCCTGCTGGTGAACCCCGACCAGGCCTTTGTCGACTCCTATCGCAGCCTGCTGGATCACGCCGGGGAGGACCCCGCCGCGCCGGCCGCGCCGGGCCTCACCGCTACCCGTGATGGTACCCGCATCACGTTGCAGGCCAACATCAACCTGATGGGCGAGGTGGCCTTGGCTTGGCAGCAGGGCGCTGAAGGCATCGGGCTCTATCGTAGTGAGTTTCCCTTCCTGATTCGCAACGATTTCCCCTCCGAGGAGGAGCAGCTGCGCATCTATCGCAGCATTATCGATCTGGCCGAGGGACGCGAGGTGGTCCTGCGCACGCTCGATATCGGGGCCGACAAGATTCTCTCGTATATGCCGGCTTGGAACGAAGCCAATCCGGCCCTGGGGCTGCGCTCGATCCGGTTCTCGCTCAAGAACCGGCCCATCTTCGCCCAGCAGTTGCGCGCGATGCTTCGCGCAGGGGAGGGGCAGTCCCTCAAGATCATGTTCCCGCTTATATCGTCACTGGAGGAGCTACACGCCGCGCGCGGCTGCGTGGAGAGCGCCATCCAGGCGCTCTGCGATGAGGGCCTGGCCTGCAACCGTAACCCTCAGCTGGGTATCATGATCGAGAGTCCGGCCGCGGTGGAACTCGCTGCCGCACTGGCACGTGAGTGCGATTTCTTCTCGATTGGCACCAACGACCTGGTGCAATATCTCCTGGCCGTGGACCGGACCAATGAGCATGTGGTCGATCTCTATATTGACCACCATCCTGTGGTGCTGCGCAGTATCAAGAAGGTGATCGACGCCGCCGGCGCGGCCGGCATCCCCCTATCCGTCTGCGGCGAAATGGCAGCCAACGAACGTCTGCTGCCGGTGCTGCTGGGGATGGGCCTGCGCTGCCTGAGCATTGAGCCGCGCAGCGTGGCCGCCGTGCAGACCGCCATCATGCAGATCGACCTCGCGCAGGCCGAAACCCAGGCCGCCGCCATCCTGCAGTCCGACGAAATTGGGCGGACCGCGGAGCTGCTGGAACAGTAAACACTGCTTTCTGCGTGACGCCGCGCGGCATGTGGTGCATGGTTCCCGGCTGACAGTGAAGTCATGGAGCCGTTATATGGGGTCTGATTCGATAGTGCGTCCCAATCGCAAGCGCCGCTTGCGCAAGGGCGTGATGTGGGCAACGCTCCTGTTGCTGCTGGTCTTCGTGGTCCTCTCGATTGTGGGCGCCTTCCTGGGGGCACAGCGCGCCGCGGCCTTCTTTGGCTCCACACCGGTCGTCCTCTTCTGGTTCGCCCTGACAATCCTCTTTGGTCTTGGCTTTCTCTCTGTTCCCAACCTGTGGCGCAAGCCCGGACTCCTGCTCTCGCACGCCGGCTGCGTCCTGGTACTGCTTGGCGCGTTGTGGGGATCGCAGACCGCGCATGAGCTGAACACGCGCTATCTCGGGTCCGATCGCATCCACGAAGGCATGCTCCAAATCTTCGAAGGGGAGCAGTCCAGCACGGTGATTTCCCGTGACGGACAGACCATCCTGGGGAGTCTCCCCTTTGCGGTGGCGCTGCGCGACTTCCGGTTGGAGTATTACACGCGCGAGGGCTCTCTGGTCGTTGCTGCTCCGGACGGGCGCGCGACCGCCCTGGATGCCGTGGCAGGGGAGGGGATGGCCTGGGGGGGTGAACGGACGGCCCTCCGTATCCTGCGCGTCTTCCGCAATTTCAAGATCACGATTGGCGAGGGGGAACGCACCGTCACCGATGATGCCGCGGCAGGGAGTAATCCGGCCTTGGAGATCGAGCTGACCGCGGCGGATGGCGCCGTGACGCGCCGCTTCGTTTTTCCGGCCGGGCTGATGGAACATGACGTCTCCTATGGGGGGCTGAAGCTCACCTATGAGCCGGCGGCCGTGACCGGGATCAGCGACTACAAGAGCGACCTCGTGATCATGGACGGCGGGCGCGAGGTCAAGCGCAAGGTGATCGAGGTCAACAAGCCGCTGCACTACGGTGGTTACGATTTTTACCAGAGCAGCTACGACAGTGAGCGGGGCCAGTACACAGTGCTCTCCGTGGTGTCGGATAGCGGTCTGTGGTGCGTCTTCGGCGGCTACGCGCTGCTCTGCCTCGGCATTATGTGGCAGTGCTGGCTACGCCATGTGATCCGTTACATGAGGAGCAAGGCATAGGCATGGCGATCAAGTACTCCATCCAGGGCGCGCTGATCTATCTCGCCATCGCCGTGCTGTTGCTGGCTTTTACGGCCCGCCTGATCCGCCGTCGCCGCTTGGGCGACGCGCTCTATGCGGCCAGCTTTGTGGTCGTCCTGGTGGCCTTCATCTACCGCTGGATCGATGTCCGGCATGTGCCGATGCAGAACCTGTTCGAGGTGTTTGTCTGCCTCGGCATGATCTGGCCGCTCTCCCGCTTCTGCCGGCGCGCCATGCGGATCGGTGGCGATACGGTCGATATGCTGCTGGGGGTGATCGTGCTCTTCCCGGCCGGTTTCGTGTTCAACGCCGAACCGCAACAGCTGCCGCCGGCGCTGCAGTGCTGGCTCTTCGCCCCGCATGTGGCGGTCTATATGGCCAGCTACATCGTCATGGCCAAGGCGGCCGTGCAGGCGATCTACTGCGTGGCGGGCCGGGATCGCCCCGCCGATCCGGAGCTTGTGAGCTACGAAGAGGGAACCTATCGCCTCGTACTGCTTGGATTTCCGCTCCTGACGCTGGGTCTGATTCTCGGCAGCTGGTGGGGCAAGCTGGCCTGGGGTGACTACTGGGGATGGGACCCGAAAGAGATGTGGTCGCTCGCCACGTGGCTGATCTTTGCCGGCTATCTGCATGCACGCGCCCTCTTTGGACGCGGCCGCGCCCGCCTGACCGGCGCGATTGCAGTCGCCGGGATGGTGGCCATCATCATTACGCTGCTCTGGGTCAACCTCTCACGCCTCTTCGCCGGCCTGCACAACTATGCGTCGTGAGCGTTGCGCTGCGACGCCAGTTAATAGAGGCCCTTCTTAATGGTTGTGATAGATAACCTCTTTTGTCATGATTAACTCCTAATCGCAACGGATAGGATGTATCAGTGATCGGAATTTCAAAGCTATACATGGGGCAGGTGGAGCCGTCGGATGCGCTGCGATATGGGCGTCATTCAGGCAGTTTACCCAGTCATTTGCTGCAGTTTTCGCGCGATAAGAAGCCGGTCGTGGTGTGGAATGTGACGCAACGCTGCAACCTGCGCTGCGTGCACTGTTACGCCCATGCGGTCGCGGACCAGCCAAGCAATGAGCTGAGCACGGCTGAAGGAAAGACGCTGCTCGATCAGTTGGCCGATTTCGGGGTGCCGGTGATCCTTTTCTCCGGCGGTGAGCCGCTGGCACGGCGCGATCTTCCCGAGCTGGCCGATCACGCCGTGCAGCGCGGTATGCGTGCGGTGATTTCGACCAACGGCACGCTGATCAGCGATACCACAGCGGCGCGACTCAAGTCCGTCGGACTCTCCTATGTGGGCGTCAGCCTGGATGGCCTCCAGGCTACAAACGATAAGTTCCGCGGCGTGGATGGCGCGTTCGAGCAGGCCCTGCAGGGCATCCGCAACTGCCAGGCCAACGGGATCAAGGTCGGCCTGCGCTATACGATCACGAAGGCCAATGCGCACGACTTGGATGGGATCTTCGACCTGATTGAGCGCGAGAATATTCCGCGTGTCTGCTTCTATCACCTGGTCTATAGCGGACGCGGCGAGGAGATCATCACCGACGATCTCGACCACGACACGATGCGCAGCATTGTCGACAGGATCATCGACCGCACGGCCGACATGCACGCGCGCGGTCTGCCCAAGGAGGTGTTGACGGTCGATAACCATGCCGATGGACCCTATCTCCACCTGCGTATGCAGAAGGAGAACCATCCCCAGGCCGATAAGGTCATGCAGCTTCTGAAGATGAATGGCGGCAACAGCTCGGGCCACGGGATCGGCTGCGTGAGCTGGGACGGCACGGTCTACCCCGACCAGTTCTGGCGGCATCATCCGGTCGGCAACGTGCGCGAAAAGCCGTTCAGCGAAATCTGGGGGGAGGCCCCGGATGCTCTCCTCCAAGCCATGCGCGAGAAGCCCAAGCATGTCACGGGCCGCTGCGCGCAGTGCCGCTTTCTCGATATCTGCGGCGGCAACCTGCGCGCCCGCGGCGAGGCCGCCACGGGCGACGTGTGGGGCGTCGACCCGGCCTGCTACCTCACCGATGAGGAGATTGGTATTGCATAACGCGGGCCCCAAGGTGATTGCATGGGAGATGACGCGGCGCTGCGCGTTGCGCTGTCAGCATTGTCGTGGCTCGGCCCGCGATGAGATGTATGAGGGCGAGCTCTCGACGGAGGAGTGTCGCAAGCTGATTGACGGCATTGCGGCCTATGTGAAACCGGTATTGATCCTGACCGGCGGTGAGCCGATGACCCGCCCCGATATCTACGAGCTGGCGCGCTACGCCAGCGACAAGGGGATGCGCGTGGTGATGGCTCCGTGTGGTCATCTCATTACGCCCGAGACAGCCGGCAAGCTGAAAGCGGCCGGCGTGCAGTGCATCAGCATCAGCCTGGACGGCGCCACAGAAGCGTCGCACGACGCCTTCCGCGGCGTGCCGGGCGCCCATGCCCGCACGATGGAGGGACTCCAATACGCCATCGATGCCGGCATTGCCTTTCAGATCAACACCACCGTGACCTCGCTCAATGTCGATGAGCTACCCGCCATCCTCGCGCGCGCCATTGAATTGGGCGCCATCATGTTTGACATGTTCTTCCTGGTGCCGACCGGACGCGGGGAGGCGCTGCGTGGCCTCGAGATCTCACCGGAGCAGTATGAACGTACACTGTTGTGGGCCCACGAGATGGCCCAAACGGCGCCGATTCGCGTCAAGACCACCTGCGCCCCGCATTTCGCGCGTGTGATACGGCAGGCCCCCACGGCCCCCGATGCGCCGCCGACACCAGCGGCCTGTCACGCCCCGCCCACAGGCGCCACAGGACATCCGCACGGCCATGGTGGGGGACGCCCGGCTTCGACCGGCTGTATGGCCGGGCAGGGCTTTGTCTTTATCTCGCACCGCGGCGTGTTGCAGCCGTGCGGCTTTCTCGATACGGCCTCGGGCAGTCTGCGTGCGCTCGACTTCGATTTTCGACGCGCCTATGAGGAGTCGGCCGTATTCCGCGACCTGCGTGCGCATGAACGCTACGAAGGCAAGTGCGGGGTCTGTGAGTTTGTGCATGTCTGCGGCGGCTGTCGGGCGCGGGCCTACGAGTTGACGGGGAACTACCTGGCCGAGGAGCCGCAGTGCACCTATGTGCCGCGACGTGAGGGATCGGCGTAGTTAGGCCCTGTTCGAAGAGAGGGCATGTGATGGAGATGAATCGGTATCGCTCAAATGTTGACGCCTGAACGCACAGGCATGAACCCGGAAAGGACAATTGGCAAGCACGAGCGTCTTCACGCTTAAGCCCACACTTGATCGCACACTTAGTCGCCACCCTTCGTTGGTTACGCTTAGTCGACCTGCTTAGTCGCTCATCAACCATGGCTTACGACGAAGCGGGTCGACTAGGTGTAACCAAGTAAGTGTGAGATTAAGTGTGGGACTAAGGGTACGATGAAGTGTGGATGACAACCCGTCCCCTGGATACTACATTGCCGATTTACTACTGGGCGTCAACATATGGACGATACCGCAGTGAAGAGAACACGATATGACAACTGATAATAATGATCTTCTGGTATCTCTACAGCGCGGCATTCCCGTCGCGCGGCGTCCCTTTGCTGAGCTGGGTGAAACGCTGGAGCTGAGTGAGGCGGAGGTCCTGGGCACCTTGCGCGCGCTCTTTGACGAGAAGCAGGCTCGCCGCTTCGGGGCGGTCTTCGACGTCAGGCGGTTGGGCTACCTCAGTGCGCTGTGTGCCGTGGATGTCCCGGAGGATGAGGTCGAGACGCGCGCGGCCGCACTGACCCCCTACACCGGAATCACGCACTGCTACGTGCGCGGCTGGCCACCCGAGCTTCCGCTCGATACGCCAGGGGCGGGGGGGGGCGCGCATGTGCCCAATCTCTGGTTCACTCTGGCACGCCTGGACGGCCTCTTCCAGCAGGAGTTGGACGAGCTCAAGGCCGCCATGGCGCCTCACCGCATCCTGGTGCTGCCGGCCATCCGCCGCTTCAAGATCGATGTGGTCTTCGACCCCTCCCGGCGCAATCGAGCCGAGATTTTTCCGGGAATCGAGGCGCGAGCGATTACACCCGATGTGGCTGGTGAGGACATCTCGTTCCGTGATTTCTCGGACCGCGACAAGGCGATTGTGCGGGCCATGCAGGGCAACCTGCCCCTGAGTGCGTCCCCGTTTGATGATGTGGCCGCACAGCTCGGGTGCGATGTGGACGCGCTGATACATACGCTGCGCGAGTGGTCGGCCAGTGGCATCCTGCGCCGTATTGGCGTGATCCTGCGTCACCGCAACATGGGGTTCAAGGCCAACGCGATGTGTGTCTGGAAGGTGCCTGCCGATCAAGCCCTCGAAGCCGGGCGCGCGCTGGCGTCGTTCCCGCAGGTGACGCACTGCTACCAGCGGCCGCGTGATCCTGACTTTGATTTTGACCTCTATGCCATGATACATACAGCGGCATGGCCAACGACCATCGATCTCTTCGGCCAGCTTCAGCGTGCGGCCGGACTCAAGAACGGACGCGTCCTCTGCTCGCTACGCGAGTTTAAGAAGACCAGTCCCAAGTATTTCAGCGAAGATGCGGATGACCGGGGAAACTGACCACGGATGACACGGATGGGACACGGATCCTACTTCGCCAAGGCTTCGTAGGAGAAGTTGGCGCCTGCGGCGCAGGGAGAGCATGTGAGCGGTAATCATCAGACAGGACGACGGGCCGAGCCGGCGCTGCCGATCAACGTGCTGCCCAAGGGGCGGCGCTGCGTGGTCGTGGGCGGCGGCACAATTGCGGCCCGTAAGGTCGGCCACCTCGTGGTGGCGAAAGCCGATATTGTGGTGGTCAGCCCCGAGCTCTTGGAGCCCTTGCAGGAACTGGCGGCGGACGGTGCCATCACCTGGAAGGAGCAGGCCTTCGAGACGAAGGACGCCCAGGACGCTTTTCTCGTGTTTGCCGCCACGAACGACCGTGCCGTGAACAAGCAGGTCCTGGAGCTCTGTCGCGCACAGGATATTCTCTGCTGCTCGGTGGACGGCAACTGGCCCGACGGCGATTTCGTGACCCCAGCCACGTTCCGCAAGGACAACCTGACTGTGTCGGTCGCCACGGGTGGACAATCCTGCCGTCGCTCACGGCTGGTCAAAGACAGCCTGGCGCGACATGTCCAGATGGTCGAGACGGCCGGCCTGGTCGTGATCGGAACCAGTCATCACCAGCTCTCCCTGACTGAGCGCGAAACCTATCACCTGGCTGGTGAGCGGGCCCAGGCGGTGGGGCGTATGCTGGCGCAGGTGTGGGGCATCCACGAGTTCATGATTCTGAATACCTGCAACCGCGTGGAGGTCTGGGCGGCCGTGTCGAGCGAGGCGCTCGACAGCGGACTGGTCAAACAGATCCTCGCCTTCGACCACCTCCCCGACGATCGCTACTATGTGAAGCACGGCTACGAGGCTTTTACCCACACGGCCGTGACCGCCGCCGGGCTGCTCTCGCAGACGCCTGGCGAGAATCACATCGTGGCCCAGATCAAGGGGGCCCTCGAGGCGTCACTCGAAGTCAACTGGGCCGGCAGCCTCGTGCAGGACTGGGTCTCGGCCACGCTGCGGGTCTCCAAGGCCATCCGGGCCGAAGCGGGGCCACTGCTGCGTGACTTCGAGATCGAAGACCTCTGTCTGGACTATGTCGATGCCGCTCTGGAGGGACCCCTGCGCGAGCGGTCGGTCCTCCTGCTCGGCTCGGGCGTGGTGGGCAAGGCGGTGCTCGACCGCGTCCTGTCGCGCGGCGGCCGCTGCAACTGGTGCTACCATACCAACCAGCCCACGGTCCCGGAGGGGGCCGGCGACCGGGTCAACCTTTTCTCGTTTAACCGGCTGCGCGAAGAGCTGTCGGAGGTGGATGTTATCCTCTGCACGACGGCCCATTCCGGCTATGTTCTGCACAAGGCCCACGCCCCGTTTCTCAACCAGGAGCACGAGGTCTTGATTGTGGACCTCTCGATTCCGCGTAACGTGGACCCGGAGCTGGCCGAGGCGATGGACAATACCCGGATCGTGGATCTGGACGATTTGAAGCACTGGTACCGACGTGAAGCGGCCGACCTGGCCGCGATCGACCGGTTGGCCGAGGAAACGGTCACGCAGCACAGGGATCTCTATGACAGAATCGTCGCTACGTTTACAGGTGGGCACGCGTAACAGTCACCTGGCTCTGGTCCAGGCCCGGGCGGCCCTCGACCGCCTGCATGAACGGCTGCCGGCCGTCTGCTTTGACCTTATTGAGGCCTCTTCACCCGGCGATCGTGACCGCGTGATGGACCTGCAGGCCAGTCCCGAGGATTTCTTTACGCGTGACCTGGATGACGCCGTGCTGAGCGGCGCGCTGGACGCGGCGATTCACAGCGCCAAGGATGTGCCGCCGCACCCGCGTGATGGCCTCGACTGGTGCTGGCTGCCCGAGCCGGCCGACCCGCGTGATGTCCTGATCCTGCGCCGCGGCGAAACCACGGCCGATTGGCCGGACGAACCCCGTATCGGGGTCAGCAGCGAACGGCGCGTGAGCTGGTGCGAGACCCAGCTGCCACAGGCCGCGCTACTGCCGATCCGCGGCAACATCGAGGACCGTCTGGCCCAACTCGATGCAGGCGCCTTTGATGCCATCCTGATGGCTGGCTGCGCTCTCCTGCGACTTGGTCTCGAAGACCGCATCACGGAGTGGATCCCGCTTGCCGAACTGCCGACACCGGAGGGACAGGGCAGTCTGGCCATAACGTTTCGCGCGGGTGATGCACGCTTTACGCGGCTGCGTAGTCTCTTCATGAAGGCCGTCGCGTTTGTGGGGGCCGGGGTGGGGGATGCGCATCTCTGCACGGTCGCCGGTGTGGCAGCCCTGCAGCAGTGCGATGTCTGCCTGCACGACACGCTGATGGATCCCGCCCTGCTGGCCCATTGCCCTCCGGATGCGGTTGTGGTTGATGTAGGCAAGCGGGCCGGGGCCCACACGG
This sequence comes from Verrucomicrobiota bacterium, assembly GCA_018648805.1. Classification (GTDB taxonomy): domain Bacteria; phylum Verrucomicrobiota; class Kiritimatiellia; order UBA8416; family JABMPJ01; genus JABMPJ01. The sequence goes on from JABGQM010000003.1 coordinate 105,752, forward strand.
TGCCGCAACAGGACACCACGCAGATGCTGTGTGACTACGCCCGGCGCGGCCGACGCGTGGTGCGACTCAAGGGAGGCGATCCCTGCATCTTTGGACGGCTGGCTGAAGAGGTCGAGGCGCTGGATGCACTCCAGCTGCCTTACCGTGTGCTGCCGGGGATCAGTAGCCTGAGCGTGATGGGTGCCTCGACCGGTATCCTCATGACCCGGCGTGGGGTGTCGAACGGTTTCAGCATTATCACCGGTCGGGGCGAGGGCGGAGCCATCACCTCACTGGACGCGACCGACCGTCTGCACCTGCCGCTGGTCCTCTTTATGGCCATCTCGGCCTGGCCTGAACTGAAAGCGCAACTGGTCGAGGAGGGTCTGAGCGGTGACACCCCGGCGGCCGTGGTGCTGAATGCAGGATCGCCGGTGGAGCAGGTGCTGCGCGGCCGTGTGGCGACGCTGGCCGACGACATGGCCGCGCCGTTGGCGGAGCTGCCGGGCCGGCCGGCCGGATTGATCGTGGTGGGCGATGTGGCGCGCTACGGTTTCTCGCGCGACGGGGGCGCCCTACAGGGGCGCCGCGTGCTGTTGACCTGCAGCGCGGCGTTGCAGGATGAAGCGCAGCGCGAAGTGCTCGATGCCGGTGGCCGGCCCCTCGCCCTGCCGCTGATCCAGTTGCTGCCGGGACCCGCGGCCGCGGAGGCCGCCGCCGTAGCAAATGCGTATGACTGGCTGGTCGTGACCTCGCCCTCGGCGGTGCGCTGCCTGCTGGCGGGAGTGCACGAGGGGGCAGGGGATGTGCGGCGGCTGCCGCCGATTATGGCGTGTGGACCCGGTACATTGCGCGAGCTGCATGCGGCCGGACTCACGCCGGATGCCGTGCCGGCGCGAGGCTTCGGGGCGGAGGGGCTACTGCCCCTCGCGAAGGCGCGCATGGCGCCGGGTGCGCGGGTGCTGCGTGTGCGATCGGACAAGGCGGGTCCCGGACTGGCCTCCCAGCTGCGCGCACAGGGCGTCGAGGTGGATGATGTCTGTATCTACCGCAACGTCTCTACGGGCCAAACTACGCTGCCCGCATTCGATACGGTCTTTTTTGCCAGCAGCTCGGCCGTTGAAGTCTTTATGGCACAGTGGGGTCTCGAAGCCCTGGCGTCCCGGGAGGTGCTGGCCATCGGTCAACCCACCGCGCGTGCACTGCGTGACGCAGGCTGCAATGATCTGCTGGTGAGTCCAGAGGCGACGGTGAGGGATGCCATGGCCCACCTGGCCGCGGCGAGCGTGCTCAGGGCAGTGTGCGCTCAAGCAGCAGCCGCGCCCGTGGGGTGAGGGTCGTGTAGTCGGTGACGCGGTAGCGGCACTTCTCGATATCGGTCAGGAGCAGTAGGTTCTCGGGCGTGACGACCATGCTCTCCTTGCGGCCGCTGACAAAGAAGGTGATCGGTCCGCGGTCGGTGACCACGCTCCATTCGTCCAGCCCGTGCAGGGACACGATATCGACGATATCGGTGATCTCGGGCAGAAAATGCTGGTGCTGAAGATCCTCTGTCACGTGGCGCCGTTGGTCGGGTGACAGGTCATCCAGCCGCTTCAGGATCCCAATCTCGGGCTGCTCCTTGTCGTCCGGGCGCTGCACCGAGATGTAGTGCCCCGGGTCGGTGAGGGGGAAGAGGCGGCGGCAGTGCACGGGGGCGTGCACGCTGCCGTCGGCGAGTCGTAAACGCAGCTCACCCTCCGCAGAGCGGGAAAACGTGATCTGGGTGGGGTCCAACAGGTTCATCTTGGCTATCCCTCCACGGCGATGATGGTTGAGTGCGCTTCCTGCGACTGGACCAGCTTGCTGAAGGCGCCTTCCTTCTGCATCAGCTCCTTGTGCGTGCCCATCTCGCTAATCTCGCCATCCTCGATCACAACAAGCTGGTCGCAGTTGCGCAGCGTGGCCAGACGATGCGCAATCGCGATCGTGGTGCGGCCGCGTGTCAGGTTGGCCAGGGCCTGCTGAATCTTCTCTTCGGTCTCCACATCCACCGACGAGGTCGCTTCGTCCAGGATCAGGATGCGCGGATTGCGTAGGATGGCGCGTGCGATGGCGATGCGCTGCTTCTCGCCGCCGGAGAGGCGACTGCCACGCTCGCCCACGAGCGTGTCGTAGCCATCGACCTTGCTGATTATGAATTCGTGCGCATGCGCCGAGATGGCCGCCGCGATGACCTCCTCGCGTGTGGCATCCGGCTTGGCGTAGGAGATGTTCTGCAAGATCGAGCCGGTGAAGAGAAAGGTCTCCTGCAGCACGACGCCGATGTTCCGGCGCAAATCGGCCTGACGAATCTGGCGCACGTCGACCCCATCCACCTGTAGCGCGCCGCTATCGACATCGTAGAGGCGACTCATCAGGTTGATCAAGGTGCTCTTGCCGGCGCCACTCTTACCGACCAGGCCGATCATGCTGTTGGCCGGGATGTCGAGTGTGAGCTCCTTGATGACCGGCTGGTGGCGGGTGTAGCCGAAGGTGACGTTGTCGAGGGCGATATGACCCTCGATGTGGGGCATGGCGACGGCATCCGGTGCATCCTGGATGTCCGGCGTGGTGTCGATGATGTCGAATACGCGGTCGGCCGCCGTAAGCGCATTCGTGATCATCTGGGCCAGGCGCGTCAGCATGAAGACCGGCCGATAGAACATCATCAGGTAGCCGGAGTAGGCCACCACATCCCCGATCGACAGTCCTCCCGGCGCCTCCGTCCCGCGAAAGACGAGGCGTCCGCCGACCAACCAGACCAGCACCGCCCCGCACATGATGGTGAAGTGCATCAGAGGATGATAGATGCTCCAGCGGCGCACGAGGTCGATCCCCGCATCACGGTACACCTGGCTGGTGCGCCGGAACTTGTCCATCTCGAGGGTCTCCTGGCCGAATGATTTGACCACGCGGATGCCGGAGAGCGAGTCGTTGACCAGGGCCGAGAGCCGTGAACGGCGGTGGAAGTAACGGTGAAAGAAGACGCGTACGACCGGGACGATCAGGCGCAGCAAGAGGATCGTTCCCGCGATGGGCAGCATCACGAAGAGGGTCAGGCGCCAGCTCACGACGAAGAGCAGGATGCCCACGCCCACGAGCGAGAGAAGGGATTCGAGCGATATAGGGATGAAGTCAACCAAGAGACGCTGTAGCTCACCCGTGTCCTGGTTGACCCGTGCCATGATGGATCCGGTATGGCGTTTGTCGAAGAAGGTCAGCGAGAGCTCCTGGATACGCTTATAGATCGCGGCGCGTACATCGTAGACTGTCTTGAAACCCACCACCCCCGAGAGGCGCTCTTGCCATCCCGAAAAGAAAGACTGCAGGGCATAGGCTACGAAGATGGCCGCGACACACCAGAGATGCCAGCCGCCGTGCGGGAAGGTGCCGCTCTCGGCGTCGGGCCGAAAGACGAAGTCGATGAAGAGTTTGCTCATGTAGGGCACCAGAAGTGCCGCCATGGTGGAGAGTGAGGAGATCAGGAAGATAGCCGCGATCTGCCAGATATACGGACGCGAAAACGAGAAGATGCGCAGCACCGCCTGACGCCGCTTGAGGCAGTGCGGGCAGGCGCGCATGGATTCGGGGATCGCGCGGCCGCACTGCTCACAGCGCTTGCGGTCCGAGACCGTGTGATGCTCCGTGACCGCCTCGCCCTCCTTGAGCGCCTTGATCCCGTCGACGACCTTGTGAAAATCATCCGAGCGGGCCTCGGTGTAGCTGATCACGTGATAGGTGGCCGAGGGTGTGCGCACGGTTACGGCGCCCGCCCCAACGGTGTCCACGGCCTTGAGCTCCTCCAGGTCGGAGAGGGCGAGGTCATGCGTCGCCGTCGCGCTGTCACCGGGAAAGACGAGCAGATGGCCGCCGGTCGCCACGAGCCACTCCGTGCCGTACTGGCCGTGATGCGCAATGTCCGAGCTGATCGCAAGCCGGATGGGCTCGTCGGGATAGCGCGCTGCTACGGCCTCAGCAATCGGTTGGGGTAGTTTATCTCTTTCCACGGGGATCTATCTCCAGTTGGGGTGTGCACTCTACTAGTGCGTCGCGCTCGGCTCAATCTCTTTCGCCCTGCGATCCGCGGCGGATGCTGTCGCTCCCGAAATCGCGACGGATGCGGTCGACCACATGACTGAGCCGCTCGTTGCGCTGGCGTTCCTGCTCGTCGTCCATCAGGAGCGTCAGCTGGGGTGGGGGCTCGGTGACCAGGCTACTGACCCCGAAACCGACCAGGCGCACCGGCTTGACGAGCGTCTCGCTGTCGAGCAGCTCAACCGCCAGAGCGCGCAGGCTGAAATCGTCGCAGGCCGGGGGGGTGATCGGTCGTTGACGCGTAATGGTCTCGAATCCCTGCCAGCGCAGCTTGAGCCGGGCCAGGCCCGCCAGCTTCTCCGAGGCGCGCAGGCGCCCGCCCACCTTGTCGGCCAGGTCGATCAACACGGCGCGGATCGTGGCGTAGTCCGCGCAGTCTTCGCTGAAGGTGTACTCGTTTGAGATGCTCTTCTCTTCGCGCTCGGTCTCCACGCTGCGTTCATCGCGTCCCCACGCGAGTTGCTGCAGGTGGGCCGCCCCGCGCTGGCCGATCAGCCGGGCCAGCCGATCCGGGTCGATCTGCTGGAGGTGGGCAATGGTCTGGATGCCGGCCTTCTCAAGGTGGCGCTGCATGACCTTGCCGACCCCCCAGATGCGGCCGACCGGCAGCGGGGCCAGGAAGGCCGCAATCGCCGCCGGGTCCGTCGGCACCACGGTCAGGCCGTCGGGCTTATCCATGTCGCTGGCCAGTTTGGCCAGGAACTTGTTGCACGCCACGCCGGCCGACGCCGTCAGTTGCGTCTCCTCCCGGATGGCGTCCTTGATTTGACGCGCGATCTGTTCGCCGTCGCCGAAAAGCTGCCGTACCCCGCTCACGTCCAGGAAGGCCTCGTCGATCGAGATCGGCTCGACCCATGGCGTAAAGCGCTCGAAGATGTCGCGGATGGCGGCTGAGGCCTCGGCATAGCGCTCACCGTCCGGCGGCAGAAAGACCGCATCCGGGCAGCGGCGGTAGGCCTCGCGCGAGGGCATGGCGGAGTGGATCCCAAACTGGCGGGCTTCATAGGAGGCCGCCGCAATCACCCCACGTTGATCGTGTGGCGCCCCCACCACGACCGGCTTTCCCCTTAACTCCGGCCGGTCGCGTTGCTCGACCGACGTAAAGAAGGCATCCATATCCACATGTAGGATCGTCTGTTCCATATCAATGCCACCCTAACAGAGTCGCCCCGACTTTTCATCTGGATTGAGCGGAGCCCGGCCTGCTAAGTTCACAGCATGAAAGATATCAAGATTGGTTTGGCTTTAGGGGGTGGCGGCGCAAAGGGGTTGGCGCATGTGCCGATGCTGGAGGCGCTGGATGAGATGGGGGTGCGGCCGCACCGCATCACGGGCACCAGTATCGGGTCCATTATGGGCGCCCTCTACGCCGCCGGCATCAGTGGCCAGCGCATTCGCGCCGGCGTCGAAGGTATGATCATCAACAAGGGCGACTCGTTTCGGGCGGCCCTCAAGAAACGTGACGTGTTGCGCTGGTTTGAATTTCTGGATGTCGATTTCAGCCCCAGTGCACTCTTCAAAGGCGACAAGTTTATCGACTTCCTCTATGGCCAGATGGGGGCGGCTACGTTTGAGGAGTTGGAGACGCCGCTGCGTATCGTGGCGACCGACTTCTGGAAGTCAGAACAAGTCGTGCTTGAGTCAGGTGATCTGCGCTCGGCGGTCAAGGCCAGCATGGGACTTCCCGGCGTCTTTACGCCCGTCCAGCGCGAAGGCCGCGTCCTGATCGATGGTGGTGGCGTCAACCCAGTGCCGCATGACCTGCTGGATGACTGTGATGTCACGATCGCCATCGACGTGATGGGCGAGATGCAACCCGATAAGCCCGGCCAGATTCCCAACCTGGTGCGGGCTGTACTGGGCACCTTCGACATCATGCAGAACTCGATTGTGGCCGCCAAATGCACCCTCACACCACCCGACATCTATATTCGACCGACCATCGTCGGCGTCGATATCCTCGAGTTCTACAAAGCCGAGGAGGTCTATGCGCAAGCCGCCCCCGAACGCGACCGCCTGGTCGAAGAGCTCAAGGGGCTGCTGTCATGACGGATACGAAACGCAATGTTCTCTTTATTACGAGTGACCAGCAGCACTGGATGGCGATGGGGTACCGCAACCCGGAGGTAAAGACACCCGCTCTCGACCGGCTGGTTAAAAGTGGTACCACTTTTCATCGCGCCTACACGGTCAATCCCACCTGTACGCCCACACGCGCAAGCTGGATTACGGGGCTCTACCCCAGTCAGCATGGCGCCTACTCGCTCGGCACCAAGCTGATGGAGGATGTCCCGACTGTGGGGGACGCCTTTCAGGCGGGGGGCTATCGCACAGCCCTGGTCGGCAAGGCCCATTTTCAGCCCCTGGCCTCCACGGAGGCGTATCCCTCGCTCGAGGCCTACCCGGTGCTGCACGACCTGGAGTTCTGGCGGGGCTTCCACGGGCCTTTCTACGGTTTCGATCATGTCGAGCTGGCGCGCAACCATGTCGATGAGGCTCATATCGGACAGCACTACGCGCTCTGGCTGGAGGAGAAGGCGCCCGGCGCCTGGCGCGACTATTTTGTGCCGACCCCGTCAGATCTTCCCGCCCAGGAGGGCTATCCGCTGTCGAGTCGCAAACGCCCTGCCACCGGCGAGGCGTGGGACATTCCTGAGGCGCTGCACTACGATGCGTGGACCGCTGAACGCACCAACGCGCTGATGGAGGAATTCCAGCAGAAGGGCCAGAACTTCTTCCTGTGGGCCAGCTTCTTTGATCCGCATCCGCCCTACATGGTGCCGGAACCCTATGCCAGCATGTACGATCCTGCCGACGTCACCGTACCGGAGCATCGCGACGGAGAGTTCGACGACAAGCCGCCTTACTTCGCGTTGTCGCAACAGCAGAACCCCGACTTCAGCACCTTCAAGGAGCCTGAAGGCAATGGCGTACATGGGGCCGGCTGCCACGTGTGTTCGCGTGAGGTGCGTGCCAAACATATCGCCACGATGTACGGCATGATGACGATGCTCGACCGCTACATCGGGGTCATCCTGGACCAACTTGATGCGCTGGGACTAACCGAAAGCACGCTGGTCTGCTTCACGACGGATCACGGCGATTTTCTGGGCCAGCATGGCCTGACCAAGAAGGCCATCCATCACTACGAGGACCTGATCAAGGTGCCGCTGGTGGTCAGCCTGCCGGGCTGCATTCCGGCTGGTCGCGTGTCGGAGGCGCTGCAGTCGACCGTGGATCTGCCGCAGACCTTCCTGGACATCGCCGGCCTGCCGGTGCCGCGCCGGATGACCGGCGTTAACGAGCGCGCCGTCTGGTTTGGCGAAACCGCGAGTCTGCGTCGTCACGTGATTGTTGAGAACCAGCATCAGCCCACCACGATGAATATGCGCACCTATGTCGACGCACGCTATAAGCTGACCGTGCACTTCAACCGGGAGTATGGTGAGCTCTACGACTTGCAGGACGATCCGGGCGAGTTCGTGAACCTGTGGGATGCACCGGCAAGCCAGGAGCTGAAGCGCGATCTGCTGCTGAAGTTCGTCTACGGCGAGATGGCCAAGGCGCCGCTGCCCATGCCTCGCATCGCCGGCGCCTGAGGCGGGGCGCCCAAAAAAGTTGGTATCGTTCGAATGTTGACGCCCGGCCCCCTGCCAGCTTGCTGGCAGGAGCCAAGAGCTTATCTGCCAATGCGGCCAACGTACCCAGCCCAGAGGCTGGCAAAGCGCGAGAAAAAGGCCCATGGGCCAGGGCTCGCGCTCGCAGCCGCGGTTCTTCCTGATCATTCTCTTTGGCTGTTAAGCTAATTCACCTGCCAGGCGAGCTGGCAGGGGTCAAAACGCCCTGGCGCCAACATTTGAACACTATCAAAAAAAAGTTCAGGCCGTGACAGAACGGTGACAGCCCGGCGCGATAGTGATCGTGAAACATCAATCAGAAAGGGTGGTTTCACGATGAACCTATTGCTGCTGTACCCCGAGTTTCCCGATACCTTCTGGAGCTACAAACACGCCCTCAGTTTTGTGGGCAAACGCGCGACCTTCCCGCCGGTGGGCTTGCTCACCGTGGCGGGAATGCTGCCGTCCGACTGGGAGGTGCGCCTGGTCGATCTCAACGTAGGCCGCCTCAATCCGCGTGACCTGGCCTGGGCCGACATGGCTTTTGTGAGCGGCATGATCGTGCAGCGTGAGGCGGCGCGGAGCCTGGTGGCACGTTGCAAGCAGGCCGGTCTGACGGTGGTGGGCGGGGGACCGCTTTTCACGATGGAGCACGCGGAGATCGAGGGGGTTGATCACGCCGTGCTCAACGAGGCCGAGCTGACGCTGCCGCGTTTCCTGGAGGACGTCAGCCGCGGCCAGGCCGAGGCGGTCTATACCACGGATGATTACGCCGACATGGCCGACTCACCCACGCCGCGCTGGGAGCTGGCCGATCGCAAGCACTACCACTCCATGGCGCTGCAGTACTCGCGTGGCTGTCCGTTCAACTGCGACTTCTGCAACATCACCTCGCTGCTGGGGCACCGTGTGCGGACCAAAAGTACGGCCCAGATCGTGGCTGAGCTGGATGCGATGTATGTGTGCGGCTGGCGCGGGAACGTCTTCTTTGTGGATGACAACTTTATCGGCAACAAGCGTCACCTCAAGGCAGACCTGCTGCCGCGCCTGATCAACTGGCGTGCATCGCACCCGGGCATCACGTTCCAGACCGAGGCCTCGATCAACCTGGCCGACGATGCGACGCTGATGAGCCAGATGGTGGCGGCCGGGTTCGACACCGTCTTTGTCGGCATCGAAACACCCGATGAGGCCGCTTTGGCGGAGTGCAGCAAGAGGCAGAACGAGCACCGCGATCTCGTGGCCGACGTCAAGCGCATGCAGCAGGCCGGCCTGCAGGTGCAGGGCGGCTTTATCGTGGGCTTTGACAGCGATGGGCCTTCGGTCTTTCGTCGCCAGATCGACTTCATTCAGCGCAGTGGCATCGCGACCGCCATGGTGGGTCTGCTCCAGGCGCCCAAGGGCACGAAGCTCTATCAGCGTATGCAGGCCGAGGGTCGCCTGCGCGGCGCCGCCTCGGGCGACAACGTGGAAGGGACCACCAACATCGTAACGCGCATGGACATCGAGAAGCTGCATGCCGGCTATCGCGAGATTCTCGAGACCATCTACGCCCCGCGCCACTACTACAAGCGCGTGCGTACGCTGCTGCGCGAGTTTCGGACGCCGCGCGTGGCACGTCACCTCACGCGGGCCGACATCGCCGCGCTGGTGCGGTCATTCTATCGGCTCGGGCTCCTTGGCCGCGAGCGGTTGGAGTACTGGAAGCTGCTGGTCTGGACCGCGTTTCGGCGACCGGCACAGGTACCCCTGGCGATTACGCTGGCCATCTCGGGCTATCACTTCCGAAAAGTCTGTGAACAGCATATTCGCTGACATGGGATCTGATCTGCGCTAGGCTCCCTTCATGAAACGGTTGAATCTCAATCTCAACCTGACCGCGATCATCGTGCTGATCGCGGTGGGGGTTCTGTTGCCAGTCATGCTGGCCACGGCGGCCGGCATCGTCGCGCTCGTGATTGCCGACGACGCCGGCGGCATCGTGATCGGCGTGTTGGTGGTCTCGTTTGCGGTGACGGCCGGGGGCAGCGCCTTGATCACGGTGGTGTTGACGGGGCGCAAGGCGCGCCTGGCGCGTCGACAGGCCGATTTCGTGGCCAACGTGTCACACGAGTTTCGAACGCCTCTCAGCGCCATCCGGCTGTATGCCCAAACCCTCGAGTCGGGCCGGCTGGATGACAATCCGGAGGAGACCGCCAAGTGCGTGTCGACCATTCTGCGCGAGACTGAGTGGCTGGATGTGATGATCGACCAGGTGCTGACCTGGCGCGCTTCCGCGCGCGACATGCTTAACCTGCAGATGCAGACCTCTCCCGTTGCCGACGCCGTAACCCATGCCGTCGAGCGGTTCCGCTCTATGAGCCCGCCCGATGAACTGACCCTCACCGCGGCGGTCGATACCCGGCTGGATGTTGTCCATGACGGCCGGGCCCTGGGGGCGGTGGTGTTGAACCTGCTGACCAATGCGGCCAAGTACACCGGACCCGTCAAGCACATCACCGTGCGCGCCCGTGATGAGGGCGAGTCGGTCGTGATCGAGGTGGAGGACAACGGGATCGGTCTGACCCCCTCCGAGGCGCGCCACATCTTTAAGCCGTTCTATCGCGTACCGCGGTCGGACGGGAGCGATTCGGGGGGCGTCGGCCTCGGCCTCGCCATTGCACATCATGTTGTGGGGCGGCATGACGGTTCCCTGACGGTTGAGAGTGAGAAGGGCAGGGGGGCCACGTTCATCGTGCGCCTGCCGGTCGCCGGGGGGGAGCTGGTATGAAGACGAAACCGGACACCTCATCGCCGCCGAGCCGCATCCTTGTCGTCGAGGATGACCGCTCCCTGCGTGAGGGGGTGGCCATGAACCTGCGTCTGCAGGGCTACGAGGTGGTCACTGCGGCCGACGGCGACGAAGGCATGCAGCAGGCCTTCAACAGTCAGCCCGACCTGATCGTGCTCGATATCATGATGCCGGGCTGGAGCGGACTCGATATTCTTGAGGAGCTGCGACGGCGTGGCGAGGAGGTGCCCGTCCTGATGCTCTCGGCCCGCAACAAGACGCCCGACAAGGTGACTGGACTCAATCTCGGGGCGGATGACTATCTCGCCAAGCCGTTTGATCTGCCCGAACTGATTGCCCGCATTGAGGCCATGCTGCGCCGGCGACGCAGCGAAGCCGAGCGCGACCCTCCGCTGAGATTCGGGAATGTCGTGATCGACCGCGCGGCGCGCCGCGTGCAGGTGGGGCACAAGACGGTCAAGCTGTCGGCCCGCGAATTCGATCTCCTCTGTCTGCTCGCCGCCTCACCCGGTCAGGTCTTCACGCGCGAGCTCATCCTCGAGAAGGTGTGGGGCTGGGATTACGAGGGAACGGCCCGCACGGTCGACAACTTCGTGGCTAGTCTGCGCAAGAAGCTGGGCGCCCTGCGTCGCCCCTGTAGACAGATCCAAACGGTACCCCGCGTCGGCTACAAGCTGGAACCCTGACGGTCGACGCCGCTGTCTCATCTTGCGATTCCTGTGAGACATGCGGGACAGCTCCAGATGAGACAGCCCGCGCTGTGTACGCCTGAACCATGCCTGCCAAGGTGTTTCTTCTCATTTTCGCCCCTTCCCGCCGCTATCTGGATCCGTTGGCATGCATCCTGCATAACCACATGCGGTGTAAGACTAAACAGGGAGGTCCCTATGCTCACGAGCACCAACACACTTCGCCGGCCGCTTGGCCTGGCGGCTTTCACCATCCTTCTGACCACGGCCCTTTCGGCCGTTGCGGTCCTGAAGGTCAACGTCACCAGTCCCACGGGCGAGGCGCTGCCGAATGCATCGGTGTCGCTCCTGTCTGAGACTGGCCAGGTAGAGAAGGGCGTGCGGGGTGCGGACGGTCTGTATGTCTTCGCCGATCCGGCCAGCGGCGTGCAAACCCTACAGGTTGCCGACGCCTCGCAGGGGGCCACCGAGACGCGCCCGGTCGACGTGAGCGGCAAGGCGCAGGCCCTTGACGTGGCGCTGAGCAGGCCCAAGGTACCGCAGCTTGAGTATCCCGAGTTGGGGCGTTACGGGTTCGGCGTTACTGCAGGCTACATCGGTTGGGCGGGCGATTCGGCGCTCGATACCGGTTATGAGTTCTCTGCAGAAGGACGTCTCGCGCTGTTTGGAGTGCTCCTCAACAATGCGCTTAACTGGCCGCAAAGGGACAACCTCTACCTCTTCGCAGCGCTGTCCTATGCCACGTACGACCCCGACTTCTATTCGAGCGCGGACGCGATTTCGCTGACGACCGGACTAGGATGGTACTACTGGTGCACCAACTTCTCCCCGTTCAGCAACAATGCCAAGTATCGCTTCGGTCTGAACGGTCGGCTCTACGGTGGCTACACGCGGGCGAAGATCGAGTGGGACAGGCAGTACTATGACGTGCTGGTCCCGGTGTGGAATGGATCGGAATGGCGCGATGAGGTGCAGCGCGAGTCGTCCGGCAGCGGTGGCAGCGAGTCGGACAGCGGCATCTTCCTGGGCGGATCATTCGGTCCCCGCCTGCGCAACGTCAACGCCCACTGGGATCTTGGTGTTGATTTAGGGGTGCGTGGCTACGTCAGCGAATTGGATTTTGGCAATAGTCACTATGATGGCCTGTTCGCCTACATGGTCCTCATGAGCTACTTCTACGCGTTCTGATGCGGTTCGCCCCCGCAGTGGTGCTGCCGGCGCTGCTCATAGCGGCCGGCTGTGCAGGAACCGGGTCGCCCCCGGTTCCGGCCTCCCATCTTATGGTGTTCGGCCTGGAAGGGGGGGCGGACGTGCCACTGCCCGCGCCCGTGTTGGCGCCGAAAGCGTCGCGGGCCTACTCACACTACCAGGATGACGGCATCTCCGTGGTGCTGGTGCGTGACAAGGAGCTGTGGCTGCATGCCGATGTGAGTGCCGGCAGCGCGAGCGTGCCGCGCAAACTATCGATGTCGTTCACGTTCAATCGTGAAGCCGCCCTCGCCGCCGGCTACACCACCTACGCCTGCCGCGGCTGGATCGGCTGTCCCGGCGGTCTGCCGCCGGATGCCTCAATACAGGTCGCAGAGCACGCGCGCACGGGCCCCACGTCGCGCCACCTGGCCCTGGTGCGGGATCAACCCCGACCGGGAGTGCCTTTTGTCGAACTGGTACCGCTGGCCATTCGCATACTCGCCCTGTCCGATACAACCGGGCCGACGCTGGAGATCGAGTGGGAGATCCAGTTGCCCGCTATGACGGATGCGTCGGGGCCGCTGCGTCTCTCGCTTTGCCCCACCTTGATGACCACGGCCGAGTGGGACCGCGAGTGTGAGGCGCGAGAGCGGGTGGCCTGGCTGGATGAGCTGGGAGAGGGCGGCACTCTTTTTGCCGAGCTCTACCTCAATTCGGCATCCGACTACGTGCGCGCGCACCTGCCTCAGGCACGGCGGGTGCACTGCTTCCTGCAGGCCGCCCAGGTACGCGACTGGTACGGTCTGGTCATAGCGAACTACCCCCGTCTGGGGGCAAACATAGCCATGACCGGCGTGCGGCGCTCACCGCGCTGGCAGAGCTCCAACCTGGTCTATCCCGCCACGGGCCAGCCGCGTGACTGGTTCCGTCCCGGCAAGGGCGTCGTGATTGATACGTGGCGCGCCGATGGTGGCACCGAAACCAAGATTCAGAGCGTCGACGAGTTCCGAATGCCGCTCAATAGAGAGCGCCTGGAATCCACGGTTCGGCCCCACCATACGCCATCCGAGCCAAGCCATGCCGCAGAGACCACGCATTGATACGGCCTGTTCGCTGATCGATGTGGTTGCAGCTGAGCAGATAGGAACGCTTCCCTTTCTCCCGCTTCTGCGCTTGCAGCACGCACCGCCAGTTACTACCTTGGGGTGACTCTCACAGTCGTGAAAGGGCGCTATGTCGGTTGTTGGCAATATCGGGGCGGGATTTCTGCAGCGCGTGGCATCGGTCCGCCGCGTGGGCGCGGTGATCTGCGGAGTCCTCTACCTGGCTGTCCAGCCACGCTACTGGCCGCGCACGGTACGTGAGCGTACGGCCAAGCAGATTCTCTTCACGGGCTATGAGGCCCTCGGCCTGGTGCTCATGATTTCGGTCCTGGTGGGGGTGTCGGTGGTGGCACAGACCCATCTCTGGCTGAGCCGTTTCGGACAGTCCGATATGCTCGGTCCGCTGCTGGTGGCCATCCTGGTACGCGAGGTGGGCCCGCTCCTGGTGACCTTCATCGTGGTGGGGCGCAGCGGCACGGCCATGGCCACAGAGCTGGCCTCCATGCGGGTACACCGCGAGATCGAGGTACTGGATGCGCAGGGGGTCGACCCGATGGTCTACGTCATTATGCCGCGTGTGATGGGCATGATGCTCTCGGTGTTCGGCTTGACCTTGATGTTCATTCTGGGTGCCTTTGTGAGCGGCTATGTCTTCGGGTTCATCATCGATGTGACGCCGGGCGACCCGGTGCGCTTCGCTTTCAGCCTGCTGCGTGCCGTGACGCCGGGCACGGTGATCAGCTTGCTGGTAAAGACCATTCTGCCGGGCATGGTAACGGCCACGATCTGCTGTACGGAGGGGTTGAGCGTCAAGGGCGCCCTGACCGAAGTGCCGCAGGCGGCCACGCGCGCCGTGGTGCGTTCGCTGGCGGCGGCGATTCTAATTTCTGCGATTGTAACGATTTTGACCTATGTCTGATAAACCCATACTTCGAATGGACGCCGTGACGGTGGCGGGGGCGACCGCGCACATTACCGCTTTGACGGAACTCTCTTACGAACTGAATGCCGGCGAGCTGTGGGTCGTGGTGCCCGAGCGCCACGTCGACACCGTCTCCCTGTATGATGTGGCGTCCGGCCTGATTGCGCCCGATCGCGGGACGGTATCCTTCGACGGCGAGGATTGGCAGCGCATGGGCCTCTTTGACCAGAGCGCCGTGCGGGGCCGCATCAGCCGCATCTTCGAGATCGAGGGATGGGTCAGCAATCTGAACATCTTTGAGAACATCGCGCTCTCACAGCGCCACCACACGACCCGGTCGGATGACGAGCTACGCGAAGCTATTGGGCGGTTGTGTGAACGGATCGGTCTGCGCGACTGTCTCGACGAGCGTCCGCATGCCCTGGCGCGCGGCGAACGACGGCGGGCCCAGTGGGTGCGGGCGCTGTTGGGGCAGCCGGACCTGCTGTTGCTCAATGCGCCCCTGCTGGAGGTGCGCGTGGACGACCAGGCGGTGCTGTTCGAACTGTTGGCTGAAGCGCGTGAGCGGGGCACGGCCGTGATGTGGAAATCACGTGACCAGGCGTCGTGGAAGGGCCAGCCGGGTTTTGAGGATGCCGAGATACGTTTGCTGGTGAATGGACGGTTAGAGCGTGATGCAAGAGACGGAGCGTAAGTTATGAGTAGGCCGATTAAGTTCAGATATGCCAACGAAATTGCCGGGGCCTTTGTGATCATGGCGCTGCTCCTCTTTGTAGGCGGCGTCTTCATGGCGGGTCAGTCGCAAGGGTGGTTCGAAGGCAAGTTCGAGTTGGTGGCCGATTTTGCAACGACCGAAGGATCGTTCGGTCTGCAGGAAGGCGGCGAGGTGTGGGTGATGAATACCGTGGCCGGTCGCGTGGCCAAGATCGAGCCGACCGGCGAGGGGCGCATGCAGGGGCTCCTGATCATCCAGAACCGCTACCTGCCGTTCATTCGCACCGACTCGATCGCGCGCGTCAAGAAGAAGTTCGGGCTGGCCGGTGACGCCTACGTCGATATCGACGTGGGCAAGGGACCCGAGGTGATTGACGGCAGCGTGATCTCCTGTGTCAAGGACGAGGAGCTCATGGAAACCGCGCGCAAGACTCTCGAGGATCTGCAGAAGGATGTGCTGCCCATGATCGAAGACTCCCGGGAGATCCTGGCGCATGTCAACACGATCTCAGCGGCCATTGCGGCGGGGGAGGGGATGGCCGGAGCCGCCATCAGTGATCCGGCCATGACCGCGGAGGTGAAACAGATGCTGAGCGGCGTCAACGCCCTGATTGTTGAGTCTGAGGACGCCCTGCACGAAACCACGCGTCTGCTCAAGGGCGTGCAGAAGCACTGGCTCCTGCGGAAGTATATCAGTGACGACGATCCGCAGGTGGTGCTCTCGACCTCTCAGATCGAACAGGAAGACCGCGACCGGCTGGCCCGTACCTGGTCCCACGGCGTTGAAGCCGGCCGCCTGGCCAACCGTTCACGCCAGGTCGCCCTCAATGCGCTGAACATGGGGTATATATGCCTTATGGATGAGCGCTTCGACGAGGGGGCCGCCTGGCTGAGCGAGGCCCGTTTCGAGCTGGCCGCGTCCGGCCTGAGTCCCGCGCGCGGCACGCTCCTGGCGGCCGAGCTGGAGCGGCGACGCGGCAAGCCGGATGTGGCGCTTCAGATCTTGACGGCCGGGGGAGGCCCCGACCGCGAGGCGTCACGTGCCGTACGGGCCGCCTGGAGCTTGCAGGAAGGCCGCGCGCACCTCGCCGCCGGAGAACAGGACGCCGCCCGCAGCGCCATCGAGAGGGCCCGGCGCGACATCCGCAAAGCCAAGCTTGCGTTCCTCGCCGCCGAGGCCGCCGGCCTGGATGGTGAGCTCGCCCTCGCCGGTGAGATGCCGGTCGAAGCCGCCGCGCTGTTCGACCGCGCCGCGGGAAGTTTTCAGACCGCGGGTCTCTATACCGCGATGTGCCGCGAGCTGTCGCGGGCAGGGCAGACCTATGAAGCGGCAGGGCAGACCGAGCTCGCCTTCGATCGTTATTACCGCGCCGCGCGCAGCCGTGCGGTGGCCGGCGATGAGGCCTCGCTATATCTCATTGAAGCCCGGCGCATCGCCGGATCCATGCAGGACGCGCAGCTAATGGCACAGGTGGAACGGTTGGTTCCCTCCACGCCGGATGAATAGAAAGTCCGAGTTTAGGGCGTTTCGCACTTGCATCTGGCCGAACGGCTGCCTATAATCCCGCGTTTTTTCTCCTCAGAAGGGGAGAAGTCCTTACAATGGGTGGAGTGTATCTAATGGCTGTAAAGAAGGCTTCTGCATCGCGTACCAAAGCACCGGAAAAACTCGCGAAGTCTACCGCAAAATCCAAGTCCAAGTCCCCTGCAAAGTCGAAGAAGGCTGCGTCCGAAAAGAAGGCTGTCACCGCTAAGCCCTCGACGAAGAAGTCCCCGGCCAAGAAACCATCGGCTAAGAAAGCTGACGCTAAGAAGTCCCCGGCCAAGAAACCATCGGCCAAGAAAGCTGACGCTAAGAAGGCCCCGGCCAAGAAAGCTGACGCCAAGAAGGCCCCGGCCAAGAAACCCTCGGCCAAGAAGGTCGACGCCAAGAAGGCCTCTGCCAAGAAGCCTGCGACCCAAAAGGCTGACGCTAAGAAGGCCCCCGCCAAGAAGAAGCCTGCGCGTGATGCGGCGGCGGTGGAGCCCGAAGAGAAGGTGGCGACCAACGGGAAGGTGGATGCGGCGGCCGTCGCGGCCGCTGCCATCGTCACGCCCGCGGAGGAAGATCTGGGACCCAGTGAAGATGAGCAGGCCGAGCAGTACGCGCTGGATCCCAAGAAGCGTGAAGAGCGCGGCGAGAAGATCAAGGAGCTGATCAAGCTCTCCGGGGACCAGGGCTATCTCACGTTCGAGGATATTAACGAGGCCCTGCCCGAGGACGTCATCTCGGCTGACGAGGTGGGTGGCTACCTGGCGCTGTTGAAGGGCATGGACATCGAGATCATTGAGTCTGCGGATGTCGATCGCTACAAGAAGAAGTCCGCCAAGAAGGCCGCCACGACCCGCACCAAGCTCGATTTCTTTGACGACCCGATCCGCATGTATCTCCACCAGATGGGGCAGGTGCCGCTCCTGACACGCGAGCAGGAGGTCGAAATCTGCAAGCGTATTGAGAAGGCCGAGATCGGCGTGCGAACCATGTTTAACGAGATCGGCTTTGCGGCCGGCAAGTACCTTGCGCTGGCCGGGCGCCTCGAGAATAGTGAAGAGCGGTTTGACCGGATTGTGATCGACAAGTTCGTCGACAGCCGTGAGCAGTACATGGGTATACTGCCGCGTATCAAGGGCGAGATCGATCGGGCTCAGAAGCTTCTGGCCAAGCAGTACAACGATGCGGCCCATCGCGGCGTCACTGAAACCGTGAAGCATCGCCGCATAAAGGCCATGACCAAGACGCGCGAACGGCTGAGCAAGCATTTCAACAAGCTGCACTTCAAGCAGAAGGTTGTCGAACAGATGGCGGGCGAAGGTGACCTGCGCAGCCAGCTGTTTGTGCAGTCGCTGCGCCACCAGACCGTGTTGCTCAAACGCCGCCCCAGCAAGAAGCGCGAGCGCGATCTTTCGGCCAATCGCAAGCTGTTGCGTGAGCTGGAGCATGAGTTCTGCATCGATCGCGACCACGTGCTGCCCTTCATCGAAGCGATGCGCCTGCACATGCGCAAGGGACAGCAAGCCCGCACGGAGATGGTGGAAGCCAACCTGCGCCTTGTCATCAGTATTGTGAAGAAGTACATGAACCGGGGACTCTCCTTCCTGGACTTGATCCAGGAGGGCAACACGGGCCTGATGAAGGCCGTCGAGAAGTTCGAGTACCGGCGCGGATACAAGTTCAGCACCTACGCCACCTGGTGGATCCGGCAGGCCGCGACACGCGCCATCGCTGACCAGGCGCGTACGATCCGCATTCCGGTGCACATGATTGAGACCATCAACAAGCTTCTGCGAGTGCAGAAAAAGCTAGTTCAGGAACTGGGGCGTGAACCCACGCCCGAGGAAGCCGCGGAGGAAATGGAACTGCCGGTCGAGCGGGTGCGTGCTGTCTACAAGATGGCGCAGCAACCGATCTCCCTGCAGAGCCCAGTCGGTGACGGTGATGATGCCCATTTCGGGGATTTCATCGAAGACAAATCGGCTGAGAATCCCTCCGAGATGACCGCCTACAGCATGCTCAAGGATCGGCTGCGGGATGTTCTGGACACGCTAACCGAACGGGAACGGGCTGTGCTCGATTACCGCTTCGGTCTAACCGACGGGTACTCACGTACCCTTGAAGAAGTTGGGCGCGAGTTCAACGTAACGCGGGAGCGGATCCGGCAGATCGAAGCCAAGGCGTTACGGAAACTGAGACACCCGACACGAATGAGGAAGCTAGAAGGATTCCTTGAGGTGCGCTAAAGCACACTAGCTTCCGACTTACCCAACCCGCGGCAATAGCCGCATTATCCCGAGGAGACGTATCCATGTTATCATTCTATAGTTGCAGCAACAACCCGGTGGCGATGGTCTGTATCGCGAGCCTGGCCTGGTTTGTGATCGGCATTCTGGCCGGTCGTACGCTCGTGCCGGCCAAGCGGCAGCGTTCCAGGAAGAACCCACGTCGCGGCGGCGAGAGAAAGAGTTCCGCCCCGCGCAATCCGGCCAGCATCAAGGGCAACCCCGAGCTGTATGTCGGTAACCTCGCGTACGACGTGACCGAGAAAGACATCTATAGTCTGCTGGGCGAGTTCGGCAAAGTCAGCAGCGTGCGCCTGATCGAGAACAGCTTCAACGGCAAGTCGAAGGGCTATGCCTTTGTGCAGATGGGCGACCGTTCGGCCAGCGACAAGGTGACCAAGGCCCTGAACAACAAGGAGCATGCGGGACGTAAGATGGTGGTTAACATCGCCAAGAACCGCGCCCGCTAGCCTGTGACCCACATCCCCGCGGCAACCATTGCCGCGGGGCTTCACTGTCCATCAAGCGGATCATGGCAAGGGCAAAGGCCGTACCCGGCCCGCGACTGGTGACGATTCTGCCGTCGATCACCACGCGGTCGCCCTGCCCATCGGGCCCACCCGGCTCTACCGGCAACCACCTACCAGCCGGCCCGTTGTCGCCTGTCCGCCACGGTCTCCACCTCCATCGCCGCCACGCCATCCGCGGGGGGTATTGTGCCATCCCCATTGTCTCGTTTTTGCCCTTGACCGTGCGTGTGAAAAGAGCAAACTCAAGGTGAAGTTTGAAGGGTGTATACTAAAGGGGTTGCCTAGGAGGTCTGTCATGCGTGCACATATCTGTCTCACTCTCATAGCTCTGCTGCTTGCCACGTTCATACTCCCGCTGTCGGCCAATGGGGTTGGCGGTCCGGTCGACTGGGCTGCGGTGCAGTGGCCATTTTCCACGACCACAATCGTCGGGGTGGCCACGGCCGATATTTACGGTCGCGTCTACCATCCCGGCATAACCGACAGCCCCGGACAGGGGCTGGACATGGATGCTGAGCTGGGGTTCGGTGCGGATGGCACCGATCCGTGGTCGCACCCTTCCTGGACGTGGGTGCCGGCGGTCTACAATGGGGATCTTGGGGCGCAAACCAGCGACGACGAGTATGTTGCCACAGTTACGCCACAGGCGCCGGGGGTCTATGACTACGCCTACCGGTTCACGATTGATGTGGGCACCACATGGGTCTATGCCGACCTGCGTGATCCGGCCCATCCCACCCCGCCGGGCGGCTCTGCCGACGGCTATGACTACGCTACCGCCGGTGACCTGGTCGTTCTCGAGGATGGCCTCTGTCCCAAATGGATTCAGCCGCCTGATTGCGAGTACGGTGTGGATCTGCCCAGCTATGCCCTAACCCCGGAGCCGGGCGGCGAGCCGGTGTCACGCTTCATCGTGGGGGACGATTGGCTCTGTGATGGCAGGCCCATCACCGCGATTCGCTGGTGGGGCTCCTACCCGGGATGGGCCAGTGATATTCCGCCGGATGCCCCCCCCGACGGGCGGCCAATCGGGTTCCGTTTGAGTTGGTATACGGACATTCCGCAAGGGGACCCGCAGGCACCAGAGTATAGCCGTCCGGGACATCTCCTGACCAACGTGTTTGTGAGCCTGCTGCCCTACATGGTGGCGGCCCAGGCGGCCGGGGACGTGACGGAGTTCTACGAATGTCCTGTCCCGAAAATGGTCGAGCCGGGCATCGAACATGAGTACGAGTACTTCGTCGAGTTGCCTGAGCCCTGGAACGAGAAACGCGGTCGGGTCTACTGGCTGACCATTGAAGCGATCTTTGCGCCGGGCTACGTCCCCGGCGAGCAAGGGCCCGGCGAGCTATTCCCCGAATGGGGGTGGAAGACCTCTACGGAGACGGACATCATAGACGATGCGGTTGTCTGGCTGGAGGTCGAAGCTCCGGTCGGATTTGCGGGCGCGGGCTGGTTCGAAATGATCTGGCCGGTTTATCCCTGGATGCCGGGGCTCTTCTATCCGCCACTGGCCACGACGCTCAACTACCAGGAACTGGTGAACGCGGAAAATCAAGGACCCTCGCTTAACATGGCCTTTGAGCTGTTGACCGATATCTGTCCGCGCCGCACCGAGAAGTGGGAGCAGCCGCCCGACATGGTCACGGGAACCGACATGTGGAGCTGGACCGACCTCGAGGATGCGCACCGCTCGCCCTTCCTGCGGGCGGATGACTTCATCTCGGACGGTCGTCGTATTACGGACATACACTGGTGGGGCTCCTACAGCAACTGGATGGTCGAAGTGGAAGGTAGCGAGACCAACCCGATCGCACCGCCTGGCATCAACATGTTTATGCGGCCGGTCGGTTTCAACCTGAGTTGGCACACCAACGACGCGTCGCAGTGTCTGCCGGGGGCCGAGCTGACGAATATCTTCGTTGGTATCGAGTTCTGCCACGAGATGTTCTACGGCGATGTGTTCCAGGCGTGGGAAGAGCCCCCCATCTATGAGCATGAATACCAGTACTACGTCGACCTGTTGGCTGTGGCGGAGCCGTGGTATGAGAAGGCTGGCGGCCACTACTGGCTCAATATCGAGGCGGTTTTCGATCCGCAATTCGTGCCGGATACCCAGGGCGAGGGAGGGCATGGGGGCTGGGGTTGGAAGATATCCGAGATTCCTCCGCAGGAAGGAATGGACTGTCCCGCGGCAGTCTATCACCGTGCCGGCGGGGTATGGATCCACGACCCGATTGGCCTGCAGCCACCGCATCCCAAGGCGGGTCAGTTCTACAACCTGGCCTTCGAGCTGACGACGGATGAGATCTCGACCCATAGCCCGACGCTGCCCATTGTGATCACAAACCTGGTGGTCACCAGCGGGATGCCCCCCGCGCGTGTCATCAAGTCGGTGGGGACCTCAGGGACGGGGACGCAATACCTGCAGTTGAGCACCAACCTGCTGACCAACGTGTGGACAGACATACCG
This sequence comes from Verrucomicrobiota bacterium, assembly GCA_018648805.1. GTDB lineage: Bacteria > Verrucomicrobiota > Kiritimatiellia > UBA8416 > JABMPJ01 > JABMPJ01. Next base: position 127,693 of record JABGQM010000003.1, read on the forward strand.
GGCCAGGTCAAGGTGTCGCCGTTCCCACCGCCGATCACCAACACGTGGACCGTGATCGGCGCAACGGAGAGCAACGCCTTCTACCGCATCATGGAGAAGTAGAGGGTAGGGGGGCGGAAGTCGGAGGTCGGAAGTCGGAAGCCGGAGGTCGGCAGGCGGAGGTCGGAGGGCCCTCCTTCGCCCTTCGGGCTACGGAGGGCAGGCGGATTGGCCTCTGGGCTCTGAATCGTCTTTTCCGGTTCGTTGTGAAACGGTAGACTCCCCGGGTGAATGTGAAGTCACTCTTTCTCTCGCTTGTGGTCCTGCTGCTTCCGGCTCTAGCCGACGCGCTGGGTCCACACGAAGTGCTGGTGTTGGCCCACAAGGGGTCGCCAGGCTCCCTCGCGCTGGCGCGGCGCTATGTAGAGTGGCGCCACATTCCGCCGAGCAACCTGGTCGAACTGGATCTGCCGCCTGAGTATGCCACCGGTAAGCTGGCCATCGGGCTGGCGGCATTCAAATCCCAGATCCTGAAGCCTGCTGTGACAGCTGCCCGGGATCGCGGGATTGACGGGCACATCCTGGCCTGGGTCTACTCAACCGATTTCCCGACGCGCGTCGACACCCCCCAACCCGTCTCGTTGACGGGGGCGACCTTCCTGCGCGGCAACCTTCCCGTAGCGGAGGCGATTTTGAAGGCGGATTATGTCTCACCCCTCTTTGCCGGACCGGAACGGCTGCGCACTACGCGTAGCGCGGCGCAGACGTTCGACCGTTACGCGCGCTGGCTGGGCCGCGACATGCCGCTCCCAAGTATGATGCTGGGCTATACCGGTGAGCGCGGCAATACGATCGATGAGGTGCGCGCCGCCTTGTGGCGCGGCGTGCAATCGGACCACACGGCACCGACCGGGACGATCTATTTCGTCACGACCGGCGATGTGCGCTCAACCTGCCGCGCCTGGCAGTATGAGGGCGGGCGTCTTGAGCTGGCGCGCCAGGGCGTACGGGCCGTGGTGAGTTCGACCTTCCCCACCGGCCAGACCAACGTCCTTGGACTCATGACCGGATCGGCCTCGGTCAAACCGGAGCGGGTGGGGGCCTATCTGCCCGGCGCCGTGGCAGATCACCTGACCAGTTTTGGCGGGGCCTTTGACCATGCGAGTCAGACCAAGATGACCGCATGGATCAAGGCGGGGGCAACGCTGACGGCCGGCACGGTCGCGGAGCCGCGTGCGCTCTATCAGAAGTTCCCCACCGCGCGGTTCTATCTCTACTACGCCCAGGGCTGTACGGCCATCGAGAGCTTCTACCAGGCGGTGAGCTGTCCCTTTCAAATCCTGATGCTGGGCGACCCGCTTGCATCGCCCTGGGCGGCGGATGACCGGCTCTCGATCGTGGGCCTGCCGCAAGAGCCGGTGAGCGAGGCCTTCACGCTGAAATCCACGTGGCAGCAGAGGGATGCCATGCGGTTCTACAGCCGCAATCTCTGGTTTCTGGATGGGCGCCCGATGGGCAACCATGCCCAGTTGGCGGTGGACGTGGCTTCGCTGAAGGCAGGGGCGCATGAGGTGCGCGTCGTGGCCTATAGCACCGGACTCGTGCGGCAGCAGGTTTTCGAGGTTGAACGGTTCGAGGTGAAATGAGTGTGTGTATGAAGCGATGTGTCTTTCTGGATCGGGATGGCATTGTAAATGTGCGGGCCATACCGGGATATATTGAGACATGGGACGACTTTGAACTGCTGCCGCATTTCCCCGAGATGTTGCGCCAGGTCCGCGCTATGGGGTTCGTGGCGGTAATCATCACGAACCAGCGCGGGGTGGCACGCGGGATCATGACACGTGAGGCGGTGGACCGGATTCACGCCAACCTGCGCGCGTTGCTGCAGGCAGAGCATGGACTGGAACTGCTCGATGTCATGGTCTGCCCGCACGAGAAGGTCTCCTGTGACTGCCGCAAACCGCAGCCGAAGATGCTCCTCGACGCCGCGGCCAGGCACAATATCGATCTGGCCGCTTCGTGGATGATCGGCGATACAGAGTCGGATATCGAGGCTGGCCGCCGCGCGGGCTGTCGCACCATTCTCGTATCGGACGAGCCCAGTGATACTGTGGCCACCCAGCGTGTCGCCTCGATGCGGGATCTGGCTTTGAAAATCAAAGATATTCTGGCCGAGTAGGCGGCCATAGCGTATCTTCCCACCCGACACCTGCTTGTCCTTGCATAGCGCGAAGCGCGAAGGAGGGACACCGGCGCGAGAGGTGTCGGCAAGGGGAGAAGAGAAAGCAATGCCAATGAAACTATTTGTACCGGGCCGTATATGTCTTTTGGGCGAACACAGCGACTGGGCCGGCGGCTATCGTCGCATCAACGCCGATATTGAGTGTGGTCATACGATTATCACGGGCACCAACCAGGGGCTCTATGCCGAAGTCGAGCCGCATCCCACCAAGCTGATCCTGACCTCCACCCTTGAGGATGGCACGCGCATAGGGCCCTTCGAGGTCGAGATGGAGCGCGAGGCCCTCATGGAGGTGGCCGCACAGGGCGGTTTCTTCAGCTACGCCGCCGGGGTGGCCTACCAAGTCCTAACGCATTACCGCGTGCGGGGCCTCAAAATCGACAACTACCTGACCGACCTTCCGATCAAGAAATGTCTCTCCTCGAGTGCGGCCGTCTCCGTGATGGTGGCGCGTGCCTTCAACCGCATCTACGACCTCAAAATGACGATCCGGGGCGAGATGGAGTACGCCTACATGGGCGAGATTACGACCCCGTCACGCTGCGGGCGCATGGACCAGGGCTGTGCCTATGGCAACCGGCCGATCATGATGACGTTCGACGGTGAGCGTGTGGATGTACAGGAGCTGACGGTGCCGCGTGATATCTATTTCGTGATCGTGGATCTCTGCGCCGAGAAGGATACCAAGGAGATTCTGAGCCAGCTCAACCACTGCTACCCCTTTGCCGATGGTGAGCTGCAGGCGGGGGTTCAGAAGGCACTCGGTCCGATCAACGCCGTTACAATACGTGAAGCGTCGGAGGCCCTGCGCCAGGGGGATGCCGAGAAGCTGGGGGCGCTCATGACACGCGCCCAGGCCGAATTTGATGCGCATGTCGCGCCGGCCTGTCCCTCCGAGTTGACCGCGCCGATCCTGCACCAGGTGTTAAACCACGCGGCCGTGAAACCCTATATTTATGGGGGCAAGGGGGTCGGATCACAGGGCGACGGCACGGCCCAGTTTATTGCGAAGGATGAGGAGAGTCAGCGCAAGGTGGTCGAGATTATCGAACGTGACCTCAATAAGCCCTGCCTGAAGCTGACGATCAAGTCGGGGCGCCGTGTGCGCAAGGCGGTGATTCCTGCCGCGGGTTTCGGGACACGCCTCTTCCCCGCATCCAAGGCGATCAAGAAAGAGCTCTTTCCCGTGATCGACAGCAAGGGCCGTATCAAGCCGGTCATCATGGCGATTGTCGAGGAGGCGGTCGATGCCGGGATCGAGGAAGTATGCATCCTGGTGCAGCGCGCCGACCTTGAGCTGTTCCAGGAGTTCTTCGGGACCCCGCCCCCCATCGAGAACTACAACAAGCTCTCGCGCGAGAGCAAGAAGCTCAATGACTACGTCATGGAGCTGGGCCGGCGTATCACTTTTGTGCCGCAGGATGTACAGGAAGGCTTCGGCCACGCGGTCTGGTGTGCGCGCGAGTGGGTCGGCAATGAGCCGTTCCTGCTCCTGCTGGGGGATCACCTGTATGCCTCGGACGTCGAGGCGCCCTGCGCGCGTCAATTGCTGGATGTCTACGACAAGGTCGGCACCAGCGTGGTGGGTCTGAAGGTGACCCCGGGCAGTGAAGTGCAGAACTTTGGTTGTGTGACGGGCTCCTGGCTGGAACAGAATACGGTGCTGTCGATCAGCGAGTTTGCCGAGAAGCCCGACCTCGATTATGCGCGTGAACATCTGCAGACCGAGGGCACCGAGAAGGATAGCTTCTTCTCTGTCTTCGGCCAGTATGTCCTCAAGCCGACCATCTTTGAGTATCTCGACGAACACATTCAGCATAACATTCGTGAGCGGGGCGAGTTCCAGCTCACCTCCTGCCTCGACCGCCTGCGCCAGGAAGATGGTTTTGCGGGCTATGTGGTCAAGGGACGTCGCTTCGATATCGGCCTGCCCGAGGCCTATCGGCAGACCGTGATTGATTTTAGGAATGCCTGAGAATGAATCGCGGGGTATCGCGAAGGACGGGGCTATGACCGTATCGGTCGTGATGAAAGCAGACAGAACAACAGACGAGACGTGGCGGATTGCGGACGAGGGTGGGGCGCGTTGGATCTTTCCCACGCGACCGGATGATGCGGTCAACCAGGTGGTGGACTTCCTGCATGACTTCACCTGCGACACCCCCGCGATAGGCGGGGAGATTCTGATCAGCGCCGACACCGACTTTGTCGTGTGGCTGAACGGTCACCTCATTGGCCATGGTCAATACTGCAACTACCCCGACCGCAAGACCTACGAGCGGTTGCCGCTGGGGGACGCCCTGCGGGAAGGCCGCAACACGCTTGCCGTGACAGTCTTCTACAACGGTCGCACCAGCAGCGTCTACGAGCGCGGTGATGCGGGGCTGCTCTTTGAACTGCACGCCAATGGCCTACTCGCCGCAAGCGGCACCACCACACGCTGCCGTCCCAATGCCTCCTACCACTCCGGTCCGATTGCCATTGTCTCGGGCCAGCTCGCCTATACCTTCGGCTACGATGCCCGCGGTGAGGATGCCTTCCACGGCGACGGCTATATACCGAGGGATGACTGGGACACCATCAGTGAGTCCGAGGCCACGTTACCCGCTGATCGGGCAGTCCTGAAGCCCCGCCCGGTCGCGCGCCTGGTCTATGCCGGCTACACGCCCTGCCGCATCGCCGCCGCCGGATGCTTCCGTCGCGATATCGCCACAATCGAAGCTGAGCATGATGCCACTGTCATTGCCGAGACCGCAGCGGGGGTGGTGCTGGCCTCTCACGCTCCGGGATCTGCTGAAGATCCCTGTAGCCCGCGCTCGCCGAGCGCGAGGCCCGCACTGTGCAGGGACGCTGGCGAGCTCGGCCTCGCGCTCGGCGAGCGCGGGCTACATGGGAGGGAGACAAAGACTGTCAGCCCCGCGTGGCAGATGCAGCACGACCTCCTCACAGAGGGCTCCGCCCTGGAGATCACGGGCGTGGCGACCGGCACCGCACTGGATGACCTGCCGGATGGTCTGCGCGTCTCGGTGGCCGATCTCGGCGACAACGACGGCGTTTACCTGCTGTTCGATATGGGACGCGAAGAGGTCGGGTATCTGGAGTTGGAGATCGAGGCTGCCGCCGGGACCATGCTCGACATGGGGTACGGCGAGCATCTGGACGATGGACGGGTGCGGAGCTTTGTGGGCGGACGTAGCTTCGGGGCGCGCTATATCTGCCGCGAGGGACGACAGCAGTTCACGCATCATTTTCTGCGCTGGGCAGGGCGCTACCTGCAGATCCACGTGCACGCCGCTGCGTTTACACTCCACCGCTTGACCCTGCAGCGGCGCGACTACCCGGTTGAGGTCCGCGGTCGACTGACGACCGGCTCTCCGCTGCACGACCGTCTGCTCGAGGTCGGGACCCGTACGCTGCATCTCTGCATGCATGAGCACTATGAAGATACCCCCTGGCGCGAACAGGCCCTCTACGCCAACGATGCCCGCACCCAGGCGCTGTGCGGCTACTACGCCTTCGGTGAGACCGCCATGCCGGCCGCCAGCTTCCGGCTGCTGGGCGAGGGACTGCGCGAGGATGGGTTCCTGATGTTGACCGCCCCGGCCCGACCGGGCGTCACGATCCCCTCCTTCACGTTTGCCTGGATGCTGGCCGTGCGCGATCACTATCTCTATAGCGGCGACGACACGCTCGCCCGCGCCTTCCTGCCGCAAATCCTCTCGATGCTGCGCGCCTTTCTGGCCGAACGCAGGGACGGCCTGCTGCCCCTGCGACAGGTCAAGGGCATCTGGCATTTCTACGACTGGTCGGCCGGCATGTCGGGCTACACGGATGACGATTTTGCACAGGGCCTTGACGTAGACGCGCCGCTCAACTGCTTCCTCATTCTCGCCCTTCATGCCGCGCAGCAGATGCTCGCGTGGTGCGGTGAGGCGGGCGGCGACGACCTGACCGCTGCCATTGCCGAACTGCGGCACGGCGTGGCGGAACGCTTCTGGGATCCCGCGGAGGGGGTCTTCCGCACGCATGCGCAGGCCCAAACGCTAACCGAGTTGACCCAGGCGCTGGCGGTGCTGGCGGGTGTGGGCGAACCCGAGATGCGCGAGCGTGCGCTGGATCGAATGGCGCGCAAGGATTCCGGTCTGGCCGGACCCGGCCTCAGCCAGTCGTTCTACACCTTCGAGGCGCTTATGACGGATAAGGATCGCTATGGGGCCGGCGTCCTCGCAGGGATTGAGGCGACGTGGGGTGCCATGCTCGATGCGGGTGCGACCACGTTCTGGGAGACGATCAAGGGCGGCAGTGACTTCAGTAATGCCGGCAGCCTCTGCCACGGCTGGTCAGCGGTGCCGGTGTATGTCCTCTATCACGACCTGCTGGGCATTCGCCCGCTTGAGCCCGGCTTCCGCACATTTACGGTTGAGCCGATGACGAATGTGGCTGACACTTGCACCGGTCGCGTACCCGTGCCGGGTGGTGAGATTGTGGTACAGTGGGAAACGATTGACGGAGAAATGAAGCTGACGGTTGATGGTCCGGTCGGGATGCGGAAGGTGATTCCTGAATCCCGGAAGGGCATGGATAAGAGTGATCTGTAGCCCGCTCTCGCCGAGAGCGAGGCCCTTCAGATGAGTGGGGCGGGTGCAGCTCTGGCCTCGCGCTCGGCGAGCGCGGGCTACATGGAACAGGGGCGAGAATCGCCTCGGGAGAAACACAACAATGGCTAAGACACTGGTAACCGGTCGCGAGAGTATGACGTCGAAGCAGCGCGTGCAGGCGTTCTTTCGGAACGAGGAAACGGATCGCGTCCCGATCGATATGGCGTGGAATCCGCTGATCCGCAAGCGGGTCATGGAGCACTTCGACGCCAAAACCGATGATGAATTGAGGGCGGCGCTGGGGATCGACTTCATGGGGATCGGTGGGCAGTACAAGGGCCCCGATCTTTTCGAGAAGATCCCTGAGCGGCAAGTGCATCCTTACTACGGCTGGCATTTGCGCTGGGTCGAGCACGGCGAGGGTGGCTACTGGGACTATTGCGATTTTCCGCTCGAGCATGCCACGGTCGATGAGGTGGCTGCCTGGCCATTTCCGGATCCGGATGACTTCGACTACTCACATATCGAGGCGCGACTGGACACCTATCCCGACACGGGGTTTCATGCCGGCAGTGCGGGGTGTGCCTGCATCATGAATACGACCGGCTTCCTTCGCAGCATGGAGCAGATGTTCGTGGACCTGGTGACCGATGATGAGGCGGGGTTGCTGTTGATCGACAGGCTAATGGCCCAGCAACTGACCGACACCGAGCGCGTCCTGGAGGCGGGCAAGGGCAAGATCGACTTCCTGTGGATGGGTGAGGACCTGGGAACGCAGATCGCTCCCCTGATAGGTATGGAGACCTTCCGCAAGCATATCCGTCCGCGCCAACAACCGTTCTTCGACTTGGCCAAGCGCTTTGGAATTCCGACGCTGTTCCACACCTGCGGGTCCAGCAGTTGGGCCTACGAGGATTACATCGAGATGGGACTGACCGGGGTGGATACGCTTCAGCCGGAAGCGACGAACATGGATCCCGCCTGCCTGAAAGAGACCTTTGGCGGACGACTGGTCTTTCATGGCTGCATCTCCTCCACCGGTGCGCTCAGTTTCGGCACGCCCGACGAGGTCGAGGCGGATTGCCGCAAGACACTGGAGATCATGATGCCCGGCGGCGGCTACGCCTTCAGTCCCACGCACAGCCTTCAGGACAACACGCCGACAGAAAACGTTATTCGGATGTATGAGACTGTGCATCAGCATGGATGGTATTGAGGGTGGGGGGAGTAGATCAATAGCGTTGAAGTATTGACGCCTGAAGAGCGACCCCTGCCGGCTTGTCCGGCAGGTGAGAGAGCTTAGCAGCCAACTGCAACGCCCAAACAATAGACCCCCGCCAGCTCGTCTGGCGGGTGAATGAGCTTGCAAGCGCTGGACGGGAAACGGAATGCGAGGAAGCTTCTTCACCTGCCACGCAAGGTGGCAGGGGCCGGTGTGGTGTGTGGTCATGGGCTGGCAATGAAAGCTAGGGTTCCTGCCAGGCGAGCTGGCAGGGGCCCAAACGCCCAGGCTTCAACACTTGAACGGTACAAACTGCTTAGGCACGGACGAAAAGAACAACAGAGAGAAAACCGACCATGAAAATCACACACGGCTTGATGACAGGACAGGTATTGCAGCGCAGTGCAGAGGGCAGGGGAGCTGCTAACATTGTGGGGCGCTGCGTGGCTTCGGGCACCGTGGAGCTGCGCGTGCGCAAGGCCGCCAAGGTGGTGCGCGGGCATGATTGGGCGGTCGTGGGTGCTGCCAGCAGGAAGCAGTTCTCTGCATCGCTCACCGCCCTCCGCACGGGCGGACCCTACAGCGTCGAGCTGCGCATCAAGGCGGGCCGCAAGGTGGCTGACCGTCTCGCGATAGAAGAGGTCTTTGTCGGCGATGTCTGGATGCTGGCGGGGCAATCCAACATGGAAGGCATCGGCAACCTGGTGCATGCGCCCAAGCCGCATCCGCAGGTGCGCGCCTTCTTCATGCGCGATGAGTGGGGCATGGCGGAGGAGAAGTTGCACTACCTGTGCGAGGCGGTGGACAAGGTCCACAACGAGTATGGCAATGAGCCGGGCCGTCCGCCGAAGGCGGAGCTGGAGAAGGGGCGCGCCAACCTGGTCAAGGGCACTTCACCGGGACTGGCGTTTGGAATTGAAATGCAGCGTCGCACCAAGGTGCCGCAGGGGGTGATCCCCTGTGCCCACGGTGGCACCAGTATGGCGCAGTGGTCGCCGGAGCTGCGCGACCAGGGCGGGGCGTCGCTCTACGGTGCCATGATGCGCCGTTACGAGAAGCTGGGGCAGCCGATTGCCGGCATACTATGGTACCAGGGCGAGAGCGATGCCAACCGGGATGCGGCGGCGGTCTATACCGACAAGATGGTTGAGCTGGTAGGCGCCACGCGGCGCGACATGGAACTGTCCAAGCTGCCGTGGGTGATCGTCCAGTTGGGATGCCATGCCGCGCGGGAGGACGAGGCGTCGTGGAACAGTATCCAGGAACAGCAGCGACTGCTGCCGGAAGTCGTCAAACATCTCGACGTGGCACCCGCCATCGATCTGGAGTTGGATGACGGCATCCACATTGCCGGCAAAGCACAGCAGGTGCTGGGTCGTCGCCTGGCGCGCCTGGCCGACCGGCTCGTCAACAAGTCCCCGGGCGTAAAGCCGGGGATCAAGCTGAAGCGAGTCGAGATCGTGCCGACGCCGCACTCCAACGTGGGGGCGCTCTGTTCCTCGGTTCAGATCACCTATGCCAATGTGGCCGGGAAACTGGACGGCGGCCGGCGTCCTGCCGGATTTGCATTGATCGACCAGACCGGGGCCGACATCTACGGTATCTATAAGACGACGCTACATGGGAATCGTGTGCTGTTACACACCAACATGCCTCCTTTCCAGCTGGCGATGCTGTCGGTCAGTTATGGACATGGGCGTTATCCGGTCTGCACCGTTACCGACCGCGAGGGCATGAGCATTCCCGGAATGCAGGCGGTGGCGATCAAGTCTGATCACATGCCGCTATGCGCCAAATGGCAGACGACGCTGCTGTCCGGAGTCTCGACGCTGTCAAAAGCAAGTCTCGCGTGCATTGATGCCGCCACGGGCTGGCGCAAGGCACCGCCCCGCGCCGGGTTCGGGGTACTGCCAAAGAGGCCCACGGAGGATACAACGGGGGTTTACGCGATGCGGACCACGGTCAAGGCCAGCGAGGCCGTGGAGGCACTGGTGGTGTTAGGCGCCAACGCGCCGTTCAAGATGTGGATCGACGGGAAGCTTGTATTGACCGACCCCGACTGCACGGTGCCGATCCAGCCCGGGGAGTACCAGGCGTCGGTGAAACTGAAGCGCGGCGCGAACAACCTGTGCGTGGCATTCGCCATTCCTGGTCCGGGGGAGCATCTGGGGATCTGCATGCAGATCGGTACGCCCGCCATGCGGCGTGAGGAGCGGGTCTCGTGTTGACGATACGCATCTTCGGCTGTTCTGCCTCGCGCTTGGCAAGCGCGGGCTACAGGGCCGCGGATTCTTTGTAGCCCGCTTTCGCCGAAAGCGAGGCCGTCCCTGACGCGCAGGGAAGAGGCTACGGCTGGGATGGCCGCGTCACGTCTCGAACCTTCTCCTCATCCAACTCCACACCCAGGCCGGGGCCTTCAGGGACGGGCAGGCAGCCATCCTCGTCGAGGGGGAGCGATAGGCGCTCATCCTGATCACCTTGAAGCAGCGGACCATGCAGCCCGAGTTCGGTGAACTCCACGGCGCCGGTGAAGTCTTTGATGGCGGCGGCAAGCTGCAACTTGGCCGCGATCTTGACGCCTGTACCGAACCCGGTGCCCAGCACGCACTCCAAACCGGCATCCTCCGCGATGGCGGCAATCTGCATGGCGTTGGCCAGGCCGCCGGCCTTGCCAATCTTGATGTTCAGCACGTCGGCGGCTCCGGCCCGTACGACGGCCTCGGCATCATGCGGGCCGAAACAGCTCTCATCGGCCTCGATCGGGATGTTCACGGCGCGGCGGACCTCGGCCATTCCGGGCAGGTCCCATGCCTCACAGGGCTGTTCCAACAACTCGAGCCCGACCTCGTACTGCTCGGCCAGTCGGCACAGCTCAATCGCCTCGGCCGGTGAGTAGCCGCGGTTGGCGTCGGCGCGGATCGAGATGTCGGGTCCGACAGCGTCGCGAATGGCACGCAGACGGTCGGCATCCTGCGCCGGGATGCTGCCGATCTTGGGTTTGAAGGCTTTCACATTCTTCTGCATGTATCTGACGCATTCGGCCGCCATGTCGTCGGGCGAACCGCCGGCAATCTCGATCGCTACCGGGATACGCGTGCGCTTGGCGCCACCGAGGAGTTCTGCCACGGAGACGCCTTTGGCCTTGCCGACGAGATCATGCAGGGCAAGATCGATCCCCGATTTGGCGCAGGAGTTCTCGCGGTAGTCGATATGGTTCATCAGGGCGGGGATGTCCCACGGTTCGCGTCCCACAAGCTGCGGTCCGAGATAATCGTCGATGGCCACCTGGATGGCTTCCATGGTCTGACCGAAGAATCCGATATCGGCCGGCGCCTCACCGATCCCGCTGATCCCTTCATCCGTCTCAATATGCACCAGCACATATTCGAGGATGGGGGAGGGACGCTTGGGGGTGACACGACTCAAGCGTCCGTTCCACTCCTGCTTGGTCCCCGCGTTCTCCGAGTTGTAGAAGAAGCAGGTCAGGGGAATACGGATCGGGGTGGTAGTGACGCTCTTGATTATCATGTGTGCCTCGTTAGGTCAGTCTATTCATCAACCCATGCATCGTCTACGCCCCCACCGGCCTCGCGCCGGTGGAGCGCAAGATTCCCCGCCCCTTGAATCGGACAGCCATACTGACAGAGCCCGGCTTGGAGCGAGTGGTGCGCGAAGCGTGCACCTCGCTCTTTCCGGGCGCTGAATCTATTGCTCTGCCTTCACTTGACCAAAGAAATCTCTGGTTCCACCGGCTCAAGGCAGGTGGGGACCTGGTTAGTTGATGACTAATACAAGCTAGGCGGTGACGTAGTCCAGCCCGTTATAGAACGTATGGGCCGTCTCCATGAATTTGACGAGGAGCGCGACGGTGGCGTCCATGTCATCGGCATGGCAGAGCTGCACCGTGGAGTGCATGTAGCGCACCGGGGCGCCGACGGTGGTCGCGATGACGCCACCCGGCGACTGCTGGATGGCGGCCGCGTCGGTTCCGCCGCCGATATTCAGCTGGTGCGGGATCTTGTGTTTTGCGCACATCTTGAAAAGATACTTCACCAGCTTGGGGTGTCCGATCGTGAGCTTGTCGACCATGTAGATGCCGGTGCCCTGGCCGGGCTCGCAGAGGTTGCCGCCGTTGCTATAGGCACCGCGGCTCATGCTGCCGTCGATGGCGATGCCGATGTCCGGGGCGATGCCACCGGCGGCGGCACGCGCGCCGCGCAGGCCGACCTCTTCCTGTACGGAGCTGACCGCGTATACGTCCACGCTGGTCTTCTCAATCTTCTGCATGGCGGCCAGCAGGCAGTAGCTGCCGATGCGGTCATCGAAATTGCGCCCGACCCACATCTTGCCGTTGAGCACAGAGGCATCGTTTTCAAAGGTGGCGACATCACCCAGGTTGACCAGCTTCTCGACTTGTTCTTTCGGCATCCCGGTATCGATCACCAGGTCGCCCAGCGGGGCCGTCTTGCCGTCGCTGCCGCCCTTGGGCACGATGGCGCCACGGATCGGCTTGCGCGAATGGATGATCACGCGCTGTGACTGGGCCACCTCTGAACCGAGGCCGCCCATCTGTCTGAACTGGAGCATGCCCTTGCCGTCAATGTTGGTCACCAGCATGCCGACCTCATCGGCGTGCGCCGCGATCATCAGCTTGAGTGGCTTCTTGCGACCCCGGGGCGGGTTGGTGGCCTTCTTGAGGGCAATGACATTGCCCATGTGGTCGCGTTTGACCTCGTCGCAGCACTCGCTTAGCACCTCGGTGGCGATCGCCTGGGCGGCATCTTCGAAACCCGAAACACCGGGAGCATTACATATACGCTTGAGCAGTTTGCTATTCATGAGGTCTCTTTCGCTGTGTGTAGAACCGTTGTCTTAACTGGTAATCAAGATACACAGTCCCCTCCGACAGCAGTATGGCGCGAATGCGACAATCGTATGGTCTCAATGCGAAGCATGAGCCTGCGTGAAATGGTGCATCCCGCCCCTGCCTCGCGCTCGGCGAGCGCGGGTTACAGGGATGCGCCTTCTTTGTAGCCCGCGCTTGCCAAGCGCGAGGCCGCTCTCCCGGGCACCACCTCAATCCCGAGTTGCGCTCTGCTCACAGATGGGGCACCATACGGCATGGCAGTGAGCAAATCCAAAATTATCCGCCTGCATCTCAAGCGCGGCATCAACGCCGAGCTGCGCCGCAAGCGCTTGGAGCGTTGCTGCGAGCTGCTGCGCAGCACGGACATCAGCATCACCGACATCGCCCCCATGATCGGCTTCCGCTCCGGCGACTACCTCCATTCCTGCCTCAAGCAAGCCTTTGGTGTGACGCCGCGGAAGTATCGGCTGGGGGAGAGATAGGGTTGGCGAGGCCGACTCCATGTGGACGCGTGGCCCGCGACGCTTCTGCCTCGCGCTCGGCGAGCGCGGGCTACAGGGAACAGGATGGTGGGTTTGTTGTTCATAGACGCCGAATAGTCGTAGTCAGGGAAACGTCAGAGTCACCCGATCCCGGCAGTTCTGTATGTCGCAATACTTCGGACTACTGTGCGTAATATTACGATATGCAGAGCTATGCCTGTAAATGGTATGATACAGACGATGGTGGTGATTTACCGACGTGGTGGCAGGTCATACATGGGAGGCGTGGAGATGAGAAAGTATATCGGAGCAGTATGGGCGATTGTGATGGTGCTGGGGATGGTAACGGGGACGGCTTCTGCCCAGACGACGAATTCGATGGCAAGCAATGATGATTGGGACGAGCCGACGGCTTGGTCTCAGGGGCATATACCGACGGGTACGGAAACGGCGAAAATTCAAGCAGGTGTGACCGCTGACGCTGGAAATAGCCTTGCATCGAATTATACTGGAAACCTGATTCTCAGATCTGGATCGGAGATCTATCAATGGTCTGCCAACTGGATCGGAGATTACCTGCCAGATGATACGAACAGCACAATCTACATGTTCGACGGCTCCAAAATACTGACGCGGCACGGCCATAACTCCTCCACGACAGAGAATCCCATCGTGATCGATGGGCACGTTACAATCGCAAAGGGGACGTACTACAATGCAACTGACTGGCGGATCAACAGCGTCATCAGCGGAACGGGGAGTCTGACTTACGAGTTCACCGACTCTAGTTCCCCAGCCAGCGGGAGGGAGATGTTTCTTACGCCTCCGTCTCCCTGTCTGTATTCGGGTGGCACGACGGTTACCAATGGACTCCCCGAGGGGCAGGTCCTGCGGGTTTACGCTGACGGAGCGTTTGGTACGGGTGATGTCACGATCAAGACAGACTCAACGGTTGCGTTCTCCGGCACAACTGACGTTATCGATGACTCGGCGTCCCTTTATATTGAGGGGACAGGCGTGCTGAACCTGGGTAGCAACAACGAAACTGTAGACAAACACTTTTATCCAGGCGGCGCCCCATCTCCGGCTGGAACATTGGGAGCATTAGACCATTTATCCGTGGACTATCCTGTCAGCTGGATTCTGGGCACGGGGATACTGACTGTGTCCAATGCGGGCACGGATATAGCTGTACCGACGGTTACTTCAATCACAGACGACGAGCTCGGTGGCCCGGTATGGACCGACGATGCTCCATTTCTTTTCAATGTAGCTTTCAGTGAAGGCATAGACACCAATACGCTAGATGCCGCGGACTTTGAGAACGGCGGTACAGCGGGTGCGCTGACCATCGGCACTATCACACAGACCTCGGTACTTCCCGGCGTCTTCTCCGTTGAAGTAACTCCTGCATCAGCGGGAACACTTCGCTTAGACATCGCTTCGGGTGCAGTAATTAAGGATCTCTCCAACAATGCGCTGGTGACCACGTCGGCGATCGAAGGTGATGACACGCTGGATGTCTTTGCCGGTCCTGCCGAAGATACAACGATTTCGGGGACGGCCGGCGGCAACAATAGTTGGAACACGTTGGAAAACTGGGACAAGGGCTTTCCGGACGGAAGCCAGGGCGCCATTATAGCCAGCGGCGTGTCGGCGAAAACCGATACCGGAAATACTCCTGTTTACACGGGAGACTTGACCATAGGCAGCAACGCATATCTCCAGATCGGATGGGTGAATCCACGGCATGTGGAGGATTTCAACGCGCTCGGCACGCCCGGCACGTCGACTATCTTCATGCAGGATGGCAGCAGCATACTGTTTCGGGCTGGTGACCACGCCGGCAACCGAGTGATTCCGGCTATCGTGATGCAAGGGGATGTGACGATCACACTGAACACATCCACCGAGCCTAGCGAGAACTTCGACTTCGCCTACGGCATTGACGGTCCCCACGCCCTGACGCTTTTTGGGAAGGGCAATCAGCATGCCAACTTGACGGCGGCCAACTCCTTTGACGAACTGATCCTGACGAACTCGCAGGGATCCTACGACGTCTTTGCGAGCGCCGAGCTTTCGCTGAATGGCAATGTGACTGTGTCGGCCCGCGATGGCGCAGTGTGCGCGGACCTCACTATCGACGCGGAGAACGCGATTTCCGACACCGCGACGTTGGCTCTCAGTGGATCGGAGAGTTCCGCGCTGATAGCCATGAATGCTGACGACCAAGTGTTGTACTGTCTGGTTAACGGTGTTCAACAGCTGGACGGTACCTATGGCTCTTCCGGAAACGGTTCCGTCGACTATCCCAAGGACTGGATTGCGGGCAGCTATATACTAACGGTGCAAGGTCCGCCCAAAGGAGCCTTGTTCATCGTCCGTTAGGGATGCCCATAACCTGCGGCTACTATTGCCGCCAGTGATCTCAGAATCACTGGCGGCTTTTAGTTTCACCCTCTTGGCTACGACGTTGAGGGCGCGTAGGGACAGTGGGAGTCAGGGTTGGAGCTGGACGGCAATTGGGCTGAGTCGGGTGCCCTGTCCCTCCGCTGCCTGCCTCAAGCGCGGCATCAATGCCGAGCTGCGCCGCAAGCGCCTGGAGCGCTGCTGCGAGCTGCTGCACAGCACGGACATCAGCATCCCCGACCTCGCCCCCATGATCGGCTTCCGCTCCGGCGACTACCTGCGCGCCAGCTTCAAGCAGGCCTACGGTGTGACCCCGCGGAAGTATCGGTTGGGGGAGAGGAAGGCCTGAGACAGTTAGTCAACCCTGCCTCGCGCTCGGCGAGCGCGGGCTACAGGGATGCGCCTTCTTTGTAGCCCGCGCTTGCCAAGCGCGAGGCCCCCCCGTGATCTCGAATGTCTGTACCTGTGTTGCCTCGCCCCGGACGTCCGGGGCGGGCTACAGGGATGTGGGTTACAAGCGCCCTTCTCTCAGATAAGCATTGGCGGGGGTATAGTCATCCTGTATTCTGCCAGCTCTCATGGGGAGAGCGTTCTATCTGCGAGGGATATCATGCAAGAGTTTACGACGTTGGCGGACAATGGGTTTGTGTGGGACAAGGATGGCGAGCGGGTCTGGGTGATGCCGTGGGGCAAGAACGGGGTGCGCGTGCGCGTGACGCGTGAGTCCGGTTTTCGCGATGTGCCGCAGGGCTTGCTGCCTGACCCGCCCACGCCGGACGATACGCAGGTGACCGTCGAGGACGGCGCGGTAACCCTCGTCAATGGCGAGATGACCTGCAGTATCTCCATCCCGCGCCTGGGGTTGATGACTTTTACCCGTACGTCGGATTCCAAGGTGCTGTTACAGGAACGGCGCAAGACCACGGCCGAGCACTGGGGTCGCACGTTCGTGCCCGAGCGCGGCGCGTGGAAGATCGATCAGCGCTTCTTCGCCGACGACGAAGAGAAGCTCTATGGCCTGGGCCAGCGCCAGCACGGCTACCTCGACCAGAAGGGGTGCACCATGGACCTGATGCACCGCAACTCAGAGGTCTCCATTCCTTTCATGGTATCCAACAAAGGCTACGGCTTTCTCTGGAACAATCCCGGACTGGGACGCGTGGCGCTGGGCCGCAACGATACCCGCTGGACCATGGATCAGGGCTACCAGATCGACTACTACGTGGTGATCGATGACTCACCCGCGGCCATTCTCGAGCGCTACGCCGAGGTGACCGGTAAGCCCAGCCAATTCCCTGAATGGGGTGCCGGATTCTGGCAGTGCAAGCTGCGCTACAAGACGCAGAAGGAGCTGCTCGAGGTGGCGCGCGAGTATCACCGCCGCAAGCTGCCGGTTTCGGTCATGGTCATCGACTTCCACCACTGGGCCACCATGGGCGACTGGAGCTTCGATCCGGAGTGCTGGCCCGATCCCAAAGCCATGGTCGAGGAGCTTGAATCCATGGGTATGAAATGCATGGTCTCGGTCTGGCCGACAGTGAACGCGGCCAGCGAGAACTATGATCCCATGAAGACGCACGGCCTACTGCTGCAGAACGAGCGTGGCGCATCCCATCAGAATGGTGGCAGTGCGGAAGCGTTCTATGATGCGACCCATCCTGAGGGGCGCAAATACATCTGGGAGCAGATTGTAAAAGGCTACGTGGACAACGGGATTCGTCTTTTCTGGCTCGACACCATGGAGCCGGAACTTAACCCGTTGCAACCTGACAACACGCGCTTCTATCTGGGTACCGGCCGCGAGGTGACCGGTATGTATCCCCACTGCCATTATCAAGCGTTCTACGAAGGTCTCAAATCGGTCGGGGAAGAAGCGCCCATGATGCTGGGCCGTTCCGCCTGGGTGGGCAGTCAGCGCTTCGGAGCCTGTGTCTGGTCGGCCGACATCCCCTCCACGTGGGATTCGCTGCGTCGCCAGGTTGCCGGGGGGCTTAACATTGCCATGAGCGGGATTCCCTACTGGAACAGCGATATCGGCGGGTTCCATGGCGGGGACATCTCCGACCCCGGCTATCGCGAACTTCTGGTCCGCTGGTTCCAGTACGGCGTCTTCTGCCCTGTGATGCGGGTTCACGGGGTGCGTCGCGACTCGGCCCCCAAGGAGGATGCCGAGGAGGGCAAGGCGGATCCGAATCACCCGAATGTGGCCAACGAGGTCTGGAGCTATGGCGAGGAGGCCTGTGAGATCCTCAGCGATCAGATCCGGCTACGCGAGCGCCTCAAGCCCTACATTATGGCTCAGATGAAGGTGGCCGAGACGACAGGGCTGCCGCCGATGCGTCCGCTCTTCGTCGACTTCCCGGATGACCCGCAGGCATGGGCGATCGAGGACCAGTTCATGTTCGGCCCCGACATCCTGGTGGCGCCGGTCGTGAGCGAAGGCCAGCGCACACGCAGCGTGTATTTACCTGCCGGCACCGTCTGGCGTGATGCATGGAGCGGCGCGGAGCATGCCGGTGGCACCACGCTCGAAGCCGCTGCACCACTCGAGCATATCCCGCTCTACCTGCGCGCCTCTAGCAACCTGATGTTGACGGCGGGGTAGGGGGGGGGCTGTCGGATGAGCGATATTCAAATGTCGCAAATATGCTGTTATACGGGATGGTGATCTGCTGTAATCTCTTTGGTCTATTGGGGAGCGGCCTTCTGTCTTATGAGTAAGCGAGCATTCACACTTAAATCGATGATATTCGGGCTGATCGGCCTGCTTATTGTCAGCATTTTCCCGAGCTACAGTGAGTCTGTGCTCAAGCTGAAGGGCTCCATCAAAGGGTACCTGCCGGTGGTGCCGCTCTTCCTGACCGTTCTGCTTTCGTTTGGGTGGAATGGGCTTGCAGGGCGCTTCAACCGGCGTCTGGCACTCAGTTCACGCGAATTGGCCGTCATATTCGGGTTGATGGCGATGGTGTCGTGGCTGCCCGGTGTGCAGCGGGCGATGGTTCGCCACACGGTGCTGCCGCGCTACGAGGAATTGACCACCAACGCGAGCTGGCAGGAAGCCGGCGTCACGACGCGGATGCCGGATCGGTTGTTTCCGCGCGGTGTAACGGGCGAGACGATCGGTGAGCAGACGCACTTCGGGATGATCCAAGGCGGAGTGGCCGTCGAGGACATTCCGTATTCGGCTTGGATCGCTCCGCTGCTGAACTGGATGCCGTTTCTACTCCTGATGGTGCTCTGTCTGCTGGCGCTGACGTTTATGGTTCACCGGCAGTGGACGCGGCATGAGCAGCTCCGCTATCCCCTGGCCTCGGTGATTGACTCCCTGATTAAGCAGGACCCGCAGAAGCCCGGTGGCGCCATCTTTCGCAACCGACTATTCTGGTTTGGGTTCGGCATCATCTTCGGAATCAACGTCCTGCGCTACCTGCACGCCTGGTTCCCCAACAATCTGCCCATGATCCCGACGGAGTATGTACTGGGCTGGAGCCGACTGTTTCCGCTGATCGGTGAGTCCAATGCAGGGGCATTCGGTCTGAATTGGATGCCGATCAGTTTCGCCCTGATCGGGATTTCCTATTTTGTGGCAACCGACGTGAGCCTGTCGATCGGGTTGACCGCTCCGTTGGCGACGCTGTTGGGCGTGCAGTACTACCTGGTCACTGGGAATCCCGTTCCGACGGCCGATCTCTCAACGTTCCGGGCTGGCGGTTTCATCGCGGTGGGCTTGATCCTGGTCTACACGGGCCGCACCTACTATTTTCCGATTCTGCGCAAAGCGGTATGGCCCGGTAGCAAGGGGGCGGCGGTGAATACCGATGGTGTCTGGGCCGCGCGGGTGTTCCTGTCGGCCTACGTGGCGCTGATCCTCGTCACGGCGACGATGGGTGTGGGACTCCTGATGGCATGGGTCATTGTGACCTTCCTGCTGCTGGTATTTCTCGTGGTGACCCGCCTGGTGTGCGAGACCGGCATGCCCACCATTGTTACCGGGTGGTCGCTGCCAGCCGTTCTGAGCGGCTTGTTCGGGCCCGCCGCCATCGGCGCCGCGCCGGTGATGTTTATGATGTTCCTCAACAGCGTGATGACGGGGACGGGGTCCACCACGTTGATGATGCCCTACATGGCGACCAGTCTGAAGCTGCTGGACGACAACAACGTTAATTTGAAGCGGTTCGCGGTTGTGTCCAAGGTCGCCATCGTGGCGGCACTGCTGATCGGGTTTGTGGCCGTGATAACGCTGGCCTATACGCAGGGCGAGGGCAACCTTCTGAAGGGCGAGCGCGCCGAGTGGACCAAGGGCGTACGCCAGGTGCTGTCCATGATGGACTTCGGCCAGTACGAGGCCTCGGAAGCCGCCGGTGGGGTCGCGAAACTGGCACTGATTCGACCTGAGGGAAAGACGCTGGGACTCGTGGCGACCGGGCTGTGCACGGTGATCGGTTGCTACCTGTTGCGGTTCCGGTTTTCCGGGTGGCCGCTGCACCCGCTTTTTTTCATCGTCGTCGGGACATCGGTGGGGGGCCAGGCTTGGACGAGCTTCTTGCTGGGCTGGGTCATCAAGTCCCTGATCGTGAAAGTCGGCGGCGGTCGTGTCTATCGCAGTGCCAAGCCACTGTTTATCGGGTTCATTATTGCCGAGTTTATGATCATTGCCACGATTCTTATCGTGGGGCTGATCTACAACACCATCACCGGCAGTGAGCCGATCTCGTTTTGGATGATTTGATGTCGAACCAAAAGAACATTGATGTGCGGGACCAGGTAACACTCTCGTTTGAGAAGTCGTTCCGGTTCTGCCGCAAGGGCATCTCGTACCGCCTCTTCCGGTCGTCGTTGACGCTGGCGGTGGTCGTTGTGGCGGTGGCCTTCTTTACGGTATTGGTGAGCGAAAGCCTGATGCTGCGCTCGACATCGGTGGGGGTACACGACGAGATGGGCCGTGCACGCGAGGCGGACACGACGCTCATGCACCTTTTTCATCGCTATTCGAGCCGGGATCTTTCGGCGAAGCTGGCCGGCTTGAAGGACGATCCTGCGGCCGTGGCCGAATTCGCGCAGGTGGCCGGGGTGTCGGTCGAAATGGCGACCGACCTCGCGACCCAATGCTACGTGGAGCAGCTGTTTCTACACTTCTTCCGCACGCTCTCGCCCGGCAAGCGCGTCGTCCTGGTCAAGAAGCACACCGGCCGCGCCACGTTTGAGTTCCTGTCCGGCACGTCCGAGTGGGACGCCTTTGTCGTGGACCTGGCGAAGATGCGGTCCGTGCGCCTGCCGACACCGCTGGAGACGCTGCGCACCTTCCTCGACAACCGTGAGGTCTTCCTGGCATCGCTCCAGACGGTGCGGGAGGCCCGAGATCAGACCGTGACGGCCCTCGAGGTGAAGCTGGACGGGCTGACCGGTGATGCGGACGCCGCGGCGTGGTTGGGGCAGGCATCGGATGCCGATGTCGCGCAGTGGCGCACGATCGTGACCGCCAGTGGCTTTGATTTGGATCCGGATGCCATGCGGCGTATTCAGGAAGTGTTGCGTGTTACGGCGTTGGAGAATCGCATTTCCAAGTGGCTGCAGAGCCCACAGAATCGTGAGGCGTGGAAGGTGAAGCTACAGACCACGCCGGGTCTCGAAACGAAGCTTCTGATGCTCAAGGACCAGAAGGTTGCGGCGCTGGTGGGCGACACCTTCTCGGCCGAAGAGCGCGCCGCCGTGGCGGATCGTTTTCTAAGGGTTAAGCACCTGCGTGAGCTCGTGGGCAAACTGCCCCGGGTTGAAGACACGGGCGTGGCCCCATCGCGTTTCATGGACGGCCGGCAGATGTTTTTGGTCATCATCTCCTTCCTGGTCTGCATGGTCGGCATTACGAATGCCATGCTGATGTCGATCACCGAGCGCTTTCGCGAGATCGCCACGATGAAGTGTCTGGGCGCCACAGACGGCTTTATCCTCAAGCAGTTTCTGATCGAGGCCGCCATTCAGGGCGTGATCGGCGGTACGGCGGGCATGCTGATCGGTATGATCATCTCGGTGGTCAAATCCTGGATCCTGCTGGGCGGCGCCGTCCTGGCCCACCTGCCCGGACTCCAGATGTTGATTTGTGCCGTGGCAACGGTCGTGATTGGCATCCTGCTTGCCATGCTGGCCTCGATTTACCCGGCACGGGCCGCCGCCAGGATGGCCCCTATGGATGCGATGAGGGTCGAATAATGCCTTTTGACGCCAAAACATATGCTACCGACAAAGAGGTCGTCGTCCGTGCGGTGGGGGTGCAGAAGCACTTCACGCGTGGCACGGAGACGGTCAAGGCCCTGCGTGGGATCGACCTCTGTATCTATCGCGGCGAATACGTCTGCGTCATGGGTCCCTCGGGATCGGGCAAGAGCACTTTCTTCAACATGGTGGGCGGCCTGGACTCCCCGACGTCGGGCCGGGTCTTCATGGACGCCGTGGATATGGCCCAGCTCAACGCCAACGAGTTGGCCTTCCTGCGCTGCCGTAAGGTGGGCTACGTTTTTCAGTCGTACAACCTCAACAGCGTGATGACGGCCCTCGATAATGTAACGTTACCGATGGTTTTTGCTGGAAAGCACTCGGATGATGCACGTGAACGCGGGATGCAACTGCTCGAGCGAGTTGGACTGGGTGAGCGCTGGAATCACCGGCCCAAGGAGATGTCGGGCGGCCAGCAGCAGCGCGTGGCGATTGCCCGCTCGCTGGCCAATGCGCCCTCCCTGCTCCTGTGCGACGAGCCGACCGCCAACCTGGATATCAAGACCGGCAAAGAGATTCATCATCTGCTAGACACGCTTAACAAAGAGGATGGCGTGACGATCATCTGTGCCACGCACGACTACAACATGCTGGCCGTATGCGACCGCATCGTCTGGATCGCGGATGGCAATGTCGATCGCATCGAGCTGAGCGAAGATCTTGAAATCACGAAGGCGAGCCTGGGGGAAGAGCATGAGTAGGGCAAAGAGAGTCAACGCCCAACAACCAACACCCAACATCCAACATCCAAGGGAGACGTTGGACGTTGTGCGTTGGATGTTGGTTGTTGGATGTTCATTCCTCTTTTCCTTGTCCGCCCCCGCCGGCGAGGTCTATCAGTCGGTGATGCAGGAGCTGACACGGCACGATCACCGCTTGCCGGGCAGCGCGGCCTATACGGCCAGCCTGGACCACCTTGACAGAACGCTGCAGTCGGCCGGCCTCGAAACGCACCGGCAGACCTATGACACGCTGGTGCCCGAGACGCGCGAGTGTCGCCTCACGGTGAATGGTATCGACGTTACCCCGGTCTACGGGCTGGGCCCCAATGGGCCGGCCAACAACACGACAGGCGGCAAGGTGCTCGCAGGACCGTTGGTTTATCTGGGCAGCGGCACGCTGGCCGAGATGAAGGGGCAGCCCGTGGATGGCTGTATAGCCGTGCTCGACTTCGCGTCCCCCAACATGCTGCAGGTCTTGAGCCAGGGCGCCCGGGCCATTGTATTTGTGGGCGACGGGACCGAGACGCAGTGGCAGGTGCGCAAACAGTTTGTTCAGCAGGCCGTCGAGATCCCCCGCCTCTACGTGACACAGGCGGATGCGGAGCGAAGCGGACTGCTCTCGAACGCGGCCGGACGTAAGGCAGAAGTGGCGATCACGACCGTGTGGAAGGATGTGCAGGGCGTTAACCTCTGGGCCGAGATTCCCGGTGAAACGGGGGCCACCTTCAAGTTCGATCAGGAGGAGGCCATCGTCCTGACTGCGACCTACGACACCTTCGGAACGGTGCCCGAACTGTCGCCGTCCGTGCGAACGGCAGCCAACTGCGCGTTGCTGGCCGAGGTCGCCGCAGAGCTGAAGGCGCAGCCGCTCAAGCGCAGCGTGTTTGTAGTCTTCCTGGGCAGCCATTTTGCCGCGCAGGACGGGGCCCGGATGTTTTACTTCGCCATGCGGCGCGGCAAGAGCGGCGAATTGGACCAGCGCGTCAAGGATTACGAGACGATGCTGGAGACGTCTGAGGAGCGCATGACCGTCCTGGCGGCGGAAGACTTTTTTGCGCAGAAGTCACCGCTCATGGGCGAGCTGATCTCACGCGTCGAGAAACGGTTGAACGCGCGGGTCAGCATATTGAACTACGAGCTGCGGATGGTCCGGGAAGCGCTCTTGCCGCTGCGGCGCATGAAGACCGTGCTGCCGGTCGACCAAGTGACCATGGACGGCCTGCTGGCGGATGAGGCCCGTATCCAGTCCCGGCGTAGCGCCCTCAACGGGATGCGCCGCCAGTTCAACGACCGGGTCGTGACCAACAAGGTGCTGTTTGCCGAAATCGCATCCCAGGAGATCGCGACCGTGGAGCGCGAAATCCAAGACGTGCGCAACCTCATCACGCACAACACCACACATCGGGAGCTGGCCGCACGACTCTGCGCCAAGCGGCTGATGGCGCATTTCGATGTCGATCTTGCCAACGCGACGGGTGCGTGGACGCTGAACATGGAGGGGACCGGCTCCCAAATGTTCTACCACTCGATGAATGCCAAGTGGGCCGAGCTCAAGCTGGGCGACTACGTGAAGAACATCGTGTCGTTGGCCGCGCTGGACGCCTCGCTTGAGGGGCGCGGGTCGCCGGGCGCAGGGCTCTTTGTTGAGCCGGTCACATCCCTGGTGTTCCCCGGGAAGTTTTGTGCGCCGTCGATCCGTAGCAAGGCGTCACGCGTGGCACATGCGATGCAGGTATACGGCTACCAGTTGCTGACCGTGGCCGATCCGTTGAACGGCGATGAGATGCCGTACCGGCAGGTGGTGGACCTCGAGCCGTTGACACCCCGCCTCACGGCCTTTACGGCGGCCCTGGCGACCGACCCGGCCCTGTCACAGGTGTGCCCGCTGGCCGAGGCGACGTCACACAAGGGCGCCGTGATGCATTTCAAGGGGGAGGGCGGCCTGCGCTTCCTGCAGTTCGCGCGCGGATCCACGACGGAGTTGGACGGCGTGCCGGAAGACGGGATCGCCTACTGCGCGCCCAACAAGAGTGAACTTGCCCCTGTCATTGCCGGTCATTCCTATGCCGCCGCCTCGCGCATGCGGGCATCAGGCCACATCTTCATGCCGATTCTCTACAATCACGTCAAGTTCACACCGTTTGCCTACCAACCCGATGGCCAGCTCAAATGCTTCCCGCGAGGGGTGAATTGGGCCGATCCACGGCTGTTCTTTGGAAAGGGCGGCATGCTCAATATGCCGCTCATACCGGGCGGATTCGAGCCGGTGCTGGGGACGATTGCCAGCGGCGAAACTGACGAGATGTTAAAGGGATTCCGGCAGACAGGGAACGGTTTCGCCGCGTTCTACACAGACGAAGAGGACTTTTTCAAAGTCTATGCGAAGTCTGGTCTGCTCCTCCTGGGTAGCACGGACACCAAGCCGCGCGGCGGCGGAATTTCGCTGAACGAGGGGCCCCTCTATTCCTTCAACGTGCTCCGCCAGACGGCGCACGACTACCTGCTCTTGAACGAGTCGCGGCTGCAAATCCTACGCGACAAGAATATCGTAAATGATTCGCTGGAGAGCCTGCACGCGAACGCCGAAGAGCACTGGGATGCCGCCGTGGCGGCCCGCGAAGAGCAGGCCGTGGGATCCGCCGTGGCGCACGAGGCCTTCTCGGCCGGTATCTCGTCGCGAGTGGCGCCCGCGCTGCGCGAGGTGACCAACGACATGGTCCGTGCGGTCGTGCTGCTACTGCTCCTGATCCTGCCGTTTGCGTTCATCATGGAGCGACTCTTCATTAGCGCCACCAGCATCTATCGGCAGGTAGTGGGGTTCGTGGCCTTCTTCATCGGCTCGTTTGTGTTGCTTTATTTTGTGCACCCCGCCTTCCAGGTGGCCACCTCGCCGCTGATCATCTTCCTCGCTTTCGTGATCATTCTGCTCAGCGGGATGGTGATCGGGATCGTGATGTCGAAGTTCAAGAAGGAGCTGCGCGCCATGCAGGGGCTCAGCACCAGCGCGCATGGCGTGGCATCCGACAGCAGCACGGGACTGGCCGCGGTCTTGATCGGCATCTCCGGCATGCGCAACCGCCCGCTGAAGACGTTCCTGACCGGCTTGACCATTATTCTGCTCACGTTCGCCATCGTCGTCTTTGCCTCCTTCACGCCCTCGACCGGCGTGACCAGTGAGTATGCCGGCAAAGGGAATGGCCCCAACCGGATCGAGCTGCACCGCTTCTCCGGGCTGGAGATGCCCGGTATGCTGCACGAGGCGCTGACCGCGCTCTATGCCGACGACTGGAGTACCTTTGCGCGCGAATCCTACTTCCGCGGCCCGAAGAGTACGGCCGAGGGAGACCTGCTGATTGCCTACGCGGAAAAGAATCGCAAATGGCAGCGCCTGCAGGGCATGGCCGCTTTTGATCCGGCCGAGATGGCGCACAACAAGGCTATCGCCAAAGCCCTGCCCGGCTTCGCTTCGCACAGCGGTGCCTTGCCGCCGCTCTACCTTGCGGCGACCGTGACCAAGGCCATGGAGCTGGTGCCGGGCGACACGGTCAGAATCGGCGGCAAGGCCTTTGCCTTCGCCGGGGTACTGGACGCCAGCGCGCTGGACCAGTTGGAATATTTGGACCGTTCGAGGATCATGCCGCCTGATTTCGAGGCCTCGGAGAACGAGATGGGGCAGAGCACTGCCGAGGGTACAGGCGCAGATGCCCTGGCCGATGATGCGTATGTGGACACCACACGCTTCACCTTCTGCTCGGCGCGCACAGTTGGTGTGACCTGGACAGGCGTGCTGTCCGAGCTGGACGGACCGAACCAGCCGACACGCTTGAACGGGATCGTGATGTATGCCGGTGACGGCGCGGATGTCGACACAACCGCTGAGCAGGTTGCCGAGATGTTCGTGGGACCGGTCATGGCCAAGAGTGCCGAGGGGGCTCACAAGTTCTTCTTCTCCAACTCGCTGCAGGCGACCGGGTTCTCCGTGATTATCGTTCCGCTGCTGCTTGGCGGCCTGATTATCTTTAACTCGCTCCTGGGGTCGATTGTCGAACGCGAGAAGGAGATTTTCACCTATAGCGCGATGGGGCTATCGCCGCCCTCCGTGGGCGCGCTCTTCTTTGCCGAGTCTGGTGTCTACGCCATTATGGGGGGCATGGGCGGCTACCTGGTCAGTCAGGTCGTAGCCAAGGGGGTCTCGGTCTGTGGTGAAATGGGCTGGTTTGTGCCACCCGAGATGAATTTCTCCTCGCTCTCGTCGGTCATGACCAGCTTTGTGGTGATGGGCATGGTGATGATTTCCACGATCTACCCGGCCATCAAAGCCGGACGCTCGGCCAACCCCGGCGTGGCCCGTAAGTGGAAGATGCCGGCGCCGGAAGCGGGCAAGATCGATTTCGTCTTCCCCTTCACCGTGTCGGCGGATGATATGGGCGGCATCCTGGCCTTCGTCAATGAGCATTTTGAGAACCACGGCGATGCCTCGCTGGGCAGCTTTGCCGCGACCAACGTGGACCTCTTCCGCCAGGACGATGGCGAGGGCATGGGGCTGCGTGCGCATGTCTCGCTGGCGCCATTCGACCTCGGCGTGATGCAGGAGTTCACCATGTTCTCGCGGCCGTCCGAAATCGAGGATATCGACGAGATCGTGGTGCAGCTCGACAAGGTTAGCGGAACCGACGGCGCCTGGCTGCGCGGCAACCGCGTCTTCGTCAATGATTTGCGCGAGCAGTTCCTATTGTGGCGCTCCCTGCCGCTCAGCACCGTGATGCATTACAGGGAGCAGAGCGAGAAGGTTGAGGCATAGACATGGTCACCATGTAGCCCGCTCTCGCCGAGAGCGAGGCCTTTGGGGGTCGGTGCAAGCTGAAGAAATAGAGACGATAAGCAATGATCAATTTTGATAAAAAAGACAAGGAACTCGAGGAGTTCAGGGCGATCATGGACGTGCCCTCGACCTTCACGGACGGCTTCAATATGTCATCGCTGCTGGGGGCCGTGTTTCTGGCCTTCGTCATGATCCCCGGTGCGATGTACATGGAGCTGGTGGCCGGTATGGGCATCGGCGGGGCGGCACAGTGGGTCACCGTGATCCTCTTTGTCGAAATCGCCAAGCGGGCCAACGCCAACCTCAACCGGGCCAACCTCTTTATTCTCTTCTATATCTGCGGGGCCGTCATGTCGCAAGGCATACACGGCACGCCGCTCTTTCGCCAGTTCCTCGTGCAGAGTGACGCCGCGACCTCGTTCGGCATCAACGCCGATATCCCGATCTGGGTTGCGCCTTCGGATCCAGACGTGCTGCAGAACCGTACCTTCTTCCAGAAGGAGTGGCTGCCCGCGATCGGCATGATGGCCTTCGGCATGCTGTTCGGCCGCTTGAACACCACGATTGTCGGCTATGGACTGTTCCATCAGACCAGCGACATCGAGAAGCTTCCGTTTCCCATGGCCCCCATGGGGGCGCAGGGCATTGTGGCTCTGGCCGAACAGGTCGAAGGGGGTGACGCCGACGAGTCGACCTCGGTCAGGCGCTGGCGTCTTTTCTGTATCGGCGGTGCCATGGGCATGGCCTTCAGCGCCATCTACCTCGCCCTGCCAACCATCACGGGCGCCATCTTTGGTACCCCGCTACAGATCCTGCCGATTCCGTTCGTGGACTGGTCGCAGTACACCAAGGACATCCTGCCGGCCTTTGCAACGGGCATATCCCTCAACATGGCCCAGTTGATCACGGGCATGGTCATGCCGTTCTACGCCGTGCTGGGAGGCATTATCGGGTTGCTTGTCACGATGGTAGCCAACCCGATCCTCTACCATACCGGCGTTCTGACGACGTATGAGAAGGGCGACTCCACGCTCGAGATTCTCTTCAACAACAACATCGATTTCTACTTCAGCTTCGGCATCGGCATCTCGCTGGCGATCGCCCTGATTGGTATCTGGGGCGTGATCCGTAGCGTGATCAAGGCCGACAAGACCAAACGCAAGGAGTCCACCTTCCCCGAGGGACGCGGCGATATCAAGGCCCGCTGGGTGCTCCTGACCTACGTGGTCTGCACCTCGCTCTTCATCATCCTCGGCGGCTGGATGGTCGATTGGCATAAGGGTGTCCTGGCGGTTATGTTCTTCTTCGGCTTCCTCTACACCCCGCTGATCTCCTATGTCTCCGCCAAGCTCGAGGGGCTGGCCGGCCAGGTGATTGAGATTCCGTTCATTCGCGAACTCTCCTTCATTCTCTCCGGCTACCACGGCGTCATGATCTGGTTCATCCCGGTGCCGAAGGGCAACTACGGCGCGCAGACGATGTTCTACCGCAAGGCGGAGCTGCTCGGCTGCAAGTTCACCTCGATCTGGAAGGCGAACATCGTGCTCTATCCCATCATCATTGCCTCTTCGCTGATCTTCGCCAGCTTCATCTGGAGCCTGGCCCCAATTCCCAGTGCGCAGTACCCCTTTGCCCAGAAGATGTGGGAGTTTGAGGCCCGCAACGCCTGCCTGCTCTACTCCTCCACCTTGGGTGAGTACTCACAGTTCGAGAAAGCATTGAGCGGCCCCAAAGTCGGGATCGGGTTCGGACTGGCCATGGCGATGGCCACCTTGCTCTCGAGCCTCAATGTACCCATCATGCTCTTCTACGGGGTCATTCGCGGCCTCGGCCAGTCACTGCCACACTCGCTTATTCTCTCGTTTATCGGCGCCTGTGTCGGGCGATTCCATTTTCAGAAGAAGTTCGGGAAGGATTGGCGCAAGATGATTCCTGTCGTCAGCGCCGGCTACATGGTCGGCGCCGGTCTGATAGCCATGCTTGCCATCGGGGTGGTGTTTATGAGTAAGGCGGCGTATACGCTGCCGTATTAGGGGTGGGATCGGAAGAGATTAAGTAACGAGAATAGGTAACAAGATTAAGTATGCTGCCCAGTCTCTTTACTTAATCTCGTTCCTTAATCTCGTTACCTAGTCTACGGGCAGGTCGACGGAAGTGACGATTTAGAGAGATCGAGCAGAAGAACTGAAAGTCAAGCAGACGCCGGTTGAGGGTGACAATGAGTAAAGAAGTACTAGTTTCCGTGCGCGGCATCGACCGTGTCTACCAGACCAAGGGGGAGACCGTCTTCGCCCTGGCCGGGGTGGATCTTGACGTCTACCGCGGGGAGTACCTCTCGATTATGGGCCCATCCGGCTCGGGGAAATCGACCCTCTTCAACATGGTCGGCGCCCTCGACACCCCCACGCGCGGCGAAGTGCGCGTCAGCGATGTCTCGATCGCCTCGCTCTCCTCACTCGAGCGCTCCTACTTCCGTTGCCAGCATATCGGCTACGTCTTCCAGAGCTACAACCTGATTCCCTTCCTGACCGCACGGGAGAACGTGGCCCTGCCGCAGATCTTCCTGGGGATCGACGAGCCCGAGGCCAACGCCCGTGCCGACGAGGTCCTGACCTATGTCGGGCTGGGCGACCGCCTGACCCATCGACCGGATGAGCTCTCCGGCGGCCAACAGCAGCGCGTCGCGATTGCGCGTGCCTTGGCCAATGCCCCCTCGATCCTGCTGGCCGACGAACCGACCGGCAATCTGGACCTGCATACCGGTGGGGAGATCATCAAACTCTTCAAGCAGCTCTCCGTAGAGACGGGCGTAACCGTCATCACCGCCACGCATGACCACAAGATGCTGGCTGCCTCCGACCGTATCGTCTGGATCGCCGACGGCAAGATCGAGAAGGTCCAGGACGTCGCCGACATGGACATCGAGGTCGGTGGCATTGGCGGGGAATAGGGCGGACGATGCGACTGGCCTGGTACGATTTCTCCTTTGAGCTTCCGGATGCCTGGGAGGCGAGCCGCTATTCTACGGCCGCGCCTACGGGCCGCTTTGAATTTGTAGACCGCAACGGGGATCTGGGACGTCTGTCGTGGGAGCACAGCAAGCGCACGCCGGATGAAGAACGCATCCTAACCGAGTATCACCGCCGCTATCTGCAGCAGCACGACCAGGATAAGGCCAGTGGCTTTAGCGGCATCAAGACCCGCCGCGTGGGTCAGTTCAGGGTCGGCTACCGCCATGCCGGGGAGCCCTGCCAGGCGCTGTTGCATCTTCCAGAGTGCCGGAAATCGCTTTTGTGGGTCTTTCCCACCTATACCGAGGAACAGATGAACCGGGTATGGGCCCCCATTCTTGAATCCTTCAAGCCCAATAGCGCCGCCATGCGCGACTGGGCGGCTTTTGGCATCGCCTGCGCGCTGCCCGCGGGGTTCGAAGTGGAGAAGGCCATCTGCCGGCCGGCGGATGTGTGGCTTGAGTTCCAGCATACGAACATGCACCGCGTCGATATTCACCGCTGGGGTTTGCCGCGCGAGCTGCTGCGCGACCGGGATATGGAAACCTTCATGCGCAAGGTGACCACCAACCAGGAAGGGCGCATTCTGACCGCTGAGAAGGGCGAGTTTCGCGGCATGGAGTCGGTCGAGCTCACCACCGAGATTCGTGGCACCAAGGGCATGGATCGACTCTTCTCCGCCTATTGGCGCGGGGTGGGGCGGATCTGGCATAACACGGACGAGCAGCGTCTCTACGCCTGCATGCAGGCCGGTCCCCGCAAAGTAACACTCCTCAAGGACGAGGAGCTACTCCCGCAATGAAGCCATCCATCGATTTCGAAACACAGCTGCATGCGATACCCGTGCGCAACGAGAAGCTTCAGCTCTCTGCCTCGGAGCGCCATCCCGACGGACTGATCGTTGAGGTGGAGCTTCGCTACAGCGGCCTCCAGGGACGGCTCGCCAACTTCGTGCGTGCACGCAACCGCAAACGCTATGAGCTGATCGGTCTGTCCCGCGAACTGTTCGAGAAGCTGGATGGTGAGCTCAGCGTTGAAGATCTGATTGACTGGCTCTGCGAACAGGATCAACTGACCTTCCTCGAAGGGCGCGCGCTGATCTTGCAGTATCTACGTGACCTGATGCAGCGCGGCGTGGCTGTGATTGGGTACGACAAGCCCGCTTGAACGTCCCCTGAAAGGGCGATGGCCCGCTAGAAGGTGCTCGACCCCATGTGCTCGCCGAAGCGGTAGAGGCCGCCCTTCCAGAACGCGGACCACCAGCCTTCGGCGAAGTCGGCGTAGGGGAGCGTATAGCGCAGGCCGCCGCTGTTCTCCCAGGCGCGGTCGAAGCTGTCGCAGAAGCGCTCCACGACCGTGGCATCGCCACGCACCAGGGCGCATGCCTCCATGTTCAGGTTATTGAGGTTGCGGCGTGTCCAGTTGGCTGATCCACACATGAGCGCACTGGTGGCAGCATCGCGATCGGTCACGCAGATAGCTTTGGTGTGAAACTGCTCGCCATGCGTGTCGGCCCAACGCACCTCGAGATTCAGGCTGTGTCGCCGCGCATAGCCCATCAGCTCGCGCGCCACAATGCGGTTGGGTACGCCGTTCTTCTTGCGTCCGAAGGCATCACGGTTGAGGTCGAGGATAAGCTGCACGGTCACGCCACGCTTGGCGGCGCGGCGAATGGCGCGGATGACGTGTCGCTCGGAGAGATAGAACATCGCAATACGGATGTCACTCCCCGGCAGTGCCTCGTCGCAGAGGGCGATGATGCTATCGCGGATGGCCCGTTCGCTAACCCAGCGCGCCGTGGCGCCCGTGGCGTCCGGTAGAGGCGACGCCGGGCCGGCCGCACGGCGCACGGCCCGCACGGCCTGTTCGACCTCAAGGCGCTCGCCTTCATTCTCTATGGCGCGCGCCGACCAGGCGATGCAGTCGAGTTCCGAGGCCAGCGCCTGGCGCGCCACCGCGCCCCGCAGCTGCAGGGCGATATTGGAGTGGGCCGAACTGGCGTCGTGCGGATTAAAGCTGGTCACCAGTACGGTCCACACGCCGTCCGCACCATCCACCACGGCCACCTTACGGTGATTGGCCTTGAAGTAGAGTAGGCGACCGACCTGCTGGTAAGAGAGCTTGGGGGCCTTGGGGTCAAACGGATTGTCGAGGCGCGGCGCACTGAGATAGCCCTCCGGATGCGGCGTGCGATCGAGCAGCCAGGCCGCGCTGCGCGCCGGGGGGGCATACAGCGTGTGTGAGTCGCGCAGGCGGTCGAGATCGGTCAAGACCACCGGGATACCGGCCTCCCTCAGGCGCAGCAGCTCGGGATCCCAGCTGGTGCCATACAGTGCGTTGATCGGATCGGTCAGCACCAGGATCTCCAGTGATGGCCGTTCCTCCAGTCGCTGCAGTAGCGCATCCACCAGCTCACGCGAGAGGGGACGATGGACCTCCGGTCCGGTGCCCATGCGATTCCATAGAAAGAGATCCAGAACGATGCTGCTGTGGGCCGACCCGATCATCGCGAGCAGCCCGTCAAAGATCTCCTGCCGAATTACACGCGCTTCGCGCTCCACATTCCAGGCCGTCGTGTCGATCAGCAGCCGTACATCATCCGGCCCAACCGGGACCTCCGGACCCGCCACGTTGAAGCCGGGAGGCAACGATCTACAGCCGAGCAGGGAACACAATGCTGTGAGCATAACTAACGTTCTCCACATACCTGACTATCCTTCGTCCTCGCTAGAGCCCGTCCGAAAAGGTGTTTCCGTCCGGAGAGGTCTCAATATCCAATATCCAACACTCAAATCCAATTTCCAAGGAAGGCCCTTTTGCCGGACTTCAGGAGACCATGTGCCATTTCTGTGTGTATTGCGAGACGTCTCCTACGTGGTCATTGGACATTCGTTGCCATTCCCTTCGGTCATTGCTTTCGCTCCGCTCAAGCCTGTCTCCGCTTCGCTCCGGCTGTTGGACATTGGATGTTGAGTCTCTCTCACCCCGCTCTGAACATCGTGCCCATCCGCTTCCCCAGCAGACAGGCGGCCCACAACATGCCGGCCCCCAGCAGGCACATGGCCCATGTGCCGAGGGCGGCGGCGACATTCACGCCATTTTCGAGGCCATCCATCAGCGAATAGATGGCCTTGGTGATCGGGTAGAACGGTTCCGACTGCGCCAGGATCAGGCTGTCCGATACTTCGAGCATCGAGAAGGCGAAGCAGAGCACGGCCCCGGCCAGCAGGTTGGCCGTCAGGAGCGGCAGCGTGATACGCCGGATCACGCGCAAGGGCGAGGCGCCGAGGTTAGCCGCGGCCTCCTCGTAGGTCACGCTGGTCTGCTGCAGGCCGGCATGTGCGGCGCGCACCATGTAGGGCAGGCGTCGCACGGCATAGCTGATCGCAAGCAGCGCCATCGGGTTGGTGCGAGGATCGAGCCAGGAGCCGGGGAAATGGGCCGCGAAACAGCCCAGGTAGCCAAAGGCAATCACAAGACCGGGTACGGCGATGGGCAGCATGGCCACGGTGTCGAGCCAGTCGGATCCCACCAGCTTACGCCGCACACAGAGCCAGGCGATGCAGAAGCCCAGAATGACATCGATCACGGAGGCACTCATCGCCAGGAGGAGGCTGTTGACCATGGCGCCCTGCGTCAGGTCGGATCCAAGCGCGCGCCCGAAGAACTCGAGCGTCCAGCCCTCAGGCAACACCGAGAGGAACCAGCGACGGCTCAGCGCAATCATGATCACGCTGACATGCGGCAGCAACGCCACGAAGAGCACCGTCCCCATGAAGGCGTAGAGGGCCACCAGGGGCAGGCCGCGCAGGGGCGTCTCCTGGCGCTGCACGCTGAGCCGGCCCAGCGTGGCGGTGCGCTGCGAACGGCGCGTCAGGCGCTTGCTGATCCAGAAACCCAGGGCCGAGATCACCAGCACAAGCACCACGCGCGCATAGCCCATCGGGTTGGTGCCCACTTCGCTGACACTGTCGTAGATCATCACAGGAAGCACGCGGCGCAGGCCAAAGACGAGGGGTGTGCCCAGCTCCGTGAAGGCCCAGATGAAGACCAGTGTGGTGCCTGCAAAGATGCCGGGCATGGCCAGGGGTAGGGTCACGCGACGAAAGGTCCGCCAGGGCGTGGCGCCGAGGTTGGCCGCGGCATCCTCGAGCGAGGGATCGATATTGGCGAAGGAGGCCACCAGGTTGAGATAGAGCACCGGAAAGAGATGCATGGTCTCAAGCAACACGATCCCCAGCATCGGGAACCGGCCCAGCCAGTCGATGGGACCATCGGTCAGCCCAACCCGCATCAGGAGGGCGCTCAGCGAGCCGGCCCGCGCAAAGAGAATTTTCATGCCGACCGCTCCGACGAAGGGCGGCAGGATGAGGGGTATAAGCAGCAGTGCGGAGCATAGCCCCTTGCCTGGAAAACAGCGACGCGCCATGAACCAGGCCATGGGCAGGGAGACCACCAGACAGGAGAGCGTGACCAGTATCGCAATCGTCAGGCTGTTCGCAAGCGCCTGCAACTGAAGCGGGTCGGTCAGGAGCGCCGTCACGTAAGCCAGGGAGAAGCCATCCTTGTCGGCAAAGGCGCCGCGAAAGACGTGCAGCAGGGGCCAGCCCAGAAAGACCGCCAGGAAAGCGAGGATCCCCCACAGAATGAGGTGCGGAGCGAGACTGGTGAGACGCCGACTCATACTATATTTCATCCTCGACGGGGGCAATTGTGGGCGGGATGCGGTTACGAATAGAACACCCAATGTCCAACAAGGAATGTCCAATATCCAAGTGAGGGAGTTCTTTAGCTGTGCCGGAGCACGGTACGCAGTGCCTTAGGGATGCCCAAAGAGCTCCCCCTTGGGAGTTGGATATTCCTTGTTGGCTGTTGGATATTGAAAATCTCATGCTATACCTCCTCCTGGCGTTTAATGACGACGGTATCTTCAGGCGCGACATGCCACGCGGAGGTGCGGCCGGCCTCCAGGGGCAGGGCATAGCGACTGAGCACCGTGGCCTGGTAGGCGTCGTCGTTGCAACGCAGGTCGACCTCGAGCGTGGCGCCGGTCAGCTGCAGATTCGCGACAAGCGCATCAAAGGCGTTGGCGCCCGGCGGGGCGCTGCCCGGACTGACGCTTTCGGGACGAAACATGCAGAGCACCGCTTCGCCGGGCGTCCAGCTCAAGCCGGCGGCGGCACGGGCGCTCCAGGCGCCGAAGGGCGTATCGAGCCGTATCGTCGCCCCCTCGCAGGCCGTCACGGTGGCCGCGGCCAAGTTGGCCTTGCCCAGAAAGTCGGCGCAGAAGCGGTTGGGCGGACGGTGGTAGAGCTCGGACGGCTTGCCCATACCTTCGATGCGTCCGTCGCTCATGACCGCCATGCGATCGGCCAGCGAGAGCGACTCCACCTGGTCGTGCGTGACATAGACGAAGGCGATATCGGTCTCACGGTGCAGCCGTCCAATCTCGTTGCGCATAGCGCCCCGCAGCTTGGCGTCCAGGTTGGAAAGCGGCTCATCCAACAGCACGATGGAGGGATTCACCACGAGTGCGCGCGCCAGAACCACGCGCTGCTGCTGGCCGCCCGAGAGCTGACCGGGCAGCCGCTGGCCGTAGCCGTCGAGGCCCACCCGCTTGAGAACATCCGCCACGCGGGCATGGACCTCGCGGCGGGCCATGCGCCGTTCCACCAGGCCGAAGCCAACGTTGTCGCGCACATTGAGATGGGGCCAGAGGGCGTAGTTTTGAAAGACCATTGGGGCGCCACGCTGGTAAGGCGAGCGTGTGGCCACATCCTCGCCCCCGAACCGGATCGTCCCGCTGTCGGGCGTCTCGAGTCCAGCCAGGATACGCAGCATCGTGGTCTTGCCGCAGCCGGAGGGACCCAACAGAAAGAAGAGCTCGCCTGGCTCCACCGTGAACGAGAGCCCGTCCAGCGCGGTGACGTCCTCGAAGCGCTTGGTGATGTTTTTAACGTGGATCGCGGGGTGTGACATAGCGTATGGCCTCTCTTGTTCTCAGCGTGGAATCAACCCCTTGTATCGCGCCTGGGCGGCTTGCGACCAGCGTGTCATGGTGTCGAGACGGAAGCGGGAATCGCCCCACCGTGTGGCCAGGGCCTCGAGTTCATCCGCGCTGACGGGGGCGGCGGTCAAGGCAGTGATCTCCTCCTTGCTCAGGCCATCGGCACAGACCGCTTGCCACGCCGTGGTCAGCTCGGGATGTGCGTCAATCAACCAGACCCCCACCAGATCGTTGATGATGCGCCAGCGCTTTCCGGCCGCATCGGTGTCGTAGGCGAAGCCGGACGTATAGCTGTAGGGGCGCGTGGACGGCGCCTGCGGGTCGTCGCTATAGAGGTCGGCCTGGACGGGAAGGCGGTGGAGGGCATGTGTCTGGCCGTTGCGCCCGACCGGCTGGTAGAGCAGTTTCTGGCCCGCATCCGAGAGAACATACGCGATGAAGGTGCGCGCGAGGGCAGGGGAGGGGGCGCCTTTGAGCATGGCAATCGAATCGGCCCCGATCAGGGTCACGCCGCGCGGCAGGACGAACGCGAGGTCGGGCCCCACCGAATCGATCACGGTCTGGGCGTACTGATCGATCACCATGCCGGCCGCCACTTCGCCCGAGGCCACCTCGCGCGGTACCGCCCCGCCGCCTTCGCCAAAGCGGCGTACGTTGGCGGCAATGCGAGTCAACAGGCTCCAGCCCTCCTCAAAACCGTAGGCCTGCAGTACGATTTCGTAGCACATGTGGACCGAGCCGCTGGTGCGCGGATCACCGGAACCGAGCCAGCTGAAATAGATCGGATCGGCCAGACGCTCCCAGGCCTGCGGCGCGGGCATTCCCAGCTGGTCGAGCAGGCGCTGATTGTAGAGGATTCCGAATCCGCTCAGCGCCACGCCGTACCACTGCCCGTCGGCGGCATAGACCGGCGTTCCGGCACAGGTGGGCGGGATGCCATCCAGGATCGCCGCCGGCAGCTCCACGGGAGTGAGCCAGCCGAAGGTGGCACCGCGCAGAAAGGGGTCGACGCCGCCACCGAACATCAGGTCGACGCCGGCCGTGGCGGGGTTGGCCGTAAAACGGGACTCCAGGTCTTTCATAATCTTGGAGGTGCCACCCACGTCAATCCACTGGATCTCCACCGTGCGCTGGTGGGTCTGCGCCATCCAGTCGCGGAAGCCGCGACTGTACTCCTGTCGGACCTCGCGGCGATGCGGTGAGATGATGCTGAGGGTCTCCTGGGGAGCGGCCGCCACCGGAGGCGTCTCGCCGGATGGCACAAGCATGAAGGCATACGGGAGCGCCGCTATCGCGATGAATATGACTCCGGCTAAGACACGCACATGGGCCTCCCTGCTATCGCACCATAGAAGCAAGGCCTGTTGTGTTTGTACAGGCCCCTTTTGTGCAAAAGGGCTTGCGATTCAGCCGAGGAGTGTCGTACGCTCACAGCGTAGGGATTGCACATCCGCATCCACCATATGGAGATGAAACAATGACGCGCACTATCATGGTACTCATGGCCGCACTGCTTATCGCCGGTTGCGGCAAGAAGGAGAAGGTGACGGGCCCTGACGAGGCGGCCCCCGTGGCTGAGGAGGTCTCGGCGTTTGTGGCCCTGCTGGATGCGGCGCGTGCGATGTATTTCGAGGGGGATACCGATGGCGCGATCGATATGCTGACCGAAGGCCTGGCCGACGCGCAGTTCGCCGACGAGCAGTCCGCCATCTTCCGCTCCCTGCTTGAGCTCTTGCTCCAGGAAGACCGCGTGAGCGATGCCCAGACCAACTACATGGCCATGCTGAAGGCGAGTCCGATGACGGCCTCGCAGACCTTTGCCATGATCCCTACACACCTCAAGCGCCAGGAGGATGCAGCGCCTTACCTGGCTTGGACCGAGCAGATGATCAACGCGGAGCTGCCCTCCAACATTCTCGAGAGCGCCTATGGCTACTATGTCGACGCCAACGTACAAGCCGCTAACGTCGAGGCCATGCCGTCTCTGGCCGAGACCGCGGTGCAACAGTTTGGTGGCGCCGCCGCGGTCCGAATACTGGCGCGGCCGGTGAAGGCCCTGATCGACCAGAAGAAGTATGACGTCGTAAGCGGCATACTGGGCAAGCTGGCGGTGACAGACGAGAAGACCGCAACCGATTTCGTGACCAGCACCGGCATGATCCTCGACGCGGCCAGGGGGCAGTGGGCCAACGTCGTCACGGCCTTTGTAGCCAAAGCGGCGACGCTCCCGGATGGCGGGTCGCGTTTGGCCCTGCGCACCCTGAGCACTCGTGCCCTGGCGGCCCAGGAGGGCGCTGTTGTGGATCAGCTGTGTGCCCATGTCCTGCAGGCGATGCCGGCGGCCGCCTTGACGCGTCGGCAGGCCGTTGCGTCGTACATGGATGTGGCGACCAAAGCCGAACAGTTTGACGATGCGGTCGTGCGCCTGCAGCAACTGAAGGCGTGGGGCGTGGATACCGGCCAGATTGGGGCGTTGTTGAGCAGCATCTTCTATGATGTGATGAACTACGGCGCGGACGCCTCCAAGTCCGCCGTGATGGCCCTGGCCGAATGGGCCCTGGCCGAATCCGCGCTAGAGAAGAAGGTGCATTACCAGGCCCTCCTGATGGATGGCGCGGTGCTGTGCGACGACTACGCGCGCGCGCTGGCGGTCCTCAAAGCCGGGTTCCGCGCCGACGACACCGAATGGCACAGCATGGCCGTCAACAAGGTCGGCGCCCATTTGGCGCTGCAGGAAGGGCGGACTGACGATGCGGTCAAAGCCTTCCGCAATTTTATGAAGCACGTTGAGACATGGACCGAAAGCACGGTGGATCCCACCACGGGCATTGCCCACTCGCGTGAGATGAGCCTCGGCTTCAATGCCAAGCGTATTGCCAAGGTCCTGGCCGCTGCCGGCCGGGCCGATGAGGCCGCGACGGTCTATGCCGAGGCACGCGCTTACTTTGACACCGCCATGGCGGCGGTCGAGGCGGATAGCAAAGAAGCGGACTACATCGCGAATGAGCTGGCCGGTATTCCGGCGCCAGCTCCGAGCACGGCCCCCTGAGGAGGCATCATGATTAAGACGCAGTTCACGCTCTACCTGGACAACCGGCCGGGTGC
Source organism: Verrucomicrobiota bacterium (assembly GCA_018648805.1). Lineage (GTDB taxonomy): Bacteria > Verrucomicrobiota > Kiritimatiellia > UBA8416 > JABMPJ01 > JABMPJ01. Next base: position 167,432 of record JABGQM010000003.1, read on the forward strand.
CATCTACGCGGTGACCAGCATGCTGGCTGAGGCCCGCATCAATATCGAGGGCATCTCCGTGGCCGGTAGTCAGGAGTCGGGCTTGGCCCAGTTCGTTGCAAGCGACAGGGACGCCACGCACGCTATGCTCAAGGAAGCCAACATCGCCTTCAGCAGCGAGGAAGTCGCGGTTTTGAGCATGGCCAACAAGCCCGGGGTGCTGGCGCGTGGACTCTCCCGCTTGGCCAAAGCCGGCGTCAACATCGATTACCTCTACGGCACCTGCGCCGATTGCAGCGACTCCAAGCGCGCCAACGTCGTGATCAGTGCGCCAGATCTGCAGGCCGTTGAGGATGCGTGGGGCTAAGGCGCGTGCGAATCGCATCGATGCGGTACAGCACCGGCGGATGCGAGTAGCTCACCGCGACCTTGAACGGGTGCGGCGCCAGGTTGGAAAGGTTATCCACGCTCAACGTCTTGAGGGCCTCGATCAACGCCTCCGGCTCGGGACAGGTGTCCACCGTGTAGGCATCCGCCTCGTACTCGTGACGACGTGAAATGGCGTGCTCGACGATCCCGAGGACCATACCGATCGGGGTATATAGGAATCCGAACAGGATCAGGCTGGCATACACCGAGACCTGTTCAGGCGGAAACCCGAAGGCACGGAACAGATCCGGGTTATTGATAAAGCAGGCCAGCAGAAAGCAGCTGATGCCGGAGGTGACCACGGAGCGCAGCATGCCCGAGGGGATGTGTCCCTTCTTGTAGTGGCCCATCTCGTGGGCCACCACGGCTCGCACTTCGGACGTCGTGTGCCGCTCCAGGAAGGTGTCAAACAGCACGATACGGCGTGAGCGGCCAAACCCGGTAAAGAAGGCGTTCGACTTGGAGGAGCGGCGCGAGCCATCCATCGTAAAGATGCCCGCATTGGGAAACGACTGTGACGCGGCGTACTGCAGGATCGCCTCCTTGACCTCACCATCGGGCAGCGGGGTGAACGTGTTGAAGAGCGGCATAATGATGTAAGGCGACAGGAACACCAACACCACCTGAACCGATACCAGGAGGGTCCAGACCATCCACCACGCCTGTGTCGGCCAGCTCTGAAACAGCCAGATCACCGCCGCCAGAAGCGCTCCCCCCAGGATCACGGCCAGCAGAGCGCCCTTGAGGAAATCGAGGATGAAGGTGCGCGGCGTGGTGCGGTTGAAGCCGTAACGCGCTTCGAGGACAAACGTGCTGTAGATCGAGAAGGGCAGCTCGATCAGCATGAAGAACAGAGCCAGTGCCCCGGCGAAGAGCAGGCCGGTCGGGATCGTGGCCAGCCCGGGCCGTCGCACCAGGGCGTCGAGCAGGTAGAAGCCACCGGCCAGGATAAGGGCCAGCTGGATCAGCGTGGAGCACGTGTCGTTCAGCAGGCCCAGGCGGGTGGTCTCCCTCAGGTAGCGCTGCGACGTGGCATAGCGCTGCCTGTCGTATACCCCTTCAAACTCATCCGGCACATCCGTATGCACATGGCCCAGGTTTAGCCACGCCGCCACACTATCCACCCCAAAGCGCACCAGCAGTGCCCCCACAATGATGACCAGGTATCCGTTCATGCATGCTCCATCCATCTTCTTCGCCAAATCAGATTTGACAGTCTCACACACATCTGGAAGGCTTGACAAGCAGTTGCATTAGAAACGATAGCGAAGGAGAGACGCATGATCACAAAGCATTCGATTCGCATCCTGGTGGTGCTCCTGTTTATGGCCGCTTGGACACGTATGGCCCATGCCGACATGAAGCACCGCTTTGGCGTGGGGGCGCACTACTGGGTAACAGCCGACGATATCGAGTTCGACAACATTGACGAGGACGGCTTTGCCTGGCTGGTGAGCTACCAGCTGCGTCCGGTCATGCTCCTGAAGTTTGAAGTGGCCCTCGAGATGCTCCCCGATAACTTTGGCGGCGCTACCGAGCAGGTCTTCGCGCCACAAGCCTACGCCATTGTGGGCGGATGGATCTATGCCGGACTCGGCATCGGGGCGCTCTACTCAGACGGAGAATTCTCAGACGAGCCTTTCTATGCGCTGCGGGCCGGATTTGACTTCCCGATCCTGCCGCACATCCATGTCGACATCAATGCCAACTACCGCTTTATCGAGTGGGACAGCATTGGCTCTCTGGACGAAGATCTGGATACCGATACGATCACCGTGGGCGCCGCGGTACGCATACAGATCTAGAGTGAGCTGCCAAGGAACCGGCTATGGGTGTAACCAGGCAGTGGCTGCCGGTAGTGATCATGATGGGCAGCTGTGCCGTGGCACAGGCCGATCGCATCACCCTCACCAACGGCCGCCACGTGGATGGCTTGGTGGAGAGCGAGTCGCGCGACCATGTCGCCCTGCGTGTTGAGGGCGGCGTGATGCAGGTGGCGCGCCGCCGCATCAAGGCGGTACGCTACTCCCGGCCGGCCGAAGCCGCACACATCGAGCAGTTGTGGAAGCGACGCTACTTCCTCAACGACGCCTATGTGCCGCCCGGCATGACCGCCCTGGCCGATCGACTGCGCACGCTGCAAACCGCGCGCACGCGTGCCGCGCAAGCCCTGCGCAGCCTGGAATCCGCGGCGCAGCAGGAGCGCGACCTGCGTCGTGAGCGCAACCGCCTCACCGGCGCACTCGGCGCGGCATCCAAACGGCTGGGCACCATGGATCCGAAGCAGGATGTACACGCCTACAATACGCGGGTGAGCGAGATCAACCAGTTGCGCGCGGAGGCCACGCTCAAGCAGGATGCCCTGCAGGCCCTGCCCGAGCTGAAGCGTGGTTGGCGCAACCTGATCACACGCTACATGACATCTCTGGATCTCTTGCGCACCGATACAGCCGCGCGCCATAGCGGGGCAGGGGAGGGGAGACGCGAGGTGCAAACCTTCCTCAACCAGATGCTGGTTGAGATCGCCCACATGGTCGACGAGTTCAAAACCAGCAGCGCCGTCACCGCACGCGACCGCAGCGGCCACACCATTGCCGTGCAGATCAACGGCGCCACGCTTGGCCGCTTCGTGGTCGATACCGGTGCGGCCATCATCACCATGTCGCAGGCGTTCGCCAAGCGGGCGGGCGTGACGTGGGATGCGGAGCAGAACACAATCGATCTCGTGTTGGCCAACGGCGACCCCGTGCAGGGCGTGGCGGTGGTACTCGACGAAGTAGCCGTCGGCAGCGTCAAGGCCCGCGGTGTAGCCGCTGTGGTTCTCAAACAGGCGCCCGATGAAGGTATTGACGGATTGCTGGGCATGAGTTTTCTGGGGCGTTTCCAGTTCAGCATGAACCCCGGCAGCGGCCACCTGACATTCACACAGTTTGACCCGGGAGACTAGCAATGGCGAATCGAGATTTCATCTATGGCCGGCAACCCGTACGCGAAGTATTGGCCGCGGGGAAGCGCCGCATCAGCGCCCTCTACCTGGGGGCCAATCCTCGTCCATCCCCCGAGCTGGAGGATATCCTGCGCCTGGCCGATCAGGCCGGTGTGACGCCCATGCGGGTGAAGCGGAATCGCCTCGAGCAGATGGCCGGCAACCACGGCAACCACCAGGGCGTGGCGCTTGAGGTCGGCCGCTTCAGCTACGCGGAATGGCGCGATGCACTGCCCGAGATCATCACGGATACAACGTCGCATAATCCTATCTTTCTGATTTTGGATCGCGTTCAGGATCCGCAAAATCTCGGTTCTCTGATCCGCTCTGCTGATGCGGCGGGCGTGGCCCTGATTGTGATCCCGCGCGACCGTGCGGCCCATGTCACACCGGCCGTGGTACGGGCCTCAGCAGGGGCCAGTGAACATGCGCGCATCTGTATCGTGGCCAACCTTGTAACCTGTCTCAGGGAGCTGGCCGAAGCCGGCATCGACAGCATCGGTTTAGAGGCCGATGACGCGAGCGTCGAGCTGGCCAGCGTGAAGGTCAGTGGCGCCACCGCCGTCGTGGTCGGAAGCGAGGGCAAAGGTTTACGCCGGCTGGTGAAAGAAAACTGTACGACCCTGGCCCGTATCCCAATGCACGGCCGTGTAAACTCCTTGAATGCAGGCGTTGCCGGGGCGATTGCGCTGTATGAGGTGGCGAAGCAGTTGAAGGGGTGAAAGCAGTTCGACTAAGTGTATCCGAGTAAGAGCGGCGACGAAGTGTGCGAGTAAGTGTAAGAAGCGCCCTCCACACTTCCTCGAACACTTAACCGGACACTTAACCGCCACCCTTACTCGGATACACTTAAACGCTCTCTACTTACTCAACCATCCCCACAGTTGTATTCGTGCTAAAAAGGCCCTCAAAACCAAAACGACCCAATATCTTGGGGTATCCGCATGTCCAGAGTAGACATAAGATATATTATGCGACGTGGCCTATTCTGGGCTTTGAGGGCGTTATGTGGAATGGATGGGTCGAAGATCACCTTTAGCGCGCGAGGCCCCAGCGCTTGGTCACAGGCCAGTAAACAATCGCGGCGGGTCCCACCAGATTGGGCTGCGGTGCGCCGCCCCAGTAGCGACCGTCCTTGCTGTTGAGCGTGTTGTCACCCAGGGCAAGGTACTCTGTCGGGCTGAGCGTAAAGGTGTCGTCGGGCGACTGAAGCACGCAGGGATCAGCCGAGCGCGCGTCCGCCAATGCATACCCGGCATAGCCGGGCTGTCGTGAAGCAATGCGCTCGATCGAGGCCGGACTGTGGAGTGCTTCCCCATTGACCAGGACGTTGGGGGGTTGGATTGAGATGGTTTCTCCAGGCAAGCCGACCAGCCGTTTGATGTAGTGATTGCCCGGCGGAAGTGTCGGAATATCCTTCGTGCTGAAGACCATAATCTGACCCCGTTTGGGCGGGAAGAAATTCCAGCGCAACTTGTCGACGAAGACGTGATCGCCGGCCCGCCGGATACCCGACCAGAGCAGCGTGCCGCGTGCCACGAAATCGCCCGGATGGACCCGGATCTCATGGCGGCGCGACGGGTCGCGATAGGCATCCACCGGCACCTTGTGCATCTTGCCGCCGATTGAAAAACGTTTGATGGAGGGGTCCCATTTGTCGTCCGCAAAGTGGCTGACCTTCCCGGAGGCCTTGGCACGGTACGCGTGGTAGTAATCGCCGGTTACGATCCATTTCAGGTTCTTCAGGATCGGCCGGTCCATGAGTCCCGGCCCGTCCTGCGGCGCGGAGGTAATGCCATACAGCGAGGGCTGCATCGAGCCGGTCGGAATCTTGAACGGCTGGACAAAGTAGGTCCGAAACGCCATCGCCACAGCCACGGCCACGACGAGGATCTCGAGGTTCTCACGCAGTGAGGCAAACGACTTGGGCGGCATCACAACGGTGGCAGCCTTGACGGCCAATTCCGAGGTCCGTTCGATCTCGGCCGTGTCGCCTCCCTTCAACGCAGCGGCCAACACGTTCTCGGCAGCGAGGACCTCGGCGATGGCAGCGGGGTCGCCGATATCTTCGCGCATCTTGCGGCAGTGCTGTGCGTGATGCAGGCAGTGCCTGGCGGTCTTGCGAATCTTGCGTCGTTTCAATAGTGCCATCATGAGCTGTTGCCCTATCCGTTCTTGAGTACGGCCACGAATGCCTTCTGCGGCACGCTTACGCTGCCGAACTGCTTCATGCGCTTCTTGCCCTTCTTCTGCTTGTCGAGCAGCTTGCGCTTGCGGGTGACATCCCCGCCGTACAGCTTGGCGGTTACATCTTTGCGGAAGGCACGAATGGTCTCACGCGCAATGATGCTTCCCCCCAGGGTCGCCTGCACGGGCACGGAGAACATGTGCGGCGGAATCTCATCCTTCAGCGCTTTGCAGATCAGGCGTCCGCGATAGATCGCACGGGACTCATGAACCAGCGAAGAGAACGCGTCAATGACCTCGCTGTTGAGCAGGATATCCATCTTGACGATCGGGCTGACTTGGTAGCCGGCGTACTCGTAATCCATCGAGGCATAGCCGCGACTGACGCTCTTGAGGTGATCATGGAAATCGGTCAGGATCTCGTTGAGCGGCAGCATACAGGTCATCATGACGCGCTGCGTATCGAGCGACTCGGTCTTCTCGCATTCACCGCGTCGCTCCATAACCAGGCGCATGATGTCGCCGATGTGTTCGTTTTGCGAAATGATGAAGGCCTTGATCAGGGGCTCCTCGATCTGCGCAATGCGCGACCGATCGGGCAAGTGGATCGGATTGTCCACCGTCATGAGCTCACCGTTGCGCAGCATGACCCGGTAGATCACCGAGGGATGCGTGCTGATGATATCCAGATCGAACTCCCGCCGCAAACGCTCCTGGATGATCTCCATGTGGAGCAGACCCAGAAATCCACAGCGAAACCCAAACCCCAGCGCGGTGGACGACTCAGGATGATACGTAAAGGAGCAGTCGTTCAGGCTGAGCTTCTCAAGACTCTGACGGAACTTATCGAAATCAGCCGTATCGACTGGGTAGATCCCGGTGAAGACCATCGGCTTGACCTCTTTGAATCCCTCCAGCTTCTCGGTCGCCGTACGCTTGGAGGTGGTGACGGTATCGCCCACCTTGATCTCGGAAACATCCTTGAGAGTCCCGATGGCATAGCCGACACCGCCGGCCTTGAGCGTCTTGATGGGCACGGGGCCTGGCTCGAAGACGCCCACCTCCTTCAACTCGGTTTCAACGCCACTGGCCATGAAGCGCATACGGTCACCGATCTTAAGGGAGCCGTCGACCACACGCAGATAGGCCACCACGCCACGGAATTTGTCGTAGTGGGAGTCGAATACCAGGGCGCGTACCCCGTTTGTCTTGCCTTCCGCATCGCCCTGCGGCGGCGGAACCTTTTGAACAATGGCCTCTAGAATGGCACCCACCCCCTCCCCCGTCTTGGCACTGACGGGATAGGCCTCGTCACTCTCGATCGCAAGGACATCCTCGATCTGACGCCTGGCGGTAGGAATATCGGCACTGGGCAGATCGATCTTATTGATTACGGGAATAATCTCAAGTCCGTGATCCATCGCCAGGTAGGTGTTGGCCACGGTCTGGGCTTCCACGCCCTGGGCCGCATCCACGATCAGGAGCGCCCCTTCACAGGCGGCCATGCTGCGCGACACCTCGTAGGCGAAGTCCACGTGTCCCGGGGTATCGATCAGGTTGAGTTCATACTCCTCGCCGTCTTCGGCACAGTAGGTCATCGTCACCGGGTGCGACTTGATCGTGATGCCGCGTTCGCGCTCGAGATCCATGTCGTCGAGCATCTGGTCGCGGAACCCGCGATCATCGACCGTCTGGGTCTGCTGCATCATGCGGTCGGCAAGGGTGGACTTCCCGTGATCGATGTGGGCAATGATACAGAAATTGCGTATATGGTCGAGATCTGGCATATCAGGACACAAACGCCTCGCAAGCACCGCGCCGCATGCGCTCAATGGCCTGCTTCATATCGGGGTCGCCGTAGAGCGACGTCCCGGCCACAAAGAGATTGGCGCCGGCGCGTGCACACGCCGCGGCGGTTTCATCGGTGATGCCGCCATCCACCATGATATCAAGGTCGGCCTGGTCGTTCTGGTTGGCCGCATCGCGCAGGGACCGAATCTTGGGCAAGACCTCGCTGATGAATGACTGGCCGCCATAGCCGGGGTGCACCGTCATACAGAGCACTTCCTCGACCGTATCCAGCACCGGAAAGATCATCTGGGCCGGCGTGTCGGGATTGACCGTAATGCCGGCCCGCACGCCCTGCTCGTGAATGCGGTGCAGGGCTTTGGGCACATCGCACTCGGCCTCGATATGGATCAGCAGCGAATCGGCCCCGGCCTCAATGAAGTTGATCAGGTACTGGTCGGGGCGCGTCATCATCAGGTGCACGCTGAGCGGGATATGGAGCGCATCCTTGCACATGCGGACGACATCCGGGCCCATGCTAAGGTTCGGCACAAAATGGGCGTCCATGATATCGAGATGCAGCGAATCGGCCCCCTCGCTCTCGGCGCGCAGCGCCTCGGCGCGCAGACAGCCGAAGTCGGCGGCCAGCAGGGATGGAAGGATCTGGATTTGCATGGGCGGGACTATGCCAGATCAGTAGGTCACGTGCCAGAGAAAAAGGCCTTCGGGTGGCGCCGTCGGCACGCGTGCGGTCCGTTGCCCGGAGGTCAGGATGTCGTGGGCGACCCCGGGTTCGACCGCCCCCTCCCCCACCCTGATCAGAAAGCCGGCCAGGCTGCGCACCATCTTGTAGAGAAAACCCTCGCCGGCGGCAATGATCGTGATATCGGCCCCGTGCTTACGTACCTCGAGCCGGTCGAGACGGCGCACGGTGCTTTCGACGTGCCGTTTGGGATTGGCGGCGAACGCGGCGAAATCGTTCCGACCGACAAGCAGGTCGGCCGCCTGCTGCATGGCGACCGCATCGAGTGGATCGCGCACATGGGTGCAGTACAGCCGCTTAACCGGCGGCAGCACGGCGCCGTTCCAGATGAAATAGCGATACTCTTTGATGCGCACGCTGTGGCGCGCATGAAAGTCGTGTGCCACGACGGCCACGCGCACAATGCGAATGTCAGGCGGCATCAGGGCGTTCAGCGCGGCGAGAAGTCGGGGCGGCGCCCAGGGCCGCTCAAGATCCACATGCGCCACTTGGCAGCGCGCATGCACGCCCTGGTCAGTGCGGCCACTGCCATGCAGTTTGACCGGTCCACCCCCCAGCGTCTGCAGAGCCGTTTGGATGACCGCCTGCACCGCCAGCCCGTTGGGTTGAATCTGCCAGCCGACATAGGCCGTGCCGTCATAACTGATATCAAGGCGATAGCGTTGCATGTCTCTGCCGGTTGCCGGGCGGCCCGCCCGGAGGTCGGGCCCTACCCGGGATAGTCGTCGAACTCGGGAAATTCAATGGGGTCGGAATGCGCATCCAGCCAATTCTGGAGAATGGACTGGGCGGCCATCTTGTCGATCACGCGCTTACGCTTCATGCGGCTGACATCGGCCTCGATAAGAACACGCTCGGCTTCCTGGCTGCTCAGCCGCTCATCCCACGTCTCAATCGGAACATCGATCACGGCGGCCAGCTTCGTGACGAAACGCTCCACCGCCTCCACCATCGGCCCGCGGCTGCCGTCCATATTAAGTGGAAGTCCTACCACGACACGCCCGGCTTCCCGCTCGGAGACCGCGGCCGCCACACCCGCCACGGCATCCGCTACCGAGCGGACGTGCAACGTCTCGCGCCCCGTGGCAATCATACCCAGCTCGTCGCTGACGGCAATGCCGATACGAACCGTCCCGTAATCAATTCCAAGTGTACGCATCGCCTTAGTGCTTCTGTTTGAGGAAAAGCTTGGCCCACAGACTGTCGTCGCCGACGGCGCCGTGCAGGATCGCGAGACAGAGGGCGGTTACGGCCACGGCGGCGATGAGGACCCCGATCACGTTGGCAATCGCAAACTTACGTTTGTCGAGGCCCAGCAGGTACGACCCGAAGGCGCCGGTGTAGACACCCGAGCCGGGAAGCGGAATGCCGATGAAGAGTGCGACGCCGAACTCGCCGTATTTCTCGACATAGGGGTGAATCTTGTGCTGCGTCTTCTCCAGGATGGGCCAGATTGTGCGTTCAAACCAGCCCCAACGCCGGATAAAGGTAAAGGCCGGTCCCATGATCGCGAAAACAATCCAGCCCAGAATGATGTTGGCGATGATACAGATCACCGCGACCATCGGCCAGGAGAGCGTGCCCTGTATGTCGCTGTTAAAAATGCCAACTGGAATCGAGGCGCGCAGCTCCAGCGCCGGAATGAGTGTAATTGCCGTCAGAATGGCGATCGCCTTTATCACGTCGTTGCCCCCTTATTGCCCTTGTGATGTTTCAACATACTGAAAAATGTGATCGTATCGCGCACCGGCCGGATCTTACTGCACTCGTCGCCGTAGATGATGCGGGTCGGGGCCGAGGCAATCGACTCGCCGGCCTCGGAAAGGTCAAGCAACACCTCTGACTCGGCCGCAAAGCCTTCCGATACCGTGGCCAGCAGAATGGGCAGCACCTCGCGTCCGTACAGCCGGTAGCCGTTCTGGGTGTCCGGCACGTGCTGGCCCATGCGCCGGCTGAGCAGTCCGCTCATGAAGCGGTTGGTCAGCCGCCGCACCAGCGGCATCGTTTTGGGATCCGCCATGCGGTTGCCCACCACGACCCGCGCCCCACTGCGGCGGTAGGCCTCCAGAAAGCCGGGCAGATCCTCGGGCGCATGCTGTCCATCACCATCCATCGTCACCACGCAGTCGTAGCCGGCCTGCATGACATGCTGGAAACCGGTCTTCAACGCGACCCCCTTGCCCATGTTGCGCTCGTGCGGCACCACGATGGCCCCGGCCGCCTCGGCCTCGGCCGCGGTGCCGTCACTGGATCCGTCATCCACGACGACCACATCGCTACAGAAGGGCTGCGCCGCCTTGACAGTGTCGCCAATACGCCCCCCCTCCTGGTAGGCCGGAAGCAGCACGCACCAGCGCAGATCATCATCATTGTCGTCCGTCATAGTTGGACCCCATCCGAAAAAGTATACGATCTCCGGGAGAGTTGAATATCCAATATCCAACACTCAAATCCAATGTCCAAGGGGGGATTCTTCTGCCGGACCTCACGCAACCTTCTGCAATTCTCTTGTGTATCGTTCAATGTCTTTCCTTGGATATTGGATATTCCTTGTTGGACATTGGATAGTCTCCCCTCTGTCAGTACTTCTGTATCCTCAACCCTTTTCGGATGGGATCTAGTTAGAGCTCCAGCATCTGTTCGAGCGCCCGCCGCGCCTCATTCGCTACGGCCGGCGCCACATGGATCTGCGACGCCGCGGGCCACTCCTCGAGCAGTCGCAGCAGATTTTGTTCGTTGGTTTTGGCCATATTGGCGCAGATCGAAGGCTTGAGGCACTTCACCGTCACGCGTCCGGCCTGCTCAGCAGCCAGCCGCTCGACCAAGTGTTGTTCCGTGCCCACCACGACCGTGCTGCCGGCCGGTGCGGCCTTGACAAATTCGATGATCTCAGATGTGGACCCCTGTGCGTCGGCCAGCTCGGCGGCCTCACGCGGCGTTTCGGGATGCACAATGATCGTGGCGTCCGGCTGCGCGGCGCGTACCGCCTTGATCTGATTGATCGTGAAGGCGGTATGCACCAGGCAGAAGCCCTTCCACACGATCACGCGGGCGCGCCGGATCTCGTCATCGGAAACACCGCCATCAGCACAGGCCGGATTGTAGAGTGCAACCTCCCGATCCGGAATCCCCATCGCGGCCGCCGTGTTGCGCCCGAGATGCTCATCCGGTAGAAAAAAGATACGCTGCCCCGCGTTGAGCGCCCACTCAAACACGCGCCGCGCATTGCTGGAGGTGCACGTACTACCGCCATGGCGGCCGCACAGTGCTTTGATGCGGGCCGTGCTGTTGACATACACCACCGGTCGCCATCCATCACACACCCCGTTCAGCCGATCCCATCCGCCCTGCATCAACTCGGCCGTAGCCATATCGGCCATGGGACAGCCCGCTGCGGTTTCGGGCATATAGACGGTCTGTTCGGGGCCGCTCAGGATGTCGGCTGATTCGGCCATAAAGTGTACGCCGCAGAAGACAATCCGCTCCGCCTTCTTCTGCTGCGCGGCCAGGCGCGCCAGCTCAAGTGAATCCCCCAGCGCATCGGCATGCGCCAGCACGGCGGCACGCTGGTAGTGGTGCCCCAGGATGAGGAGGCGATCGCCCCACTCACGCCGAATGGCTTCGATGCGCTCGCCGGCGTCACTCATTGCCCAAGCTCCGTTCAAGGCTCTTAAGCGCCACTTCGTAGACGACCTTTACCGGGGCCCCATGTGCATCGGCGGCTGCAGTACAATCCTCGTACTCAGGGGCACGCGTCACGATAGCGCCTTTCCATCGGCCCAGCTTGACATGGATCTGACCGTAAGGCGTCTGCACAGGCACCAGCTCCCGCTCCAGCACCCGACGTGTAACGGGATACTCCCGTACGCCAAAAGTTGTACTCTCTGTGAAGACCAAATCGAGGAGCGCCTCGCGCTCGCCGGCTCCACACAGGATGGTCAATACCACACCCGGGCGCTGTTTCTTCATCTGGACCGGGGTTGTAAAGACGTCCAGGGCGCCTGCAGCAGAGAGACGCCCGCACAGCGAGCCGATCAGCTCCGGGCTCATGTCATCCAGGTTGCATTCCATCACCCAGCAGTTGAGCGCCGGTCCATCATCAGCGGCGGTATCCATCAGCATGGCGCGCAGCATGTTGGGCCGGTCGGGCAACTCGCGGCTGCCGAATCCGTTGGCCGTTGCGCCTGCCACGCCCCCTGCCCCGCTACCGGCAGCGAGTTCGTTCTGCCATGTCGTCAGTAGCGCCGCCCCGGTGGGCGTTACCATTTCAAAAGGCAGGTCGGTCGGGGTTACATCAAAGCCCTTTAGTAGAACGGCTGTCGCGGGCACCGGTAGCGGCAAGATCCCATGCGCCGCTTCCACGGTGCCGCACCCGACCGGCAACGCCCCGCATGCCACCGCATCGATGCCGAGCCGGTCGAGACAGAGGCAGCAGCCCACGATATCTACAATGGCGTCCATCGCCCCGACCTCGTGAAAATGAACGGCCTCGGCCGTGGTACCATGCACCTCGGCCTCGGCTTCGGCCAAGCGCCGGAAAACCGCCAGGCTCAGGGAGCGCACCCGTTCGGGCAGCTCGGAGGATTCAATAATCTGCGTGATGGCCGCCAGCCCGCGGTGCGGATGCGGAACATCCACCACCTCCACCTCCACGTGCAGACCGACGTGGCCGTGCTGCTTGACCTCGCGCGTCACAAGGTCAAAGCCCTCGATCGGCAGGCCGCGCAGGGCGGTCACCAGGCGCTCGCGATCAACACCCAGCCCCATCAGGGCGCCCAACAGCATGTTACCGCTGGCCCCGCCTATGCTATCGATGCGCAGCAGGGTCATGCCTCGTCATCCCGTTTATTGATCATACCCGCCGCCACGCCCGCGCCAAATCCGTTGTCGATGTTGACCACTGTAATGCCCGGCACGCAACTGTTGAGCATCGTCAGCAGCGCCGCAATCCCCTTCAGGCTAGCGCCGTAGCCCACGCTGGTCGGCACCGCGATCACCGGTCGGTTGACCAGCCCCGCCACCACCGACGGCAGGGCGCCTTCCATTCCGGCCACGACCACGATCACACGCGAGGCACGCAGCCGGTCGACATGGTTCATGAGGCGGTGCAGTCCGGCCACGCCGACATCGCTGATCTGTTCGACGTGCGCCCCCATACGCTCGGCGGCCAAGGCGGCCTCGGCCGCCACGGGCCGGTCGGAGGTACCGGCACAGACCACCGCGACGCAGCCCTCGGGCTCGGGACACGCGCTGCGGTCAATCGTTATGGCATTGGCGTCGTCATGGTATACCAGATCAGGAAAGGCCGCGCGCAGCACCTCGTGCTGTTCAGGGCGGATGCGCGTGGCGAAGACGTTCTGGCCCGCATCGATCAGGGCCTGCGCAATCGCCACCATCTGGGCCGGCTGCTTGCCGGGCGAGAAAATGACCTCGGGCAGGCCGCGCCGCTTCTGGCGATCGGTATCCACGCGCGCAAACCCGAGGTCGACCTCGCGCTCACCGAGGGCCGCTGCGGCCTCGGCGACGGTCAGTTCGCCGGCCTGCAGGCGCGACAACATGTTGAGCAGTTCGCTCATAGCCCTACTCGCTGCGCAGATGCTTGGCCACGAAGGCGGGCACCTCGGCCGCCGCGATGCGCTCCTGGTTGAGCGAGTCACGATCCCGCACGGTCACCGTGCCGTCGCTGACCGTGTCGCCATCCACCGTCACGCAGAACGGCGTGCCGGCTTCATCCTGGCGGCGATAGCGACGCCCAATGGCGCCCTTCTCATCATAGAAGGCGACCACGCCGGCCTTCTTACACTCCTCGTAGACCTGCGTCGCGGCTTCCGGCATCCCGTGCTTCTTGACCAGCGGAAAGATCGCCACCTTGGTCGGAGCCAGGCGTGGATGCAACTTCATGACCGTGCGCTTCTGCATGACACCCTTGTCATTCGGCGCTTCATCCTCACTATAGGCCTCCGTCATGAAGGCCAACATGGCGCGGTCTACGCCCCCGGAGGGCTCAATCACATACGGGATAAAGCGCTCGCGGGTCTGGTCATCGAAGTAGCGCATATCCTTGCCGCTGTGCTCCTGGTGCTTCGTCAGGTCGTAATCTCCGCGGTTGGCGATCCCCTCCAACTCACTGGTCCCGAACGGGAAGTCGTATTCCACGTCGGCACAGCCCTTGGCATAGTGCGCCAGCTCGTCCGGATCGTGATCGCGCAGATGCAGCTTCTCACTCGCCAGGCCCAGCTTTATATACCAGTTGTACCGCAGATCACGCCAATAGGTGTACCACGTGTCCGCCTCATCCGGATGACAGAAGAATTCCATCTCCATCTGTTCGAACTCGCGACTGCGGAAGGTGTAGTTGCGCGGGTTGATCTCGTTGCGGAAGCTCTTGCCGATCTGGGCAATCCCGAAGGGGGGCCGGATGCGGTAGGAGTCGAGCACGTTGCGATAGTTGCAGAAGATGCCTTGCGCCGTCTCGGGCCGCAGGTAGGCCGTCGCAGCGTGATCTTCCATCGCCCCGATGTGGGTCTTGAACATCAGGTTGAACTGGCGCGGCGCGGTCAGGTCGCCGCCGCAGAAGGGACACGGGATCGGATCACTCTCATCCGGCAGCCCCGGCATTCCCAGCACCACCAGAACATCCCGCAGGGCGCGCGGCGCCTCGCCGATCGTGCGCGCCACGGCCTCGAGGTGCGTCGTGGCGTCCTTGACCAGGGCCATGCCCTTGGCCTGCTTGCGCCCGCGTTTGCGGATCCAGCGTTCGAGTTTCGCCTGGTCGAGGGTCAGCATTCCGTTTTCATCGGCGTCGCCCGCTTCACTCAGCGATGCAATCCATTCGCTCTGCGCGATCAGGTCGTCCATGTGATCGGCCCGGAAATGGCGCCGGCACTGACGACAGGTCAGCATCGGATCACTGAACCCGCCGACATGGCCTGAGGCCTCCCATACCTGCGGATTCATGATGATCGAGCAGTCAAGCCCTACCACGTCTTCGCGGCAGCGCACCATGTCGTCCCACCAGGCTTCCTTGATATTACGCTTGAGCTCAACGCCGAGTGGACCGTAGTCCCAGAACCCGTTGATGCCCCCGTAAATCTCGGAGCTTTGAAAAATAAACCCACGCCGCTTACTCAAAGAAGTAAGGGCGTCCAATGAGGAGGTAGTTGCTTGTGTTGTCATAACCGCTGAATCCTGAAGAACACCTGCCCGCTAGTCGAGCCTTTTTCCTGAAGTTATTGCGTATCGCTGCGTTTAAGGTACTCTGGTCCCTATGCGAAAGGTGACGACATTTCTTCTTCCCGGAGTGGTCATGCTGGGGCTGGCGCTGGTGATGGCGTTTGTGAGCCTGCCGGCCGACTGGCAAGGCGGCATCCGCAGCATCTACCCCGTTGTGGTTCTGATCGTCGGGCTGGTCCTGGGCTGGCGCTTTCACCGCAGCCGCCTCCTGCTCGCCCTGGGCGTCCTGGCGCTCTGTCACCGCGCCCTGACCCATCTGGCCGGGCTCGATCCCGCCGCGCTGGATGCGCGGGCGCTGCAGCACGGCATCGCCATTCTGCTCCCGATCAACCTGGCCTTGCTGGCCCTTTCGGCCGAACGGGGCGTCTTCACGCTGCGCGGGCTGCACCGTATGGTGGTGATCGGCCTGCAGGCGGGCTTCCTGTTGCTGGTGCATCGCTACCCCACGACACGCATGATGGGGCCCATGGCGCATGCCCTGGCCGACATGCCGACGCCCCTGCTGCATATGCCGGTGGTAGCTCTACTCGCCTTTGGCGGGGCCCTGGCCGCCATGCTCTACGGCTTCACGCGCCACCACAGCGCCACGGAAAGTGGATTCTTCTGGGCGCTATTGATCGCCATGATTGCCGTCTGGCCGCCCGCCTCCGAGGTGGCCCGCGCGGCCGGACTCGCCACGGCCGGATTAACCCTCGTCCTCTCACTGGTCGAGGTCTCCTACGGCATGGCCTTCCGCGATGAACTGACCGGACTGCCCGGCCGGCGGGCCCTGCAGGAAGCGCTGATCCAACTAACAGGAAACTACACGATCGCCATGGTGGACATCGACCACTTCAAGAAGTTCAACGATCGATTCGGCCACGACGTCGGCGACCAGGTGCTCAAGATGGTCGCCGCTCGACTGGGCCGCATTCGTGGCGGCGGCAAGGCCTTTCGCTACGGCGGCGAGGAGTTCACGGTTCTCTTTCCCGGCAAGGATCTCACGCATGCGCTTGAGCATCTTGACACGACGCGCGCGGAGATCGCAGACATGGACTTTGCGATCCGCTCCCCCGGGCGGCCTCGCAAGAAGCCCGACACCCCGCGCCGGTCGCGCCGCAAGCCGCGGCGCACACGCATAACCGTCAGCGCCGGAGCCGCCGAGCGCAACAACCGCAACAGCGGCCCCGAGGACGTGTTGCGCGCGTCCGACAAAGCGCTCTACCGGGCCAAGCAAGCAGGCAGGAACCAAGTATGCAAATGAGCGCCCTCCCACCCCCCGCGCTCTTGCGTGGTGAACGCGGTCAGATCTTTATGGCCGGCTGCACCATGATGATCGCCTGGGTGGCCACGGTGGCCATCCTCTGGCGTCTGCAGCACCCATACTGGCTGAACCTGATGACCATGGGCTTTGCCCAGCTGCTTCTCGGACGCGCCGCCGCGATTGCCCAGGCCACCCAGGCGGAGTTCAATGTCTACCTCAGCATTGGGCTGGCGTGCTATATCGACTGCACCATCGTGATGATCGCCTACCCGGTCCTGATATTCTCCTACCACAATCTGCTCGAGCGTCGCTTCTTCAAACAGCACATGGAGCCCATCTTTGCCTCGGCCCGGCGCAGTGTGGCCCGCTTCCGGCGCAGCAAAATCATCGGCGTCTTCGCCTTTGTGTGGTTCCCCTTCTTCATGACCGGCGTCGTGGCCGGCGCCGTATTGGGTTACCTGCTCGGTCTGCGGCCCTGGGTCACGATGGCCACCGTGGCGCTGGGCACCCTCTCAGCCACGGTCTGCTGGGTCTTCGCCTACAACAGCCTCTTCAGCTGGCTGGGCACGGTACATCCGTGGGTCCCTATCGCGACGACAGCCCTGATCATTGTCGCCCTCGCCGTACATCGTATCCATGTAGAGCGCAAACGGACCCAACAGGCCCTCGACCGCGCAGCGGGCACTTGATTTCCGTGTCCCTTTTTTGTATAGATTAAGAATCTACAAGGAGGACGTCTTGGAAAACCACTCACTGACGCTCAACGAAGCGCGTCAATTGATCAACAAACTAACCCTTGTCTGCCGCCAGACCGTGACCTTTCTGGATGGCAAGAGTGCCATGGATGAGCAGCGCATCAAGCGCGCCCTCCAGGACGCGGTCAACGAGAGCAATCGCAAGATGCTGCAGGAATAGCTAAAGGAGAGAGCCATGCACAAACCCAGACCGGTACGCAAGTCACTTGGCGAAATTCTTGTGGATCAGGGATCCCTTGCCCCCGAAAAACTGGAAGAGGCCCTGC
The DNA here is from genome assembly GCA_018648805.1 of Verrucomicrobiota bacterium. Classification (GTDB taxonomy): domain Bacteria; phylum Verrucomicrobiota; class Kiritimatiellia; order UBA8416; family JABMPJ01; genus JABMPJ01. The sequence goes on from JABGQM010000003.1 coordinate 185,061, forward strand.
AGGTCCAGGGCGCAGACCAGCGAATGATCGGGCAGATTCTCATCAGCCGTGGCTATGTCAAACGCCACCACATCGATATTGCCCTGGCCAAGCAGAAAATGGACTGATCACTCCCCACCCAGGCTGCGACTGTCCGTCGCGCGCTCAAACTCCCAGCGCATGCGGACCCGCTTGCACCAGACGGTCATGTAACCCTCAACCGGCGCGCTGCCGCCACGACGGTAATCAATGTCGACGCGCGCCATGTTCTTGTTGACGGCCAGGCGGGATGCCTTGCGCGTCGTCACCTCGGCTTCTTCACCCACCTGTTGCATCACGTGGTCGCGCGCAATCGTGTAGACCTTCTTCTCATCTACGCGCCCGCAGCCCACGCTCACGGCAACCACTCCAAATACCACCAGCCATCTCAAACCGTTCATTCTTATTCCCCTTTGACCTGGTTGAAGAGCTCTTTGAGCTGCGCACGTTCCAGGTGTGATTCAACCGAGCTGGGCAGATCCTCGTCCAGCGGCTGCCGGGCCTCCTCAATGATGGCGGCCAACTCCGTGTGCGACACCGCTTCACCGGTCAGTTCACCCGCCTGCTCCAACCGCTCCACGCGCCGGATGGCCGACTGGATACGCTCGTTTGCCGCGGCATCGTGCCTCAGTTTAGACTCCGTCCTGGCGAGCAGCTGGTCGATCTCGGCCAGCTCTTTAAGTTTACGCATCAGGTCGGCATCGTCCGCAGCCACTTCAAAATCACCCACACCGCGCGCCTTGATTTCCTTGGCCAGCTTGGTCCGGTCACTCTTGAGTGCGCCCACAAGCGCACGCATCTTAGTCAACCGTGTTTCCACCACCATGCCCGCCCCCCGCATCGACTCAAGGCCGCTGCCTGTCGCGTTCGGCGCCAACTTCTTCTTCAGCACAGGGAAGGCCGAAGAGGCCACCACGATCGCGACCACAAACAGGACCGCGGCCTGGACAATGCGCTTGCGGCCCGGTCGAAAGATCGTCACCAGGGCCGGCAGGATCAGGGCCCCGCCAAACCCAAGACGGAAGCCCGCCCCGCGGTCATGCAAATAGCTGGTCAGGGCCAGGCTCCATACCAGGCCGGCCAGCAACACAAATCCGCATCCCAGCGAATCCTTCTTGGTGCCGCTGCCGTCCTTGGCTGGACGCAGCAGAAAAACAATCGTATAGAGCACCAGGAAGCAGCCCAGCGCCATCATGGCTATGGCAAACACGCTCATTCGCCGCCCTCCAGAAAGCTCATCACATCCACCTCGGGCTGGTCGGCAGCCGTTACATCGGTCTGCACCAGCTCTTCGACGGTGCGGACCGGCGACTCGCTCAGGACCGACTCATTGCGATCAATCAAGGCGTCAATCTGCTGCAGGAGCTCCTCGGTCCGCCCGGTCAGCTTGTTGACTCGCGCGATCTCCTTCTTGGCCGGCAGGGAGGCCAGGGCCGCCTGCGTATCGGTAATCTGCTTCAGGATGCTCTGTCCCGTATTCCCGGCCGCGCTGGCGGCACGTTTCAGATCTTTAATCGCCTTGTCGTAGTTGGTCGCCTGCATCATGACGAGGCGGACCTGTTCGATCAGGCTCTCACGGCTGTAGGTGCCGCCTGCCACGTCGACCGGGTAGCCCGCCGTCGCGGCGCTGCGATAGGCTTCGCGGAAATCGCCGGCCAGCGTGGAGGCCGAATCGAGAAGCGCCCCGTTGCGCTGCGACTCCTTATCAATCCGCTGCAGGGCTTCCTGCATATTGCGGCGTGCATCCTTGAGTTGGGTCATATGCTTGTTGAGTTGCTTCTCGGCATAATCCATGAATCCAAGCGGATCGGCCTGGCGTGCCTCCTCGCTCCAGCCCCCCACCTTGCCCATCGCACCGGTCGCCCGTGTACGCAAGCCAGGCAGTGTCCGCCATGCCACGATGGCCACGATAACCACGACGCCCAGAATCACCCATGTCTTCATACTCTTCATCACACCCTCCTCTTTCGACCCCCATAGGAGCAAAACCATCCCCGTTCGTCAAATCTCTATCGTCTTGAACCGTGCGGCGGAGGCGGCTATTGTTTACGCAGCCACTGGGGAGAGACGCCCGGCAAGGCGGCAGGAGGATGATATGGCAGCTGAGCAGAAAGAGCGTGAATGTTGGAATACACGTAGCGCTTTCATTTTGGCGGCCATCGGCTCGGCTGTGGGACTGGGCAACTTGTGGGGATTCCCCTATAAGCTGTACGCCCACGGTGGCGGCGCCTTCCTGATTCCCTATTTCATCGCCATGGTCGTGATGGGGGTCCCGCTGCTCATCATGGAGTTCTGCGTGGGACACTGGTCCCAGCAGAGCCCCCCCAGCGCCTTTGCCGAGGTGGCCGGACGCTACCGCTTTGCAGGCTGGTGGCTCGTGGCCCTGGCCTTCGTGATCATTACCTACTACACGGTCATCCTGGGCTACTGCGTGATCTTCCTGGTCCAGGCCGTCGGAGGGCTGTCGAGCGGTGAACTCCCCTGGGCCGGTGCCAGCTCAATCGCGAAGGAACATTTCTTTGACGACATCCTGAACTGCGGCGAGGGATTTTCTCTCTCGGGCATGCGGTGGCCGGTCTTTGGCGGCATGCTGACCTCCTGGGTTCTGATCTACCTCTGTCTCTTCCGGGGCGTCAAATGGGTCAGCAAGGTGGTTCTGATCACCGTGCCGCTGCCCTGGATCATGCTGCTCATACTAACCGTGCGTGGCCTCACGCTGGAAGGCGCCACGACCGGACTCCAGTTCTACCTGGAACCGCACTGGGAGAAGCTGGCCGAAGTCGATACGTGGCGCTTTGCCTTCGGGCAGGTCTTTTTCTCCATGAGCCTGGGCTTTGCCGTCATGCTGAGTTATGCCAGCTTTCTGCATCGGCGCAGCGACATCAACAACAACGCCCTGATCATCGGGCTGGGCGACTTGGGCACCAGCTTTGTTGCCGGCATTGCCGTCTTCTCGACCCTGGGTGCCATGGCGCTGAGCGACAACGTGGCGGTTGACCAGGTGGTCCAGAAGGGGCCCGGTCTGGCCTTCGTCACGTTCCCGTATGCCCTCTCGAAATTGCCCACGGCACCGGCACTTTTCAGCCTCATCTTTTTCGTGGCGCTACTGACCCTCGGTATCGACTCAGCGTTCAGCATTGTGGAGGCCTGCCTCTCCTCCGTGCTCGACAACAAGCCGGGCTGGTCGCGCCGCTATGTGTTGCCCGGTATCTGCATCGTCGGCATAGCGATCGGCACGCTCTACTGTCTCGGCGGCGGCGGACTTAATATCCTGGGCTTTGTCGACGACCTGATCAATGGCCCCCTGGGCATCCTGGCCGTCGCGCTGGCGGAGTGCCTGATTGTCGGCTGGGCCTATGGGGGACGCTTCGTCAAGAGCATGCGCGAACATGCCAACCAGCGTTCCGACTGGCACCTCTACGGCTGGTGGGAAGTGATCATCCGCTACGTTGCACCCACGCTTCTGACTGTGCTTATTATCTGGAGCGTCGCGGATGCGACGTACAACCGCAACTGGATGCTTTTGGGCGGCTCTGGCGTCTTCCTGCTTATCCCGCTGGTCGCCTGGTTCGTGGTCTCACGCGAGCCGGACACGGAGCACCATCCCACCGAACGGATCCCGGGCCGCGACCGCGGCCTGGTGGTCAAGTTGCTATTCCTTATACCGGGCGCCAGCATTCTGCTGGGGGTCCTGATCGGACTCATCCGGCCACGTCCGGTTGTTGTGGTGCCTGCTGTCGCAGTTGACCCCGCCCCCTTTGTTGCCGCCGAACTGGGCCTGACAGCCTACATCATCATGGGCGTGGCGTTCCTTGTGATTTTTGGAGGATTGATCTGGTGCTTTGCGCGTGCCGTGAAGGCCGCAGGCGCCGGGGATACGGAACTGCCTTCGCAGACCTAGCCGGCCACACAGATGGAGAGCTAACATGCAGAACAGATATAGCCAGGTTGCCGCCGCACTTTTCCTTTGCTGTGGCGCTGTGTCGCTTGCCGCCCCGACAATCCAATGCGCCGCGCCCGCGCACGACTTCGGGGTGCGGCGCGATCACGAGGTCGTGACGCACCGCTTTGCGATCAAGAACAGCGGCGATGCAGACCTGGCCATCACGCGCGTCAAGGCCTCCTGCGGATGCACGGCAGTCAAGTCGAGCATGAACAGCGTGCCCCCCGGTGGCGAGGCATATGTCGAGGCACGCTTCACGCTGAAGGGACGGCGCGGCAAGCAGAGCAAGAGCATCCTCGTGGAATCGAACGATCCGGCGACGCCGCGTATGCGCCTCTACCTCAAGGGCGAGATCGTCACCGAGGTGTCCATGCAGCCGCGGTATCTCAACTTCAGCCAGGTGCACAAGGACGTGGGGGCCACCCAGACCGTCGACATGGTCAGCCTGCGCCCCGAGATCCGTATCACGCAGGTCAAGAGCGACAGCACAGCCTTTGCGGCACAGATCGATCCGGATGGCCGCGGTCTCACGATCCGCACCGTGCCCCCTCTCAAAGAGGGATTCGCCCGCGCCCGCATGGTGGTGCACACCGACCACCCCGAGAAACTCTATACGGATGTCAACATGGTGGCCGTTGTGGTGGGCGACCTGAACGTGGTCCCGCGCGAGCTCATCCTGCGCCGCTCGCAACCGGCCTCCCGCCGGTTGGCCCTGATGGTGCGCCCCTTCGGCAAGACCCCCTTCACGATCACGCGGGTCGAGGTGCCGCAGGAAGGGGTGTCCCCCTCCACGACGCCACTCGCCAACGGAGCCGTCAGCGTGATTCTGGCGGGCATCCGGCCTGAAACCGCGCTCAACGGCCAGGTCATTACGCTGCACACCGACCTCCCCTCCACCCCGCTGCTACAGGTCCCGATTCGGGTTCTCCCATGAGGCCCTGCCGGAAGATACCATGGTGGGTCGCCCTCACGGTGGTACTGACCTCTGTGGCGGCGCTCTGCGCAGCAGAGGTCCGGATCGAATATTTCTATACTGAGGGCTGCACGACCTGTTACCGGGTCAACAGCGAGATCCTGCCTCTGCTCGAGGTGGAGTATGCCGGACTCTACCGGCTCGACCGCTGTGACATTGATATCGACACCAACTACCTCCGCCTGGCGGCCTACCAGGATGCGCTCGCGATCGATGAACACGCCACCTCGGTTCTGATCGTCAACGGGTCGCGCGCCTTCGCCGACTGGAAGGAGATCAACACCTCGTTTCTCGGGTACGTGGGCCAAGTCGTATCAGGGGTCCTGGATGCGCCCGCCGCGGCGCCCCTGCCGGACGAAGCGTCATCGATCTCCCGGTTGGAGCGGCGTGTGCGCCGCTTCACGATCGCCGGTGTGGCCGTGGCCGGTTTGATCGACGGGATCAATCCGTGCGCCATATCGACCCTGGTCTTCTTCATCAGCATGCTCAGCGTCATGAAGGTCCGCGGGCGCCGCCTCGTGCTGGCCGGTGGGCTCTTCTGCCTTACCTCATTCGCAACCTATATGGCCATCGGGTTCGGCCTCTTCCGCCTGCTCTATCTCTTCGCCGGTTTCCACCTGCTGCAGCGCGGCCTCGAGATCGGGATGATTGTCATCCTGATTTTGCTGGCCCTGCTCTCGCTGCGCGACGCCCTGCGCTTCCGCGCCTCCGGTCGAGCGGATGATGTGACCCTCAAGTTGCCGCGCCGGGTCAATCAGACGATCCACCGTGTCATCCGTAGCGGACTCTCCACGCGCCACATTCTGTGGGGCAGCGTCGCGACCGCCTTCCTCGTGACCGTGCTCGAAAGCGTCTGCACCGGGCAGGTCTATGTCCCCACTCTGATCCTCGTGCTGCGCAGCGGGAAGTCGGTCCCGCTCGTGATGGGCTACCTCCTCCTCTATAACACGCTTTTCATCCTGCCACTCGTTTTGGCTCTTATTCTTGCGTATCACGGCACACGCACTGAGCGCTTCGTTCATTGGAGCCGTGAGAACGTGGTGCCAAGCAAACTGGGCCTAGCCGCATTATTTGTTGCGCTCGCGGCCCTAATCGCTATGCTTTAGCCATTGAACAGTGCGTCTCTGGCGCGCTTCATGCTTTAGAACATTCTGAGACCGTGTGGGTACAGCGAGGTGAATCATGATGGCACAATGGATACATGAAGCGGCCCTGATTGTTCGGGAACTGATTGGGTCGTGCGGCTCGACCACCGAGTACAACGTGCTGCTTGGACTGGCCGTTGCAGGCTTACTCTTCGGACTCTTCAATATTAGTGCCGCCATGGGCGCCACCATGTCGACCCCACTGCGCGTGACCCTCGTCAGCGTCCTGGGCGGCCTGCTGGTTATGGCGGCCGTGGTGGCCGTACGGCTCTACCTCATTCCCAACCTGACCCCCTCCCCCATGCTGCGCTGGCTGCCGCTCGTCGTCAGCGGCATGGTCCTGCTGCTCTGCGTGGCACCCCTGGCCAAGTGGCTGCTCTCGGCCGGCTACTTTGAGGCCGTCTTCGCGCTCGTCCTCAGCTGTGCCGCGGTCGCCCTCTTGATCGTGCTGGGCCATGCCGGCTTTAACGCGCTCCGCACGGGCGACAAAGGCTTCAACAAAACCCAGCACCGCCGCGACAGCATCAACCAGATCATTGACGACGTATAGCTCCACCACCCCCAACCGACTGGACTCATCATGCGCACCTCTACGAGACTCCTGCTCCTCACGCTGACCACCCTCGCACTATATGGCTGCGGCCCGTCCGACGACGAGACGGCCCTCCTGCGCGAACAGAATGCCGCCCTCACGGCCCGCATGGAACGAATGGAACAGGGCATGAAGGCCCTCACATTGTCGATCAAGGCGGCCCCTCCGGCAGCGCCGACGTCGGCCCGGCCTGTGTCGCCCCCCGATGCCGGCGACCTGCTGGCGCAGATCGAAAAGCTGATTGATGCGCGCGTGGAGGCCCTCCTGGCCGACCAGGTAGGCGTCATCGTGCAGGACACCATCGCCCACACCGTCGGTACTCCGGCCGATATCGAGGTGGTGGTGGGCGAGGTGGTCGAAGAGGAACTGGCCGCTGCCGATAAACGACGCGAAGAGGCCCGCACGCTCGAGCGCGAGAAACGACGTGAAGAGTGGGCCCAACGCCGGCGCGACCGCGATGCCGAGCGGCTGGAGGAACTGGCGACGGAACTCTCGCTCAACGACTGGCAAAAGCAGAGCGTCTCCGAGGTCGAAACGGCGACCCGCGACCAAATCCGCGCCAAGATGACGGAGATGCGCGAGGCCGGTAACTTCGATATGCAAGCCTTCCGCGACGTCGCCACCTCGCTGCGCGAGACGAACAACACGGCCGTTGCCGAGATCCTGACCGCCGATCAGCTCACAACCTACAAAGAACGCCAGGAGAGTGAGTTCGGCTTCATGTTCCGCGGCGGCCGGGGTCGCTAGAGGCCCTATCGCTTTGGGATATCACTCCATCACTATTTTTCAAAACAGGAGAACACAGACATGACCCGCACGCTCACCGTCCTCGCCACCATCCTTGCCCTTACGGCCTTCTCCCGCGCCGCCGATCCCACGCCACAGCCCCCGCCGGCCGTCAAGCCACCGCTGACCGCCCCCACCCCGCCCAGTCCGGAATCCATCCGGATCAAGGCCATCGGCGAGAAGCAGGCCCTCTTTAAGGCCGAATACGACCTGCGGTCAGCCCAGCTCAAGGATGAGCTGTCCGACCTGCTGATCGAGAAAGAGCGCATTGAGACCGAGCTCTCTGTCGCCGATGCTCGCCGCAAGAAGGCCGGCGCCGAGGCCATGGCCTACGCCAGTACCCTCGCTATCCAGGCCAAAACCGCCGATGCCGAACTTAAGGTGGCGCTCTCCGAACTGCGCACGCGCAAGGAGAAGCTCGGCATGGAAATGGCCCTGCGTGCCCAGGAGAACCTGAACGCCGCGGCCAAAGTCAAAGCTGAGATTGCGGGCCTCACACTCGAAATCGAGCAGGCGGCCGCACACCAGGCGCATGAGCTGCACGCGGTGCAGATTCAGCAGAAGGCCCTCGCCGCCGCGGCCCTCCTGCGCGCCGAAGAGAACAAGGCACGTCTGGCTGATATGGCCGCCGAAACCGAACGCCTGACCGCCGAGCTGGCCCATGCCCAGAAGGTGCGCGAGAAGGAGCTCCAGGAAATCACGGCCCAAACCGCTGTCCTCATGGCTAAGAACGCCAACGCCGCACAGCTGCAGGCCCAGCGCGCCAGTCAACACTTGGCCTCGATGACCGACCTGCAGCAGGAAATGGCGCAGATCCAGGCCGCCATGACATTGCGCGACACCCGCGACGCCTTTCGTGCCACCGTCAACCGTGATATCGCGTATCCCGCCCAGCCATTCGTCGATGGCGTCCTGACCATCAGCGATCGCCGTATTGCACTCAACGATGTGATCATGGAGGGCACTGCCGACTTCGTGACCGAGCGCATCCACTATTTCAATAACCAGTCCGCCGAAGCCCCGATCTTCATCGTGATCGACCGCAGTCCGGGCGGCTCGGTGATGGAGGGCTACCGCATCCTCAAGGCCATGGAGGCCAGCAAGGCACCCATCCATGTGGTGATTAAATCATTCGCGGCCAGCATGGCCGCCACGATCGCCACGGCCGCCGATCACTCCTACGCCTATCCCAACGCCATCATGCTGCACCACCAGCCGAGTGGCATGTCGTGGGGCAACCTGACCCAGCAGGATGAGCAGATGATCATCTTCAAGGAGTGGGCCAAGCGTCTGCATGCCACCGTGGCCGATAAGATGGACGTCTCCATGGATGAGTTCTACAAGCAGATGTATGAGAAGAACTCGGATGGCGACTGGCAGGAGTTCGCCGACGCGGCCGTCAAGATCGGCTGGGTCGGTCACATCGCGAACGAGATCCGCGAGGAGGGCGTCGTCAAGCGTCCCACCGATGAAGCCCCCGAGCCGGAGTGGTTCTTTTTCTCGAAGGGCACACCGCTGCCGGATCCCAAGAACGACTTCGTGTTGCTCCCCCGCCTCAAGCCGTTCGATTACTACTTTATCTACAACCCGGCCGGTCACTACCGCTGGGTGGAATAGCCACGCGCGGCGGGCTCAGCTCTGGGCCAGTGCCACAAAAGCCGGATCGGGACGCAGGACCTTACCGGCCGGCGACATACAGACGTGATCGGTGTGCCCTTCGGCGAGAAGGGTCCCTTCGCCGGGGTGCTCATCCCTGCCTGTGCCGACGCGCCAGACCTTGTAGTGCAACCGGAAGCGCACCCCCTTGAAGGGCGGCATCGTCACATCCACCGCCAACAGATCTTCGTAGTGTCCCGCCGTATGGTAGTCGCAGTGCGCAGCCAACACCGGCAGCAGAACCCCGCGCCTCTCCAGCTCGGAATAAGGCACGCCCGCCGCGCGCAGCATGCCCGTACGTGCCATCTCGAAGTAGACCAGGTAGTTGGCGTAGTAGACAAACTTCATCTGGTCGACATCCGCGTACGGTACGCGGATGAGATGGCGATAAGCCGGTGTGGCATCCCTATCCTTCACCAGCACCGGCTTCACATAGCGGCACCCATCCCCCTGCTCGTGTTCATTCATAGATGTGCTTATACCGCACATCTCCTCTCATGGGAAAGCCGATTCAGTGTGAGTATCAAAACGGCACGGAAAGACAGTTGACGCCTGCGGTCTAACAGGTATAGAACATTCACAACCAGACGGCGTAATTACCGTGCTGCGATTTTTTAATGAGGAGATTGGCCATGAGCGATAGTAACCAGGAGTTTCCGGAGACGCGGGCCACCGATGAAGCCGCAGCTGAAACATTGCGCATAATGGGACGCCGCAGCTTGTTGAAGAATCTGGCCAAAGTGGGTGGCGTGGCCGCAGTGGCATCCGTGCTGCCTTCGGAATGGGTGAAGCCCGTGCTTGATATTGCCGTCCTGCCCGCACATGCACAGCTGACCCAGGACGACGTGACAATCCTCAACTGCGATATGGACGGTGGCGATGGGTTCTTCTCGAGTTGCCAGCTCACACCCGCGAGGAGCGGCGTATCGATGACGTTAACGATTCTGGTCAACGGTACAGAGACGGGCTCGCTGATGGCCACCACAGACCCAAGTGGCTATGCCTCAACAACAGTCGATCCCTTCACCTACGGCTGGACGGGTGGCGAGACGCTGACGTTCCGTTGGAGCTTCACGAACCCGGCATCCGGCTTTGGAACCTGTGAACAGACCTACAAAGGGAACGACAACATCCGGCCCGAGTAATGCTGCAGGCGTTCGCGCGACGGGTACCATGCAGGGAGAAGCCCCATGATCCCTGAGCTGCTGGCCCTTGCAGCGCGTGCGGTCTTGCGGCCCGAGCAGCAGGATCGCCTGCGGCTTGCCGCAGACAGCTTCTCCGAGTGGGACGCCCTGCCGGCCATGGCCGAACAGCACGGTATAGCCCCCCTGCTCTACACCCACCTCGCCGCGGCCGGGATTCCGGTCCCGGCAACTACCATGCTCGCCCTCAAAGGCCTGGCCCTGCGCCACCGGTCAGCCAATGCGATCCGCTTTGCCGAGCTCCAGCGCATCCTGACGGCGCTGCATGCCGCACAGATCCCCGTGCTGCTCCTCAAGGGCGCCGCCCTCGCGCATGTGGTCTACCCCGATCCCGCCCTGCGGCCCATGCGCGATATCGATCTGCTGATCCATCCCGATGTGGCCGTTGAGGCCCAGAGCACACTGGCCTCGCTCGGGTACAAGGTGCCCCCCGCGTACCCCGGCAAGCAGCTCATCGACCACCACCATCTGCCCCCCTGCGTGCGCGTTGTGGATGGACTCAGCGTCTGCATAGAGCTACACCACCGCCCGCTCTATGCTGAGCGCCCCTCCCCCGCATCCGCGTTCGATGCGCTCTATGCCGACGCCCGTCCCGTCACCGTCGGCACGGTCGGCGCACTGACCCCTCCCCTGGAAGCACTTTTGTGGCAGACCTACCGCCATGGACTCGCCTGCCCCGTGCTGCATGAACCGTTCTGCCTCAAGGATGTCGCTGATACCTACAGCCTGCTGGATGCCTATCACGACGTCCTCGACTGGCCAGGCCTGCGCACACGCCGCCCGCGTCTTATGGCCGCCCTGCGCATGCTACACCACCTGGCACCTCTCTCGCCGGCCGTGGCGCCGCACGTGGCCCCGTCATCACGTCCCCCACACGGTGTCGGTGTTTCCTTTGCCGGGTGCCCCACCCTCTCATGGCCGGCACAACGGGCCGCCGGGAAATCAGTCGCGCGCATCTTGCGTGACTCCCTGCTGCCGTCCGACTGGTGGCTGGGGATCTACTCCGGCCAGAGCTCCCGCTCTGCGCGCCTCTACCTTCGGGGCATCCGCCATCCCGCCCATATGCTCTACTGGACATGGCGCTTCATATACGAGAGCATGGCGCAACACCCCTATCGAACCCGTCACACGACAGCAAAAGGATAGCCGCCATGCCGTCAGCCACGCAGCATGCTTCGCACTGCCCCCGTCAGAAGCAAGACTACAAGCTTGAAGCGCTCGACGGCGAACTCCTGCTCTATCACGTCGGGGAGACCCGTATCATGCACTTCAACCCAACCGCCGCGCTCGTCTGGCAGCTCTGCCAGGGCGATCGAACCGTCGAGGGAATCGCGCGTCTGCTTGCGGATGCCTTCCCCGAAAGCAGAGAGAGCGTACACGAAGATGTCACCGCCATGCTTCATCGTTTTGAAGAAGCCGGTTGCATCGAATGGATCTAACCCCGGCCTCCCCACACATGCAACGCACACGCATACAGTTTGCAGGGCAAACCGTCTGGCTGGAACATGAAGGCCCGACCGCGGCGGGCATCGTCGCCTTCCTTGGCCGCGCACTGTCTACGGCTACCGAGCCACACGGCGACAGGCACTCCCAGCCCCCCGCCGCCATGACCATCCGCCTCACCCCACTGGGGGCCGGCCTTGAACTTACAGATGGGAGTGTCTCCCTGCTGCGGAGCGCGCATGGTGGCGATATGGCAGAAAGGGTTCAGGGCGAGATATGCCGACGCCTCGCCGGCGCCACCGACAGCGGTACCGCCTTTCACGCCGCTGCACTCGCCACCGACAACCGTGCGATCGCTTTTCCCGGCATGATGCAGCAGGGCAAAAGCACGCTCACCGCCGGGCTTGTCGTCGCAGGCTGGCAGTACATGACCGACGAGTTTATGGTGATTCCTCACGCCACATCCACGGCCCTGGCCTTCACACGCCCGATCAATCTGCGTGCACCCACCCTCAAACTCTTTGCGCCGCTGGCCCGGACAGATAGCGCCGATGAGCTACGGCTCGACCACGCCCTCGGCTGCCTGGTGCACCCCGCACTCCTCGGGGCAGGCGGGACACTCTCTAAAGCCCCGCTGGCCGCGATCGTTTTCTCCAGCTATGCGCCCGACACCGCCTTCACACTCCAACGCCTGACCGCCGCCCAGGCGGGTCTGGCCCTGATGGCCTGCCTGGTTAACGCGCGCAACTTGCCCGGGCACGGCTTTGATGAAATCACCCGTCTCGCGCGCACCATCCCGGCATACCGCATGACCTATAGCAGGCTGGATCAGCCCGGGCCACAGCTGCACGCCTTGCTCGAGCCGACCCCCGACCTCCGCCTGCCCTCCATAGCCCGCAGGGCGAAGGAGGGACCCCGACCTCCGACTTCCGCCCCCCCTACCCACGGACTTGACATCCGCCCCCTGCCCCACGATGATGATTCACCTATGACAGCACACACCACTCCTACTTCAGCGACAGAACGTCCGCAGCCTATTGATCGACTCGTATCGCTACCCGAGGCCGCCTGTACGGCCTTCGACCGGCACCTGGCCGGCCGCTTTCGCGATACCTTTGTGACCTCCGACCCTCCCGGATCACAGCTCGGATCGGGCGGCGGCACGGCCCATCTCCTGACCGCCGCCTGGCAGGCCACGTGCCCACAGGAGCGCTTTGCCGACTGGCTGAACGATACACGCAAGCTGATTATCCACGGCAGCGGCCAGAGTCGTCGCCTGCCCGGCTACGCCGCCGCGGGTAAACCCCTGACGCCCATACCCACCACGCCCGGTCGCTCCGACCAGCAGCCCGACCACTACCTGCTCGACCTCCAGATCCGGGCCTACGAATCGCTCTTGCGGCATGCCCCCCCGGCCTATCGCGTCATGCTGACCTGCGGCGATGTCTACATCGAGCACACCCACTGGCTCCCGGCCTTCCCCGAGGCCGATGTCATTATCTTCGGCCTCGAGGCCTCGGCCGAGGAGGCCAGCCACCACGGCGTCATGCTCTGCCCGGCCAGCGATCCGAAGTCGCTGCACAGCTTTGTTCAGAAGCCCTCACCCGAAACGCTGCGCGCGCTGGAGCGCTCGTATGTCTACACGCTCGACACCGGTATCTGGCTCTTCAACGAGCGTGCCGTTATGCTGCTCATGCAGAAGTGCGGTTGGGACCCCACGGCCGACCATTTCGCCGGCGAAGGTCCCTCCCTGTATGACCTTTTCTCGACCTTCGGTCCCGCTCTGGGGAGCGCCCCCTCCGAGCCGGATCCGGATATCGGGGCCCTGACCTGCGCCGTGATCCCGCTCGCCGATGCCCGCTTCTACCACTTCGGCACCAACCGCAGCCTGATGGCCTCGGTGCGCCATTTGCAGGAACCGGCCTTCGAGCAGCGTTCCTTCGGCCACGCCTCGTTCGATCCGCCCTTCCTGCCGGTGATCCAACACGCCACCGTGAAGGCCAAGATACGCGCCGGGAACCGCCATCTCTGGATCGAGAATTCCACGCTGCCGGCCGACTGGACCCTCAGTGAGCGCCATGTCCTGACCGGCATTCCCGACAACGACTGGGGATTGACCCTTGCCCCCGGCTGTTGCATTGATGTCGCCCCCCTCGAGGACGGCCGCCTCTGCCTGCGCGGCTACGGCTTTGATGACAGCTTCCGCGGACCCCTTGGCGACCCGGCCACGCCCTGGTTCGAACGGCCCGCGGCCGACTGGTTTACGCGACGCGGCATTGACCTGACCGGCGATGGCATCGATGCCGAGGCCGATATTCAGTCCCTGCCTCTCTTCCCCGTGATCGAAGCTGATGCTATTGATGCGGCCTTTGTCGCCTGGCTGTGGGACCCCGACCCCGCCGACCAGCCGGACTGTCGCGCGCGCTGGCTGGCCTGCGAGCGTCTCTCGGCCCGCGATCTGCTGGGGCGGACCTCCGTCTCCGCACTTCTTGAAGCGCGTCAGGCGCGCTTGCGTGCCCACTGGGCCGGCCTCGACCCGGAAACCTGGCTGGAGCGCTGTATGAGCCACGACCTGGCCGCCGCGGCCAAGCTTTTCAAACGTGAGGCCTTGACCCCCGTCACTCTGCCCGACAAGGGGGACGCCCCCCTGGAGCTTGACCACATGCATGACCGCATGTGGCGCGCCGCCCTGGCACAGCCCGACGACCCGGACCGCGCCGCCGGTTTTGAGCGCGAGGCCTTCGGCATACTGCGCCACCTGATTGTGAGCGAGATGGAGCACAAGCCCGTGCTGCCCTTCCGCAACGTGCTCGAAGACCAGATCGTCTGGGGCCGCTCGCCCATCCGCCTCGATCTCGCCGGCGGTTGGACCGATACCCCGCCGTACTGCATTGAGAACGGCGGCCAGGTGGTCAATCTCGCGGTCGACCTCAACGGCCAACCCCCGATCCACGTTTTCGGACGCATCTGTGAGACCCCCCACGTCCTGCTGCGCTCGATTGACCTCGGGATCGACGAGGTCATCACCACCTATGAGGAGCTGGCCGGCTATGCCCAGCTGGGCAGTGGTTTTGCGATTGCGCGCGCGGCCCTCGCCCTGGCCGGTTTCGAACCGCGCTTCCATGCTGGCGCGACCTATCCGGATCTGCCGGCCCAGCTCAAGGATCAGCTCGGCGGCGGGATCGAGCTGAGCATGGTGTGCGCCATTCCCAAGGGTTCCGGCCTCGGCACGAGCAGTATCCTCGCGGCCACGCTGCTGGGCACCATCAGTGAACTGTGCGGGCTGGAGTGGAGTCGCGCGGATGTCTTCCAGCGCACCACGGCCCTCGAGCAGATGCTGACCTCCGGCGGCGGCTGGCAGGACCAGGTAGGCGGCATCACGCCCGGCCTCAAACTGGTCGAGACCGTGCCCGGTCTGCTGCAGACACCCACCGTGCGCAACCTGCCGGTCCGCTGGCTCGAAGCCCCCGAACGGCGCAACTGCATGCTGCTTTACTACACCGGACTGACCCGCGTGGCGCATGACATCCTCGGCGAGATCGTACGCGGCCTCTTTCTTAATTCAACCAGCCGCCTGAGCATCATTCGCGAGATCGGTGCCAATGCCGCCTACGTCGCGGAAGCCGCACAGCGGTCCTCGTGGGAGGATTTGTGTGAAGCCGTGCGGCGCAGCTGGGCGCTCAACCAGCTCCTCGACAGCGGAACCAATCCGGCACCGGTTCAGGCCGTGATCGACCCGGTCAAAGACTACCTGGGTGCCTGCAAGCTGCTCGGCGCCGGGGGTGGCGGCTACGTGTTGATGCTGGCCAAGGATGAGTCCGCGGCCCGCCGTATCCGTCGCACGCTGGATGACAACCCGCCCAACGAACGTTCCCGCTTCGTGGAACCGGGCATCTCGCGCACCGGTTTCCAGGTCACGCGGAGCTAGGCACATGGCACTGCCAGGTCAACGTATTGCCGTGGGCATGAGCGGGGGAACCGACAGCTCCGTGGCGGCGGCCATGCTCGTTGAGCAGGGCTATGACGTCCTCGGATTGACCGCCCGCATGTGGAAAGAGGGCTCACGCTGCTGTTCGCTTGAGGCGGTGCAGAGCGCGCGCAAGGTCTGTTGGCATCTCGGTATCCGCCACGTCGTGGTCAACGCGATGGACACCTTCACACGCTGCGTGGCCGATCGCTTTGCGGCCGAGTATGTGCGTGGCCGCACCCCCTCCCCCTGTGTGGCGTGTAACCAGACCGTCAAGTTTGGTACCCTTCTGACGCGCGCTGTCGCCTTCGGGTGTGACGCTCTCGCCACGGGGCACTACGCCCGTCGCGTCGAGGCCGCCGACGGCTGGCACTTGCACTGTGGCCGCGACGCATCGCGTGACCAGTCCTACTTTCTGCACCGCCTCTCACAGCGCCAGCTCGCGCATGCCCGTTTTCCGCTGGGCGAGATGATCAAGCAGTCCGATGTGGTGCCCTACGCGCAGGCGCAGCGCCTGCCGATCGCGACCAAAGAGGAGAGCCGCGATATCTGTTTTGCAGCTCCAGGTCAGCACCACAAAGTGGTCGAGCGTTTCTTCCCCGGGGCCGCCACACCCGGCGACATTGTCGACATGGAGGGCCACACGGTCGGCCGCCACGCGGGCATTCACCGCTGCACCGTGGGCCAACGGCGCGGCCTCGGCCTGTCCGGCGGGCCACCACGCTACGTCGTTAGGATTGAGTCCAGGCAGAATCGCGTCGTGGTCGGTTCGCGCGACGAGGCCATGGCGCAGACGTGCCTGATCGAGGATCCACGCTGGATCAGTGCACAGCCGCCCCCTGCGGGACGCGACTACCGCGTGGCACTGCGCTACCAGCATGGTCCCGCGGCCGCCCGTATTGAACCCCGGTCGGATGGCCGCTGGAAAATCGAGTTTGAATCACCGCAGTTTGCAGTGGCCCCCGGACAGGCCGCTGTGATTTACTCGGGCGATGAAGTCATGGGCGGCGGCTGGATCGCCCACAACCGAGACGAGGACGACCATGCAACTGACCCTTAACGGTGAAACAACCGCTTACGACGGTGAGCCCACCCTCGCCGCCCTGGTCGCCGCACGTGGTGCCGATCCCGAACGGGTGGCCACGATGCTGAACGACGCCGTTGTCACGCGCAGCGCGCGTGACGCCACGGCCCTCACGGAGGGCGACCGCGTGGAGATGCTTTCCTTCGCCGGTGGGGGGTGATAATGTGGGGGTTTGTGAGGCCGTCCGTATGGGGGCAAGTGCCGTTTACATCTTTGATGCCTGAAATCCATGGAGCATGTGTTAACCCAGGCTCAATATCCAATATCCAACAAGGAATATCCAATGACCAAGGGAGGCGAGCGAGGAAGGCGAATGGATGGCCGCAAGGCTTGTCATTCCCTGTTTTCGCGCACTTGGACGTTGGGAGTTCCTTGTTGGATATTGGATATTGAAGAAGACTGCGGATCCGCCAAGGGTGTAGACTCATCGACAAGAGATTGCCACGAGTCAGAATTTATGCGTATAGGGGTTTAGGGGAATGAGCGAAACACTGAAACTGGGAGATCTTGAATTTACCTCCCGCCTGCTGGTGGGAACCGGCAAGTTTGCGGATCAAGCCACCATGCTGGCGGCGGTCGAGGCGTCCGGAGCGCAGATCGTCACGGTAGCCCTGCGGCGTTTCAATGCCGCCGAGGCCATGGATGATCTGCTGGGCCCGCTCATGCAAATCGAGGGCGTCACCCTGATGCCCAACACCTCCGGGGCACGTACCGCCCGTGAGGCCGTCAACGCCGCCATGCTGGCGCGCGAACTGAGTGGCAGTGCCCTAATCAAGGTTGAGATTCACCCCAACCCGCACCACCTCATGCCCGATCCTATCGAAACCTATGAAGCCGCCAAGCTCCTGGCAGCCGAGGGCTTCGTCGTGATGCCCTACATGCCGGCCGATCCCGTTCTGGCCAAACGACTCGAGGATGTCGGCTGCGCATCGGTCATGCCGCTCGGATCCGCCATCGGTAGCGGCCAGGGGATGAGCACCCGCGATCTCGTCGCGCTGATTGTGCGCGACAGCACCATCCCGGTGATCGTGGATGCCGGACTGCGCGCGCCCTCCGAAGCCGCGGCCGCCATGGAGATGGGCTGCGACGCCGTACTGGTCAACAGCGCGATTGCCAATGCCGGGGACCCTGCCGCAATGGGCCGCGCGTTTGCCCAGTCCGTCGCGACCGGATGGGCCGCGCGCGAGGCAGGACTCATGGCCCGCACCGACCGCGCCGCCGCCTCCAGTCCGCTGACCTCTTTTCTCTCGGACTCAGCATGAGCAGTCGTCCCGCCTGGCTTGATCCCCGGCCCTATGCCGCCCTCGCCGGTTCGGCCGGAACACGCGAGGTCACCGCCGCCCTCACCGCCGCGCAGCCCACGATCACTGATTTCGCGGCTCTGCTATCTCCCGCCGCCGCCTCCCACCTCGAGGCCATGGCGCAGCGCGCACGTGAACTCACGCGCGGTCATTTCGGCAATACCATCCAACTCTATGCCCCGCTCTATCTCTCCAATTACTGTACCGGTGGCTGTTCGTACTGCGGCTTCTCTTCTGACCGCCACCAGCCGCGCCATAAGTTGACCGTGGAGCAGCTCGCCACCGAGATGAAGGCCCTGCGCGCCATGCACATCGAAGAGATCCTGCTCCTGACCGGTGAGCGTACCCCAGAGGCCGATTTCGATTATCTCAACCGCTGTGTCGCGGACGCCGCCGCTGTCTTTCCCAAGGTGACGGTCGAAGCCTTTGGTATGCGTGTCGAGGAGTACAGCGCCCTGGAGGCCTCCGGTTGTACCGGCATTACGCTCTACCAGGAGACCTACGATCCGACCGTGTATGAGCAGTGTCACCGCTGGGGCGAGAAGCGTGATTTTGCGTTCCGTATCGCCGCGCCCGATCGCGCCTTCGAGTCCGGACTCCGTAGCGTGGGCATTGGCGCCCTGCTCGGGCTGGCCGATCCCGTGAGTGAATGCCTCGCGCTCTACCAACATGTCCGCCACCTGCAGAGAAGACACTGGAAAGGCGGCATCACCGTTTCATTCCCTCGGCTACGCCCCGAGGCCGGCGGATTCCGCTCGCCCCACCCGGTTGATGAGCCCTTCCTCGCCCGGATCATTTTCGCGTTCCGGATCTGCTTTGCCGATGTTCCGCTCGTCCTTTCAACGCGCGAGTCGGCCGGCTTCCGCGACGGCATGGCCGGCATCGGTATCAACAAGATGAGCGTGGCCAGTCGAACCACCGTGGGCGGCTACGAGGCCGGCGAAGCGGCTGACAAGGGGCAGTTTGAGATTGATGACAATCGGGATGTCACGACGTTCTGCAGCATGCTGCGGGCGCACCACCTCGAGCCGGTCTTCAAGAACTGGGACGCCGTCTTTCGCTAACCGTTAGGCAATGGTCCACGTGGCTACCCCACTCTTGTTGCGCATCTTGCCGTGCTGGTCAAACAGCGGACTGTCTGTCCGGTGAACCGGTCCACGCTGCTGATTGTGGGCAGCCTCGTGATGCGCGGAATCGCCCTGAAGCGAGTGCCCGAGGTTGAAGATCTCCTGTTTGAGTGTCCAGACCCATGCGGAGAAGATCAGAGTGATAAGTGCGGCGTTGATTAAAGTGATCATGGCGACATCCTTTCTTTCATCCATCCCCGCCTGCCGTGTCACGGCTTCGCGGTTCTATTTCCATGTCAGAATAAATAGCAGGTTGCGTGCCGAGTGGGACACAGAATCTCAACGGGATGCCAAATAGCACACAAAAATGCATCATCGCCCCCCCCTTTTATCATCGCGAATTCTCACAATTGAGAAGAGAGGTGGTGTCACACGGTGTTTCACCTATGTTGGGGCAATGAGAGACAGTGAGACGATCGAGGCTGCATTCTGATGCAGAACCGGTCATAATGGGACTGTTTTCTCTGAGGTCGCCGGTTGGCACTCCGCTTGCTATGTCTGCTAGGTTCACACTAACAGGGAGTATGGGACTCCCCTAAAGATTCTGTCAAAAGGTGCATGAAAACATGAAGTGAGCTGAGCGGTCGGTTGGGCGGCTTCTAAATGGGGCGAATGAGACGATGTTTTTGGGGCCGGGACAGGTGTTTTGATGCGGCAGAGGAGAGGCTTTTGAGGGGGAAGCTGAGGGCAGGCACAGCGGTCCCGGCGAAGCGAGGAATGTTCTTTGAAAAGCTGAAGTGTCAGGCGGCCGGGTCGAGAGCGATGGCCATCTGAAGGATTTTGCCCCAGCGGCCCTGGGTGGTTTGGATTCCGTCGAGCTGTTGGAGAGAGACGGGGCATTTGTAATCGAGCCCCTCGTGTTGCCTGAGGAAGTTGTAGTGAGTGACGAAGAGGACGGTGAGGCACACGGCGCCATTAAAATCCTTGAAGCCACAGCGAGCACGGGTATGGAACTTGTATGTGCGATTCAGGCGTTC
>JABGQM010000030.1 GCA_018648805.1 Verrucomicrobiota bacterium
CGACTTTGTAGTGCCACAGAAAGTCCGGTCGTTGATATGCAACGACTTACGCGTTCGGATGAGAAACTTGGGTTAGGGTTTAAGATACAGTGGGCATTCGCCGGTATTATTGTCCCCTTTGACGGGTGTGGCGTCAGTCAGTCGGCGCCCCCATGGTACGGCACCAGCCGCGCACGAAGTCGCGGGAGAGAGGGTCCACAGTGTGATCCGGCAGCGATCGGGCCGACGCGGTCAGCGTCTCTATCCATGGCCTGGTCGCATAGAGCGCACTGCCCGCCTCTTGCCATACAGGGAAGAATCCTAGAACGGCCAGGTCGGCACTTGTGACTTGTGTGTCGGTATTCTTCAGGATCACAAAATCGGTGTGATAGGCCTCGACTAGCCGTGTCCAGTTGTCGCCCTTTTTGTAAAAGAAATTGTGATTCTCGTCGAATGTATGCTCCGGAAAGGTCTCTTCATAGCGACCGTCAATCGACACCAGCACGTCGGGGTGCAGTCGCCACGCGGCGTAACTGCCCCAGTGGAACGGCACCACCAGGTTGCCCTTTGCCCCCGCACGGCGCAGGATATCTACTTCGCGTACCGGGTATGATCCAACCGGCGCCAGCACCTGCAGTGAAGCATCCGGCAGATAGTTGCCGGCTACCCATATGGCACTGGCCGCGCAGAGAGCCAGTGTGATCCACCCGGCTGCCACCCGTCGTCGTGCGGCCGACAGCCGGCCGCCCAGAGTTCGGCACAACGCCAGCAGGTAATCCGGGCCGAAAGCGGCCACGGCCACGGCGAAGAAGGGTCCGTGCCTGCGGTGACGCCAACCCAAGTAGGCGGTTATCCCCAGGATGGCCAGCCGGACCACATCATGTTCTCCCCGCTTGCTCTTCCATGCGAAAATCATAACCAGGACGAAAAGCGCAAACAGCAGCCGAAACCCAATGAAGGTGTCCCATCCGAACAGGGGAAGGGGCTGCCATTCGGTGATCGTGGCCCGTTCGTGGAGCAGGGCTGGCGCCAGGTATCTCCAGAAACGGAAACCATATGGATTGACCAGTGTGCCTATCAGCGACATCAGGCCAGCGAGTATCCAGCGCAGCGGGTGTTGGCGTCTCCAGAGGGCCCAGGCGATGTAGATCCCGAACACACCGAGTCCGGCCACAAAGCCCCCATGTACGTTGGTCCAGAAGATAAAGAGTGGCGGCAACACCGCCAGTGGCCAGCGCGCGCCGGCGCGCATTCTCTCGAAGCACAGAAGGATCAATGCGAAGAGGGCATAGGTAAAGGCGTGACTCCGTATGACGGGCGTGTAGCCGTGCAGCAATACAATGGCGCATGGCACCGCCACGGCGATGACGGCATACACGGACCGGCACCGCCGATAAGCCACCGTCATGGCCAGGCCAAGGGCCATCAGTGCCAGGACCATCTTCAGAATCATCAGCGCCGTCGGTCCGAACCACAGGATAGCCGTGCAGAAGACGAGACCGGCGCCCCATTCGTGGTCCACCCATGCATCGAGTACGGGGGTGTAGGCCAGGAAATCCCGTCCCGCCACCGCGTGGTATTTCCAAACATGCGCCCCGGCTACCAGTCGTGCCCAGAGGTCCGAATCGGCCAGGTTATGGTAGGCCAGTGCAGCGATCAGCGACAACGTCCCCAGTACCAGGGACAAGGCGAGCATCACGCGTTCACGTACGACTGTTCGGCTATTGACTATAACGCCCATCGATATTGACGAATCCTGCTGATAAGAATTTCACTTTTCCGAGCCCCGGGAGAACACGTCTGCTGCAGCACCTGAAGTCCACAATGCTTGGTTAAAGCATGCGAGGAACCATGTTCCGGGGTCAAGAGAATTCAGGGCTGAGCTGGGCTGAGCTGGGCTGAGCTGGCGCCGAGCTTCTGCATTGGACATTCCCCGTTCAATAGTCAATATTCAATGCTTACGTCCAAGGGGAGGCAAGCATGCTGGCTAAAGTGAATTCCTGCGCGGTGTATGGCGTCGATGCGTACCCGGTTGAGATCGAAGTGAACGCGGCCAACCGCGGGGATCCGCAGATCGTCATCGTGGGCCTGCCCGATGCCGCGGTAAAAGAGAGCAAGGACCGCGTCTACACGGCCCTCACGAATTCCGGCTATCGGCCCCATATAGGGAGAACCACCGTCAATCTGGCTCCCGCCGATATCAAGAAGGAGGGACCGATTTTCGATCTACCCATCGCATTGGGCCTGCTGGCGGCGATGGAGGATATCGAGCCGCAGAAGTTTGCGCACCTGGCCATGGTCGGCGAACTGGCCTTGAGTGGCGACGTCCGACGCGTGAAGGGCGTGCTCCCTATCGCCATGCGTGCCCGTGAAGAAGGTTTGGCCGGCATCATCGTTCCCTTTGACAATGCCGAAGAAGCGGCCGTCGTGGAGGGGCTTAACGTCTACCCGGTGCGCACGTTGCGTGAAGCGGCCGATATGCTCGATGGCGGCGGACTGCCCGAGCCGTGTCGCGTGGGCCTTGACCTGCTGACCAAGGGTCTCGATGGTTATGTTGAGGACTACGCCGATGTCAAAGGCCAGGAGCAGGCCAAGCGCGCGATGGAAGTAGCGGTCAGCGGCGGCCATAACGTCCTCATGATCGGACCGCCGGGCACGGGCAAGACCATGCTGGCCAAACGGATTCCCTCAATCCTGCCGCCCCTCCATCTGGAGGAGGCGCTCGAGACAACCAAGATTCATAGCATTGCCGGGAACCTTCCGGCGCACGAGGCGCTGGTGACCACACGGCCGTTCCGTTCGCCGCATCACACCATCTCCGATGCCGGCCTGCTGGGTGGCGGCGCGCATCCGGTGCCGGGCGAGGTGAGCCTGGCCCATCGCGGGGTGCTCTTCCTGGATGAGTTGCCCGAGTTTCACCGCAACGTGCTTGAAGTGTTGCGTCAGCCGCTGGAGGATGGACAGGTGACCGTGTCGCGTGCTGCGGCAAGCGTGACGTTTCCCTGTCAGTTTATGCTCGTGGCGGCGATGAACCCTTGTCCGTGTGGTTTTTTTGGCGACGCCAAACGCGAGTGCCGTTGCAGCGACCGGCAGGTGCAGACCTACCGCAACAAGATCTCGGGGCCGCTGTTGGATCGCATAGATATCCACATCGAAGTGCCCACGATTGAGTATGCTCAACTCTCTGCCCTGGAGGCCGGCGAGCCGTCGGCCCGAATCCGCAGTCGGGTGACACAGGCGCGGCGCGTACAGCAGACGCGCTTTCGTGAGGTGGAGGGCCTCCACTGCAATTCCGAGATGGGCGCGCGCAACCTGCAGACCTACTGCCGGCTCGAGGCCGAGGCACAGGGGATGCTGCGTGGCGCGATCGAGGAACTCAACTTCAGTGCACGGGCGTATGACCGCATCCTGAAGGTCTCGCGCACGATCGCCGACCTGGCCGGCAGCGATACCATTCAGTCCGACCACGTCTTCGAAGCCATCCAGTACCGTACCCTTGATCGCCAGCTGTGGGTGTAGCACGATGAAGATGAATGCCCTCGTGGCACAGTCGGGCGGTCCTTCACCGGTGATCAACGCCTCGCTGCAGGGCGTCATCGAGGGGTGCCGCGCCTATCCCGGCCGGATCGACACGCTCTATGCCGCCTGGCACGGTATCGAAGGTGTACTCAACGAGGAACTGATCAATCTCTATGCACAGGATCCGGCTGAACTGGCCCAGCTCCAGCACACCCCGGCTTCGGGTGCGATTGGGACCTGTCGCTACAAGCTGATGCCGGATCAGGAGGAGGACTTTGATCGCATCATCGAGGTCTTCCGTGCCCACGATATCGGCACGTTCCTATATATAGGGGGCAACGACTCGATGGACACGGCGCACAAGGTCTCCGATCTGGCTCACGCCAAGGGGCTCGACGTGGTCTGCACCGGTGTGCCCAAGACGATCGACAACGATGTGGGCGATGCGGCGTTCAAGGTGCTGGATCACACGCCGGGCTATGGAAGCACGGCGCGCTACTGGGCCAGCATCATCCGCGACACCAACGAGGAGAATCGGGGCATGTGTCCCTCCGAGTGTGTGGCGGTGTTGCAGGCCATGGGTCGCACGGCGGGGTTCATCCCAGCCGCGGCGCGGCTGGCCGATCCGCAGCGCGAGATGCCGCTTCAGATCTACATGGCTGAGGCGCACCACACGCTTGAATCACTGCATGAGAATGTCAACCGGCAGCTGCGTGAATCGGGACGTTGCATCGCGGTCGTGAGCGAGGGGGTTGATGTTGGCGGACTGGGTGAGGCGCACGACGGGTTTGGGCACATTGAATATGGTGCGAGCAAGACCTGTGCGGCGCAGGTTGTGGCGAGTTACTTGAACGACCACGGGCTGGCCGCGCGGGGTCAGGCCACCTGGCAGGTGCCGGGGGTGCTGCAACGCTCGATGTCGGCCCATCAGTCGACCGTCGATCGAGATGAGGCAGTGGCTGTGGGGCGCCACGCCGTGGAAGTGGCCATGGAGCAAGGCACCGGCTACATGGCCACGATCGTGCGTGCGCCCGGTGGGCCCTATCGCGCGGTCTACGCGCACGCGCCGCTTGAACTGATTGCCAACTCGTTCCGGCCGCTGCCGCCGGCGTGGATCACGCCGGACGGTCTGGATGTGACCGATGACTTCATTCGCTATGCCCGTCCGCTCATCGGTGAGGCACCCGCCCCGGCCGGTACGAGTGAGCGCTTCGCGCGACTGGCTATCCGTTTTATCGAGAAGCGTTTGCCGGCCTACACGCCGATGCGCTGTCGGCCACCCCTGTAGCGGCGGGCTGGCTCGGCATGCTTACTATAATAGAGGAAGAAGAGCCGCAAGAGGAAAGATGATGAAGTGTGAACTCGTATTGATTGTCGGGATGCTGCTCCTGGTCTCCTGTACACACACAGGTTGGCGGGATGACCCGAAGGCGTGGCACAAAGTTGAACTCAACTTGGATCGAGTGGATCCTGAAGGGTTACGCGGACCGTCCAACGGCAAGGTGGCGGTGGCCTACGAGTTCTGCATTCCCAATACGGACCGCTGCAAGCGGGAGGTGCGCACCATCGACTCCACCGTCCAGTTTATGGCTGGATCGCGCGGTCGGATTGGTTGCGGCAAGGGCGAGTGTCTCTGTATCGGATCGACCCACCAGGCGAACTACCGTTCGGTGTTGCGTGCTCTCGCGCGGTTGTCGTACATAGAGCGTATCACCGAGTGCTATTTCGAGTAGGGCCGAGGCGCTATGGCGGTGCTGACCTCAGGGCTGTTTCGCCAGCGCCTTGATGTCCCGGTAGCGATAGCACTCCGTGGTATGGTCGTTAACCATACCGACGGCCTGCATGAAGGCGTAGCAGATCGTGGAGCCCACGAAGTTGAAGCCGCGTGCTTTCAGATCCTTGCTCAGCAGATCGGAAAGCTCGGTCTTGGCCGGTAGATCCTGCATAGATGTCCATTGGTTCTGGAGGGGCACACCTTCCACGTAGCGCCAGAGGAAGGCGTCGAGAGATCCATATTCCTCGATAATGGCCAGTGTGCCGCGGGCATTCTTGATGGCCGATTCGATCTTAAGCCGGTTGCGTACGATGCCCGCGTCGCCCAGAAGCCGGGTCTTATCCCGCTGCGTATAGCGGGCGATACGCGCATAGTCAAAGCCATGAAACGCTTCTTGGTAGTTGGCTTGCTTCTTGAGGATCGTCAGCCAGCTCAAGCCGGCCTGAGCACCTTCCAGGATCAGGAACTCAAAGAGGTGCCGGTCGTCATGTACGGGCACACCCCACACCTCGTCATGATAGGTCACATATAGTGGATCATCGCCGCACCATTCACATCTCTGCATTGGGCCTCTCCGGTTGCGTGTGCGTCAAGCGCACTCACTTATTATCCAGGTGAATCTGATCGTTATCTTACATACAGAAGTGCGATCGCACTTCTGTGTGTAAGGTTTTTAAGGGGTTAAGACGGTGGGCGGGAGCGCTTATCGTGTATCAGGTGGCGGACGCCCTGGACCGGGTGGTGCAGGAGCATACGCGGGCCGGCGTAGCGCATCACGGCGGTGATGCGCTTGCGCATGTCAGGGCGGTAGCAGTGAATGGGGCATTGACGGCAGGTCGGCTTGTCGTCGCCGTAGGGGCAGGCCGCCAGGCGGGCGCGGGCGTAGGCGAGGAGATCGGTGCAGTCGGCGCAGAGCGGATCCGGGTGGCCCTGTCCTTTGCAGTACAGCGCGATCATGGACCCCAGCGATTCCTGTTCTGTCTGTATGCTCATATCGAGATCAGCTCCACTATGCTCTCATGACGCACCCCACCTGTGGGGCCGTCCCAAGCGTGCCCGAAACGAGTGTCGCCTGTTCGTGCGGTAACACGCAACGCTCAATTCAGTCTGACCGTGATGGACCGGCCACGCTGGCGGGGAGATCCACGTTGTGTTCGCAGGGGACGGTGTCTATACTCGGGCACGTTGGTTTGGGCCGGTTGAGTGGGGCGGTACGCTGTTGCTTTGAGGTGAGATTATGGGTAGTTCATTTGGAACGGGTTTTCGGGTGTCGACGTTTGGCGAGTCACACGGGGTGGGGGTGGGTGCCATCGTGGATGGATGTCCGGCCCAGGTGGAGGTGTCGCTCGAGGCGATCCAGGCCCAGGCGGACCGCCGCAAGCCGGGGCAGAGCGACCTGACGACGCAGCGCATGGAGGCCGACAAGGTTGAGATTCTCTCCGGTGTGCAGCACGGCAAGACGCTGGGTACGCCGATTGGCCTGCTGGTTAAGAACTATGACCAGCGTCCGGGCGACTACGGCGAGGTGCTGGACGCACCGCGTCCGTCACATGCGGATTTCACCTACCTTAAGAAGTATGGCGTCAAGGCCAAGAGCGGTGGCGGCCGCGCCAGTGCACGTGAGACGGCGGCACGGGTTGCCGCGGGCGCGCTGGCCGAGCAGTACCTGCAGCAGCTCTGCGGGATCGAGATCGTGGCGTGGGTGAACAGTGTGGGCGCTATCGGGTCGGACGTGGACGTGAACAGCGTGACGCGGGCCGATGTCGATACGCGTGCGGTACGCTGTCCGGACCCGGCCGCTGCGGACGCCATGGAGGCCCGCATCCGCGAGGTGCGCGATGAGGGCGATTCGATTGGTGGCACGCTGATGTGTGTCTGTCGCAACGTGCCGGCGGGGTGGGGTGAACCTATCTTCGATAAGGCCGAGGCCCTGCTGGCGCAGGCGATGCTTTCGATTCCGGCCTGCAAGGCTTTCGAAATCGGCTCGGGTTTTGCCGGGACTGAGCTGCGCGGGTCGCAGCACAACGATCCGTTCACAGGCGGCGCGACCGAGCTGGGCACGAGCACCAACAACAGTGGCGGGGTGCAGGGCGGCATTACGAATGGAATGCCGATTGTGTTTCGCGTGGCCTTCAAGCCGCCGGCGACGATCAGCCGGCCGCAGGAAACCGTTGATTACGAAGGGAATGCCGTGACGCTGCAGGTGACGCAGGGGCGGCATGATCCCTGTGTGGTGCCGCGCGCGGTGCCCATTGTAGAGGCGATGGCGGCGCTCGTTCTAGCGGACCTCGCGCGCCAAGTGTGAGGGAGTGTTGACCACGGATGGCACGGATGTACACGGATGGCGCCTGACGGCGCTTGGGATATGTTGCGGCCCGGCGGAGCCGGGCCATCCGTGTACATCCGTGTAATCCGTGGTTTGATTTTTCTCCGTAGTGGAAAGGGAGCTTAGGTGAATTCACCGGGTACATTTGAGATTCTGGCCACTGATGGCGGGACGCAGGCGCGGTGCGGGCGACTGTGGACGGCACACGGCGCGTTCGAGACGCCGGCCTTTATGCCGGTCGGGACGCAGGCGACGGTCAAGACGATGGCGCCGTGGGAGCTGGGCGAGCTCAAGGTCCAGGTCATCCTGGGCAATACCTACCACCTCAACATCCGTCCCGGCATGGAGATCATGGCGGCCTGTGGCGGCCTGCACTCCTTTATGGGGTGGGAGGGGCCGATCCTGACCGACAGCGGCGGCTACCAGGTCTTCAGTCTGGCCAAGCTGCGCAAGATCCGTGATGACGGGGTGGAGTTCAGTTCGCACATCGACGGCAGCCGCATCTTTCTGGGTCCGAAGGAAACGATGGAGATTCAGCGGGTGCTGGGTTCGGATATCGCGATGGTTTTGGATGAGTGTCCGCCCTATCCCTGTGACCGGGATTACGCTTGTAAATCGGTATCGAAGTCCATAGCATGGGCGGCTCTTTGTTCGGAGCAGGAGCGTGCTCCGGGACAATTGGTGTTCGGAATTGTACAGGGCGGTGTTTACACCGATCTGCGCGAACAGTGTGCACGGGCGTTGGTGGATATCGGCTTTGACGGGTATGCCATCGGCGGGGTGAGCGTGGGCGAGCCCGATGTCGTGTTGCGCCAGGGCGTAGAGGACTCGATTGGGATTCTGCCGGTTGAGAAGCCGCGCTACCTGATGGGTGTGGGGCGCATGGACCAGATTCTGGACGCGGTGGCGGATGGCGTAGACATGTTTGATTGCGTGATGCCGACGCGGTATGCGCGCAACGGAACGGCGTTTACGCGCGTGGGGCGCTACCCGGTCAAGGCTGGGGCGTACAAGCAGGATCAGCAGCCGATTGAGGTCGGCTGTGAGTGCCGGGTCTGTCAGACGTTCAGTCGGGCCTACGTGCGGCACCTGCTGAATGTGGGTGAGATCCTGGGGGTTCGCCTGTTGACGGTGCACAATTTGCATCGCTACATGGAGTTTATGCGCGAGATTCGCGAGGCGATTCGTGAAGGCAATTTAGACGGGTATCGAAGGAAAGTGAAAGAACGGCTCAGTCTTGATGCACGTGGCGGGGCGGCTGAGTTCAGTGATGGTTAATGATTGATATGTGGTGGGGATTGAATATCCAATATCCAACAGGGAATATCCAATGATCAAGTGAGCAAGATGGGCGAATGGCGGGGCCTGAGAATGGCCATTCTCCAACCTTGCGCACTTGGATGTTGGGAGCTCCTTGTTGGATATTGGGT
This sequence comes from Verrucomicrobiota bacterium, assembly GCA_018648805.1. Classification (GTDB taxonomy): domain Bacteria; phylum Verrucomicrobiota; class Kiritimatiellia; order UBA8416; family JABMPJ01; genus JABMPJ01. The sequence goes on from JABGQM010000030.1 coordinate 9,029, forward strand.
GTTGAAAAAGAGGTAGGAACCTATGATGGATTTGATGAGTCTGGTAGCAATGGCGGCACCGCAGGGCGAGGGGCAGGGCAGTCCGTTCGGGATGATGGTCCCGATGCTGTTTATCTTTGCGATTTTCTATTTCATGTTGATTCGTCCGCAGCAGCGCAAGGAGAAGGAGCGCAAGCTGCTGATCAACGAGCTGAAGACCGGTGAGCGGGTGATGTTCAGTGGCGGGATCCTCGGGACGGTCACGAATGTGAAGGACAACACCTTCATTATCAAGGTTGCCGATGGCGTGAAGATCGAGGTCGCACGCGGAGCGGTGAGCAAAGTGTTGGAGAAGGGCGAGAAGCCCGAGGACGACGCGTAGGGGGTATCGGATTTGCACCATGAAGAACATGAAGGGAATGAAGGGCGCTCGCCTGCGGCGAGCGGGAAACAGGACTACCCCTTCATTATCTTCATGTCCTTCATGGTGAGTTCTTTTTGGTGTATGAATAGTAAGAGATAGGTGGGGAAGATGGATAAGAATGCGTTGTGGAAATGGTTGATACTGTTGGGGCTGCTGTCGTTCTCGATTTGGGTCTTCACGCCGCCGAAAGAGAAAATTCGGCTGGGCTTGGATCTGAAGGGCGGAACGAGCTTTGTGGTCAAGATCGACCGCGAGAAGGTGGAGCAGGAGATCAAGTACCGCGCTCCGAACATCACCCCTGAGGATCTCACCAAGCAAGCTGATGACACGATGCGGGGCGCCCAGGGGCGTGCGCTTGAAGTGATGCGCAACCGAATTGATGGACTTGGCATCGATGAGCCAATCATCTACCCGGGCAAAGACAACCGCATCATCATTCAGCTGCCGGGTGTGGATGAAACCACGCGTAACGCCGCGCTGAGGTCGATCGAAAGCGTGGCCTTTCTCGAGTTCCGCATGGTGCACAAGGACAACGGAACCCTGGCCGCAGACCTGTACGAGGACAACAAGGCACCCGAAGGCTACCAGATTGCCCGTATCGCGCAGGGCAGCTACTACAAGCCGGATCCCAATTTCAAGGGCAAGCGTGATCGTGCCTATCGTGAAGCGCTGGGCCGTTTCGAGGCGCCCGGCGCGGGCCACGAGTTCATGCTTGAAAAGTTCGAGGTCGAGAACCAGACGGTCTATCGTCCTTTCTTCGTGAAGATCCGCCGCGAGATGACCGGTGAGAACCTCAAGACGGCAGGCGTGGATTACGGCGCCCTGGGCCAGGCTACAGTGACGTTGCGTTTTGATGGCAAGGGCGGCAAGCAGTTCGCCAGTGTAACCGCAGATTACGCACCGGGCGGCCCGCGCAACCCGAATCCGCAGGAGAGCCGCCAGCTCGCGATCGTGCTGGACGGTACGCTCTACTCGGCCCCGGCCATTCGCGAGGCGATCTATGGTGGGCGTGCCGAAATCAGCGGGAGCTTCTCGCAGCGCGAGGCCATGCTCCTTTCGCAGATCCTGAATGCCGGTTCGCTACCCGCCCCGGTGCGTGTCGTGGAACAGCGCTCGGTTGAGCCGAGCCTCGGCAAGGATGCGATTCAGAGTGGCCTGCGCGCGATCGCCTTTGGTGGCATCGGCGTGCTCTGCTTTATGCTGGTCTATTACATGTTGTGCGGCCTGATTGCGAATATTGCGCTGATCCTGAATATGCTGCTCTTGCCGCTGGGCATGATCGTAGCGGCCGGGTTCATGGGCATCTTCGTGAGCGAGGGCGCGGGCGGTGGTCCGATCAAGCTGCCGGTCCTGACCCTGCCGGGTATTGCAGGTATCCTCCTGACGATCGGTATGGCGGTGGACGCCAACGTGCTGATCTTCGAGCGCATCCGTGAGGAGAAGAGGGCGGGCAAGCGGTTCTGGACGGCGGTGACGGCGGGGTATGATCGCGCCTTTGTCACGATCATGGATGCCAACGTGACCACACTGTTGACCGGTGTGATCCTCTTCATCTTTGGATCGGGTCCGATCCGCGGGTTTGCCGTAACGCTCTGCGCGGGTATCATGGCCAGCATGTTCACGGCACTAGTCGTGACCAAACTCTTCTTCGGCCTGATGGCCAACAAGGCCGACGTCAAGGCACTCAAGATGCTGTCGATCATCGGCAAGACGAGCATCGATTTCGTGGGCAAGCGCAAGATTGCGGCCCTGATTTCGGTGGTCCTCATTGTAGCCACGTGGGGTGTCATGGTCGGGCAGGGCATCAAGCAGCCCAGCTCGATATTCGGTGTGGACTTTACGGGCGGTATTTCGATGACCTTCAAGGTGGACGAGCGCCAGTCGGTTGAGGAAATGCGCACCAAGCTCGAGGGTGCCGGCCTGGACGATGTCTATATCCAGTACCAGGAGGAGATGGAGCAGGACGGCGATGTGTTCCTGCAGGTCAAGACCTCGACACGTGAGCTGGGCGACGAGCGCAAGGTGATTGACGTGGCGCAGGAGACGCTGGCGACGGTGCATCCTGAAGGGGGTCTGTCGCTGCAGCAGATCGATGAGGTCGGCGCACAGATCGGCAAAGAGCTGAAGCAGCGCGCCGTGTGGTCGATCATCCTGGCGCTGCTGGGGATCGTGGTCTACATCTCCATCCGCTTCGAGTTCGGCTTCGCGCTGGGCGCGATCGTGGCCTTGGCGCATGACGTACTCATCACGGTGGGGATCTACACGCTCTTCGGGCGTCAGTTGAGTCTGCCGATCGTGGCGGCGTTGCTGACGATTGTGGGATACTCGGTCAATGATACGATCGTGGTGTTCGATCGTATTCGTGAGGATCTGAAGCTGGTCCGCGGCAAGAGCTTCATGGATATCTGCAACCTGAGTATCAATCAGACGTTGAGTCGCACGATTCTGACCTCGCTGACAACGTTGATCACGGTGGTGATGCTGCTGGTCTTCGGTGGCGGGGCGATCAATGACTTTGCCCTGGCGCTCTGCATCGGCGTCGTGGTGGGTACCTACTCATCGATCTTCGTGGCAACGCCGGTGGTGCTGGCGTGGTACAAGGGCCGCAAGCCTGAGTTCGCGAAGACCCAGTAGGGCCTGAGTGGTTCTGAGTCGTGCTGGGTTTGTTGCTGGAGTCGATGCGGTGAACTCGGCGCGAAATGGGGCGGCGATCTCACGCCATCTGCCGCTTTTTCGGCGGGTTCGCGGGCGGGAGCCCTGCGAACCCACCGAGAAAAGCGACATCTGACGCAAGCTTGCCACCCCATTTCGCTCAATCCGAGTTCATCGCATGTTGCACACACCATGCCGCCTTGCAGGCGGACATGGCGTAGCGTGCGGAAGTATTGTGGCGGGGGTGGGGCTATGGTCGAGGGTGGAGGCGTGAGGAGACCCCGAGGCGCTTCGCTGTCGGGGGGGGCGTGCATTCGGTGAATGGCCTGTCTCACGGTGCGCCATTCACGATGCACGCACACTTGGATATTGGACATTCCTTGTTGGATATTGGGTGTTGAAATGAACGACCGTGAAACCTTGGCGCCCGTCCCGCCTTTGAAGCGCTGGGTCGATGTTGACGTCGACGAACCTGCTGCTGCGGCGCTCTCCTCCGCGCTCCAGATTCCTCTTCCGTTGGCGCGTATTCTCGTCAGCCGTGGCTATGACCAGCCAGAAGCGGCGGCGTCCTTTCTGACTCCCCGCTTGAGTGAGGTGGGGGATCCTTTTCTGTTGCCGGACATGAAACTGGCGGCGGCGCGATTGGTCGTGGCGCTGCGCGAGAAGCAGAAGATCGTTGTGTTTGGCGACTATGATGTGGATGGGGTCACCTCCACGGCACTATTGAGCACGGTACTGATTCGTATGGGCGGGAACGTGGCCGCGTTTCTGCCGAGCCGCTTTGAAGACGGCTATGGTCTCACCTCCGGTGCGTTGGAGCGCTGCATCGCGCAGCACAAACCGGCCGTGATCGTAACGGTGGATTGTGGGACGAATTCAGCCGAGTCGGTCGCGGCTGCGGCTGAGGCGGGGGTCGATGTGATCGTCACGGATCACCACGAGCCTGCCGAAGAGCGGGCGCAGCCGCTGGCGCTGATCAATCCCATGCTATCAGACTCAGAATCCATCCGCATGCTGGCCGGGGTGGGGGTAGCGTTCAAGCTTTGTCACGCCCTGATCAAGCAGGCGCGCGAGGATCTACCGGCCGCGGCAGAGGGGGTTGATCTGCAGGAGTGGCTCGATCTGGTCGCGCTGGGAACGGTGGCCGATGTGGCGCAGCTCAAAGGGGAAAACCGGATCCTGGTGCGGCATGGGCTCACGTGGCTGAGTCAGAGGGCGCGACCGGGGGTCGCAGCGCTCAAACAGGTGGCCAAGGTGAAGGGTGACGTGGAGGCGTACCACATCGGCTTTGTGCTGGGGCCGCGGATCAATGCGGCCGGCCGCCTGGCCTCGGGCCACACGGCTCTCGATCTGCTGGTGAGTGACGCGCCGGATGTCTGCCGGACGCTGGCCCAGGAGCTGGACGACGCCAACCGTGAGCGGCGCGAGATTGAGGATGCCATTCGCGTGGAGGCGCAGGCCCAGGTTGATGTCCTATTCGACGAAGAGGCCATTTTCGGTGTGGTCGCGGCGGGGGCGGGGTGGCACGTGGGAACGATCGGGATCGTGGCCTCGCGGCTGGTGAGCACCTACCATCGTCCCTCGATCGTGATCGCATTGGATGGCGAGGGCGGTGGCCGTGCGTCAGGGCGCAGCGTAGAAGGCGTCAATCTGGTGGAGATGCTGGATGCCTGCGAAGATCTGCTTGAGACGCATGGCGGGCATGCCATGGCCGCGGGATTGAATATTCGGGCGGACAAGGTAGAGGCCTTTCGCGAGCGGTTCAACGCGCTGTGTAGTGCGCAGCTCAAGGGCACGGACTTGCGTCCGGCCCAGCGGGTGGATGCGTGGATCGCGCTGGGCGAGGTGGATCGTGAGCTATTCGACCAGTCGCAGCGGCTGCGGCCGTGTGGGATGGGGAATCCCAAGCCGGTGTGGGGGGCGCGGCACGTCCAGATTGCAGGCAAACCGCGTCGGGTTGGGAAGGATGGCGCCCATCTGAAGCTGCTCCTCGCGGCGGGTCGCACGCAGCTTGACGCGATCGGGTTCGGGTTGGGGCCCTGTAAGCTGCCGGATGGCCCGATCGACATTGTCTTCGAAATCGCCGAAGACACCTATCGCGGCCATGGCCAGCTCCAGCTCATCCTCAAGGATCTCGCTCTGTCACAGGGGTAATTCGCCTCCATCGGATCGCGATCTTCTGCCGGAATTCTCCTTGTTGCCTACGGACTATTCGCGCAAGATGAACAGCGAATGATGAAGAACGTGTGCTCCATAATGATGGGCCTGCTTCTGGCGCTGGTCGCAACGGCGCCGGGCGAAACGCGCGGGCTCAAGCGGGTGGCGGTCAAAGACCGCGACGGGAATACGGTTGGACTCTACAAGGGCAGCTATGCACTTCTGGTTGGGGTGAGCGACTACAGTGCGGGCTGGCCCGACCTGCGTAGCATTCCGGAGGAACTGGCTACGGTCGAGGCCATGCTCAAGAAGCGCGGCTTTATGGTGCGCAAGGTTCTCAACCCCACGGCCGAGGCCATGAAGGCGGCCTACCAGGATTTTATTGACGACTACGGCTATGATGAGAGCAATCGCCTGCTGTTCTTCTTCTCGGGGCATGGATTCAGTCGCAAGAGCGGAACCAAGGGTTACCTGGTTCCTGCGGATACTCCGGTGCCGGAGGGAAATGATCGTGCCTTTCTTCGTAAAGCTCTGAGCATGGGGCAGATCCTGACCTGGGCCCGCGAGATGGAATCGAAGCACGCGATTTTCCTCTTTGACAGCTGTTTCTCCGGAACCATATTCAAGAGCCGGGCTCTGCCGACCTATCCACCTCACATCAGCAGTATAACCGCGCGGCCGGTGCGCCAGTTCATTACGGCCGGCGATGCCGGCGAGACGGTGCCGGCCAAGAGTGTGTTTACGCCGATGTTTGTGCGGGCGCTGGATGGGGCGGCCGACATGAGCGGGGACGGCTATGTCACCGGCACCGAGCTGGGGCTCTACCTGCGCGACCAGGTGTTGGGGTACCGGATCGGGCAGACGCCGCAATTCGATAAGATTCGTGATCCGGATCTGGATGAGGGAGATTTTGTTTTCGTGGTGGGGGGAGCCTCTGGACGGCGTCCGGCCCTGGCGCATGAGCCGGTACGCGATGAGTCGAACGCGCGCCTGGCACGCACCTTGGTGCGTGAGCGTCGCGAGCTGGAGCGTGAGCGGGCCAACTTACTGGCCGAGGCCGGGCGGATGGAGCGTGAGCGTTCCAAGCTCGAGGAGGCGAAAAAGCTCAAGGCGAAGGCGCGTGACGTTGCGAAAGAGCTGGCGGCGCGCAGCAAAGCGAGTGCCAGTGCTGAGGATATCCGTGTCGAACACGACCAGTACAAACAGGGCCACAGAGGGTTGTTGATTCATACCAAGGTGACCATCAGCAACCACCGCGATAAGCAGGTGCGTATCGTGGCCTACTTCCACAAGCAGGATGGCGACAAGCTTAAGGATTTCAACGATGCCTACCATACGTCGGACGGGCAGGTTTCGGTGGGTGAGGATGTCGTGCCGATCTACGACAGCAGCACATGGAAGGATCATACGCTGTTTATCCCCTACAGCGAACTGCACATGGGGGAGGGGCGCCACCCGCTCAAGCTGAACCTGTATGTCTGGGATACGTCGGTGTCGCCATCGGTTCAACTGACCGCCAGCGCCTGGCACGATTTCACCTACAGACAGACGGGTCGGGCGGCTTCGATCGAGAATATTCGAACGGAGTATGATGTGTTTGAAGGGGGGCGCAAGGGCATGCGTGTGCATGCGCATGTCGATATTGAGGGCCTGAAGGGGAGTGAAGCCGAGGTAAGCCTCTATTTCTACAAGGGGGACGGCTCCAAGCTTAAGGATACGGATAAGCGTTACAACACGGGTAATGGGCAGGTCTCGACACATGTGAAGCTTGAGCCGCCCTACGACCGTTCGTCCTGGAAAGATCTCAAGCTCTTTATGCCGTACCCCCAGCTCCACTTGGCCACGGCCAAGCATGACCTCAAGTTCCTGCTCTACATTTGGGATAAATCGGGCAAGCAGGCCGTCAAGTTGACCCAGAGTGACTGGCAGAATTTCACAGTTACGGAGACTGGAAAGTCGGCCACGCTGGATCTGTTGCGTACCGAACACAATGTGGTCCAGAACAAGCAGAAGGGCATGCGCCTGCACACACGGGTCAACATTGGCGGATTGAAAGGGCATGCGGCCGAGATCGCCGCCTATTTCCATTATAAGAGCGGCGTGGCCCTCAAGGATTTCGACGGTAGTTACAGAACCGGCGGCGGCAAGGTGGCGCTGCACGAGCGGGTGACTCCTCGCTACACGAAGGCGGAGTGGAAAGATCTTAAACTCTTTATGCCCTATAACCAGCTCCACCTGGCTAAGGGCAAGAGCGACTGCAAGTACAACCTGGTCGTATGGGACAAGAGCGGCGCGAACGCGATTAAGCTGGCCGAAAGCGATTGGGTGACGTTCGAGTACAGCAAGTAGGCATCGGCCTCTGCCGATGGGTGGGGTGGTGGTCGAACGCGCAGTGCGGATTAGGTTGCGGGGGCGGCCCGTGTGGGCTAGCATGCCCCCCGTTGATCTTGGTAGCGCAGAGGGGAGTTGCAATGGATGTCGACCAGTTGGAAGCGAGTGTTGAGAAGCTGCACGAGGTGTTTGATTGCACCGACATTGAGATGGAGTGGAAAAAGGTTGAGCAGAAGCTCAACGAAGCCAAGTACAGCCCCGGCAGCGTGCGTCCGCTGGCCGACAGTATCTTCTCGCTGCTGCTAGCCGCGCGTAGCGAGGGCTACAAGGTAAAGGCGGTTCTGGCGGAGCTGGACAAGGTGGCTGCGGACAACCTGGCGCATCGCTGGAAGCGGATGGCCGACGGCACCTATCAGCACGTGGATTGAGTCGAGGTGTTTTTCGGCTTGAACTGGCTGCAAGGGCGTTTATACTCCCCCGCTTCCATTTGAGAAAGAAGTAGAGGTTAAGAACATGGCTAAGGTATGTGAAATCTGTGGCAAGGGCCCTAAGGCGGGAACGACCATCGTCCGCCACGGAATGCCCAAGAAAAAGGGTGGAATCGGCCTGCACACGACCGGTGTCACCAAGCGTCGCTTCCTTCCGAACCTGCACAGCGTGCGCGTCTCGGAGAACGGGGGCGTTAAGCGTCGTCGTGTCTGCGCGGCCTGCATCAAGAACGGCAAGATCGTCAAGGCTTAGAAGTCTTGCACGTCGGGCGGTTTGCGGGTAGGCTGAAAGGTGAAGGAGTCGGGTATTATGACTGACGACATCATCCAACAAGGCGACGAGGTCCAGGATACGGATATCGTCTTTGATTGCCCCCATTGCGGCAAGAGTCTCTGCATCGACTACAAAGGTGCCGGACTGAACATCACATGCACCGACTGTGGTGAAGAGGTCGTAGTGCCCATTCCTGCAGGCATGGAGCTGGACGACTTCGATAGCACGCCGGAAGACCAGGAGATGCGCATCATCAATCTGCGCAACAGTCTGGGGCAGTGCGAAGCACGGGCCGCGAGTCTGTCCGGGCAGGTGGAGACGTTGACGTCACGCTGCGCTGCGCTCGAGGTATCGCAGGAAGCGGTCCACGAGAATGCGTCCGAGATCCGTGAACGCATTGCGATCATCCAGAAGGCGCAGGCGGATATCTACCGCGCCGTGGATGGTATTTCCGAGCTGATCGGACTCGCCGAGGCGAGTGTGGACGATAGCGATCAGTAGGCAGTGATCACGGCTCTCTGAACGTTCCGCCCGGGCCTCGCGCTCGGCGAGCGCGGGCTACAGGGATGCGCATTGTTTGTAGCCCGCTCTCGCCGAGAGCGAGGCCGGTCACTCACCCGCCCACGCCGCCCACCGCCGCATCCAGCGCTTCCAGCATCCGCTCCTCCACCGCCTCCCACGCATATTCACGCAGCACATAGGCGCGTCCGGCCTGGCCGAGCGCGCGGCGGGTCTCCGGGCTGCTGAGCAGAAGCTGCAGGGCTTCTTCGAATTCCGGGTAGGTTTTGAACCAGAGCCCGCCATTGCTGCGCTCGCACTGGAAGCGCAACACCTCGCCGTGCGCATGCACGATGCCCGGGGTGCCGGCCAGCCAGGCTTCGAGCAGCACGATGCCGAGGCTTTCGTTGACGGAGGGATGACAGAAGGCGAGTGCCCCGGCCATGGCCTCGAATTTCTCGGTTTCGGAGACAAACCCAACATCAATCACGTGCGGCGCGAGGTCGGGCGGAATCGGAATGTCGCCGCTGCCGGTCATGACCAGCTTGAGGTCGACCGCGTTGCGCGCGCGGAAGGCTTCCAGGTAGTCGACCAGGATGGGCGTGCCCTTGAGCGGCTCACGGCGCCCCGAATAGAGCAGGTAGGGCCCCGTGATGCGGTGGCGTGCGGCGAAGGCGCCGGCATCCACGCTGAAGTCGTCGAGGCCCATGCCGACCACGCTGATGACCTGGTGGGCTGCGGGCGGACCATAGAGGCGTTCGGCCAGACGCCGCTCGGGCTCGGTATTGAACAGGCAGCCCTTGACGGCCGCAAACATATCCTTGAAGGCGGTCAGCAGGGCAAAGGGTTCATCGTGCAGGCAGGGCACGAGTAGTGTCTTGTGTGGATGCACCTGCGCGGCGTGATAGATCAGCCCGAAGAGGTAGGGCCCCGTGACGATCACATCGTACTGCTCGCCCGCCTCGGCCAGGTGGCTGCACAGGGCGCGGCTGTTGACGTTGTTGCGCAGCCACGCCTGCTCATCCTCGCGCGAGACGCGTACCCCGGCGCTGATGCGGTTCTGCACGGAGAGGAATACCTCGAGATCGCGGTCGCCATCGACCGGAAAGAACTCGACCTCGAGATCGCCCACCTGGCGCCGGCCGGGCTCCAGCTCGTTGGCCCAGGTGTAGTGACTCGTGGCGCAGGTGGTGAGGATCGTGACCTTGCGGCCGTTGGCGCGCGCCCGCTCGGCCAGGTTGCGCAGGAGGGTTTCGGCCCCACCCACGACGGAGCCGTCGGCCAGACGCGGCACGACGAAGGCGATGTGCTCGGCGCGGCCCATCAGTGCTGCTCGCTTTCGAGGTGGGCCAAACGTGTTTCAAGGGACTTGATGCGTTGGCGATTTTTTTGCTCGGCGCTCTCGAGGGCAGAAAGCAGGAGCCCATTGATTTGGTTCTGCTGTGTCCAGAGGCGATAGGTGTAGAACTTGAGCAGTTTCCAAATCAGTGTTTTGAGCACAACCAGGGGTTTGCCGAGACGGGCGCGGCGCTCGACGATCGCGAAATCGTTGATGTCGACCACGAAGGCTTGGCGCAGACAGGACATGTAGAAGTCAAAGAAATCATCGTCGTTCTGCAGGTTGGTCAGGTTGGATTTCTCGGCGCGTGCCACGCGAGGGTCGGCATAGGCCCCCTCGGCGCGCTTGCGCTCAACCGTGGCACGAATCTCATCCACAATGGCGCCCGCATCAATCCCGGGTGCGCCTATTTCCAGTGTCTCATTCATAGTTCAACCTGCTATCACCTATTTGCAGCGCCTGTCGTTCAGGTCCCCGTTCGTAGTTCGGCTGTTCGATTGTTCGATTGTTCGGCTGTTCCCTTTTCCCCCTAATCCCCCTGCATAAAGAAATTCGTCCGCTTCTCCTGTCCGATTGTGCTCGCGGGACCATGCCCGGGCAGCACGCGCGTGGGGTCGGGCAGTGCTCTGAGCTTCTGTAGCGACGCCGAGAGGATACGACTGTCGCCGCCGGGCAGGTCGGTGCGCCCGACCGAGCCGGCGAAAAGGGTGTCGCCGGTGATGAGTGTGCCACTCTCTTCGAAATAGAGGCAGACCCCACCGGGGGTATGGCCGGGGGTTTCGATGATGCTGAAGGCGAGGCCGGCGTACTGGTAGAGTGTGGCTTCACTAAAATCGATCCGTTCACCCGCCGGGTGGCGTGGGGCCGTGTTGAAGATGGGAGGCAGGATATTGGCGTCCGTAAAAGCCCACGCCCAATCGGCCGCATGCATCGCCACCGGGGCGGGCATGGCATCGTGCAGGGCGGCCAGACCGGAGACGTGGTCGCAGTGGCCGTGCGTCATGAGATAGGCCGCCACGGTCAGGTTCCGTGCGCGCAGCGTGGCCAGAATGACCTCCGCATCCTCGCCCGGATCGACCACAAGCGCCTGCCCGTCGCTGCCCGTACAGACAAAGCAGTTCACCCCAAATTGGCCCACAACAATGGTTTCAATGTTCATTCTGTCTCAAGACTCATTCTGACAATACCCTCTGAAATATGATTCAATATCCAATATCCAACAAGGAATGTCCAATGATCAAGTGCGTGCTGTGTGTGAATGTTGTGACCGGGGAGCTTTCATTCGCGTTAGACGCTCACTTGGACATTGGGAGTTCCGTGTTGACTGTTGGATATTGAAGGAGCCGAATCGTACAGGTTTGTTTCCCCATATGCAATCTGCTAGGGTGGACACATGAACATCCTTGTAACAGCAGGGCCGACACGCGAGGCGTTGGATCCGGTGCGGTTCCTCAGCAACCGCTCCTCGGGGCGCATGGGCTATGCGATTGCAGCGGCCGCGGCACAGGCCGGTCACGCCGTGCGCCTGATCTCCGGTCCGGTGGCGCTGGAGACGCCCGCCGGCGTGGAACGTATCGACGTGGTATCGGCGCAGGCGATGGCCGACGCGGTGCAGGCGCATGTGACGTGGTGTGAGGCCCTGGTCATGGCCGCGGCCGTGGCGGACTGGCGCCCGGCAACGGTGAGCCCCGCCAAGCTCAAGAAGCACGCCGGCACGCTGACACTCGAGTTGGAGCGCACCCCGGACATCCTCGCTTCGGTCCAACCCCTTAAAGGGGCGCGCATCTACGTCGGCTTTGCCGCCGAGACGGGTGACCCGGAAGCCGAGGCCCGGCGCAAGCTGGCCGCCAAGGGGCTCGACCTGATCGTGGCCAACGACGTCAGCAGGCCTGACGCCGGCTTCGAGGTGGCCACCAACGCCGTGATGCTAATCGACTCCGACGGCAGCCTGCGCCAGATCGAAACCGCGCCCAAAGCCGAGATCGCATCCGAGCTCGTGACCTGGATCGAGGCCCGAGCCAAGCAAGCCTAGCGTCCACCTGTCCAACTGGCAGCTCGATGTCCGGCCGCCCTGCCCGAGAAGCCTACCACCCCTTTTCGGATGCAGACGCGGGGCCAATCAGCTCGTCTGCTCTGATTATTCTGAAGAAATATCCGCTCCTCGCGACGGTCTCGGTCGCACTTGACCGAGTCAGTAGAACTTTGAGAATGGTCCTGCTCGGATACTTCTGTTGTAGCGCCGCGACTTTCTTGTCGGTCTGGCTGATGATCTCGCCCGGCACCGTACCAAGAAGGTACTTCATTTCGCACAGCACGAGAACTTTATCACTGCGCTCGTAGAGCAGATCGATCTGAACACCTGGAGCGTTTAGGTTCTTGCGCTGGAAGAATGGCCCGACGCGGTAGGGAATGCCTTCGAACCCGAGGATCCGACTGATTTCTCGATGGTGCTGCATGCATAGATATTCGAATGACCTACCGAGCCAGGAACGGTAGGATGGCGAGGACATCAGGGCACGGAATTGCGTCCCCGGCATGGTTTGGGTCCGCTGCTCGCCTCTAATTATCGCCGTGTAGAATCTCACGTAGGCGTCAATCAGGACATATTTCAATAGCTTTGAGTTGTCGGGCTTGTCAAAAGGGATCATGGCATGCAAGAAGCCGGCGGATTCTAGATCGTCGAGTTGGCGACTCAGCGAGCCCCCGGCGGCAATACCAAGCTCGGCAGCGATCCTACTGACGGTAAGACCGTAGGGATTGTCCGACAACAGACGGATGATTCTACGGTAGATGGGCTTCTTCCCAAAGTGGCTGGCGAAGAGGCGGTCGTATTCTGTTTGGAAAAAGCCGGAGGGAGAGAAGGCGAGGCCTTCGATGGCGTCGTAGACGCTTGGATGCTCGGCCACAAGTTCAAGGTACTTCGGAATTCCCCCCACGAGCATGGCTGTCTCGAGAATCTCATCAGTTCCCTTTTCTGGGAAGAATTGTGCGATCTCATGCAGCTGAAGAGCGCGAAGATTGAGCTCGTAGTCGGTTCTGCCGTATAGTGCACTTGATTTCAGCACCTTGCTTTTCATGAAAGAGGCAATGGAGCCGCAAAGGATCAGTGTTACTTCTGGATTTCTCGACAGGTAGCGCTCCCAGATCATTTTGACAACAGAAACCAGTTCATTCTGGTAGTTCGCAATCCACTGAAACTCATCAAGGACGATGACCCACTGTCCGTGGGCTGTCAGATCGCGCAGAAGGATCAGAGCTTCCTGCCAGTTGGAAATTTGTTTGCGCTCCGTGCCCGTCTGCTCGGCGAGCTGAAACAGAAAGTTCCTGATCTGCTTCTGCTTGGATTGTCCCTCCAAGCCTTCAAAGCTGAGCAAATTCCTTCCTTGGGTGGCTTGGCGAATGAGCTCACTCTTTCCCACGCGCCGCCTTCCGTATATCACGGCAATGCAGGGCCGCGGCCGCTCTATGAGCGCTTCAAGCTGTTCTTTCTCTACCTTCCTGCCAAAAAACGTCTTCACAATAACCGCCCTATAGTCGCTTTGTGATGTGTAATATGCCGAAAGCTTGAAGGCATATCAAGTGATAAGTCATTGTTTTGTCATATAGCCACCCGCGTTCTCATAATATGCCAAAACGTTAGGCAGAATCCCGATGCTATGCGTTTTGCGAGACATCGCAAAACGCATTCGCCCTGCTTGACATAGTGATGGAAATCCTACATTATGACAGTGCGGCTTTAAGGAGGTTCTATCATGGCTGTAATGAGCATACGGATTGACGACAACAAGCGAAAGCTCTTGAAGGTGATTGCATCGGCCGAAGGTCGAAGCATTACCTCTCTGGTCTGTGAGTTATTGGATGAGTATGTGGCTCGCAAGAAATCTACGCTGGCCGACTATTCCCAGAACCGCGAAGGACAAGCCCTGATGAAGGTGTCCGAGGCCGCTTTCGCAGAGTGGGACAACGATGAGGATGCGGTGTGTGACTCGTTGTGTCACTAGGGAGGTGTAATTGTCGTTGATCCATCACAGATCTCTGCAACGCCTCAGCGCCCGTCCTCGCCAGCACAATGTCATAGGTTAAGACGTGAGCCCTCCGATCACGGATTCGCGAGACCGTGGGCGTCTTCTGGTGAAAAAAGCCGCCGGCGATCGGACAGACCGACTACCGGCGGCGAAGTTGATCCGCCCATCATCGAGCGGCGCTGAGACCTATCTGAGTGTGATCACGGTCCCGAGGGGAATAGGGTCGCCGACCTTGTCGAACTGGATACCGCCAAACTCAGCCCAACTTGAAATCCAAGCAAATGTCCCTTGAATCTTGCCGGTTTCATCTGCCGTAACACCGAAGAAGTCTACATCGCCTTCTTCCTCATCACCGGAGCCGTCATCCTGCGCCTGAGGGTTGCCGCCATCGAACCCATCGACGGAGAAACTAGCATGCTTGTAAGTCCCATTTTTCGTGGAGTAGCAGATGATGTCGTAGACCGCGCCTGGAACCAGGTCCGTCAGAGTCCATGTGCAAGAAGCAGCGGAATTCATCCAGAACATGTTCCCGCGCAATGGAGTGCTTAGACCACCTTCCTGATTACCATATCCCGCAAAAGCAGCTAGCGTAGTGTTAAACGTGAAGATTCCACTTCCCGTATCGATAGTTGAACTTTGTCCGGAGCCATTCATCGTAAGCTTATGCCATGGGCCAACCTGCCCGGGAATCGAGGGTCCGTCGGCGTGGATGGGTTCACCCGATTGGACACCGCCAGCCGAGTCAAAATCAATGCTCACCACCGTCGGCGTCTTCCCCGTCGTAAAGCGCCAGGTAACAGCGTCGTCTATGCCGCCGAAGTCGACCGGGGTCGGCAGCCCCTGGTCCTTGATCGCACCAGGTGTGATCTCTACGTAGTAGTCGGTGAAGGGGGCCAGAGCGTTGGTCGGATTGATCGTGACATTTGTGCCACTAACCGTGACGTAGCCAGATGTAACATCGATCGTCTCGAAAATGCTCCCACCGCTCTCCTTGATTACGATGCTCCCGATCCCCTCCTGGACGGGTTCATCGAAGGTGATGACGAGATCGGCAGTCGGCACCACGTCGGTCGCGTTGTTGGTTGGCACCAGCGTCGTGTAGTCCGGCGGGGTCGTGTCGGGAGGCACGGTCGTGAAGCTCCATGTAGTATCGTCGGCTATGCCGCCGAAGGCAACGGGTGTCGCAGCGTAATCTTTGATGGCGCCGCTACCGATCTCTACATAGTAGTTGGTGCCGTAGCCCAGGTCGCTGGAAGGATTGATCGTCACAACCGCACCACTGAGCGTGACGTTGGCTGCTGTCACATCAATCGTTTCAACAACACCTCCGCCGATCTTCTCTTTGATGACGATATTGCCAATGCCCTTCTGGACAGTTTCATCAAACGTGATCGCCAGATCGGTGTCCGCTGCTACTCCTGTCGCGCCGTTCGTGGGGCTGAGCGCCGTATAGCCCGGTGCGGTGGTGTTGGAGCTGGCGGTCAGTTCCGCGACCTGTATGCCGGTAACTCTGGCCTCACCGCCTCCTATTGAATCGAAGGTTCCGCTGATATGGCCGGAGCCGTCTGCCACCCAGCTCAAGAAGTCTCCATCCCCTTCCGAATCGAGCGTCACGGGATTTCCGCTGTTGTAACCTGGAATGGCAAACCGCGCCGTGCTGTTATCTGGAGGGGTTCGTGCCGTGCCGTAAAAGATAATGTCGTAGGCTTTCCCCTCCGTGAGCCCTTCAATCCGCCACGGAACCGCGCCGAGGTATCGGGCAGGATTGTTGACGTAGGAGTAGCGGCTGCGCACGTTGGGTGTAGTGCCACCATTCCAGGCCCAGGTCTGTGCCGCGCCACCTACGTTCCATCGGAAGGTCACGGTAGGGGTGCCCGATGTGGCCGACTCTTCAGAGGAGACGTTTCCATTGAGATTGGCCCAGGCTTGACCCACCCACCCTGTTATCTGCAGCCCGTCGGTGTGGGTGACATCTCCGACTTGATCCACATTCTTGAACTCGAACGCGGCAATGGGCGTGCCTAGACTCTCCGTCACCTGCGCATTCACCGCCCCAGCCGTCAACCCCACAATCGCCACTGCCACGAGGGCAACCGCCCACACGTTTGTGATTTGCTTTCTTGTCATCATCTCTCGCCTCCTTTTGGATGTTGCGGGCTGCGTCCAAAACACATCCCATCTACCTGTTTAGAATACCACAACCCCTCCGGGGGGGGGGCATACTGCAATGTTGCGACACAGTTCTAAGGTATTGCGACAGAAAAGAGGGCGGGGTAGGGGGCGGATGGAGTGGGGGCCACATCCAGCGCATCCCTGTAGCCCGCGCTCGCCGAGCGCGAGGCCGGGAGGATGGAGGCCTGGCGGGCGCCATCCTCAAAGCGCGGCAAGCGGGAGTGATCAATCGGCATGTTCAATCCGCCACTGCCTCGGCGTTTTGCCGTAGGCCTGGCGGAAGCAGGCGTGGAGATACTCACCCGAGTGGAAGCCAACCCGAGGGGCCAGGTCGGCGACGGAGTGCTTCGTCGTGCACAGCAGGTGGCAGAACTCATCCAGCCGCCTGCGGCGCAGCTCGGCGTTGACGCCGCAGTCGAGCTGCGCGCGAAATGCACGCTCGAGCCGGCGGCGCGTGACGCCCGTGTGTTCCGCAATGTCATCCACCGACAGGTTCTGTTCGAGGTGATCCCACATGAAGCGCAGGGCCCGCGCGACCACGGGGTCCGACGTGGCCAGCACGTCCGTGCTCTCCCGGACCGAGGCTTCACGGGGTGCCACAAGCACGGTCGCGGTCGGGGGCGGCTTGCCCGCCATCAGGTCCTGCAGCAGTTGCACCGCCCTCTCGCCCTCTTCCTCCCCGCCGAAGTCGATGCCGGAGAGGGGCACCGGTGCACATTCGCAGGTCATCGGGTCGTTGCCACACGCGAGCACGGCCACTTCTCTCGGCACTGCGAAGCCGGCCTCCAGGCTGCGGACGCAGATCCTGGCCGCCATGCCGTCGCTGAACGCCAGCAGGCCAATCGGTTTCGGAACCTGCTTGAGCCAATCCGTAAGCTCACGTTGCTGAATTCGCTTCTTCTCATCCGCAGTCAGTGCCGCGTCCTCGCCAGTGAAGCGCTCGAACGCCAGGAGTCGGCACTCGGCGCCCAGCTCGCCGGCGCGCGCGCGAAAGGCATCGTACAGCGGCTTGAAATGCGACAGCGGCGCCTGGCCACCGACAAAGCCGACGTGGCGGAAGTTGCGCTCAGCAAAATGCTCGGACGCCAGGCGGCCGACCGCCTGCAGATCTGTGACAACTGCCGGAAACACGTTGTCATGCGGGTTGGGGTACATGCCGCACCGTACGGCGGGACAGCCCCGCCTGCGAAGCTGACGCATCAAGGGCTGATTCCACAGACAATCGACCAGGGCGCCATCCGGGGAGAGTCCGGCGGGCAGCTTGTCATCGTAGAACTTAAGATCGACAATGCGCCAGTCCAGCTCCATCGCCCGGCGGATGATCGCGCGCTGCTCCCGGTGGTGCGCGCGCACCAGTCTCAGGACCACTGTGGGCCGTTCTTGCGGGCGACGATGCTCCGGTTCTATGTTTCGTGCTGGCATGCTGTTGCGTCGGCGCAGCTATTCGCTACGCATTTGGCTCCTCACTGTCCTGTAGGTCCGGCTGATGCCCGGATCACCGGGGTCGCACCGGGTCGCGCGCTGCATCGTGGCCAGGAAGAAGTGAGCAGTGCTTTGCCTTGCCGGCCTCCGACCTGCCGAAGGCACCCCGCCCCTGCGGGGTCCGACCTCCGATCTCCGCTTGCCCGCCATAGCTCATAGAGCGACGGAGGGACCCACCGGCCTCTCATCCCCCTGAGGCGATGTACTCGGTCACGACGCTGTAGATGCGGGTCGCGAAGTCACGGTAGTGCAGGACACTGTCATAGGCGATCCCGACCAGTAGGCCGCCACTGACCGACCGCATCCAGAAGTTGTCCGACACGAAGAAGAGGTAGAAGACCGAGTAGCCCGGAATGAGCAGGCAGAGAATGCCCTGGAAGACCGTGTCTTTGAACGCCATCAACAGGATGAAGAAATGGATGGCGAGGGCCAGGTAGGGGCCGTAGGTCTTGATCATCTCCAGGTAGTCGGCCGGTACACCGTTGAAATAGCGGGCATAGCCCATGCCGGCAGCCAGAATCAGGAAGCAGAGCCAGCTCAGTAGGAGCGAGGCGTTCTTGGGCTTATCCTTGATGTTGGCGCGGCTATCTTCGATGTAACGCTGGAAGCGCCAGGTCTCCCCCTCTGCGGCCTCGTCCTCCGCAGGCGGCGCGTCGACCGCGCCCGGCTCAGGCGGGGGGGGCGGCTCATTCTTCTTCAGTTGCAGTCGCTCGGCCACGCTTTCGGTGGGTGAGACGGCGCGGGAGCGCAGGGGGGAGCCGCAGCCGCGACAGCTGATGGTGTCCATGGCGGCATATTCCGATAGGGTTACCGGCGCGCCACACTCTTCGCATTTAACTTCGACATCGGCCATGATGGCTACTCCATGATCGCATCGAGGTCACGGTTGTGTTCCTCGCTGATGCGCGTGATTTCGGCCTTGGCTTTCTGACCTGCGTTGACGGCTGTGCGGCCCGTGGCGCCGTCAATCATGGTTTCAACGGATGAGGGGGCTTTCTTCGCTTCAGGCGTGGGACGGCTGGATCGGGTGCAGCCGCTTGTCAGCCCGACGGATAGCAGAACAATACAAAGTGTTTTCATCAAGCCATCATGGCGTATTGCCCGCGCAGCTGCAACCGTCAAATCGGTGCTAATAGTCATTGCGGAGGGGGGTGTTTGGACGTACGCTGAAGTGGAGTTCGGAGTTGTGAAGGGTCTGTTCCTGGTTGAGCGTTCCGGGTTGATTGATTGATGTGAGGATTGGGTGTGAAAGTAAAGACGGTTTCAGTGGGTGGAGTAAAAATCGGGGGGCGGAACTCCCTGGCGCTGATTGCGGGGCCGTGCGTCATTGAGAGCCGCGCGGCCTGCCTGGATTTGGCACGGCGGCTGACGCGCCTGGCGCGGCGGGAGGAGATTCCGTTCATCTTCAAGGCGTCCTACGACAAGGCCAACCGCTCGTCGCACCGCGCCTTCCGCGGGCCGGGTCTGGAGAAGGGATTGGAGATCCTGGCCGAGGTGAAGGAGGCCTGTGGGGTCCCTGTACTGACCGATGTACACTCTGTGGCCGAGGTGGTGGCGGCGGGCCGGGTGGTGGACGTGCTCCAGATTCCAGCCTTCCTGGCGCGCCAGACCGATCTGTTGGCGGCGGCCGGGGCGACCCGCCGCGTGGTCAACATCAAGAAGGGGCAGTTTATGTCGCCCGAGGAGATGGCCAACGCGGTGGCGAAGGTCGAGAGCGGCGGAGGGCGGCGGATTCTGCTCACCGAGCGGGGAACGACGTTTGGCTACAACAATCTCGTGGCCGATATGCGCAGTCTGCCGATCATGCGCGGCTTGGGCTACCCGGTTGTCTTTGACGCCACGCACAGCGTGCAGCGTCCCGGGGGCGGGGGTGACCATTCCATCGGCGACCGAGACTGGGCGCCGTACCTGGCACGCGCGGCGGTGGCGACCGGGTGTGACGGGGTTTTTGTCGAGACGTACGTCAATCCGGATACGGCCCTCTGTGATGGACCCAATGCGTTGTTCCTGAAGGATTTAAAGAAGATATGGGCGCAACTGAAAGCTGTGGATGAGGTGGTGCGTGGATAGGCCCGAAATGTTATCACAAGCCGGCAGGGGCGGCGGTGCGGCCGACCGGAGGCGGCGTGTGGCGTGGTGTCTCGCGGCAGTGCTGATCGTAGCGCTGGTGGGGCACGTGGCTTTCGCAGAGGATAAGCCATTGCCTATCAAGGGGTTGAGGATACCTTTGAAGCACTTTGAGGATGGACGGGTCAAGATGCGGTTCTCGGCGGCACAGGCGCGCGCGGTGCCTGGTGAAGAGGTGCTCGCCACGGAAGCCCTGGTCGAGGTTTTTGATAAGGGCGGTGCGGTGGTCACCCGCATGGAGGCGGAGCGCTGTCGTTTTGACCGTGAGGCGGGGCGCATGAGGTCAGAAGATGCCGTTCGTCTCACCAAGCCGGATCTTACGATCACGGGCGTGGGGATGGAGTGGAAGACCGCCGAGGAGAAGATCACGCTGCTATCGAAGGTGCGTGTCGTGTTGAAGGGCTCTAAAGGATTGGGGCGGGTGATTCCGGACCGGCGGCGAGCGACCCGGTTTCAGCCATCCGGACAACAGAGGGGAGCAAGCGAATGAGGGGTCTGTTTGTGGCTATAGTGAGCCTGGCGGGCGTCGCCCTGGCGCAGGAGACGGCTGTGCAGCAGGCGACCGCGGCGACCGCCACCAACCAGACCGTCATCACGAGTGACCGCCTTGAGTTTGATTACCCCCGCTCGATTGCGGAGTTCACGGGCAACGTACTGGTTGTGGACAGGGATCTCAAGATGTGGGCCGACAAGATGACGGTCATGCTCTCGCCGACCGATGAACTCGAGTCGGTGGTGGCGGTGGGGCACGTCCGGATCCGGCAACCGGGCAGCCGGGCGCGCTGTCGCAAGGCCATCTTCCTGGTCGACAAGAACGAGGTGATTCTGACCGGTGATGCCGTGATTCAGCGCGGCAAGGACCGTGTGGAGGGCAAGGTCATTCAAATCTGGACCGACAGCGGACGCATGATCAGTGAGCCAGGGCATTTGATACTGAAACCTAAGGACTGACGGGGCTTGATGGCGGTGCGCGAAGCGGCTATGCTGTCAGCAGTCCAATTTGGGAAACTATGCTTTTAGAAGCCAAGGGAATTGAAAAGGGGTATAAGGGGCGACCTGTTGTCAAGCAGGTGGATCTGGCGGTCGGCCGCGGCGAGATTGTCGGGTTGCTCGGGCCGAATGGTGCCGGTAAGACGACGACCTTCTACACGGTTGTCGGGCTGGTGCGTGCTGACGGTGGCGAGATAATTTTTGACGGAACTGATATCACACAGGCGCCGGTCTATCAGCGGGCCCGGCTGGGGATCGGCTACCTGGCGCAGGAACCGTCGGTATTCCGTAAGCTGACGGTGGAACAGAATGTCGGGGCGATTCTGGAGACCTTGGATATGGATGCGGATGCCCGCAAGGCGCGTGCGGCCGAGTTGCTGGCCGAACTGGGGTTGAGCAAGGTGGCCAAGCAGAAAGCCTATACGCTCAGCGGTGGGGAGCGGCGCAAGTTGGAGATAGCGCGGTCGCTGGTGCGCGATCCGAAGCTACTGATGTTGGATGAGCCGTTCAGCGGGGTGGATCCGCTGGCGGTGAATGACATCCAGGAGATTGTCAAGGGGCTGCGTGATCGCGGCCTGGGGTTGTTGATTACCGACCACAACGTGCGCGAGACGCTGGCGGTGGTCGACCGGGCCTACCTGCTCTATGAGGGCAAGGTGTTGCGGGAGGGGCCGAGTGATTTCTTGATCAATGATGAAATGAGTCGAAAACTGTACTTGGGTGAAAAATTCAAGCTGTAAGGAGGTGGGATATGCCTATCGAAGTTACCACGCGCCACATGCAGGGAGTGGATGATATGCAGGAGTACGCTGAAAGCCGGGCTACCGAGCTGGCCGATGCGTTCCCCAGTTGTGAACATGTGCATATTATTCTCGATCACGAGAAGCACCTGTTCAATGCCGAGGTCCTGATCCAGGCCTCGCACCACGTTCGTATCGAGGCCAAGGAATCCCTCGATAACATGCGGGCCGCGATTGACGGGGCCGTCGACAAGGCGGAGCGTCAGTATCGGCGCCAGATGGACAAGGTCAAGGATCACCACTCGGCCATGAAGTACGAAGAGACCAAGAAAGATCGGGGAGTAGAAGGGTGAGCACAAAAGCAAGCAATCGTGTACCGCGCACGTCGGTCAGCGTCCGCACCTTTCTGGAGGTGGGCGGGCGCGACCTCGGCATGGAGCTGGTGGCGGGCAAGGCGGGGCTGAGGCGTAAGATCCCCGAAGTCGCCATCAACCGGCCCGGCCTGGCCCTGACGGGATTCTACAAGAGTTTTCCGCAACACCGGGTCCAGGTTCTGGGGATGGCGGAATATTCGTACCTGCTCTCGCTCAGTGCGGCGGAGCGGGCGGCGCGCTTGCGGGCGTTCTTTGAGCGCAAAATCCCCTGCCTGATCCTGGGGCGGGGCAAGCGACCTTTGCCGGAGATCGTCGAACTGGCCGAGGAGTTCAGAACGCCCGTGTTGCGTTCGAAGATGATCACAAAACATCTGATCAATGCGGCCACGATCATCCTTGAAAACCTGACGGCCCCTCGTGCCAAGGCGCAGGGAACCATGCTGGAGATCCAGGGGATTGGCGTATTGATCGAGGGCAAGCCGGGCATGGGCAAGAGTGAGACGGCTCTGGCCTTGATTCGGCGGGGTGGCGCTCTGGTGTCGGATGACATCACCTCGCTGCGTCTCGACAGCGCGGGGTCGGTCTTGGCCTCGCCGGTGGATGTGACCCGTTTCCATATGGAGATTCGCGGGGTAGGCATTGTGCATGTCCCGAGCCTCTTCGGGGTGGCGTCGGTGCGCGGTGAGAAACGTCTCGAGCTGGTGGTGAGCCTCTGCAAGCCAGGCGAAGTGGAGCTGGGTGCTGCTGATCTCTATGCGCACGAAACGCGTACTTTCCTGGGGGTTGATATTCCGCGCGTGCACATTCCCGTGGCGCCTGGACGCGATATCGCCAACGTGGTGGAAGCCGCGGCGCTGGATCAGAAGCTGCGCGTGCTGGGGCACGATGCGGAGAAGGAACTGGACGAAAACCTGATGGCCCTGCTGGAACGTGGCCGCAACGGTAGCGAGTGAGTTTGACCTGTGGCCGATAACGACACATTGACACGCACTTTTGAGATCCGGAACCAGTACGGAATCCATGCCCGCCCGGCGGCTCTGTTTGTGAAGACAGCCGCCCGGTTCGATGTGGACGTGATGGTTGAGAAGGATGGGAACAGCGTGTCGGGTAAGAGCATCATGGGGCTCATGACGCTGGAGGCGTCGCGCGGCTCCAAGCTGAAGGTCACCGCCTGCGGCGCGGATGCGGCCGAGGTCTTGAATGAGCTGCAGGCACTGTTCGAAACCGGGTTCGATGAAGCATAGCGGATAGAGTAAGGCGTCGAATCAATGGGTGATGCAGCAGACAACAGGGGGCCAGGTACGCATGCGCGTGGCATTGGCGTGTCACCCGGCGTGGTGATCGGTCCCGTCTTTATATTGGCCAGCCAGGCCGTCACGGTGGTTGAGCAATCCCTCCGACCTGAAGAGATCGATCACGAGATTGCCCGTCTTGAAGACGCGCTTATTGCGACGCGCGGTCAGCTCAAGGCGATCCAGGCGGATCTGGGTGAGCGGACCGGCGGCCGTGACGCGAGCATTCTGGATGCGCACCTGATGGTGCTCGATGACCGCGCCTTTGTTGAAGAGATCATCACCAAGACCCGCCGTGAGTGCTGCAATGTTGAGGTGGCCGTGCGCGATGTGGCCGAAGACTATGCCGGTATGCTGGCGTCGCTCAAAGATGACTATCTGCGCGAACGCGTGGCCGATGTGCGTGATGTGGCACGGCGTGTCATTCGCAACCTGTTGGGCGATGTCGATACCGCGCTGGGCACCTTGACTCAGAAGCACATTGTGGTGGCCAATGACCTCGCGCCATCGGACACGGCGACCCTGCGCAAAGATGTGGTCTCGGGGTTTGCCACGGATCTCGGCAGTCCCACCTCGCACACGGCCGTCATGGCGCGTGCGCTTGAGATCCCGGCCGTGGTGGCCCTGCGCGACATCACGCAGCGGGTCCGCAGCGGGGATATCGTCCTGATGGATGGCAACAAGGGGGTCTTGATTGTCAACCCCTCGCCCGAGGAGCTTGAGGAGTACGGTGCCCTGGCCGAGGCCCGCAAGAGTATTGAGCGCGGGCTGAACAGCTTGCTGCATGAGCCGGCCGAGACGCCCGATGGCCATCGTATCGTTCTGTCGGCCAACATTGAGCATCCCGACGAGATCGAGGCGGTCCTGCAACACGGCGCCGAAGGGGTCGGCCTCTTCCGCTCGGAGTATCTCTTCATCTTCCGCGGCGCCGTGGTCGAAGAGGAGGAGCAGGCGGTGGCTTACACCAAGCTGGCCACGCAGCTGTATCCCGCCCCGGTCATTATCCGCACGCTCGATCTCGGCGGCGACAAATTCTACCACAACGGCCCGGCCCGGCAGGAAACCAACCCCTTCCTGGGATGTCGCTCGATCCGCCTCTCGCTCCAGCATCCCCGCCAGTTCAAAGACCAGCTGCGGGCCATCCTGCGCGCCAGCGCAACGGGCAACGTCAAGATGATGTACCCCATGATCAGCAACGTTGACGAGGTCCTGCAGGCCAATGAACTGCTGGCCGAGGCGAAGCAGGAGTTGCGTGCTCAGAACGTCCCGTTCAAGGAGGATATCGAGGTCGGGGTCATGGTCGAAGTGCCCTCCGCCGCCCTCGCCGCTGACGTCCTGGCCGAGCATGTTGATTTTTTCAGCCTTGGCACCAATGACCTGATCCAGTATACGATTGCGGTTGATCGAGTAAACGAGCGCGTTGCCTATCTGTATGAGCCGACGCATCCGGCGGTGTTGAGACTGATCAAAATGGCCGTCGATGCGGGACATGCCAAAGGCATCTGGGTGGGGGTGTGTGGACAGATGGCCGCCGACCCCGTGCTGGCGCCCCTGCTGGTCGGTATGGGCGTGGATGAGTTGAGTGTGGCGCCGCAGGCGGTACCCCTGGTGAAGGATGCCGTGCGGAGTATTTCGTTTGAGCAGTCCCGGGCGTTGGCCGAGACTGTGTTGAAGTGTCATTCAGGAACAGAAGCGTTACGGCATTGCCGGGAGATGGTCCGTGCGGCGGCCCCGGAACTGCTGGAACTTGTGTAAGCATACTAAGAAAGAGAGAGACCACAATGAGCAATCGCCTGATTTTTACATCGGAGTCGGTCACAGAGGGACATCCGGACAAGGTCGCGGACGGGATTTCGGACGCCATCCTTGACGCCCATCTTACGGCCGACCCTTATTCGCGTGTGGCCTGTGAAACCATGGTGTCGACCGGTATGGTGGTCGTGGCCGGCGAAATCACCAGCGAGGGTGTCGTGAGTTATCCCGACGTGGTGCGCGAGAAGCTGCACAAAATCGGATACTCCGATACGACCAGTGGATTTGGCGCCGACAGCTGCGCCGTACTCGTATCGCTCGACCGCCAGTCAGCCGACATCTCGCAGGGCGTGACGGTGGGCAAGGGCCTCCACAAGGAGCAGGGCGCCGGTGACCAGGGCATGATGTTCGGGTATGCCTGCAACGAGACGCGCGAACTGATGCCGATGGCCATCATGTTTGCCAACCGCCTGACCCGCCAACTGGCCAAGGCACGTCGCTCGCGCAAACTTCCGTTCCTCCTGCCCGATGGCAAGGCGCAGGTGTCGGTGGTGTATGAAAACGGCAAGCCCGTGGCTCTGGATACGGTCGTTGTCTCCTCGCAGCACACCGCCGACGTGTCGCATCGTAAACTGACCGCCGGGATCGTGGAAGAGGTGGTCAAGAAGGTGATCCCCGAGCGCCTGCGCAAGAAGACGCGTTACCTGATCAACCCGACCGGCCGCTTCGTGGTGGGCGGCCCCCACGGTGACTGTGGCCTGACCGGCCGCAAGATTATCGTCGATACCTACGGCGGCATGGGGCGTCACGGTGGCGGTGCTTTCTCGGGCAAAGATCCCTCCAAAGTCGACCGCAGCGCCGCCTACATGGCCCGCTATGTGGCCAAGAACATTGTCGCGGCCAAGCTGGCCCAGCGGTGCGAAGTGCAGTTGGCCTACGCCATCGGGTTTGCCGATCCGGTGTCGGTCAATGTCAACAGCTTTGACACGGGCACGGCGGATGACGGCGCCCTGGCCGAGGCCGCAGAGAAGGTGTTCGGCCTGCGTCCTTCCGAGATTGTTGAGACGCTCGACCTGCTACGTCCGATCTATGAGCCGACCTCGGCGTATGGACATTTCGGTCGCAGCAGTGCCCGCGACCTCGAGGCGTTCACGTGGGAGAAGACCGACAAGGTGGATGCGCTCAAAGCCGCGCTATAAGGCACGGAGTACTGACTACTGATTATTGATTACTGACTACTGATATCGGGGGAGTGGATGGCTAAGAAACAGAAGAAGAAAACGTTGGATGCCGTGGTGTCTGACCTGTCGCTGGCGGATTTTGGACGGCGTGAGATCGCCCTGGCCGAGCATGAGATGCCCGGTCTGATGCGACTGCGTGAGGACTACGGAGCCGCCCAACCGCTCAAGGGCGCGCGCATTACGGGGTCGCTCCACATGACGATCCAGACGGCTGTCCTGATCCAGACCCTCGAGGCACTCGGTGCCAAGGTGCGCTGGGCCAGCTGCAACATCTATTCGACGCAGGACCATGCGGCGGCCGCCATCGCGGACACCGGCACGCCGGTCTTTGCCAAGAAAGGCGAGACCCTCGAAGAGTATTGGGAATATACCGATCGGATCCTTGACTGGGGTAACGGTCGCGGCCCGAACATGATCCTCGATGACGGTGGCGATGCGACCCTCTTTGTGCACCTGGGTGTCGAGGCCGAGGATGATCCCTCGATCCTGAAACGTACTCCCGGCAGCACCGAAGAAGCCGTCCTGCTTAAGCAGCTGGCCAAGGCTATCAAGCGTGATCCGGGACGTTTCCACCGCATCGTCGGCAAGATCATCGGCGTATCGGAAGAGACCACCACCGGCGTGCACCGTCTCTACCAGATGCACGAAAAGGGACGTCTGCTCTTCCCTGCCTTCAATGTGAACGATGCCGTCACGAAGTCGAAGTTCGACAACCTGTATGGTTGCCGTCACTCGCTGGTGGATAGTATCTGCCGGGCGACCGACCTGATGCTGGCCGGTAAGGTGGCGGTCGTGGCCGGCTACGGCGATGTCGGCAAGGGCTCCAGCCAGTCGCTGCGTGGCCAGGGCGCACGGGTGATCGTGACCGAGATCGACCCGATCTGTGCCCTGCAAGCCGCCATGGAGGGCTACGAAGTGATGCCCATGGACGAGGCCTGCCTCATCGGCGACCTGTTCGTCACCACGACCGGCTGCTGTGACGTGCTCACCGAGAAGCATATGCGCCGCATGAAAAACATGGCGGTGGTCTGTAATATCGGCCATTTCGACAGCGAAATTCAGATCGAGAAGATCGAGAAGTACGAGTGGAAAGAGATCAAGCCGCAAGTCGACCTGGTGACCTTCCCCAGCAAACGCAGCATCCTGGTGCTGGCCAAGGGCCGCCTGGTGAATTTGGGCTGTGCCACCGGGCATCCGAGCTTCGTGATGTCGAACAGCTTCTCCTGCCAGGTGTTGGCTCAGATGGAGCTGTACATGAAGCCGGACGCCTACCCGGTAGGCGTGTACGTCTTGCCCAAGCTGCTGGATGAACATGTGGCGCGGGTCCATCTGGACAAGCTCGGAATGAAACTTGACCGTCTGAGCCGAAACCAGGCTAAATACCTGGGCATCAAGCCGGCGGGTCCCTTTAAGCCGGAGACCTATAGGTATTGATGGCGGGGCGGTGTGTATGTGAATATGGGCGCTCTTAGTCGCCACCCTTAGTCGGTTGCCCTTAGTCGAACTGCTTAGTCGATCAAGCCGTTGGATTAAGTGTCACCGACTAAGAGTGGGACTAAGAGTGAGACTTAGAGTTGGTTAGCAGGCAAAAAGGGAGTGATGATGAATAATCGGTTAATCTCAGGTGTAGTCGCCGTGATGTGCATGGCAGGTGTGGTGAGCGCACAGGTGGAGTCAGACAACCAGGCGCATTGGTATGTTTCGCCTGCGATCGGCCTCCTTATGTTTGAGGGGGACCAGGAGGTGGAGAACGGTATCCAGGGCAACATCC
Source organism: Verrucomicrobiota bacterium (assembly GCA_018648805.1). Lineage (GTDB taxonomy): Bacteria > Verrucomicrobiota > Kiritimatiellia > UBA8416 > JABMPJ01 > JABMPJ01. The sequence continues at coordinate 37,137 of JABGQM010000030.1, forward strand.
GCCTGGGCTACGATCTGACCGAATGGTGGTCGATCGAAGGGATGATTCTCGTGGCCCCGACCCTCGACGAGAACTTCCGAACCGAGTTCGGCACCGGCGCGGAAATATCGCGACTGGACGAAGCGAACGACATGGCGGGGGTCCATTCCACATCGGCCATCGGGTTGGCCGTGGAGGGACTCTTCCATTTCACCCGCTGGGACCGCCTGGACCCGTTCCTTGCGATTGGCGCGGGCGTGACGCTCTATGCCGACGATATGGCCGAGGGCGCGACCGAGCCGGTTTTTCGTCTGGGTGGCGGTGTGATGTACCACTTCAACGACGAGTGGGGTGTGCGTGCAGACGCCCGCGTGCTGCTTTCCGGTAAAGATACCGAGGCCAACAGTCAGCTCGATGCCGGGTTGATGTGGACCTGGGGCGCCCGGATTGGTCCCAACATGCGGGCCACGGGTGGACCGCTCGACAGCGATGGCGATGGCCTCTCGGATGTACGTGAGTCGGAGCTGGGCACCGATCCGTATGATCCCGATACGGATAAAGATGGTCTGAGCGATGGCGATGAGGTCTTGACCTACAAGACCGACCCCCTCAATCCGGATACCGATTACGACGGCCTCAAGGATGGCGTCGAGGTGCGCGACCACAAGACCGATCCGCTCGATCGTGACACGGATGATGGCGGCGTGGCCGATGGGCACGAGGTGATTGAAGACCGCACCAATCCGCTGGATCCGGCTGACGACCTGCTCCTGATTGAGTTGGATCTGAAGTTCGACTACGACAAGGCCGACATCAAGCCTGAGTATTTCGACGACCTCAACGTGATCGCCAAGGTCTTGAATCGCCACGAGGGCTCCGAGGCCCGCATCGAGGGACACGCCGACAAGCTGAAGCGTTCGAGTGCCCGTTACAACCGCAACCTGTCAAAGCGTCGCGCCCAGTCGGTGCTATCCTATCTCGAAGAGGTAGCCGGCATCGAAGGCGACCGCATGGAGTCGGTTGGGTATGGATTCGACCGCCCCAAGGCTGAGAACGATCCCGAATTCGGCAATCCGGTTAACCGTCGTGTGGAGGTCTATCTGCGCGGGGTGGACAAGGTCGCCGAAGCCGGCGAAGGCGGTGTGCTGAACATCGAACCCGCTGCCGAGGATGTTGCGCCGGAAGATAAATAGACGTTGCCCGAGAAGGGTTAAGGATACAGAAACGCTCAAAACAGGGAGAATTTCCAATATCCAACAAGGAATTTCCAATATCCAAGGTGAGAATGCGAGCGATACACACGGGAATCGCAGGAGGTCCGTGAAGTCTGGCAAAGGATCCCCCTTGGACATTGGATTTGAGTGTTGGCTGTTGGATATTGAAATCTCCCGGAGCGCAGTTACCTTTTTGGATGGCGTCTGAAGGTAGGAATAGGAATACGCTGAATACTGAACACTGTCCCCCCAGGAGGTAGGCTATGCCAGAGTTGACCGTTGAACAGATTATGAAGCTTCTGCCTCACCGCTATCCCATCCTTCTGGTCGATCGCGTGGCCGAAATGGACACCGAAGCCCAGACGATCGTGGGGATCAAGAATGTCAGCATCAACGAGCCGTTCTTCCAGGGGCATTTCCCGGGGATGCCGGTGATGCCGGGGGTATTACAGCTTGAGGCTATGGCCCAGACCGGCGGGATACTGCTGGTGACGCTTCTGCAGACGACCGATGTGATTCCCTACTTCATGTCCATTGATAAGGCCAAGTTCCGGCGCGTAGTCAAGCCGGGTGACCAGCTTCATATCGAGGTCCAGATCACGACGCTGAAGGCGCGTCTGGCTCGCATGAAGGCGACCGTAAAGGTCGGCGACGAGGTCGCCTCGCAAGCCGAGCTGATGTGCATGATCACCCCCAGAGAGGCGATTGATTGACCGCGCGGCGGATAGGGCCGCACGCGTGGGGCGGCATGCTGGCGGCAGTCATGCTGCTGCCGTCCGTTGTGGGTGCCGCGACCGATACCGTGGCCCGTGCGTCTGCGATGGCCAGCCGGTTGCCGGCGCGTGCCATATCGGCGCCGCCTGCAGCAGCGTCGGCCGGATTCGTCAACTTCAGTTTTGATCAGGTGGATGTCAATTCGTTCGTCAAGCTGGTCGGCGAGATCACGGGGCTCAAGTTTGTCGTGGGGGAGGGCGTGGCCGGTAAGATCACGGTCGTCTCGCCGCGCGTACGGCAGGATGAAGTCTATCCCCTTTTTGTCTCAATCCTCGAGTCGGTCGGCTGTTCAGTCGTCGACGAAGGCGCCCTGCACCGCGTGGTACGGCTGCCCGACCGCCCGACGCCTATGGGCAAGATCGTGGGAGAAGGGGAGACCGGGTCCGGCCTGATTACCAAGGTGATTCGCCTGGAACATGCCAGTGCGGGTGACCTGGTCAAGGTGCTCGAAGCCAAGGTCATGGGGGGCAAGGCAGGTGGCATCGCGGCGATTGATGAGACCAACCACCTGATTGTGTCGGATACGGCATCGGTTGTGCAGAGCATTGAACAGCTTGTGGCCCGGATTGATCAGCCCGGCTTGAAGCGCCTGACCGAAGTGGTGACCTTGGTGCATGCCGGTGCCGATGAAGTGGCCGCCCAGCTCAACGCCGCCCTGCAGCAGCGCCAGACGCGCGGGCAACGCATGGCCCAGCGCCTGCCCTCCGTCGCGGCCGCCGGCCCAAGCGCGGCGCGTATGGCCACCGTCGTGGCCGCCCCGCATGCCAACGCGCTGATGTTGGTGGGCACGGCCGCGCAGGTCGCTGAGCTCAAGACCTTGATCACCCGCATTGATGTCGAGACGCCCTCCGGGCGCGGGCGTCTCAATGCGATCTTCCTGAACTATCTCTCCGCCAAGGAGGCCGCCGCCAGCATCGGCGCCCTGCTGGCCAAACGGCAAGTCAAGGGGCGCGCGGGGGTGCAGCTCAACCCCATCGCTATCGAGGCCAGTGAGGCCAATAACGCCCTCCTGGTGGATGCTACCCCCGGTGATTTTGAGGTGGTGCGTCAGTTGGTCGAGCAGCTCGATCGTGTACCGTCCCAGGTGCATATCAGCGTCATGATTGCCGAGCTGGCCATTAGCGACGATTTCACATTCGGCGTGGAGCTGGGCGCTCTGGATCTTCCGGATGGCAAGGGCGATACGGCCATCCAGGGCGGCAGCACGTTCAACAGCGGTGCCGACAGCGTCCTGAACAGCATCCAGCAGGGCCTCTTCCCGCAGGGGATGACCGTCGGCCTGGCCTATGGCAACCGCATCGACGACGCCGGGAACGTCTCGCTCAGCTACCCCGGCCTGATCAATGTCAATGCGATCAAGCGGGATAGCCGCTTCAAGGTGCTCTCCGAGACCTCGCTTGAGGTGCTGGATAATCGCGAGGCCTTCGTCAATATCGTCAACGAGATCCCGATCCTGAAGTCCACGATCGAGGGCGGATCCGGCTCCTCGCGCGACGTGATTCAGAACATCGAACGTATTGAGGCCGGCATTAAGCTCAAGCTGACGCCGCACGTGATCGACGGCTACAAGGTCCGCATGGAGCTCAACCCCAGCATCGAGGTGATCCAGGATACGGGTGACACCGGCGGCAGCCTGACCCCGACCATCGCGCGGCGTGAAGTCAGTACGACGGTCACCGTACCGAGCGGCCGCACGATTGTCATTGCCGGGCTGACCCGCCAGGACCAGATCGACGTGCAGCGCAAGGTGCCCATCCTCGGTTCGATTCCGCTGATCGGTATGCTGTTTCGGAGCAGGGACCAGGCGGACCAGCGCACCAACCTGCTGATTTTCGTGACGCCCATACTGGTCGATACCATGGAGGACCAGGAAGGCATTCGTCGCGAGTGGGAGCTGAAGACAGGGCTGCCCGAAGGCTCGGGGAATGAGTGAGGGGAGAACAGCCGAACAGCCGAACAGCCGAACAATCGAACAGCCGAACTACGAACGGGGAAACCGATGGCCATTCATTGCCCGGTCCAGTAGCGCTCCCACTTCGTAGTTCGAATGTTCGGCTGTTCAATTGTTCGATTGTTCCCGCGGGAGTGTAAATGAGTGCACCGAGTCTAAGTGAACGTGCCGCGGCGATGGGAATCCGCTTCCTGGATCAGATCCCCGACCACTGTCTCGATCCGGATCTGATCGCGCAGGTGCCGGTCGAGTGGGCCCGTTCGCACGGCATGCTGCCGCTGCGCCTGGATGGCGAAGCCTGTGTGGCCACGGCCGATATCGACCACGTGCAGCCGCAGGAAGATCTGGCGCTGCTGATCGGCGAGGACCTTGCCGCGGTGGCCGCACCGCACGACGTGATTCTGCAGGGCATTGAGCGCTGCTATTTCAGTCGCGACAACTCGCCTGACGATTTCCTGCGCGATCTCGAGGGCGTAGGCGATGGCACCGTTGCAGTGGTGCAGGGCGGCAACGACCTGCTGGCCGAGGCCGAGAAAGCCCCGGTGACACGCCTGATCAACTTGATCCTGCTTGAAGCGGTCAAGCGCGAGGCCTCCGACATCCATTTCGAACCGTTCGAATCGCGCCTGCGCGTGCGCTATCGCATCGATGGCAATCTCTACGAGCAGGCCTCACCGCCCAAACATCTTGAGGATGCCCTCGTGTCGCGGCTCAAGGTCATGGGGCGCATGGATATCGCCGAGCGCCGCCTGCCGCAGGATGGCATGGCACGCGTCCATGTGGGAGAGCGCGAAATTGACGTACGCATCTCGACCGTTCCCGTTGCCGAGGGCGAACGCGTCGTGCTGCGCCTGCTCGACCAGCAGGCCACGCTCCTGCCCCTGGGTAGCCTCGGGATGAGCCCCGCCGTTCTGGATGGCGTGGCGGGGCTTCTGGCGGCGCCACACGGCATGATCGTGGTGAGCGGCCCCACCGGGGCTGGCAAGACCACCACGCTCTATGCCGCGCTGGGTCAGCTGGACTCCTCGCGTCGCAATATCATGACGATCGAAGAGCCGATCGAGTATCAGCTGCCCGATATCGGGCAGATCCAGGTGAAGCCGAAGATCGGATTGACCTTTGCGCAGGGGTTGCGTCATATCCTGCGCCAGGACCCCGATATCGTGCTGGTGGGGGAGACGCGCGACCGTGAAACGGCCGATATCGCCGTACGCGCCTCGCTGACCGGTCACCTCGTGTTTACGACGCTGCATACCAACGATGCGCCCGGCACCGTCTCGCGCCTGGTCGATATGGGGGTCGAACCCTACCTGTTGGCCTCCTGTCTGCGCGGTGCCATGGCCCAGCGCCTCGTGCGGCGGCTCTGTCCGCACTGCCGGCGTGAGGGTGTGGCGACAGCGGATGCGGTAGCCGAGCTGGGTGATGCGCTGGCCGCAGTGGTGACCGGCAAGCCCCTATGGGAACCGGTGGGTTGCGCGCACTGCCTGGAAGGCTACAGCGGACGTATGGGCGTGTTTGAGCTGGTTCAGATCAATGCGGCCCTGCGGGATGCCATTCGGCGCGGATCGTCCGGCCTGGGTGAGCTTAAGCAGCTTGCCGTGGCGGCCGGGATGCGTCCCCTCGTGGCCGACACGGTGGACCGCATGCTGGAAGGCGAGACCAGCCTGGAGGAAGCCTTGAACGTGGCCGCTGCATGAAGACCTTTGAGTACAAGGGGTTTGATGCCGCCGGGAAGGGGGTCCGCGGGTTGACCGAGGGGCTCAGCGTAAAGCAGGCCCGTGAGCAGTTGGCGGCGCGCGGGATTCTGGCCGAACGCATCAGCCCGACTGGTCGCCGCGTCCGTCTGCCTGTCCTGGAGCGGGCCGTGGTCTATCGCGAACTCAGCTCCCTGCTGCGTGCCGGCGTGCCGCTCCTGGGGGCGCTCGACATCATGTTGCAGTCGCCAGAGCTCTCCAACGTGCGCGTGGTGTTGGCCGCGACCCGCGACGGCATTCGCGAGGGGCGGGCTCTGGCCCGATCACTGGCCGATGCCAGCGCATCCGTAGGCACTTTCGAGACGGCCGTCATCGAGGCGGGCGAGCAGTCCGGCGGCCTGCCCATCATGCTGGAACGCTGTGCCGCCTTTCTCGAGGAGCAGGACCGTGTGCGCGAGCGCATTCAGGGCGCCCTGATCTATCCGGCCATCGTCTTTACGGTTGGCATTATCGTGGCCGTTCTGATGCTGGGCCTGCTTCTTCCGCGCGCGGCCGAGGTGCTCGACAGCCGTGCGGGAGGGCTGCCCGGTCTAACCCGGTTTATGCTGGGGCTCGGCCACGGCATTGAAGTCGGATGGCCCCTGCTCGTCGTGTTACTCGTTGCGGGCGTAGTCGTTGGGAAGAAAGCTCTGAAACGAGGGACGGCCTCACGGGTGCAGTTTGACCGCTGGCTGTTCCGGCTTCCGGGATTTGGCAAAGGGTATCGTCTGCTGGTGAATATGCGCTTTGCGCGAACGCTCGCGATTCTGGTTGGTGGCGGCGTATCCCCGATCCAGGGCATGCAGCTGGCCGGGCGTGCCACGGGCAGTGTCGCGGTCGCGGCCGACAGCGAGGTCGGTGCGGCGGCTGTGGAGCACGGCAGCAGCCTCTCAGATGCCATTGAAGCCATTCCTGCTCTGTCGGGGACGCTGCCCGGCTGGATACGTGTGGGGGAGGCCAGTGGCGAACTGGAGCGACTTCTAGATAGTGCCGCGCAGCGCTTTGAGGCCACCTGGGATCGTTTTCTGCAACGCTGGCTGGCCGTCGTGGAGCCCATCCTGATCGTCCTGATCGGCGGCTTCGTCCTGCTCGTCACGCTCGCGGTACTGCTCCCCATCCTGAATCTGAGTCAGGCGTTGGGAAAGTAGGGAACAGCCGAACAATCGAACAATCGAACATTCGAACTACGAACGGGGAAACCGATGGCCATTCATGGCCCGGCCCAGTAGCGCTCCCACTTCGTAGTTCGATTGTTCGAATGTTCGAATGTTCGAACTGTTCAAAGTGGCATGCCAAGCCGTAGCCTCGCGGCGCGGACCCATTCGTCCGCCTCCGCATGCGTTGCTTCGCTCCGCATGACTACGGCGTGACAGCCTTCGCTCTCCGCTGCGCTGCGAGCGAAGGCTGGTAGAGGCGCAGGGATTCGAACCCTGGACCCGCTGATTAAGAGTCAGCTGCTCTGCCAACTGAGCTACGCCTCCACAAAAAAAAGCGCCTTGGACCCTCGCGTGCGAAGGGCTGGCTTGCCATACGTAGCTCCGTAGGAGCGAAGTATGGAGCGAGCGAAGGGATTCGAACCCTCGACAGTCACGTTGGCAACGTGAAGCTCTACCACTGAGCTACGCTCGCTACTTCCAAAGCGCCGCGTAAGATACCTGAATCAGAATGGAATGCAACACCTTTTTGACATTCAGTCGACAAAATCTTCACGAACTCGCTCTTGCCTCTGGAATCTCTTTTCGGCTACACTCTTCACGTTGATAAACGGGCTTTTTCTCGCAAGCGTCGGTGAACGATGCAGATTGACGAACATGGGGCCAGCAAATAGACGTCCCAGCTAGGCGGAGCAAGCCGTGATGGTGAAAGAGAAATCTATGCTATTGATTCGAATGGGTGTGGTTCTGATGCTGTGCGGGTCCTGCCTAGCGGCGTCCGATCCTGAGGTGCCCACGCCCACACTCGATAAGACCAAAGATAGATTTGCCGCACTGATGGCTGAACGAGCTGCGCTGGCAGAGCGCGCTGGCGCGAGCAGTCGAACCATCTCCACGGCCCGTAGCACCACGGGGCAGCGTGGGGGCGCTGCCACGGCCAGCGCGCAGGCGTATCGTGCGGCGGCCTTGCGGGTCGAGCAGGCGCTGAATGAGCATCCCCGCATCAAAGAGCTTCAGGGGCAATACGACGCCGCCCAGGAAGAGAAGATTGCATTTTCACAGGAGCAGTCAACCTTCCTGACCGAGCGCCGCCATGCCCGCAAGGCGCAGACCCAGGAGTTGAACGCCCGGCTGGCCGAGGCGAACAAGCGGGCCGAGCGGGATCGTGCCGCTCTGCTCAAGAAGGCCAAGGCCAAGAATCTGGATGAGCTTACGCCACGCGAACAGAAGCGCTGGCAGAAAATACATGCCCGTACTGTGAGCGACATCGCCAAGGCCAGGGCGGCCTACGCGCAGGCGAGCACCGACACGGCGGCAGGGGACGCCGATGACCCCGATAGTTTTTCGGCACAGCTCGCGGCGTTTAATAGGCAGTACAAGGCGTTTGAGCAGAAGCAGGCGGATCTCAAGGCCGCCATGCTGCGACTGCGCAAGACCTTGCGCCGCGACGATCCGTCGATCGCGGCCCTGCAGCTCGCCGCGCAAGAGGCCAGCCAGGCCCATGTGGTTCGTATGGATGCCCGGCCGGATGTGGTCGCCGCACGCGCGTTCTTGCGTCGCATCGCTATCCTGCGCGCGGAGATCGACAAGCAGGCGCGCCCTCTGCGCCAAGCCATTTTGAAAGCGGACCCCGACTACAAGCCCAAGCTGGACAAGCAGGCGGCGCGTGGCGGGTTGGCTCAGGTGGGTGAAAATTTCTGGACTTCAAATGAATGACGCGGATGGAATGAGGAAGGTGAATGCGATGAAAATGATCACGACATGTGGACGACAGGCGCTGATTGGGGCTGTTTTGGCCCTGCTGGGCATGGGGAGTCTTACGGCACAGGCGGCCTGGCCTGAGCTGCCTACACACAAGACGTATGTAGTTCCTGGCTATTTTCCCAAGAACGGGCAGGGCGACTACTCATCTTCCGGCTTCGATATCGGCGAAGTGCGCAATACGATGGAGAACACCTATGAAGGATGGTGGCGCGAGTATACCTACTACCGGGCCAATCCGACGAACGGCGCACCCATCCGCGGCTACTTCATGGACACCAAGACGGTGGGCGAAGTCGCGCTGCCGTGGGCATGGAATCCGGGATTGACCCAGATGGGTGAATCCAATGTGGTGGGGCTCGTGCTCGGCACGGCCGTGGCGGATGTCAGCACCAACTACACCGGCGTAATGGATCCGGTACCCGTCAAAGGACGTCCGCTGACCATTCAAATCGGCACGCGCGCCCTGACCGACACTTTGGGCAGTGGCTCCCTGTCAGGCGACGGCGTGGGCACCGTGAATCATGGAACCGGCGCCTACTCCTTCCATCTCAACGTGGCCGCACCCGAGGGAACCCCCATCGAGGCTTTCTACACCGCTTACATCGAAGGCGCAGCACCTTCACCAGGCGCCTGGGCTAACTTCAGTGCGATCGTTGGCGATACCGGCGCGGGCCGCTTCCCGGACGGACGCGGGGAGCATTTCGATGAACTGGCGGACGAGGCCACCCCGGCCGTGCGCTACCGGCGCAGGGAAGGGGATGCGCTGGTGGATGCGCCCCTGGTGGACGGCTTCTGGACCCCGGGCGAGCGCTTCACCGACCTGCCGGGACCCGACGGGCTCACGGCGCCCAACGGCAGTTGGGATCCATACATCCATGCCGAAGACACATGGACGCCCGTCTACACCAATGGCGGGCTCTGGGGGCACGAGTACTTTGAGCCGCTGCGTGATTATATGGGGGATGGTCGCGGCGACTTCTTCTATGACTACGATTTCTCGGTCACATCCGTAAGCACGTCCGCGCCCACGCGCGTGCTCGGCACCGCTCCCGGCGGAATGGCGAGTCGAAATGTCGAGATCTGGATCGCGGATTCAGTCCTCGAAAAGAACTTTAAATGGAATATCAGTGAGTTCGATCTGACCCCGCCACTCTTTGCCGGGGGCGATGAAACCGACGAATTTATTGTTCAACCTGCGGAAGACCGCTGGGTTCCTGAACGCTCGCTGGATAGTTTCGCTCGGGATATTCTGAGTTTCGAGAGTTTTCTCGATCTCGCAACCGTGGGCGATGCGATCGCCGATTATGATGCCTCGGTCATCCCCAGCCTGAACCCTGCCAACCCGGTCACGACGTTCGATGTGAAGACCAACCTGACCATCTATGTTGCGGACACGGCCCGCGGCACCAATGTTCCCTTCCAGATCAGTGCGCTCGACCTTACGCCGCCGAATTACTACGAGAATGGCACGCATTATTTCGATCGTGACGGATTCACGTCGGTGGACCCGAGCGGACAGCTCGAAGGCGACGCCGCGCACAGCTATATTGGCGGCGGCAATACGAACCTGCCGGTCTATGCGGATGTGCCGTTTCTCGGCCGTTTTGAGTACGAGGACCTCAGCAGTGGACCAGAGGTCTACGAGTCCGCTTATTCGGTCCAGGTGCAGACCTATCTGCCCGAAAGCTGGCTGATGGCCGGCTCGCCCTCGCGCCTCTTTCTGTTGACCAATAGCCCGAACACGGAAATCTACGGCTTAACCTATCAGACCACGCCTCCGCCCTCCCGCCTCGTCGTCTCAGACTTCGATCGCTGGGCCGGGGTCCTGGCGGATCCGAGCAAGGTGGGGTTCACGACACCCCTGACCAACACACTCTGGCAGTTCCGTGTGTATGTCGATGTTCCCGTTTACTATGCCAAGCCGCTGTGGGGGCGGCCCTCCGATACCAATGGGTACACCACGGCGGCGGGTGAGCCCGTACTGAACAGCTTTGTCGATGCGGTGGGCAACGACAACCAGTGGACCGATACCACTAATTTCGTCTCCACCTCTCTGGGCTCACGTGAGATCAGATATGTACCCAGCGATCCTTCGGCGACGAATGATTCGCCGGTCCTGCAGGAGGGCGATGCGGCATGGACCTATAACCGTGACGTCACCGATCCGCCGCCCAACCTGCGTCCGCTCTACGGCGATATTCCGGCGCTCGGCCGACTGGAACATAATATCGACGCCGACGGCCTCGTGCATGTCTACCAGGCGCCTTTCGAGGTCGTTCTCTCCAGCTACGTGGATCTGTCGGAGGCGCTGTACGACAACCTTCAGAACAGCCCGGGCGAGGAGTTTAGCGGCTATATGGAAACCAACGGCGCGATACATGTCTTCGCGCCGGCGCCCAACTTCTTCACGGATGTCGCGGCACGCGGAAGTTTCGATGTCAATAGCACTGACGTAAGGGTCAAGGTGCTGGTGCATGTGCCGCTTTACCACTCTATGGCACTGTGGGGCGAGCCCGAGGATGCCGCCACGTATCAATCACTGCCCACCGTCCTGCCGCCGCCGATCGGCGTGGAGAATCCCTTCCTGGATGCTATCGGTGGCGACGATGCACCCACGCCGTCGCTTGCAGAGGAATCCTACTCCGACTTCATCTCGTGGTGGGATCCCAATGGGGGCGAGGAAGGGCTTGGGGGCTGGGTTCCCGGTATCTTCGGTTCACCGCGCGGCACGCTGCCGCCAGGGACTGACGCGACGCCCGAGTACTGGTCGTATACTGAATACACCAACTACATTGCCAACAACTACCCGGGCGATGCCGCCGGGTTGATCGCGCGTTGCGGTGACACCGTGTATGACGGCCCGGAGAACTGGGCTGAAGTGGACAACAATCAGTACATTCAGACGGCATGGATTGCGACCTTGGTCTCAATGAATATATTTGAAGACTACACGGTCGGTCCGGATTCATCATTGGGCAACTGGTGGGTGAACCGCTATGGCACGCCTGCAGCCTCAGAGATGGTAGGCCAGATTCCTTTCGTGAGCGAATGGAAGCCGGAATTGACCGATGACAACCAGGTGCAGTCGGTCTCGACTGTCACCAATGAGACCGAATTTGGAACGGAAGTGGTTACCACCTATGGCAGCATGACCCATCCGCCGGCGGGCACGACATGGACCTACGATTCCCCTCGCGAATTCGACGACCTGGCCTCCTCGCTGTATCACAACCCGGATCTCGGCTCGCTCTCGGCCATCTCGATGCGTGAATTCGAAGGCGATGCAAACCTGTTGGCCATCTGGGACGGTGGCGACCTGCGCCTCGGCGAGCCGACCAGTCCGTGGGGAGGCGACATCTTCGGGCACGATCGTGGCGACAGTGATCCCGGTACACGCGATACCGATGGCGGTGACGACATCCTGCCGTTGGCCGGACCGTATGCCTATAACACACACGCGAACTTCGGACATGACGGTGCGAATCAGCTCAGTCTCGAATTTGCGACGCACCGCACCGACGGCACATCGCTGACGACCGGGTTGGGGCGTCCGCTGGGTGGACACCGCATGGGGTACGGTTATGACTTCAACTACGCCATCTACAATACTTGGGCTGATTCGGTGCCCTACGCACGCGATCACCGTGACGTCAACCTGAACGGTCTGATTGACCAGGGCGAAACGATTCCGAATGGAAGCCAGAACTACTTCGCCGACCCTGCCGGGGAGGACGGCGGCATGGATACCATGGCGCTCTTCGGCTGGGAGCGCTGCACTGAGGACTACATCGATACGTATGACGCCATCGAGGACTTCAGCGCCATTATAAACTTCAGTTTCCCGAGTGGGACGGGCGAGGAATGGGGCATCTTCGCGGCGGCCTGGTTCGCGTGGGATGCTGGGCAGGTTGCCACTGACACGCTCGCCGCCGAGTTGGGTGGCCCTGTTCTATACATCGATACAGACAGCAGCGGGGACTTCACGCCGCATGTCGATGGCATTTGGGTCGATACCACGAGCAACGGTGTATGGGACGCCATGGAACGCGTGATTCATGATCGCTTCGGCGTGGCCGACAGCGAGACACTGATTGGGTTCGGGCCGGCCACGGCTCTCTTTGCCGACATTGGCAATACCAATGGCGTCTATGACCTCGGGCAGGACCTGGTGTGGCTGGACGACGGTGCGACCGCCGGCGTGTTCGACTGTGAATTGGTGCTGAGCGATCCCTTTGGCCAGTTGGAGCCGGGCGACGGCGACGCTGCGCTTCTGAATCTGCGGACAACACACAGCATCTACGCCTATCCATCAGCCACGAACTTCAGCATGATCTGGGCTGTGACCAACGGCTATGCCGGTGCAACCGAAGATTATGGCAGCACGAACGGTTTCGACCTGATCTACCTCGGCCCCGGATTCACACCTTCGGTAGGAACTACAACAGGTCAGTTGTGGGTCGCTGCGACCGATGGGGTCATCCGCTACGCGAGCTTTGATAATGATGTCGATCTGGGTTACCTGCCCGGGCTGGCGGTCTTCATTGACGATCCCGCCTCCGCCAATGGTCTATACGACGGGGATACCGCGATTTCCGTTCCCGGCGGCGCCCTCGACCTGAGCTTTGCCGGCGTAGCCAGCAATGGCACCTTCGAGATAGGGTTCACCACGAATGCGGCCAGTCCGGGCTTCGATCGCACCTTGAGTGTGGCCTGGATCGAAAGCAATATGCCCTCGAATGAGCGCAGCGGCGAGTTTGTGGTCTTTGAGTCGACACCGTTTGTCGACGGAATGACCAACTCCGGGGATATTTCAGCGAATATCCAGTGGGTTGATCTTCCGGGACTAGGCGGATCCACGAACGGCACCTTTGATCCTATTGTTCATGTTGAAGGACTTGGCGGTGAGGGGGCTCCTCTAGCTATCGGCGATGGCGTCTTCTACGATTACAACGCGAACGGCATCTTCAATTACGGGGCGACCACCCGGATTCCGCTCTATATGGTCGGCCTGATGAACCCACTCGGGCTTGCCTCGGCCGGCGTGCTCCACTCCGGAAACTTCTATGGCACGATGACCCGCGATGGCTATATCTCGGGATTCAATCAGAACCAGTCTGTGGGCGCGAATATGCCTTCAATGGGGCTTCTGACGCATGAGCAAGGCCACGACACGCCGGGGTGGCCCGACCTGTATGACTATGATGTCTCTACCGAAGAGGTCGACAACCGAGCGGCGTCCGGCGATCTCTATTCGGACGCGGGCCTGGTGCATGGCTATCCCGATCTCAAGTTCAGAACCAATCCGTATGGTGGGGCATTCCCCGGCAC
>JABGQM010000031.1 GCA_018648805.1 Verrucomicrobiota bacterium
CTCGGACACTTAACCGCTTCCTTAACCGCCACCCTTACCCGGTTACCCTTAACCGATCAACTTACACGATCCCTACCGGCCTCCGTCCAGAATGAGATTCATCAATAGAGAATCCCCGGCTAATCCCGGAAGCGCCTATCTAACTGAGCGCCACTCGGTACTAGTTTACATAGCCATACATCTTGAGTTCTTCCTGAAAACAGGGAAAATCATGCGGTTCCTGGTCCGCCTGCCAACGGCCAACGGACTCCGGACGCACCGCGATGCGTGCCAGTGGAATGCCAAGAAAGGTCTCAAGACTGGCGAGGGTGCGCTCCTGGTCGAACACGAAGTCCTCGAAGCGGACCTCGATCAGGTTGCGTGGCGGCGGCGTGGATCTGTAGAGTTCCGCCTGGTATTTCCAGCTGATGGCACGCCGCTCCCGCTCGTCATCGACACAGTCGTACGTCACCCCAAAATCAGCCAGATCATCTGTCTTGTGCCGACCGATAATGCTGTCGCGCGGATCGCGGATCCAGTAGATGTATTTGATGTCTGGAAATAGGCGGACGATCCACGGATACATCAGGGTCGTCTCGGGCAGCTTCCAGCCCTTGTGCTGCGCATCACTCTCCAGGACAGACGTGAGGTAGGAGCTGACCAGGCCTGTCCATTCGGGGTCGATCGGCATGTCGTGCAGCGCACTGAAGTCCCAGGTCAACCCCTTCACGTGCCGCACATGTCGCGCCATAACCCGGCAGGCTTCGTACATGGCCTCTGGCGGCAGGAGGTCGCCGGAATCGTTCAGTGGCGCCCCCATGAACACACCGCTCTCGCTGAGCGTGTGCGACATGGCACGTGTGCCGCCGTGACCGCGACCGATGACCGTGACCATCATGAGAGCGTGACCACCGTTCCGGTCTCGACTGATTCGATGGCCGCCGCGAGGACCTTTTGGGCCGCCAACCCGTCCGCGCCTGATCCGTCAATCTGGTCGGGGGACGCCCCCTCGTTCAGCTGCTCCACGAAGCGTCCCAGGCGATTGACAAAGGTGTCGCTGAAGTCGCGCATCCCCCCGAAAACGGGGTTGGTGTAAACGGTTTTCTCCGGATTCCCGGCGGGGTAGAGCGTGGCCTCCCGGAACATGTCCTCGATCACGAAGCGGCCGTTCACGCCCGCCACTTCGCAGCGCTCCATGGGGTGGCCGCGTTCGATGTCGTAACTGCCCGAGAGGTGCCCGAGGGCTCCGCTGCTGAATCGCATGTTGAACTGGGCGGTAGACCAGATCGTGCGCCCGGGGGCCTTCATGGCGAAGCACTGCACGGCCTCGATGTCGCCGCAGAAGTAGCGCATGATATCCACCGTGTGCGGATGCAGGGCCTTGATCTGGAACCAGGGCGACGACTCGCGTGGATTCATAATCCACATGCTGATGTTCATAAAGAGCTGCGGCCCGATACGCCCCTCATCCACCCAGCGCTTAGCCAGTTGTGCGGCCGGCGTGAAACGGTGATTCAGATCGATGCCGTAGCAGAGCCCTTGTTGTGCGGCCAACGCCACCATCGCTTCGGCCGGTGCGATCTCGTTGCAGATCGGTTTCTCACCCAGCACGTGCAGGCCGGCTTCAAACGCCTGCATGGTCGGCGCGTAATGGTCGCTGCCATACTCTTCGCCGGCGGTCGCAACGCTGACCATGGTCAGCTCGGTTCCCGCCAGCATGTCGGACACGGAGTAGAACCCCGGTACGCCCAGTCGCGTCGCCGCCGCGTCGGCGCGGTCGTGGTCAACATCGCAGACCGCCGCCAGCTCCGCTCCCGGATCGGCGGCATAGACATCCGCATGCCTATTGCCGATTCCCCCCAGCCCTATCACCCCAACGCGCTGTTGCATGCTGTCGCTCCCTTGGTTCTGCGTTCACCGCCGGGCCTCGCTCTCGGCGAGAGCGGGCTACAGAGACGCCGATTCGTTGTAGCCCGCGCTCGCCGAGCGCGAGGCCCACTGCCCACTGCCCACTGCTCACTTCTTCTTCTCCGCCGTTTTCGCCTGCAGCTTCCGTGCGGTGGCGGCGTCGCCGATGTGGAGGGTATCGTAGGCCTCCTGGCTCGACGTGAAGTTGCCGTGGCCGCCGGCCCAGCCTTCCTGGTGGTCCATAGGGTTGTGCAGGCCGGTCTGTCGGGTGCGCGTGGCGATGTGATCCTGCATCTGCTTCTCCAGCAGGGCCACGATGTCCGGGTGCTTCCTGGCCAGGTTCCGATTTTCGTCCGGATCCTCCACCAGGTTGTAGAGTTCCACCTCGGGCTTGAAGTGAAAATCAGGCTCCAGGGCGTGGATTAGCTTCCATTCGGGCGTACGCCAGCCGTGCTTACGCATCCAGGTGCACTCTGTGATGTAGAACGACGAGGCATGACTGCTGCGTTTGCCGCGTACCATCGGCATGAGGGATTGGCCATCGAACTTAATATCGGTCTTGATGCCGGTCAGCTCAAGCAGCGTCGGCAGCAGGTCCATGTGCTGGTTGTAACCGTTGATGCGTTTGCCGGCGGGCACCTTCTTGGGGTAGCGGATGATCAGTGGCACCTTAAGGGTCACGTCATAGATGCCGTGATGGTCAAACCAGCAGTCATGGTCGTAGAGGGTTTCGCCATGGTCGCTGTTGATCACGACAATCGTGTCATCCAGGATGCCCAGCGATTCGAGCTGCTGGAAGAGCCGCTGGATGCAGGCATCCATGTAGGCGATCGCGCCGTCGTACTGTGCGATAACGTAGTCCTTGTCCGTGATCCCCTGTGGCATCCACGTGACGAAGTAGTCTGCAAACGGCTTGAAGTCAAAAACCGGTTTCATCGACTTGTTTTTCGGATCACACGGGTTGCCGTGGTAGAACATGCGATCATAGGGCGCCGGCGGCAGGTACGGGCTGTGCGGGTCCATGTGGCGCAGGAAGAGCAGGAAGGGCTTCTTCGACTTGGCCAGTCGGTCCATTTCCGGCACCGTAACTTCGTTGAGGGCATGCGCCTTGTTCAGCGCACCATCAGACGAATCGCCCCATGCTTTGTAGTCAAGGTACGTATCGA
Source organism: Verrucomicrobiota bacterium (assembly GCA_018648805.1). Classification (GTDB taxonomy): domain Bacteria; phylum Verrucomicrobiota; class Kiritimatiellia; order UBA8416; family JABMPJ01; genus JABMPJ01. Next base: position 3,054 of record JABGQM010000031.1, read on the forward strand.
AGCCGCGCCAGGCCACGTTTCCCTTACTGCCGCCCACGCATGTGGTGTTGTAGCCCTCCTTGCGGAGCAGTTCCGGCAGCGTCTTGATGCCCTTCGCGAGTGGCCCCTGGTGGCGCAAGGCCACGCACTGCGTGGAGAAGACGTCTTTGCCCGAGAGCATGCAGGCGTAGCCGGGCGTGGTGGGCACGTTGGGTGAGAACGTATTCTCGAACAGCGTGCCGCCCTCGGCAAATTTATCCATGTGGGGCGTGGTTTGCCGGTCATACCCGTAGCAACTCATGTGCGTCGACAGGAGTGAATCAATCGCGATGAACAGAATGTTCGGTTTCTTCCTGGGGGTGGTTCTGGTTGGCATGTTGTCGTTTCCTTCTGATTGCTACAGCGTGATGCGTCTTCCGGTCTCGTGAGATTCGTAAGCGGCCAGGACCAGGCGCAGGACATCGCGCCCCTCAGCGGCCGTGGCGATGGGGGGGCGGTCGCCGTGCAGAAATGCGGCCAGGGGAGGGGCCAATGCCTGGATGCGGCACCCCTGGTCGCTGACCCCGGGGTCGCCGCTGACCCGCCAGTCCGTATCGCCGTCCAAGAGCCATTTCAAGCAGACCGCCTGTTCCGTGCGGGGTGACCCCGCGCTCACGGCGTCGCCGAAGTTCTGAATAACGGAGCCCTTCTCAGCCGTGATCTCGGTCGTGTTCTCGCCTGCGACGCAGCAGAACGAACTGGACACTTCGGCCATCATGCCGTTGCCGTAGCGCAGGATGACGATGGCGTGGTCGTTCGCGATCGCGGGGTGCATCAGCGTGCCGAGCTCGGCGGTCACAGAGACGGGCATGCCAAAGATCCAGTACAGGAAATCCAGTGCATGGGCGGCATCATCGGCGAAGATGTCGCGGTTGTACTTGGGGTTGAGGTGCCAGGAGCTCTTGTTCTGCGGGTTGCGGCAGAACCCCAGGCAGTGGCGGCGGCGGACCTGGAAAATCCGCCCGAGCGTGCCGTCGTCGATCATGGCTTTCATTTCGTGATTCTGAGGATCAACGCGCATCTGCCAGGCCATGGAAAAGGGCACGCCGCTGTTCTCGACCGCCGTGACGATGCGGTCGGCATCCTCAAGCGTCAACGCCATGGGTTTCTGCAGCACGATCGCTTTTCCGGCTGCGGCCGCTTTGCCGACCAGTTCGGCGTGATACAGCGTTTCGGCTGCGATAACGACCGCGTCGATATCTTGTGCCAGCAGGTCGTCGACCGAGTCACATGGCGTCAGGCCATAGGTCGCGCCGGCCCTGTCGAGGCGCGCCTGGTCATGATCCCAGCCCGCCGCGACCTGGATATCCATCTGCGGTGATTCACACCAACGTCCGCAATAGGCATTCACGTGACCGTGCGCAAAACCGAGGATCCCAATCTTCATGTCTACCGACTCCTCTTATCTGGCGCCACAGGCCTGCAGGCAGGCTTGCATGTGGCCGCGCGCTTCGGCGGCAATCGTGCAGCACTGCTCCAGGCTGTATTCTTTGGCGCCGATGACCTCGAGGTCTACCGGCCCCGTGTAACCCTTCTCCTGCAGCACACGCATGTAGCCCAGCAGGTCGATGTCGCCACGGCCGTTGGCCTGGTCTTCAGGCGTGCCCGGTCCATGCTGACGCCCTTTGCAGTCGCGGATGTGCACGTGTTTGATGCGGTCGGCCACCTGTTCGAGGGCGTCGACCGGGTTTTCGTTGGCACGGTGGATGTGGCTCGGGTCCATATCCAGGCCGAAGGCGGGGGAGGTGATGGCGGCCAGTGCCTGCAGCGTCGTCGGCGTATTATAGATGGCTGCACCCACATGGGCCTTCACGCACAGCGTGATGCCGTAGTGCTCGGCGCGGTCACAGAGTTTACCGAGGCTGTCGATGCGTTCTTCTATCGAGCCCGGTTCGTCGCTCTTGCCACCCGGGCCGCAGTTGATGATGGGAATCCCGCATTCGACGGCCGCCTGCATCGCGGCCTCCATAATCGCCGGATCCTGATTGGGTTGCTCCATGGCCAGAAGCTCAAGCTCATACTCGGCGGCTAGCTTCTTGACCTGCGGCGCGCAGGCCTGCCAGCGATCGAGCACCAGGTGTTCGCTCATCCCGCCTATGGCGGAGACCTCGATGCCGTCATACCCGGCCATTTTCGTGCAGCGGAAGGCCGTGGCCATATCGTATCCGCCAAAGAGTACTGAATTTGATCCAAGTTTCATGGTGTGTTCCCTCTATTTAGATTCAACAGGTGGCTCGGCGCGTAGCTGTGGCAGCGGCTGCGGCCGCATGAGAGCCCCGCCCTGCTCGTAGGATTCGATCGCGGCCCACGTGTACTCCAAGGTCGCCAGTGCGTCGCGGCCGGATGCCCGCAGCGATGCGCGCGGCACCTGGTTCGTGACGTCTTCAAGAAAGGCGTGAATACGGGTGGGGAAGGTGGCCCCAAAATCGGTGACGCCGCTGTTGGTGACGATCGGGGCAGGGGAGCCGAAGCCGGCCATCTTCTCCAGGGCGTCGGCGTTCTCCGACCCTTTGGCCGGGTAGTAGCTCAGCTTCTCGACGCAGTTCTCGATGACAAACGACCCCCGCGTGCCGCCAACCTCCACGCTCCACCAGCCGCCCAGTCCAAAGGTGCTGTCGCCGCGCTGACTCAGCAGGTAGCCCACCGCGCCGCTCGCGAAACGCACGTGGATGCTGTTGACCGAGAGCATGACATCGCCGGCCGAGCTGCGATACCCGGGCTGATCCATGAAGGCCTGGACATGTGTGATGTCGCCGCAGAAATGCCGCATGATGCTGAAGGGGTGGGCCAAAAACGCTTTGACGTGGAAGTAGGGTGCGTCCTTGTCCCTGAAGTCGGATGGAGCGCCGCCGTAGGTGAATTCACCTCCCGGGGGTCCCATCCTATGTAGGCAATAGAGGATCTGTCCGACATCGCCGTTGGCCAGGCGCTCGTCGGCACCGTCGGCGGGCTGCGTGAAATAGTGATTCAGGTTGCAGCCGAGGTAGAGCCCCAGCTCATCCGCGCGGGCCACCATCCGGCGCGCCTCATCCACCTGGTTGGAGAGTGGTTTCTCGCACAGCACGTGCTTGCCCGCGTCGAGGGCCTCCATCGTCGGCTCGAAATGCCAACTGCCGTTCTCGAACCCGCCCGTGCAGACATCGACGATATCGAGGTCGGGATGCGCGGCGAGCATCTCTTTCAGACTATAGTACGCCTTGACACCATGTTTCTCGGCCGCCTCATCGGCCCGCTCCCGGACGATGTCACACACAGCCACCAGTTCTGCCAGATCATCCTTCTTGTGGCACTCGGCATGATTGTTGCCGATTCCACGCATTCCCACTACGCCAATTTTCAAGGCCATAACGTCAACTCCCCGGTCGGTAGGTACATATTTCGTCTCAGATAAAAGTGAGTATTTCACGTTCCGTTGGGAGTTGCCTTGATTATTGAGTCTAAAACTAGCACTATCCCGTCATGTCGACTGAGGTGCACACAATCAGGTCTTGCGAGGTCTTCAGCGGGCCCGGTGGATTTCCGTTGAAGGTGCAGCGGGTGCAGGATCACGGGTCGGGTCGGGTGCATACCCACGAGTTCCATGAGCTGGTGGTACTGCTGGACGGTGTAGGTACGCATCGGACCGATCACGGCGACTACCCACTCAAGACCGGTGACGTATTCCTGGTGCGCGGTGCGATAGGGCATGGCTATGCGGATACGCAGTGCATGACGCTCATCAATATTCTCTTCCAGCCCGGTGCGCTCGCGCTGCCGTTGCAGCACCTGAGCGACTTGCCTGGGTATCATGCCCTGTTCCGGATTGAACCGAAGCTGCGTGCGAGTGACCGATTCCGGCGACGCCTGCACCTGACGCAGGAGCAGCTCGCCGTAGCGGCACGCCACATCGCGGCCATCGAAGTGGAGCTCGACGCCGCACAGCCGGGATACCGATTTGCAGCCTGCACACACCTGATGAGCCTGCTCGGCTACCTGTCACGCTGCTATGCCGATACCCCGCATCCACGGCAGCGCCCTCTTATGCGCCTGGGTGAGGTGCTCAGCTACATGGAGAGCCACTTGGAGCAGGATATCAGCTCGCATCAACTGGTGACGATTGCCGGCATGTCCGAAAGCACGCTGGCGCGGCGCTTTCGCAAGGTGCTCGGCCGGTCGCCCGTGGACCATCTCATTCGCCTGCGCATGGATCGCGCGCGCCGTCTCCTGCGGGATGCCGATATGAACATCACCGAAGTGGCGTTGTCCTGCGGGTTCGCCGACAGCAACTACTTCTCGCGCCGGTTCAAGGCCGCCGAAGGTCGCAGCCCGCGCGACTATCGCACGGCCATGAGTTGAGTGTGAAGCCATATGCCCATTTTCCCGCTTGCAGAAAGGGCCCTCCTGTTATATCTTCCACGGTTTGAGACAGTTGGGATTGCCTTGCCTGGGGGTAAGGAGTGTCAGTTCCGGCTACATATAGTAACCACGTAACAGAGCAGTAAACAAACAACATGGAAACAGCTGAACCAACAAAAGAACCAGTGGACTTCGAGGCCGTAGACTTCACCGTGGGAGACCGCGAGAGTATGGCCGCGCTCTATGAGCAGACCCTCAAAGACTTCAAAGAGGGGTCAATCGTAACCGGCAAAGTGCTGGAAATTCGAAACAACGAAGTCCTGATCGACATCGGCTACAAGTCTGAAGGCGTCGTTTCGGCGAACGAATTCAGAGATATGGACGAGGTAGCGATCGGCGATGAGCTGAACGTACTGCTGGCCCAGATTGAAGATGACAACGGCATGGTTGTCCTCAGCAAGCAGCAGGCCGATGAGAAGATCCAATGGGAGCGTGTGCTCTCCTCGTTTGGCGAGGGAAGTGTGATCGAAGGCGTGGTCAAAACACGTGTACGCGGTGGCTTGATTGTGGATGTGGACGGCATTGAGGCCTTCCTGCCCGGATCGCAGATTGATGTGATTCCGGTACACAACACCGATGCCCTGCTCAACAACCGATACGAATTCAAGATCCTCAAGATCAGCGAAGAACGCCGCAACATCATCCTGTCGCGCCGCGAACTGATCGAGGAGCGCCTGCGCTCGAAGCGCAAGGAGCTGATGGAATCGCTCGAGGTCGGCCAGCGTATTGCTGGTAAGGCCAAAAATATTACAGATTTCGGGGTCTTTGTGGACCTCAACGGCATGGACGGTCTGCTGCATATCACGGATATGAGCTGGGGCCGGATCCGCCACCCGTCGGAGATGGTGAACGTGGGCGACGAGATCGAGGTGGTGATCCTCGATATCGACCGCGACCGCGAGCGCGTCTCGCTGGGACTCAAGCAGTCACAGCCGAATCCGTGGGAAGATATCGGGGCACGTTACCCGGTCGGCAGCCGCCTGCGCGGCAAGGTCGTCAACCTGGTACCCTACGGTGCATTCGTGGAAATCGAGAAGGGTGTCGAAGGCCTGGTACACGTTTCCGAGATGTCATGGACCAAGCGCATTGCGCGTGCATCCGATGTGGTGCAGGTCGGCGACGAGTGCGACGTGGTGGTCCTGGGCGTGAACAAGGAAGAGCAGAAGATTGCTCTGGGCATGCGCCAGACCGAAGACAACCCGTGGGATACGGTGCAAGCCCGCTACCCGGTGGGTTCACGCGTCCACGGCAAGATTCGCAACTTCACATCGTACGGCGCCTTCGTGGAGCTCGAGGATGGTATCGACGGCATGATCCATGTCTCCGATATGTCCTGGACCCGCAAGGTCAACCATCCGTCCGAAGTCCTCGCCAAGGATGAGCAGGTCGACGCGGTGGTCCTCGAAGTGGATCCGAGCAACAGCCGGATCAGCCTCGGCCTGAAGCAGGCCGCGGAAGATCCCTGGACCAGCGTCGTTAGCAAGTTCAAGGTCGGCGACAGGGTCAGCGGCAAGGTCACCAAGGTGGCGTCGTTCGGAGCCTTTGTTGACATCGGCGAAGGTGTCGACGGACTGGTGCACATCTCGCAGCTTAGCGAAGGACATGTCGAACGCGTCAAGGACGTGCTGGATGTGGGCGCTGACGTCGAGGCCCGCATCGTGCGGATCGATCGCGCCGAGCGTCGTGTCGGACTCAGCATCAAGGCCGGGGAGATTCCGGACGACGAGTTCGAGGCCCAGAAGGAAGACGGTCTCGAAGGTCTGCGTCCAGGTGAACACATGGTCGACTTGGCCGGAGCCTTTGACGAGGCCCTGGGGCTGTCGAGCAGCACCGAAGAGTGGACCCCGGGTGGATCGGATGAGGCCGCTCAGGCCCCGGCCGAGGAGCCCGAGGTGAGTGAGCCCGCGGCAGAAGAAACTCCGGCGGAAGAAGCTCCGGAAGCTCCGGCAGAAGAAGCTGCGGTCGAAGAAACCGCGGTGGAAGAAGCCCCGGTAGAGGCGGAAGCCGAGCCGGAAGCTGAAGCGGAAGCCGAGGAAGAGCCCAAGAAATAGAAGTGAGCCCTACATAGCGGGCGCTCCGGTCGTCCGGAGCGTCCGCTATTTTTTTGGAAGGATGGGCATGATGCAGAACGTAATGGAGATTCTGCGGGAACGGGGTCTGTTTGAGGACTGTACCCGCCCGGATGTGGAACAGGTTTTGGCGGAGCCGGGTGTGGTGTATGCGGGGTTTGACCCCAGCTCGGACAGTCTGCAGGCCGGCAACTTTGTAACCATTATGGCCCTGGCGCATTTTCAGCGCTGCGGGCACAAGGTGATTGCCCTGGCGGGCGGGGCCACCGGCATGATTGGTGATCCCTCCGGGAAGAGCAGTGAGCGCACGCTCCTGACGCGTGAGCAGGTCGCGGCGAATGCGGAGTGTATTCGCGAGAACCTCTCACGTTTTCTTGATTTCGACCATCCCACTGCTCCGGCCGTCATTGTGAACAACAACGACTGGCTGGGCGGATTCGGGTTTCTTGATTTTCTGCGTGATGTCGGCAAGCATTTCCGTATGGGCGCCATGCTGGGCCGCGAGAGCGTGCGCGCACGCCTGGCCAGCGAGTCGGGCATGAGCTTTACGGAGTTCAGCTATGCGCTGCTGCAAGCCTACGATTTTCTGCACCTCTTCGATACGGCGGGCTGCCGCTTCCAGATTGGCGGCTCGGACCAGTGGGGCAACATCACGGCCGGGATCGATCTCGTGCGCAAACTGCGCGGCGAGGAGGTCTACGGCATCACGATCCCGCTGGTGTGTGACAGTGCCGGCCAGAAGTTCGGGAAGAGCGAGGGCAACGCGGTCTACCTCGATCAGCGCAAGACCTCACCCTACGACTTCTACCAGTTCTTCTTCCGGACGACGGATGCGGATGCGACCCGCTTTCTTAAGATCTTCACCTTTCTGCCGCTCGCGACCATCGCCGAGCTGGAGACGGCCCTGCACGAGGCGCCGGAGCGACGCGAGGCCCAGAAGCAGTTGGCCGAAGATGTGACGCGTGCGGTGCACGGCGAGGCGGGGCTGCGCAGTGCGCTGCGCGCTAGCGAGGTGCTCTTTGGCGGATCGATCGAAGGACTCGGGGCCAGTGAGCTGGCCGGGATTTTCGTGGACGTACCGTCGGCTGAGCTGCCACGCAGCACCGTGACCGGGGCGCCGGTGATCGATCTGGCCGCCGCGGCCGGGCTTTGCCAGAGCAAGGGCGCCGCGCGGCGCCTGGTGCAGAGCGGCGGTCTCTATCTCAACAACCAGCGCGTGGCCGGCATTGAGAGTGTGGTGCAGGCCGCGGATCTGGTGGACGGCCAGGTGGCGGTCCTGCGCTCGGGCAAGAAGACTTTCCACCTGGTGAGGGTAAGTGAGCAGTGAGCAGTTAGCCGTGAGCAGGGGGATGGGAAAGTTAGCAGTGAGCAGTTAGCAGCGAGCAGTGGGATGAGGCCGTGAAAAAGAACGTCATTCTGATTGCGGGGGCGCGGGAACACAACCTGAAGGATGTCACGGTTCAGATTCCGCGTGACGAGCTGACGGTCATCACGGGGCTGAGCGGTTCGGGAAAGTCCTCGCTCGCCTTCGACACGCTCTACGCCGAGGGGCAGCGCCGCTATGTCGAGAGTCTCTCGGCCTACGCCCGCCAGTTCCTGAAGCAGATGCAGAAGCCCGAGGTCGATACGATAGAGGGCCTTTCGCCTGCGATCTCGATTGAGCAGCGTACGGCCGGGTCTAACCCACGCTCGATCGTGGCCACCACCACCGAGATTCACGACTACCTGCGTCTGCTGTATGCCGGTATCGGGCTGGTGCACTGTCCACACTGTGGCCAACGGGTTGAGCGACAGAGCGCCGAGCAGATGGTCGAGGCGCTTCTGAAGTTCCCGGATCGGACCCGCCTGTCGCTCTTGGCTCCGCTCGTGCGCGGACGCAAAGGCAAGCACGAGGCGGTCTTTGAGCAGATCGCCAAGCAGGGCTTCGTGCGCGTGCGGGTGGATGGCGAGATTGTCGAATTGGATGAGGTGCCAACCCTGGCGGCACGGCAAAAACACGATATCGATGTGGTGATCGACCGCCTGATCATCACCACGCGCATCCGGCCGCGCCTGACCGACTCGGTCGAGACCGCGCTCAAGCACGGCATCGGGATCATCAAGGTGCTGCACAGTCCGGATGGCGAGACGTGGGAGGAGTCGCTTTACTCGGAGAAACATGCCTGCGCCGACTGCGGGATCAGCTTTGACGAGCTGACCGCACGCAGCTTCTCCTTTAACAGCCCCTACGGCGCCTGCCCGACCTGTTCCGGCTTGGGCACCCAGCAGATCTTTGACGAGGACCTCGTGGTGCCCGACAAATCGCTCTCGATCGAGGCCGGTGCGATCAAAGCCTGGCGGCGCGGCGGACGGCGGCTTATTCTGCACTACAAGCGACTCTTGCGCGGGGTGGCCAAGCACTACAAAATCGACCTCGAGCGCCCCTACAAGGATTTGACGGCGGCGCAGCGCAACGCGCTCATGATGGGGTCCGACGGTGAGGAACTTGAGCGGGGCTACTGGCGCGGCGGGTCCTACCACAAAACGAAAAAGGCTTTCGAGGGGGTCATCCCCAACCTGGGACGGCGTTTCGAGACCACTGAGAGCGAGACGGCTCGCCAGACACTACGCCAGTATATGACGCGCCAGGAGTGTCCGACCTGTAAGGGCGCCCGCCTCAAGCCGGAGATTCAGGCCTGCACCGTAAAGAAACGCTCGATTGTAGAGGTCAGCCGCCTCTCGCTGGGGGATTGTCTCGTTTTCTTTGAGCGCATGAAACTGACCCGGCAGGAGGCCATCATCGCGGGCGAGGTGCTCAAGGAAATTTGCGCGCGGCTACGCTTCATGGTGGAAGTCGGTCTGGATTACCTGACCCTCGATCGCGAGAGCGGCACGCTTTCGGGTGGAGAGGTGCAGCGTATCCGTCTCGCGACGCAGATTGGCTCGGGGCTGGTGGGCGTGCTCTACGTGCTGGATGAACCGACCATCGGCCTGCACCAGCGCGACAATGAGCGTCTGATCCATATGCTGCAGTCGTTACGCGATGCGGGCAACACGGTGGTGGTGGTTGAGCATGACGAGGCGACGATCCGCGCGGCCGACTGGGTGATCGATCTGGGGCCCGGCGCCGGACGGCACGGGGGCGAGGTGATCTATTCAGGGCCGCCCGACGCGCTGCTTGAATGCGAGGCGTCGCTGACGGCGCGCTATATGAACGGTGAGGCGTCGATTCAGGTTCCGGCCACGCGCCACCGTCGGACGCGGGCCGTCCTGCGCATCGTGGGTGCCACGCAGAACAACCTCAAGAATATCGATGTGGGCATCCCGCTTGGACTCTTTGTCTGCGTGACGGGGGTCTCAGGTAGCGGTAAGAGCACGCTCGTCGACGACATTCTGCGGCGCGCCCTGTTCCGTCACTTCTACCGCTCCCGTGAGCGACCGGGCACACACAAGCGGCTGACCGGGTTGAACAAGCTCGACAAGGTGATCGTGATCGACCAGTCGCCCATCGGTCGCACCCCGCGCAGCAATCCGGCCACCTACACCGGTGCGTTCACCACCATTCGCACCCTTTTTGCCGCGACCTCGACCGCCAAGGTGCGCGGTTACGGACCGGGTCGCTTCAGCTTCAACGTCAAGGGTGGCCGCTGCGAAACCTGTAAGGGCGATGGTATTCTGCGCCTCGAGATGCATTTTTTGCCGGATGTCTATGTGACCTGTGAACAGTGCGGCGGTGGACGTTATAACAACGAGACCCTTGAGGTGCTCTACAAGGACCTCAACATCTCGCAGGTATTGGAACTGACCGTGGATGATGCGCTCGAGTTTTTCGAGAGTGTGCCCGGGATTGCCCGCAAGCTGCGCACGCTATCCGAAGTGGGGCTGGGCTATCTGCACCTTGGCCAACCGGCCACGACGCTCTCAGGGGGTGAGGCCCAGCGCATCAAGCTCGCCTCGGAGCTGAGCAAGAAGGCCACAGGGCAGACGCTCTATTTGCTGGATGAGCCTACGACAGGCCTCCATTTCGCCGACACGCACAAGCTCTTGCAGGTGCTGCAACGGCTGCGGGATGCGGGGAATACGGTGGTCGTGATTGAACATAACCTCGACGTGATCAAGACCGCAGACTATATCATTGACCTGGGTCCGGAAGGTGGCGACGGTGGCGGCGAGGTCGTCGTGGCGGGGACGCCGGAAGAAGTAGCGGCCTGTGAGGGCTCGCACACGGGGCGGTTTCTGAAGGATATGTTGGGTTAATGGTTATTAGTTAGGCCTTGTCCGAAAAGGGTTTGGGATACAGAAATGCGTAGCAACGGGGGAGAATATCCAATATCCAACAGCCGGAGCGAAGCGGAGACAGGCTTGAGCGAAGCGAAAGCAATGACCGAAGGGAATGGCAACGAATATCCAATATCCAAGGAAAGACATTGAGCCATACACACGGGAATGGCGGAAGGTTGCGTGAGGTCCGGCAGAAGGATCCCCCCTTGGACATTGGAGTTGCCGCTTCGCTGCTGCCAGAATACTGGCAGCCCGTCTCCCTTCGGTCGGCTGAGTGTTGGCTGTTGGATATTGAAATCTCCTGGAGCTCGAATACCTTTTCGGACGGACTCTAGTTAGTGGTGAATGGTGAGCAGTAAGCAATTTAACATTGGGTGCAGATGGCTGGCCGTAGGGGTGGTGGTCCTGTCTGTCGGGACAGTCTCCGCGCAGCTGAGCGACGATGCGCTCGCCGGCTTGCTGACGGCGGGCCGGGCGGCGCTGGAAGACGGATTGCCCGGCGTGGCCCGCAAGCAGCTGCGGAGCTATCTGGAGGCCGCGGCCAAACGTGAGCTGCCGCCGGCCGATAGCGAGGCCGCTGTGGTGTTGCTCCTGCGCGCGTTGCATGCCGAGGGCCGGCAGGATGAGATCCTCACCTTTCTGGAACTCAAAAACAGCTGGGTGCGCAAGTCGAAGCAGCAGGATGCCGTGTTGTTCTGGCGTGCCGTGGCACTCTACGAGCTGTCGCGTTGCGACGAAGCGCTGAAGGAAGTGGATGCCCTCGTGGCGCGCTATCCGGCCAGCGTTTACAGTGGCCGGACCCACCGCTTGCGGGCCTGGTGTTATCTGAGGTCGGGGCGTGTCGAGGAGGCCCTCGCCGAGTTTGCCACGTTCGATGCGGCCTACGGCGCCTCGGAGGAATACGCCCAGAACCTGCTCGACTGGGGACAGGCCCTGGTGGATGCCGGTCAGTTCGGGGCGGGGCGCACGGTGCTGGAACGGATGACGGTTGAGCGTGTCGGGGCGGCTCTGGCGCGTGACGGCCGTTTCTGGCTGGGGCGGTCGCTCGAAGGCGAAGGGCTGGTCGACCGCGCGGTGGAGGTCTTTATGTCGGTCGCCGGGGATGAGCTGGCGCCGGCAGAGCTGCGAGCGCGGGCCTACCTGGCCGTCGCGCACGTAGAGGAAAACCGTGTGCGCCTGGCGGATGCGGTCGTGGCCCTGCGGACCGGTCTGGAATTGGCCGAGGGAACCGCCGCGGCCAGTGAAGGGCACTATAGTCTGGGGCGGATTCTCCTGATGCAGGGCCGTTTTGATGAGGCCGTACCGATCCTCAAGGCATGGATTGCAGAAGATCCCACACGTCCGGCCTCGCACCATGCCCAGATCACGCTGGCGAATGCCTTGCTGAAGGCGGGACGCTATGCCGGGGCGGCCGAAGAGTTTCAGTACTACCTGGAATCCTACGCGGAGCCCAAGGGCCAAGCCGATGCCAACTACGGACGTGGTGCCGCACTTTTTGCGCAGGGGCGTCTGGCCGAGGCGGCGACGGCATTCGAGAAGGCGTTTGGCCTCTACAGCAATGATGTGCAGCGTGCGCAGAGCCTGTTCAAGGTGGGGGACGCCTACCTGGCCAATAGCCAGTACGGTCTGGCGGCGGAGTCGTACCAGAAGGTCTTGACGCACTTCCCCACGTCCACATTGGCCCCCGGTGCCCTGTTTCAGCATTCTGAAAGCCTGGCGCGTGGCGGCGACCTGGAGGCGGCGCAAGCGGGGTTCCAGAAGGTCGTCGAGCGGTATCCCGATCGCTCCATCGCCGAAGAGTCGATCTACCGCATGGCGCGCCTCAAGGAGGACGGTGAGGCGTGGGAGGAGGCGATTGGCGTGTATGACCGCCTCATGAACGGCTACTCCAACGGTCTCTTCTACGCGGAGGCGTTGTATGGACGCGGTACGGCTCATTTCAGGCTGTTCCGGTTCGGTCGTGCCCTGGCCGACTTCGAGCGTATCGGTCGCCAGTTCAGCGATAGCGACCTGGCCGAGCGGGCGTCTTTCAAGCGGGCGATGTGTCTCTACTGGATGGGGCGCGATGCAGATGCGATCGTTGTGTGCCGCCAGTTTGCGAAGGAGCGGCCGCAGTCAGCCCTGCTGCCCAATGTGCTCTACTGGCTGGGCAAATCCAACTTCAATCGGGCCGAGTTTGCGGCGGCGGAAGCCGACTTTGTGGCCTTCCAGAAGCAGTTTGAGACACACCGGCTGGCGGATGACAGCCTGCTGTGGGCCGCGCGAGCAGCGGCCCGCCAGAAGGAGTACGTGCGCGCCATCGAAATCCTGGGACGGCTGTTCAAGGCCTACCCGGAAAGTGACAAGACGGCTGAGGGCCGCTTTGCGCAGGCCGACGCCTTTGTCGAGCTGGCCAACCATTCGGCGGCCATCCTGATCTACGACGAGATCATCAACAAGTATCCAGAGAGCGGCTTGCTGGGAGCGGCCTGGGGACGCAAGGGGGACTGCCAGTTCACCCTCGGCGCCGAGGATGCCAAGCGCTACCAGGAGAGCATCGAATCGTATCGTGTGGTCGCCAACAGTCCCGCCGCCGGGGGCGACGAGATCCTGCAGGCGGCCTACAAGATCGGTCGCTGCCTCGAGAAGATGGCACGTATCGACGAAGCGCTTGAGCAGTACTATGCCAAGGTGGTGGTGCGATACCTGCGCGAGGGCGAGAAGGGGATGTGGCACAACGAGTCGGCCAAGGTCTGGTTTACGCGCGCCGCATTCAACACGGCGGATATCATGGAGTCGCGCGAGGACTGGCGCGGGGCGGTACGCGTGCTTGAGCGTGTGGCGAAGGCCAAGGTGCCCGCTGCCGAGGAGGCGGCCGAGCGGATCAAGAAGATACGAGCCGATCGTTGGTGGCTGTTTTATTAGGCGGCAGGAATTTGGGTGGTAGGGATTTAGGTGGTTAGGGGGAATGATGTTTGAACTGTTTGGGCAGGGCGGGCCGGTACTCTGGATTATTGCGGCATGTGGGGTGGTGGCGTTCGGGGTCTTTATCGAGCGTTCGCTTCACCTGCACCGCGCACGTATCCGGTTTGAGGATTTCCTGAAGGGCATTCTCAATATCCTGCGGCGCCGCAACATCGATGAGGCCCTGGCTATTTGTGATGAGACCCCCGGGCCGGTGGCCTATATCATCCGTATCGCGATCCTGCATCGTGAGGCCGACCGCGAGGAGTTGCGTACGGCGATCAAGGACGCCGGTACGGCCGAGATTTCGCGGCTCGAGCGACGCCTCGTGCTGATCGCGACGGTGGGGCAGATCGCGCCGCTGCTGGGCCTGCTCGGGACCGTCATCGGATTGGTCGACTGCCTGCTCTCCCTGCAGATATCGGCCCCCCTGGTGCAGAGCGCGGATATCTTCGGCGGAGTGATGAAGGCGCTGCTGACGACAGGGGTCGGCCTGATGGTCGCGATCCCCTGCTATGTGGGCTTCAACCTGCTGGTCGTCAAGATCGACCGATTGGTCCTCGATATGGAAGAGGCCAGCAGCGAAATTGTGTCGTTCCTGATGGCCCAGCGGCGCAGCGGTGAGGACTCCTGATGGCCACCGATCCTGATATCCGAACATGGGGAACGCGCGGCCTGCGCACGCGCTATACTCCCCAGAGCCGGCTGGGGCACGGCATGGTCAGTATGGCGCCCTGGCTCGACTTCGTCTTGCTGCTCTTCATTTTTGTGCTGATCAATTCGCGCCTCGTGCTACAGCCCGGTGTGGTGGTGTCCTTGCCGGAGGCCCCTTTCAGCCAGGGCACCGCGTTCGGGTTGGTGGCGGTGGTGCTGTCGGTTTCGGACGGCGCCACGGGCGGGTCGGAGGCGATCGTGTTCTTCGACGATGAGCGCTTCCTGGTTGGATCGGATGAGCAGATGGATGGGTTTGCGCAAGCCCTGACGGCGCGTCTCAAGGAGCATCCGGATGCGCCTCTGGTCCTGCAGGCCGATCAGTCTATCGCGCAGGGCATCATGGTGCGGATTGTGAACCTGGCCGCCGGGGTGGGTGTGGAACAGGTCAACGTCGCCGTGCGGCCGGAGTAGGGATGGGGCAGGCCGCATGAGGAGTTGAAATCCATTGAAAGTGGGAGAATATCCAATATCCAACACGGAATATCCAGTATCCAGGGAAAGACCTCGAGCGATACACAGGGGAATGGCAGAAGGTTGCATGAAGTCCTGCAAAGGATCCCCCCTTGGAGATTGGATTTGAGTGTTGGCTGTTGGATATTGAGAATCTCACAGGGCGAAATTCCTTTCCGGATGGGGTCTAAGTAGTGAGCGAGAAAAGGACATACCAGTATAGTCGTGGGCCGATCGGGGTTCCATCGGTACTGTTGGCGACCGCCTGGGTGGCGATCTGGATGCTGTGGCCGTCGTTGGATGCCGACTCGGAGGCGTTGGGGGAGCGGCGTGAACGGGCGACCCGGGTGTCGTATGGGGTGGTGCGCGAGAGTCTCTATATGAGCCCCCTCCTGTTCGCGCGTTCGACGCGTGTCGGGTTTCGGCCCCCGGAGGCATCGCGCGATGATGAGGTGGCGCTGGATGCGGCGCGGCCCGGTCCGCGCACGCGCGTGCTGCATGTGCCGCCGCCGCAGCCTGACTTTGAGAGCATGCGCATGGATCACGTGGATGCGGCGAGTGAGGCGAAACGTGTAGACGGGTACCGCTTGGTATGGAAGGATGAGACCCGTTTTGCCGTGGCGGAATCCACCAATGCCGTGGTTGTTGAGGTGCGTGGCGCACTGAAGGCGCGCGCGTTTGATCCGGCCGCACTCGACTGGCCGGATGGATTTGTGGTGCAAGGCCCGCTGCAGGTCGATGCGTTTGTGAACGTGTCGGCCGACGGCCGTGCCGAGGATGCGTTTGTGGAGCGCGGATCAGGGGATGTGAGTGTGGATGCCGCCGTGGTGCGGGCCCTCGAGCGGGGGCGGGCCCAGCCTGCCGATGGTGCGGTGTTTGGCCGCGTGAGGTTTACGATAAGGAGTGTCGAATGAAGGTGAAGTGTGAAACGTGGAGCCGCAGCAAGGGGTCGCGTACGGTGGCGCGTTTTCTGGATCGGCCGGCATTTGATGAAGCCGCCGAGGCCTCGGCGCGCAAGGTGCTCAAGGATATACGCGCCAACGGCAATGCGGCGGTTGTCAAGTATGCCAAGGCCTTTGACGGTGTAGAGTTGACCGGTGGCACGCTGCGTGTCAAGAAGGCCGAGATTACGCGGGCGCGCAACAAGGTGGACGGCCGGGTTAAGGATGCCGTGCGGGAATCGTACAAGCGCATCACGGCTTTTGCGCGCAAGGGGATGAAGAAGGACTGGCAGATGCCCAGTCCGCGCGGTGGCACGCTGGGCGAGCAGTTCCGCCCCCTCGATCGCGTAGGGGTGTATGTGCCCGGGGGCGCGGCGCCGCTGGCTTCGACCGCCCTCATGACGGCTACGCTGGCACGTGTGGCCGGCGTGCCCGAGATTGTCGCCTGTACGCCGTGTGGTCCCAACAAGAAGGTCGATCCGGTGCTGCTGTATGCCATGGAGTCGGCCGGTGTCACCGAGATGTACAAGGTGGGGGGTATCCAGGCCATCGGACTGATGGCCTATGGCACCACGTCCATTCCCAAGGTCCAGAAGATCGTGGGGCCCGGGGGGACGTATGTCACGGCGGCCAAACGTCAGGTCTACGGGGAGGTCGCACTCGATATGGTGGCCGGACCGAGTGAAATCGCGATCCTGGCTGACGAAACGGCAGACGCACGTTTTGTGGCGGCCGACCTGCTCTCGCAGGCGGAACACGGTACCGGGCATGAGAAGGCCCTCCTGGTGACCTCGTCCGCGCGGCTGGCTGAGGCGGTCCAGGCCGAATTGGTGGTGCAGGCGGCCGAGCTGTCGCGCCAGGAGTGCGTCAAGGACGTGATGCAGAACGGTATGCTGCTGGTCGTGGTGCACAACCTCGACGAGGGGATGGAGCTGATCAATCAGTTTGCGCCCGAGCATCTCGAGCTGTTGGTGCGTGAACCGAAGAGCTGGCTCAAAAAGGTCGAGCGTGCCGGGGCTGTTTTTGTGGGGGCGTGGACTCCCGAGGCCGTGGGTGATTTTGTGGCGGGCCCGAGCCACGTGCTGCCCACCGGCGGCACGGCGGCGCTCTTTTCGGGGCTGACGGCCGACGATTTCCGGCGGCGCAGCAGCTTTGTCGCTTTCACGCGGGCCGATCTGCAGGACGCCATCCCGATTATCGACGTGTTTGGTGATATCGAGGGACTGGATGCCCATGCGCGCTCGGCGCGGATTCGGTTTGAGTAGGGGGGGGCAGTGAGCAGTGGGCAGTGATCCTCCGTCGCCCTGTGGCTATGGAGGACAAGGCGGTGGGATGGCTACTGATCACTGATAGCCGCCGCAGCAGTGAGTAGTAGGTATGAGCTATATTCGTAAATCAGTGGAAGCGCTAAGCGGCTATGTTCCGGGTGAGCAGCCGGACGATCCTTCGATCATCAAGTTGAACACCAATGAGAATCCTTACGCGGCCTCACCGTGCGTCGGTGAAGCGCTGCGTGGGTTTGATGCGTTGGCACTGGGGTTCTACCCTGATCCGGTGTGCCGTGCCCTGCGCACGCGGCTTGCCGAGCTGCATGGCTGCAGGCATGAGCAGGTCTTTGTGGGGAACGGTTCAGACGAGGTGCTGGCACTCTCTACGCGCGCCTTTGTGGAGAACGACGGGGCCGTGGGCTTCTTTGATCCGACCTACTCACTCTACCCTGTCCTCGCCGAGATTCGCGCGGTGAAGCAGCATGTCGTGGCACTGAAGGAGGACTTCAGTTGGCCGATTGATGCGGCCGTGGCGGAGCTGGGCGCCGATCCGGCCTGCTCGCTCTTCTTCTTCACCAACCCCAACGCGCCCACCGGACGGCTCTGTCCGCTTGATGAGGTGCGGCGGTTCTGCGTGGGCTTCAAGGGCGTGGTCGTGCTGGATGAAGCCTACGTCGACTTTGCGGCGTCGGACTGCGAGGCCCTGGCATTGGAATTGGATAACGTGCTGATCGCGCGCACGCTCTCGAAATCGTACTCACTGGCCGGGCTTCGCCTGGGCTATGCGGTCGGCGATGCCGCGCTCGTGGAGGCGCTCTACAAGATCAAGGACAGCTACAACGTGGACGCTGTGGCGCAGGCCATGGCCCTGGCGGCCCTGAGCGACGTGCCTGCTATGCGAAGCAATGTCGCGCGAGTCATTGTCACGCGCGAGCGGTTGGCGACGGCCTTGGCCGGACTGGGCTTCGAGGTGTGCCCCTCGCAGGCCAATTTCCTCTGGGTGTCGCCGCCGCGCAAAACCGCCGAGGAAATGTTTGATGCGTTGCGAGCGCAGCGTATACTGGTGCGGTATTTCCCGGGGGAGCGCACGGGGCGTTTCCTGCGGATCACGATAGGAACGGATGCAGACATTGACCGCCTGCTGAGCGTAGTGAAAACGCTCTGTCGGGACGGCGAGCCGGAGAGACGAACATGAAGAAGCGGACAGCCACAGTACTACGCAAGACCAAAGAAACCGACATCACGGTGGAGTTATGTATCGATGGAAGCGGCAAGGGCACGATCGATACGGAACTGCCGTTCCTGGATCACATGCTCGACGCCATGACACGACACGCCCTGTTTGATCTCAAGCTCAAGGCACGCGGCGACCTCGAGGTCGACTTCCATCACACCGTCGAGGACATAGGTCTCGTCCTGGGCGAAGCGCTCGACAAGGCCCTGGGCGATCGCAAGGGGATCACCCGCTACGGCTCGGCTTTGCTGCCGATGGATGACAGTTTGAGTGCCGTGGCAGTCGATCTGGGCGGCCGCCCCTACCTGGTCTACAAGATCGCCAACCGCAAGCGCCGTACGGGCCAGTTTGACCTCAGCCTACTCGAGGAGTTTTTCCGGGCCTTTGTCGTGCAGGCACGCATGAACCTGCACATTGACCATCGCTACGGGACGGAGCCGCATCACGCCTACGAGTCGGTCTTCAAGGGCTTTGCCCGCGCGTTGCGCCAGGCCTGCAGCATGGATCCACGCGAGACGGGGTTGCCCTCGTCGAAAGGGGCTATCTAGAGATGATCATTATTCCCGCTATCGATCTGAAGGGGGGGCGCTGCGTACGCCTCAAGCAGGGGCGTGCGGAGGATGAGACGGTCTATGCGGATGACCCGGTGGCCATGGCCAAACGCTGGGAGGATGCCGGCGGGGCCTACCTGCACCTGGTCGATCTCGACGGCGCCTTTGAGGGCCAACCGATGCATGCCGAGGTGGTCACGGCGATCGCAGATGCCTTGAGCATTCCGGTGGAGCTGGGGGGGGGCCTGCGCACGGATGCGCACGTGCGCGCCATGCTCGAGGCGGGGGTTGACCGCGTGATTCTCGGCACACGCGCGCTCGAGGATCCGGCCGCACTACAGGCCCTGGTGGATGAGTTTGGCCGCCGCATCGCGGTCGGCATTGATGCACGTGATGGCTTTGTGCAGGTCAAGGGCTGGGTCGAAACCAGCACGGTACAAGCGGTGACTCTGGCGCAGCAGGTAGACGCCATGGGGGTGGATACGATCATCTATACCGACACCTCGACCGACGGGATGATGCGCGGCCACAACGTGGCCGGGACCCTGGCGATGTGCGAGGCGGTGTCGTGTCATGTCGTGGCCTCAGGGGGCGTCAGCTCGCTGGCAGATGTTGAGGCCCTGTGCGCCTTGCAGCAGCCCCGCCTGAGCGGCGCGATTGTGGGCAAGGCTCTCTACGAAGGCACCGTCACCATGGCACAGCTCCTCGCGGCAACGGGTGAGCGTCCTTCTGAAACGGCTGTCGTCCAGTGATCCTGGTGCGCCGCCCCCTGGTGGGGCTGACGCTCTGCTACATGATCGGCCTGCTCCTGGGACGGGTGGCGCCGGCGGATCATCAGCTGCTCCTCTCCCTCGGACTGGGCCTCCTGGCACTCGTCCTCGCGATGCACTGGGTCCAAGCGTCCTCGCGGCAGTTTCTGTGTAATGGGTTGCTCCTGGCCGTGGTGATTGTCGTGGGCTGGGTGCGGATCGGTGAGTCCCCGGCGTTGCCGCTCGACCAGGTGCTGGCCGAGCGACTGGCACGCCCGGTGCAGCTGGTCGGTGTGGTGGATGGCGATCCGGTGCCGCAACGCGGAAGCAAGGGCCAGGGCTACCGTTTCCCGCTGCGGGTTGAGCGGGTCATCTTTGAGGGGGCAGATGACCGTGCGGTCGAGGGTCGCGTACAGGTGCTCTGGTATGGCTTTCTGCGCTATGGCGAGAGTCCGGCCTACGGCGAGCGCTGGCGGCTCGGGGGGGCCTTACGGCCGCGTCGCTACGCCTCGCGCAGCGGAAGTTGGTTACTCGTGTCGCGCCGGGACCGGGCCACGCGATTGGCACGCGGCCCCAAGGCACGCGTGGTCCAGTTCTGCCTGGCGCTACGACACCAGGCGGCCGAAACACTGCGCGTGGGAATCGAGGACTACCCGGAGACGGTCGGATTGGTACACGCCCTGCTCCTGGGGTATCGTTCTGAGCTGTCACCCGCTGCGCATCGCCTTTTCGTCCGGTCCGGTACCCTTCACATTTTTGCCGTGAGTGGCCTTCATGTTGGAATTGTTGTCGGCCTGATCGTGTTTGCCCTGGCGGCCTGCAGCGTGCCGCGCCGCAACTGGCTGCTGTTCGTGGCTCCGCTGCTGCTGGCCTATACGCTAATGACGGGGATGAAGCCCAGCGCGGTACGGGCCTGCATCATGGCGATGGTTTTCCTCGGCGCGACGGCGCTGCATCGGCGGGCGGACAGCTACTCGTCCCTCGCCTTTGCCGCACTGGCACTCCTGGCGTGGAGTCCGGCCATTCTGATGGAGGCCAGCTTCGTACTCTCCTTCTCCGTGGTGACGGGTATTCTGCTCGTGTTCCCACATGTTGAGGCGATGCTGCGTCCGCTCTGGGCACCCGATCCATTCCTGGCCGAACCTGAGCAGCGGCGCGTACGGTTGGGACGCTGGTGCGGCAGCAAAACCGCGGCTATGGCGGCCGTCTCGATATCGGCATGGCTGATATCGGCGCCGCTGATTGGCGCCTATTTCGGACGTGTGGCGCCGATCGCAGTCGTGGCGAACATTGTGGTGGTGCCCATGGCGTTTCTGATCGTGCTGGCTGGCTCGCTCTCGATCGTGTTCGGCTCGTTGGTTGGTGTAGTGGCCGAGATATTCAACCATGCCGCCCTGGCCCTGTCGTCCCTGCTGCTGGAGGGCCTACGCATGCTGGTGATGCTGCCGGGCGGTTTCGTGCAGGTGCCATACATGCCATGGTGGTTCATGGCCACGTGGTATGGTCTGATCGTGGCGGCCTTGCTGCTGCTCTACGCGCATCGCCCGCCACGCCCGGTTGTGGTTACAGGTGAGGAGTAGGGGGAGGGGAGTGGGCAGGGTCAGACGGGAGCGGCACGAGCTTATGCCATGGGCCAACTATTCCGTCAACTTTGTCGTTAACTACACCGGAACTAACTATCCCGTGAACTTTGTCGTCAACCAGTTCGAAAGGACTGAGCTTTCGGGGATTCAGTCCACGACAAGGTTCACGATGTAGTTAAGTCGAAGTAGTCCACGACAAAGTTCACGATGTAGTAAAATGCTGGCCCCCTTAAGCTAGTGCCTTATGGTGCGCGCAACATAAAGTGCCATTCGGGTCGGGCGGAAAGTACGGGAGTAGGATTGCATTACGGAGAGGGAGTTGCCAGAATCGGACCGGTTGCGAATGTTTACAAGAGAGTGTGGTATGAAAAAGTGGCGTAGAGCGGGTATTTTGGTGTGGATGATGGCGGTGGGCCTGGCCGCGGCGGCATGCTGTGCCGCAGAGCCTGTAACGAATGCTGTGCCGGTGGAGGAGGCGCCCGCGGCTTCGACTAACCAGGTTCCCGCCGCGACTAATGCGCCGACCGTGGGAGCGCCGTTGCCCGAGGCGCCTGTGGTAGAGGAGGCCCCCGATCCTGTGATTCCCGGTACGAACGGTGTCCCGGGGCAAGCCGAGGAGACCCCAGAGGAAGAGGTCACGCCAACCGATCCCAGGGACGAGGCCTATGACAGCATGGAGCTGATGGCCGAAGTCATCATGCACATCCGCAAGCACTACGTGGTCGAGAAGAGCTTCCAGGATATCGCCTACGGGGCGCTGCACGGGATGTTGCACTCCATGGATCCGCATAGCGGATTCCTCGAGCCGACGGCGTATGAGGGCCTCAAAGACAATACGCGCGGATCGTTCAGCGGTATCGGCATCCATATCGGCATGCGCAACGGCATTCTGACGGTGATTGCGCCAATCGAGGACACGCCGGCTTTTCGGGCCGGTCTCATAGCGGGTGACCGCATTATCGAGATCGAGGGCACATCCACCGCGGGCGCCTCACTGCGCGATGCGGTCAGCAAGCTGCGCGGGGAACGCGGCACCGCGGTCACGATCAAGATCATGCGCCAAGGCGCAGACGACACGTTTGAGGTCACGATCGTACGTGACGACATCGCCGTATCCAGCGTCAAGGGCAGCCGATTGCTGACCGATCGGATTGGCTACATTCGTATCACCCAGTTTGCTGCGCCCACGGCCGGACTCCTGCAGGAGGCGCTCGAGACGCTGCTCGACGAGGGCATGGAGGCGCTGGTGCTGGATCTGCGCAGCAATCCCGGCGGCCTGCTGCGCTCGGCGGTTGCCGTGGCCGAGAAGTTTATCGCAGAGGACAAAGTGGTTGTCTCCACCCGTGGGCGAGTGGGGGACGGCAACGAGATGACCAAGCGTGCCGGTGGGGCGCTGCATTATACCGACCTCGACATCGCCGTCCTGGTCAACCGCGGCTCGGCCAGTGCCTCCGAGATTGTGGCGGGCTGCCTGCAGGACCACGGTCGGGCTGTGCTGGTTGGAGAGAAGAGCTATGGCAAAGGATCGGTACAGAGTGTGATCCGGCTGAAGAGCGATGAGGAAGCCGCGATACGCCTGACCACGTCCCACTACTACACCCCCTCCGGGCGCCTGATTCACAACAAGGGCATCGACCCGGATATTGCGGTGCCGGTCACGCCGGTCGAGTGGCGACGC
Source organism: Verrucomicrobiota bacterium (assembly GCA_018648805.1). Classification (GTDB taxonomy): domain Bacteria; phylum Verrucomicrobiota; class Kiritimatiellia; order UBA8416; family JABMPJ01; genus JABMPJ01. Next base: position 25,907 of record JABGQM010000031.1, read on the forward strand.
ATTCTGGTGCGGCGGGCCCACGAGGACTCGCCCACGCTCTTCACTGACGAGGAGATGGCCGACTATGTGGACGCGGTCGACCTGCCGCTGCAGCGCGCCATCGATATGCTGCAGGCCGTGCTGATCTTCGGCGACAAGGAGTAGGGTACGCGCATGAACGTTCTGGGTATCGAGACCTCGTGTGACGAGACCGCGGCGGCCGTGGTAGTGGATGGGCGTGATGTGCGGGCCAGTTGCATCTTCAGTCAGGTCGCCCTGCACGGTCCCTATGGCGGGGTGGTGCCCGAGATTGCCTCGCGCAGTCATGTGACCACGCTGCCGCGCATGATCGAACAAGCCGTGGCCGAGAGTGGCGTGGGCTGGGGCGGCATCGATGCCGTGGCAGCCACCTTCGGGCCCGGCCTGGCCAGCTCGCTTCTGGTGGGGGTTTCGGGCGCGCGTGGGATCGCGCAGCGCCTCAACAAGCCCCTGATTGCGATCAACCACATCGAAGCGCATATCTACTCGGTCTTTCTGGATGGCGATGCACCACAGGCCGTGGACATGATGCCTTTCCTGGCGCTGGTCGTCTCGGGGGGGCACACTATGATCGTGCGTGTGACAGGCCTGGGGCAGTACGAGGTGTTGGGACGTACCGTGGATGATGCCGCCGGCGAGGCCTTTGACAAGGGCGCCAACATGATGAACCTGGGTTATCCGGGCGGACCGATCATCGATAAGCTGGCTCGCGACGGTGACGCGCAGGCGATTCATTTTCCGCGTGGGGGTCGGCTCAAACCCAGTCCCATGCTGGGCGGCATGGATCCGGCGCTCTGCTTCAGCTTCAGCGGTCTCAAGACGGCCTTGCTCTATCATCTGCGGGACACGCCGCTAAGCGGTGACGCCCAAGCGCTCGCCACGCTGGCGGCCTCCTACCAGGAGGCTATCGTGGAGGCCCTGGCGGGCCGCTGCCGCACGGCCCTGGCCGGCTACGACGTGAAAGCGCTGGCGGTCGTAGGTGGGGTATCGATGAATGGCCGACTGCGCGAGCGGCTGGCCGACGTGGCGCGCGAAGCGGGTGTTACACTGCTCCTCTCCAAGCCGCGTTACTGTGCCGACAATGCAGCCATGATCGCCGGCTTGGCCGGGGCGGGTGAGGGCATTCGGGGTGGCGCAGACCTTGCCATGGATATCAACCCGAACATGCGTTTGTAGGGCGGCGCTCATTACGATTGCGATGGAGTGGTGATCATTGTAGTTTACCTCAAGGAGGTACGAGCTTTATGGCTGAGACACCACGTGACGCTGCCACGCCCGCCATGAGTGGGGATTCCCTTGCCCGAACCATCGCTATTGCCAAGCAAGAGCTTGAGCAGATGATGGACCTCAACCCCCAGGGCATGCTCCTGATCGACGGGAGTGGCACGATCGTGCGTGCCAACCGGGCGATCGTTGACCTGACCGAGGTCGCGGGATTCGATGACCTCCTGGGCCATCGCCTCGCATCGATCTTCGTTACGGGGGACACAGAGTTCTTTGTGGCGATGCTCGCCAGCGAAGGCGGTACGGAGTCGTTCGATACGCATCTTACGTTGCCCGACGGGTTGGTGCGGGAATTCAGCTTTACGGTGCTTGGCGCGGGGGGCAGCGACGAGGTGCGCGTCATTATGGTGGCCGATATTACGGGCGCGAAGGCGCGTGTGGCTGACCAGGAACGTATCCACAAGAAGGAGGCTGTGGCGGCCCTGATTGGAGGCCTGATGCATCACATCAATCAGCCCCTGACCGTGATAACCGTGACGGCCAAGTTGATGGAGATGGGACTCGAAAGACCGGCGCCCGATGTGGGCGAGTTGCGTAAATATCTCAGTACCATCTCGGAAGGGGTAATGCGGGTCAAGACGATGCTCGAAAATGTCGAGGCCGCTTCAGACTACGTCACCGAGGAATATCTCGAAGGCAAGCGCATCCTCGACATCAATCATCTCGGTCGAACCGAAGGTCTGGGCGAGTCGCACGATTGACAGCGGGCGGTGGGCTCGCTACGGTGCTCTCACAACGGATTTATCAGGAGATCGGTATGCGCATTCTAGTGACGGGCGGAGCGGGATTCATCGGCAGCCATCTGTCGCAGCGACTGTTGGGGCGGGGCGATGAAGTGGTCGTGCTCGACAACTTCAACGACTACTACGACCCCGCCATCAAGGCACGCAATCTGGGCGAGCTGGGCGAGCCGGCCGGCTTGACTGTGGTACGCGGTGACATCCGGGATGACGCGCTGCTGGCCGGCCTCTTCGATGCACACCGTTTCGATTGCATCGTGCATCTTGCGGCCCGGGCGGGGGTACGCCCGAGCCTGGTCGATCCGCTGCTCTATGAAGATGTCAACGGTCGCGGCACGCTGAATTTGCTTGAGGCGGCGCGCCGGCATAGCATTACCCGCTTTGTCTTCGCCTCCTCCTCCAGTGTCTATGGGAATGTGAAGGAGATTCCGTTCAGCGAGGAGGCGCCCGTCAACCGTCCGGTCAGTCCTTATGCCGCCACCAAGGCCGCCGGTGAACTGTATGGCTACAACTATTTTCACCTGTACGGGATCTCGTTCACGGCGCTGCGCTTCTTTACGGTGTATGGACCCCGTCAGCGTCCCGACATGGCTATTCACAAGTTTACGCGCCTGATTGATGAGGGGCAGCCGCTTCCGTTCTATGGCGACGGCACCACCGAGCGGGACTACACCTACTTTTCGGACATCATTGATGGTGTCGAGGCCGCCGTTGACCGCGATCTCGGATACGAGATTATCAACCTGGGTGAATCGCGTACGACCAGCCTGACCGAGATGGTGGGCCTGATCGAGGTCGCCGTTGGCAAGAAGGCGATTCTTGATCGACAGCCCATGCAGCCGGGCGACGTGACGATTACCTGTGCCGATGTTACCAAGGCACGCTCACTTTTGGATTACCGGCCCACCACCACGGTGCCCGACGGCATCCAACGCTTCGTGGCATGGTACCGCGCTCTACAGGGCGGAACGTAGGGTCACTCGGGGGACGAGAGGGTCGTGATCAGTGCGTTCTGCAATCTCCGGAATCGCCTGACCATGGAGCCGACGAAGCAGGTCGGTTAAGTGTCGCCGAGTAAGGGTGGCGGTTAAGAGTGCGTTCAAGTGTGTGTGTGTGTGTGGCGTTTCTTACACTTACTCGCAAACGTCGTCGCCACCCTTAACCGGATACCCTTAACCGACCTGCTTAACCGATTCGGGCTCAAACACGGCACGACCCAATGCCACAATGAGATGGTAGCAGATTTGGGATGCAACCACCGAGATGGCGCACGCCCTCTATCTAGGCGGTGGGGCGGAAGATCAGGAACGACGCCAACAGGTAGAGCAGGTAGAGTCCCAGGAGGACATAGCCGTGCCACCTTACCAGACGCCAGCGGCGGCGCAGGAGCACCTGGGCCGTGCCGACGAGCAGGAGCATCACCGGGAACATGAATAGGATCTGGCCGCGCGTAAGGGTCAGATCGTTGATCATCGAAGACGCCCCGGCCACCCAGCAGATGTTCATGATGTCGGCCCCGAGAATGTTGCCGACCGCCAGGGCGGCGTGCCCCTTGCGGGCCGCGGCGATGCAGGTGGCGACCTCGGGGACCGAGGTGCCGAGGGCCACCAGCGTCAATGCAATGATCCCCTCGGGGATATGCAGCGCGTGCGCAATCGTAGTGGCGGAGCCCACAATGAGGTCACTCGTCAGCAGGATGCCGCCCAGGGCCACCACAAACAAGATCAACAGACGGGGTAGTGAGAAGTCGGGGTGCGCCTCGATGTTTTCCCATTCGTCCTCATCCACTTCGCGTCCCCTGCGATGCGACCGAAAGAGGATGACCATGTAGACGCCGAAAGCCAGCACCAGGAGCGCCCCCTCCCCGCGACTGAGCGTGTAGTCAAACGCGGTGAACCCGAACGCCATGAGGGCCACCACAATGAGAAACGTTCCGGCCTGCTTGACAACGCGCGGCGTGAGGGTGACCGCCCCGGCGGCACACAGCGCACACAGCGCCAGGCCCAGGCCGGTGTCGCACAGGACGGATCCCACCGCGTTACCGAGTGCAATCTGGGCATTGCCGCGAATGGCCGACATGACCGAGACGGCCAGCTCGGGCGCTGTGGTGGCGAAGGAAACCAGGACAATGCCCACGATCAGCTTAGGGAGCTTGAACCTGTAGGCCAGCGATACGGCGCTCTCGACAAAGATGTCGGCGCACTTCGCCAGCACGGCAAAGCTGATGGCCAAAACCAGCCACGCCGCCCAGACATTCCCGGCGATAAGTGTGTGAATATAATGCATCGGCGGGACTATAGAATGAAACGTGTTTTGAATCGAGATAAAGATCGGTTTGGGCTACACTGAGCCCTATGTACATCGATACCCACATGCATCTGGAGCCGGACGACGATGTGGCCGGCTTGATGAAGCGTGCCGTGGACGCAGGCGTAACGCGCCTAGTCGCGGTGGGTGGATCAGAGAGCATGAATACCGCCGCCTTGCAGGCGGCGGCCACCCATGGCGAGGTGTTCTCTGCGGCCGTGGCCTTTGATCGCCACGTGGCTGAGATCGGCGGGGCAGGGGATGTGGCCGGCCTGGTCGAGGCGGTACGGCGGCAGCTGGATGCACCGGGAGTCGTCGCCGTCGGCGAGACCGGGTTGGACTATCACTACAGCCCTGAAACGGCCACCGAGCAGAAAGCACTCTTCGGGGCCCAGCTCGATTTGGCGCGTGAGCGGGAACTCCCAATCATCATTCACAGCCGCGAAGCCGAGGCCGACATACTGGCCATGCTGCGCGCCCATCGCGCGGCCTGGACGCATCCCTATGATCGCCTGGGGGTGCTGCACTGCTTTACAGGCAACGCCGATATGGCAACTGAGCTGGTGGAACTCGGACTGTTTATCAGCTTCAGTGGCATTCTGACCTTTCGCAACGCCGATTCGCTGCGCGCCGCGGCGGCCGTGGTGCCGGACGAGTGGTTGCTCATCGAAACCGATACCCCCTACCTGGCCCCGGTGCCGCATCGCGGCAAGCCCAACGAGCCGGCCTACCTGCCCGACGTCGCGCGCTGTCTGGCCGAGGTGCGTGGCGTCTCGTGTGAACACATCGCCGCTATCACCACAGCCAATGCATGTCGCCTGTTTGGGCTGTAGGGGGTGGGGGGTGGGGGGTGGGGGAAGTGAGCAGTAAGCAGTGAGCAGTTGTTGGTTCGTGGTCGAATAGTGTCCCAGTCAAACACTAGGTTCCTCGGGACACAACGACTTAGACGCCCCCAGTTCACCGCTCACTGCTCACCGCTCACTTTCTTCCTTGTGTATCCGCTTGAGCTCCACGCCGTTGGCTTGGTAACCTCTCTCCATGAAGAGAGACATACAGCACCTTGCCGACACTCGCTTTGACATCCTGGTCGTGGGCGGCGGCATCTACGGGGCGGCCATAGCGCGCGAGGCCGCCACGCGCGGATTGCGCGTGGCGCTGGTGGAGCAGAACGACTTCTGTTCAGGGGCCTCGGCCAACAGTCTCAAGATCATTCATGGCGGCCTACGCTACCTCCAGCAGTTCGATCTGCCGCGCGTCTTTGAGTCGATTCGCGAGCGCAGTACGCTCCTGCGCACAGCCCCCCACCTGGTCGATCCGCTCAGCTGTATCATGCCGACGCGCAAAGCGTTTATGAAGAGCCGCCTGGTCATGTCGCTCGGGACGGCCCTCAACGATATGCTCAGTGCGCACCGTAACCGTGGCCTTGATCCGACCCGCCGTATTCCCGCCTGTCGTACGGTCTCCCGGGAGGAGTGTCTGCAGACGGTTCCTGCCCTGTCCGAGCGGGACGTCACCGGAGGCGCCATTTGGCACGATGCCGTCGGCTATGATACCGAGCGCATCGTGATCTCGATGGTGAAGGACGCCTGTGACGCCGGTGCCGTGGCGGCCAACTACCTGCGTGCCTGTGAGTTGATCATGGAGGAGGGCAATGTGGTCGGCATTCAAGCCGAAGACCGCCTGAGTGGTCAGAGGGTGGCGATCCACTCTGAACTCGTGATCAATGCCGCCGGGCCGTGGGCGGCGGAGCTGCTTCAGACCGCCGGCGCGAAGCTCTCGCTGCCCTGCCATCACCTGGCCCTGGGGATCAACCTGATCCTGAAGCGCTGGCCGGTTGAGGGCATCGCGGCGGGACTGACGGCCGGCAGCGACACCCCTTCGGGAGGACGCCTCTTCTTTTTTGTGCCCTGGCGCGGCGTTACCATGGCCGGCACCTACTACCGTCCCCATGAGGGACCCGTCGACAGTGCCGCCGTGACCGATGAGGATATCGACGCCTATCTTGCGGCACTCAACAGCTGCTACCCCGGGGTGGATCTCACGCGGGATGATATTCTGCTTATTCACGCCGGCGTCATACCCGCCACGCGCGCCGCACGGGCGGGCGAGGAGCCACCCCTGTTGCGCCACTACCGCCTGATCGATCACGGCAGCGCCGACGGTGTGGATGGCTTGCTGACGGTGCTTGGGATCAAGTACACTACCGCCCGCGATGTGGCCCAGCGCACGGTGACACATGCCATTGCCCGCCTCGACGGGCCGGTTGTGGCCTCGACCACGTCCGCGCGTCCGCTCATGGGTGATGTTCTCGGCGACCTGGCCGACTTCCGCAGCGCCTCGTTCGATCGCTACAGCACCCACACCTCGCCCGCCGCTATCGAGCGACTCCTCCGCCTGTATGGCGGCGGGATTGATGCCGTGCTTGCCTCCGGTGAGGCCGGGCCCATTCTGGAGGGCAGCGAGGATGTGCTCACGCGCGAGATTCGTCATGTGATCGAGACCGAGATGCCGCAGACGCTCGGCGACCTCATCTTCCGCCGTACCGGCCTCGGATCCAACCGCCCCACGGACCCCGTCCTGCTGCGTAGCTGCGCCACCCTCATGGGGGAAGCCCACCACTGGGACAGCGCCCGCCTCGAGCGCGAGATAGAAGCGGTCACCCAGACTAGCTGCCTCTGGCAGGCGGCAACCACCCCTGATCCCTGATGTGCGTGCCCGCCGACAGCTCCTCGCTACTTTGTGTGGGTAGCCACGTCGTTACCGGACCATTTCAACGCCCAACAACCAACATCCAACTTCCAACATCCAAGTTGAGGGCATCCTATAGGGTGTGCGGCGACAGCGTATGCAGGCTTCCCTTGGGCGTTGGTTGTTGGGCGTTGGTTGTTGGATGTTCGATCCCTTTCACCCCTTCACCCATTCAAAAACACCGAAGCCCCTAGGCCTTGTAGAGCATGTAGAGGCCACCCAGGAGTACGAGTACCCCGCATACTTTCCGCATCAGGGCGGCGCCGTGTGAGCGCTGGTTCCAGTTCAGGTAGCGCTGCACGACTTCGGTGAAGGTGCCCGCCAGCACGATCAGGGCGCAGTGGCCGACCCCGTAGAGGAGCAGCAGAAGGATGGCGTAGGGCAGCCGCGCGGCGCCCAGCTTGAAAGTGACCGCCAGCATGGGCGCCATGTAGGCGAAGGTACACGGCCCCAGCGCGAGGCCAAACACAAGCCCCAGAATGAATGCTGCCAGCAGGCCCTTGCGCTTCATGTTGACTTGGCCCGGTCCGGACCAGGGGAGGGGAATGACGCCTAGCAAGTGGAGTCCTACCCCGAAGAAGATCAGGGCGACAAAATAGTTGGCGTAGCGGCCCATATCACCGAGGATGCGGCCGGCCAGGGCGGTCACCAGCCCCACGATGGCAATCGTGACCAGAATGCCGACCGCAAAAAGCAGGGAGATCAGGAAGGCGCGTCGGGTCGAGATGCGCCCCTGCTCATCGATGAAACCCACGATCAGCGGAATACTGGCCAGATGACAGGGACTGAGCACGATGCTCAGCACGCCCCACACAAAGGCGGCACCGCAAGCAATGAGTGGTGTGCCGTCGATCGCATGTGACAGCGCTGAGAAGAGGTCTTGCATGGTGTGGGTCCTTCTTCGGACCGCGGCGGAGCGCGGTCCCTACCTTCGGTTCTATCAACGATCGGGTAGGGACCGCGCTCCGTCGCGGTCCGCACCCACCCCATGCTTCTGCCATACCTCGAGAATATCCTCGCGGGAGATAAACCCTTCGTGGCGGTACAACTCGTTGCCGGCGGCGTCATAGAATATCTGGGTGGGGATCATGCGGATGCCATACTCCTCCGCCGCCTCGGGCTGCTCCCACACATCGATGAACGTGACGCTGAACTGGTCGGCAAACTCCCGCTTTAGCGCCTCCAATACCGGTGTCATCATTTTGCAGGAAGCGCATTTGCCCGCCCCCAGATCGACCAGGCGGGGTAGGGCGGTGGTCGTTGCGGGCAGCGCCGCCGTGTGGTCGGTATCCCGCTGCTTGATCACCAGTACAGCCGCAATGGCGCCCGCCAGTGCCAGCACGACACCTGCGCGATAGATCGTTTTCACTGCAGCCATCCCTTGATCTCGGCGGTGCTGCTGACCTTGCCGCTGGCCTTGACCTCGCCGTCGATCGCAATGCCCGGGGTCATCATCACCCCGAAGGTCATAATCTGGTTGATATCGGTCACCTTGACCAACTCGATCTCGATCCCCAACTCCCTGGCGGCGGCTTCAGCATTCTCGGCCACCTGTCTGCACTTGGGGCAGCCCGTGCCCAATACTTGAATCGTTGTCATCCCATAGCTCCCTTCTTACGCGATCAGTCCAAACAATAGCCCGCTGATGGTCGCCATCATAACCACCAGCAGCACAAACACGACCGTCTTCTTTGTGCCCATGACGCTGCGGATCACCAGCATGTTGGGCAGGGAGAGAGCGGGGCCGGCCAGCAGCAGCGCCAACGCAGGCCCCTGGCCCATACCGTTGTTGATCAAGCCCTTCAAGATCGGGACCTCGGTCAGCGTGGCGAAATACATGAAGGCGCCCACGACCGAAGCGAACAGGTTGGACCCCACCGAATTGCCGCCGACCAGGTCCGCGACCCACGCCGCGGGAATCAACCCGCCGTCACTGCTCTCCGGGCTGCCCAGCAGGAGCCCCGCTACAATGACCCCGCCGAAGAGCAGGGGCAGGATCTGCTTGGCGAATCCCCAGGCCGATGAGAACCATTCGCCCGTCTCGTCTTTGCTCGTACTCGTAATCGTGGAAAGGCCAATCACACCCGCCGCGAATGCCATCATCGGCGAACGGGGGAAGAGAGCCGCCAGCACGACAGCCGGTAGACCGCCCAGAAGCATCTTCCACCACTTCATGTCGAACCAGGCCACCAGAACGACCGCCAGTCCCACGGCAAACAACGAGGTCGCCACCCATTTGGCCGAATAGATCGCATGCCAGAGCCCGCCCTCATGCATCGGCTTGCCCCAGTTGGCGAACACAAGGATGCCCACCATCGTGAAGAAGTAGACGGCGTTCTGCCAGAGTGGCCGCTTGACCTCCTGTTCCGGCAGCGCGACCTGTGCGGCGGCTTTCGCTTCTTCTTCCTTGCGGAAGATCAGGTGCATCAAGAGTCCGATCACCACGCTGAACACGATCGCGCCCACGGCCCGCGCAATCCCGAGCTTGATGCCCAGCACCCGCGCGGTCAACGCGATCGCCAGCACATTGATCGCCGGCCCCGCATACAGAAACGCCGTGGCCGGTCCGAGTCCGGCGCCCATGCGATAGATCCCCGCAAAGAGCGGCAGGACCGTGCAGGAGCAGACGGCCAGGATCGTACCCGACACCGCGGCCACGCCATACGCCAACACCTTGTTGGCCCTGGCGCCGAGGTATTTCATCACGGAGGCCTGGCTCACAAAGACGGCGATCGCCCCCGCGATAAAGAAGGCCGGGATCAGGCAGAGCAGCACATGCTCCTGCGCGTACCATTTTAGAAGGTGCAACGCTTCGAGCACGGCCCCGTCAAAGCGGTCGCGGCCGACCGGCAGATAGAAGCAGAGCAGGAACCCGCCCGCCAGCAAGGCCAACTTCTTCCACTCCTGTTTCCACTCCACCATGCTTACGGCCCCCGTTCCTGTAGCGCCTTGTCGACGCAGGTCACAAATCCGAGCGTGCAAGGGATCTTCAGTGAATAGTATACCTGTTTGCCCCGCTTATCCGGTTCAACAAGCCCGACCGCGCGCAGGACCGTGAGGTGCTTGGATATGGTTGACATGTCGGAGCCCACGAGCTCCTGAAGGTCACACACACAGCGCTCCCCATCACCCAGCGCAATCACCATGGCCAACCGGGCCGGGTGTCCGAGTGCCTTGAAGATATCCGACCGCGCTTGCATGCGCTTGTCTTCGTGTACAGTCATGAGGCCACTGTATGCTATAGATGGTTATTTGGTCAAGTGACCAAGCGATATTTCTCTGTTTGTTTTTGTCAGGCTCACTATGAGGACCACACGGCGACCAGATCTTCCGCCGTGTTCACGTCCTTCCACGAGTCTAGGCGCTAGGGGACGGCACGGGGTGGACGAAAACGCTATGCTTCCTGTTTCAGCATTCTGGCTACATTCGCGATCAAGTCAGGCGCACGGGCAGGCTTCTCCATGAAAACCTGCACAGGCATCCAGTCGTCATCTATATCGCCAGCGGAGAAATCCATGGGGAATTCCTGGTTGACGCCTGTCAGAAGAATGATGGGTAGATCCTTGATGGCGGGTGTGTGCCGTATCTTGCGGGCCAGGTCGAACCCCCCCGCCGGATTCTCAGGGAACATTACATCCAGGATCAGGAGGTCCGGTGTATTCCTTGACAGCACATCCACCGCGCCTTCTGTCGTGTTCATAACGCTGACACTATGCCCTTCCTCGCGCAGAATGGCGGCGGTTCCGTCCGTGATGTCCACATCGTCGTCAATGAGCGTGATTTTGGCCATGGTGCCTACTCCTTTTCGAGGGAAGGGCATCGCTAAAACAAGCGGTGCCGTCTGTGTGATGGTTGCTTTCAATTATAGTGAGCGTCTGGCTCTGTACAATCCGTTTGTTATGGAGACGTCCCAATGGATAGAGCGCCCGAGACATCACCTCTAGAAGTAGTGTGTGGCCATCATGGTCTCCAGTTTGACGATATCACGCTCCTCAATCTCAAGAAGGGTCTTGAGCAGATCGCAGGCTTCATCGGTTAGGGGCTGTTGCAGGATGCCGCGGTAAAGAGTGATCAGTTGCTTGTCGTATTGGATGGCGGCATCGATGAGCGTTATGCCGGCCAGGGCTTCCGGCGGCGTGTCGATAACATGGAAAGCCCTGCTGGGCTCAAACTGAATGTGGGTCTCCATTTCGACGGCACGTATGCGCTCCTTCTGCGCGGGGTCAAGGCCTTCCAGCCCCTGGCCCTGACGGCGGCCCTGGCGCGCGAGGTAGTAGGTAAGCAACCGCACGCCGTTATCCGGCGAAGCCTCGCGGATTGCGGTGTAGCAGCGCTCGACGCGCTGCTCGAAATCCGCAGCCCGGTCCAGCAAGTCTCCTAAGATCACGGTTGCCATGGCTTAATCCCTCACTGCCACTTCCTGACGCCTCACTTTCACGCACCCAGCCCCGTGTGTAAAGTGCTGAATACAAAACAACCGGCCGGCCTAACCGGGGGCTTCGGCCGGATGCCGCTCTGCGCTAGTGCCTGAGTGGCTTGACACATCCTGCTTCCAATCGGTCTTGATGAGGTGGGCCAGGATTTCGCGGCGTCCGACGATCCCGAGAAATTGGCCCTGCTCGTCAACCACGGGAACGCATCGCAGTCGCCGGGATTGCAGCAGGCGGGCGACCTTGGCTATATCGCACCGGGTGTCGACGGTGACCACATTGTGCGTGAGAACGTCACTCACCCGCTGTTCCGGTGCGCCCGCACGCAGGAGATCTGTCGCCGTCAGAATGCCCGTGACACGGCCATTGCTCTCCACCACGGGCAGTGCACTCAAATGCCGCTTGAGACAGAGTAGAATGGCTTCCGAACAGGTGGTGTCGGAGTCGATCGTGACCGCCTTGGTGCGCATCACAACGGTGATCGGCCGCTGCATCACGTCACGGTAGCGGGTGATGTCGAACTGCATGGCGACCTCGCCACCTTCGGCGGGACCCAGATCCTGAAATCCGCACTTGCGATAAACGTGTCGTGCCACGCGGTTCATCGTTTCCACGCACAGCCAGATCCGATCAATGCCGGCCTCATACCCGAGCTGCATCACGTCACGTGTCAGTTCCGTCCCGATGCCTTTGCCCTGGTGGCTGGGGGAGACGACAACGAGGAATTCATAGGAGCCCTCTTGCATAGGGAAAAGCACGGCATGGCCGACAACGCCGGCGTCGAAAGACTGCGCGACCAGGTTGATGCCTGTATCAACCATGTGCTTGACCCACATAACACAGGCGCCGTCTTCGATGGGGGGCAACCCATTAAAGGACCCCCGCGGTTGGTAGGCCAGGTACATATCCAGCAGCCGCTCGACGTGATTGCCACTCAAATCCCGAATGAGGACGGGCTCGCCACGTCGATCAACGAAGGCATGCGGCCGCAGGCGACCCGCCATCTCCTGGAGGGGTGCTGTCATTCGGTCACGCGCACATTCCTGATGCATCAGCGTTCATATCTATTTAGGTACCACACGGTGGTATCGCTGTCAATTCAATGTGTGCGAACATGCCCATTCGGCATCGGACACACCATGGAGCAAGACGTGGCGCAGAATCCATGCGCGAACTGTTTGACGGCAGGGCGATGGCGACATAGAGTTGCCATGAGATGATCGTGGTGACTGAACAATGAATGCCGGCGAAGTACACGCGTGGGAGCTGTTGCAGGCGCGGCCCACGGAAGACGTCGTGGTGCGGACGGGCGCTTCCTTCTGTCCCGCGACCCATGTCTACCGTACGGAGTTGTTGAGCCATCCCGTAGAGGTCGCGCTCAACGAGAGAGAGATCCGCGCCGCTGCGCCGGCGGCGGAGCCGCTCCTGGCGGGGCTGGGGTATTTCGCGCGTCGGGCGATACTCGGTTTTCTGGTGCACGGTCACCCCGCTGAGGTCTCAGGGCGCTTGGTCCGGCCGGGCGAACTGCCCGGCGTCGATGCGATGGTGCGCGGCAGCCATACGCTGCCGCTGGACAAGCTGGCGGCGCGGTACGATGGTGATCTCGACGCCTTCACAAAACGAGGCGAGGCCCTGGGCGGCGTGGTGCAGACTTACGGGGATGCCTCTCTGCGCCTACACCCCTTTGCGACACTGCCGCTCGTGCTTATCCTCTGGAGCGGAGACGACGAGTTCGCCGCGCGTGGCGACCTCCTGCTGGATGCCACGGCTCATTCCCAGGTCCCCGTTGAGGTGCTCTGGTGCGCCATGATGCTCACGGTGCTCGCCATGCTGTGAGCCTCACAGGCTCTGCAAATGCGCCTTGAGATATGAGTTGCTGTAAATCGACTTGTTCAGAAGCATCTCAGCGGTGATCATCTCGTTCATCAGGCCCGTGTCCAAGGGGTCGTGAATGGAGGCATCCAGTCCGGCTGCGATCGCCATCACCAGGAACGTGCGATTGATCAGGGGTCTTTCGCTAGCGCCCTGGCTCAGATTACTCAGGCCAATCACGATGTGCGGGGCAGGATCCGATAGCATTCCGAACTGGCTGATGGTCTCCAGCACAATCCCCGGCGCTGCCTGGTCGCAGTTAACCGGCAGAATGATCGGATCGAGATAGACCTGCTCCAGCGGGACGCCCGCGTCCATGGCTGCCCCCACACTGCGCATCCCAATTTCGAGCTTGGCATCGGTCGAGGCGGCGACACCGTTCTCGTCGATCGCCAGACAGATGATTCCTGCGCTGAACTCGTGGGCGAGGGCCATGAAGGAGGCGAGCTTGTCTTCCTGGCCTGTGGTTGAGTTGATGATCGCCGGGCCCTTCTTCGTGGCGGCCTCGATCCCCACGCGCATGGTGGAGAGCGCAGGATTATCGATGGCGAGCGGGGCATCCGTGACCTCGCGTACGGATTCCACGAGCCAGCGCATGACCTCCGCGCGTTCATCCTTGGGGACGCGGGTACCGACGTTGATGTCGAGCGTGTTGGCCCCATGCTCGAGCTGCTTAATGGCCATGTCTCTGACCGGTCCGGGATCCTTCGCGGAAATGGCGTCTCCGATTACCGTAAACATTCCGTTGATACGTTCTCCAATGACATTCATAGCTGCTTCCCCTCTATTTCATCAAATTTCCAACCACACCCTTCAACGCGCGCACGGCATCCGGGTGACGCATCACCATGATGTCGCTGCCGGCCTGGAGCAGCGTCGCCGCCGTGGCCAATTCCCAGTAGACGCCACGTGTATCCGCGTTGCCCCATGTGGGCTGCTCCTCGGCGGTGGCCTTGGCCTCCTTGGCGCGCCAGGCCTCCTGCCCCACCATACAGATCACGGGCAGGGCCATCATCTTGTCAGCCCCGAGGGCCGCCAGGCGGCCACGCTCCTGGATGGAGTAGGTGTACTCAATCCCGTAGCCCAGCGCCCCGGTGGTCTGGTACATCACCATACGATCGAGCGGAAAGCCCATCTCGGAGACGAGGATGTTGACCTGCTTGGCAATGTTGATATCGATCGGGCTCAGCCCGATCAGCGAGTGGCCGTCGGCCTGGCAGGCCGCGACCAGCGTCTTGTAGTTGTCTTCGGTGACCGCACCCAGCAGGCAGCGCTCGCCGGCGGCGGCCTGGCTGCAGACCGGCATGACGTCGTTGTCCTTCTCGTCATTCTCGCAGCCCCAGATAATTAGCGGCACGCTCGTAGCCGCCAGGACCGCCTTGACCACCGCGGCGGCTTCCTGAGGTGAGGTATTGCCCTCATCAGGATGCGTGTTGGCCAGCTTAAGACAGATCGCGTCCGCCCCATACTCCTCCACGCACGTGCGTGCCCATTCGGCCGGATCTTTGACCACGTCGCCCAGGGCTTCACGCAGGGGGGCGGGCCAGTCGGTCGGCTCACAGTCCCACACTTCCATCGCGACGACCGGGGCGTTAGGGGTGACCCCTTCAAAATCCATGAAGGGCAGGGCGGCCGCCCCGCCCACCTTGATCGTCGACGTTCGCGTACCGCCCGCGTCCGCACCCGCTCCGAGCGTCACCTCCTGGATGGCTCCGGACCATTTCTCTACTGCTGTCTCCATGAGTTTCATCGCGACTCCTCCTTCATCAGTGTTTCCGCCAGCGTGTCGATAACCAGCGCAGCGGGTGAATCTTCGGGCAACTCAATCAAGGACCGTTCCTCGGCATCGAAATCCAGGATGGCCGGATCGAGCGGGATGCAGGTGTCGATCCGTAGTCCGGCTGCATCGAACACCGCCTGTACGGCAGGGGTTCGGGTGCCGCTGGTGCTGTTGAGAACGAGCAGGCGGCGACCAATCCGCAGATCGAGGCTGTCGGCCAGTTCCATGATGCGGGCCGCGGTACGGGCGCCGGTCGGGTTGGGCTGGCACACCACCAGGAGCACATCCACGGCCCCGTTGGAGCGACGGCTGATATGCTCCATCCCAGCCTCGTTATCGATGAGGACGGCTTCGTACTGGTCGCCCAGCTTGTCGAGGCAGTTGCGCAGCAGATTGTTGATGTAGCAGTAGCAGGAGGGGCCTTCCTGGCGGCCCATCACGACCAGATCGAAGCCGGCCGCCTCGGCGACCTCCTGGTTGATTAGTCGCTCGATCCATTCGGTCTTCGAGATGCCGGCGGGCACCTTCTCGGGGTCGTCGCGCAGCTCCTCGCGCAGCTCGCCCATCGTGCGATCCGGCTTCAGCCCCAGTTTCTCGGGCAGGCAACTGTTGGGGTCGGCATCCACCATGAGCAGGGGCCGCTTGCCCTGCTTCAACAGGCTGCGGCAGAGCAGGGCCGATAGGGTCGATTTACCGGTGCCGCCTTTGCCGGCGACTGCAATTCTGAATGCCATGCTGAGGACTCCTTGTTACCCGGTTGTGGCGAGCGCAGGGGCGCTCGCCTGTGTGACGGAGGGAAATCTTTCAAGATCGGTGTGAGGTAGAAAGAGGCAGGAGGAGTATTCGTTCATGTACTGCGGCGAGGAGCTGAGATCGAGGTAGGTCATGGACGCCCCGATCTTCTCGCGGATAAAGGCCAGGGCATCCTGTGAGAGCAGGGCCATGCGGGCGCCTTGCAGTGAGGCATTGCCGATAAACTGAAAACGCTCGTGATCGACATCGGGCAGCAGTCCGAGCCGGATGGCTTTGGGGACTTCGAGGTAGCTTCCGAATCCGCCGGCGACATAGATATGGGCCAGATCAGAAAAGGTCATGTCGACGTAGGTCAGGAGGCATTCACAGGCCATATAGATCGAGCCTTTGCTGTGAATCAGATTTCTGATGTCGGCCTCACTCAGAGTGATCTCGCGACCGAGAACGGTTTCGTCCGTGGAGAACAGCACAAACTCGAGTGCGCCCGTTTCATCCTTGCGCAGCCTGTCGCCGCAGGCGTTGTGCACGAAGCGCCCCTTACGGTCGATACAGCCGACCCGCTGGAGTTCGCCCACAAGGTCGATCAAACCCGATCCGCACAGGCCCAGAGGTTTGCCGCCCCCCACGACATCGCAGCGTGTCACACGGCCACCGGACTCCAGATCCATTCGCTCGACCGCGCCATTGGTGGCCCGCATGCCGCAGGTGATCCCGCCGCCCTCAAAAGAGGGACCGGCCGAGGCCGAGCAGCACACCTGCCACTCGCGGTTGCCGAGCACGACTTCGCCATTGGTGCCCATATCGATCAGAAGGGAGACGTCGTCAGACGAGGCCATGCCGCTAAAGAACACACCCGCCACAACATCCCCCCCCACGTACGAGGCAATGCACGGCAATACGGCCAGGAGCCCGCGCGGGTTAATGCCCAGGCCGATCTCCGAGGCGCGAATGACGGGCGGTTCACTGACGGAGGGGATATAGGGATCGCGCCGGATGTTAGCCGGGTCAAGCCCCAGGAGCAGGTGGGTCATGACGGTGTTGCCGGCGCACATGACGTAGGTCACATCGTGGGCCTTGGCGCCGCTATCGAGCAGCAGAGCATTCAAGAGGTCGTTGATGTCATCCACAACCATCTGTTTGAGCTCTTCGCGTCGGGCCGGATCATTGGCGCACATCATGCGGGCTATGACATCCTCACCGCACGCGGCCTGCGAGTTGTACTTGGCTTGGGTTGAAACGGTTGCCCCGTTGCAGAGGTCGACCAGCTGGGCGACGAGGGTCGTGGTGCCGAGGTCGACCGCAAGCCCGAAATGGCTGCCGGTCGTGTCGCCCGCCTCAATGTCAACCACCTCGAGGGTGTCGCCGCGGCGGCCCAGCAGGACCGTGATCTTCCAGTCGGAGTCGCGCAGGACGGCGGGTAGCTGCTTGAGGATGGTGAGTCCCATCTGCATCACGGGGATATCCTGATGCTTGCGCAACTCCCGGAAGAGGCGTTCCTGGTCACACAGGGCGTCATCCAGTGTGGGCGGCGGCAGCTCGACGAAGAGTTTGCGCGAGAGGGGCTGGCGGCGGAAGCGGGCCTCGTCGTCGATCCATTCCGATTCACGGCCATAGCGCAGGGCGTCTTCCGGGGCCAGGATGGGTGCGGCACCCGAACGCGATTCGAGCGGGACCTCGACGATGACATCCCCCGCGACATAGGTCTGGCAGGCCAGGGCCATGCCGCGCTGAATTTCGCGCCGGGTCAGAAACATGTTGGGCTTGGCCGTGACCTTGCCCGACTTGACCAGCACCCGGCACTTGCCGCACACACCGTCCCCGGCGCAGATGCTGTTGATCCTGATCCCGGCCACGGCGGCCGCTTCCAGAAGACTCTTGCCTTTGACCGCCGTGACGGTCTTGTTCTCCGGAAGAAATGTGGCCGTATAGGTCTTCATGCACCTTGCCAAACTGTCTTCAGATACTTGGATATGCCGCTGGCTTCACGCGGCCCCACCATGACCTCCCAGCCCGACTCTTCGTGCAGGGATCCGCTCATGACGGAGATGTAACCCGGCAGGATCAGTTTCCTGTGTCCCACCTTGGCCTTGACGTCGTCCGAATTGAGGAACGCCGTCACATTGTCGGCATTGAGCTTGTCCGACGCAAAGGCCGTGAGCACGGAGGTGCCCTCGGTGTCGACCACGCCGATGTAGGCCGGCACGCGGCTGGCTTCGACTTCGCCTTCGACGGTGTAGTAGGTCAGTGAGAAGTTTGTGGTCAACAGCAGGGCCGAATCGGGCGTGACGGCACCGATGGCGTAGAGACCCGCCTCCACCTGGATCGGCTTGCGTGGATCGGTGTAGATATTCTGACGTACGGTCAGGATCGGAAGCAGCGCCTCCGGCTCGGTGAGCGTGGTCAAAACCACGCCTGAGAACTTGGCGACGTAAGAACAACAGGCCGACATGTTGGCCATGGGGTCCTCGATGCGACAGATCGTCAGGCTGGGGTATCCCAACGCACGCACCTGCTTCTTGAGGGCGAGGCGCCGTGCGGCCGTAAGGGCCTGTAGCGTGGCCGCCAGATCTTCGCCGCCCACGTTCAGGACCAGGTCTTCAACGCCCGTGGCCACGATCTTCTGGGTGAGTTCGGCGAGGGCATCCAGATCCGGTGCCGAGACCGCGAGGGGGCAGCGCTCGCTCTTGGCCAGGGCGGCCACGGCCTCCCAATTCTCGGGCGTGGCGCCGCAGATCAGGGGACGGCCGCTTGCGGTCTGTTCAAGCGCCTTGGCCAGACGGTCTACATCGCTCGAAACCAGCACCACCGGCACACCGGCGGAAGCGACGGCTGCGGCGGTGCGCGCGAAGGCGTCCGCATCGCCGGCAACATCGTCGACGGCCGCCACGTTGATGGCGATATCGGTGCCCACGCGTACGAACTTGGAGCCGGCCAGTTTCTCAACCTGGGCGGCCAAGGCCTCCTCGGAGAGGTCGTCGGGAATCACGATCCCAATGCCGGGCGGATGATAGAAGGTCTCTTCATGGCGGAAGAGCACCGTCTCGTTGCCGATTTCAAGCGCGGCGGCGCCCGTCCCGATCTTGATCAGGCGCACCGGCGGGGCTGAGGCGCCTTCGAGAGCGGCCTTCGATTCATCGGTCACATGGGGACATTGGTCCAGCGTAGTCTGCTTCTGGGCCAGCTTCATGGCAAACGCCAGGCAGGTGGGGCAGCCGCAGTCCTTGCAGTTTGTCTTGGGAAGTAACTTGAAAATATCCAACGCCTTGAGAGCCATCGCTTCCTCCTGCTTCTTCTGTGTTTGACTAAGTTTCGCCTGGGCCTCGCCTAGAACAACGCTTCCATCTCCAGGGCGGGATGGCCCTGCTTCGTCATGAACTCCAGCAGTTCCTCGCCCGTGGTGGCCACGGTCTCGTCACCGATTCGGTCGAGTAGATCGGGAATGCCTATCTCCTTCGCACGTATGGAGAAGCGGTCGCGGTAGTACTCCTTCAGGTCTTTCGGCATCCAGACGAGGCGTCCCAGTCCGCCGTCACCCGAGATGAACTTGCGGCTGAGGACATACAGGCGGCCCACGCCCAGGAAGCCGGGGGTCTGGTTGCCGCCACCTACGCAGCCGGCCAGCGTCGAGAACTTCATGCCGCAGGGCGTCATGTCGGGGAACTCGCGGTTGACGATCATGAAGCCGTTGGCCTCGGGCACCAGGGCCAGGATGCATTCGAAACAGCCGCATGAGGTCATGGGTGACTCCATCAACGAGTAGATGCTGACTTCCTCGATGGTGCGGTTCGATGCGTTGTAGACAAACTCGTTGACCCCTTCCCATTTACCCATGTCGGCATCGATCACGCGTCCCTTGGCAATGGGTTGATTGCCACCGGTGGGATCAATCTGGAACGCCGCCTTGCCGTCCAGCCAGTTGTAGGCACCGCACAGACCGAGACGCTCAGGGCTGATCACGCAGATGTGGTTGGGCGCAAACGATTGACACAGCGAACAGGAGTAGAACACATCCGCACTCTCGTCGGTCATGCCGGCGATGCGCTGGTCACGGTCCTGGTAGGCCACCTGGGCCAAGGCCAGCTCGGACTCTACCTGGGGCGGTTCGGAGAGGATTTGCACCTGAACCTTGTCCACGATCTTGCCGTAGACGTCATGGATCCGCGCATGCAGAATCGTGCCGAAATGCTTCAAGGTGAAGCCGTCGGCAAAGGCCTGTTTGCTGATGCGCACCCAGATCAGGTTGCGTTGGCCCATGTGGAAGATGCCCATGGCGTAGTTGATGAAGTGATGCACCTGGCGCTCGATGATCGATTCGAAATCCTTCTGCATCTCGCGGCCGGCCACCTTGACCAACAGTCCGAGGGCCATGTTGCCGCCCTCTTCGAGCGTGTCGACATCCGGTCCGATCACCTCGATGTGACCATCCTCGATCTCGTCCATCTCGGCCATGTGGACAAACTCGAAGGCGGTAGAGTATTTGCCGCCGAACTCACAGTGCATATCCTCGCGCCGCACGCGTTCGCCTTCGAAGGCCGCCGAGAAGGCGACCGGAATGTCGACTTCGGAGACCGTCACCTTGACGCCGCGCACCTCGATGCAGCGCGGTACAATGTTGTCGTAGTCGAGCTCGTGCACGACGTGCTCGTAGGTGCAGATACCGGTCGGCAGAATCTCAGGGATCTCGGTATCGGCGATGATGGGGAAGCCCATGTCGATGGCCCCCGCGCCGGTGGCATACTTGAAGTCGTCGACCTCGCCCAGGGTCAGCCCGAAAGCGAAGACGCGGTTCTTGCAATACTCCAGACAGTCACGCGGATTTCCCGGTTTAATGCCGCCAAAGGTCATCGCGCCGCGAATGGCCCAGTTGAGCGGGTAGATTGCCGAGATCGTGTCACGTCCGTACGGCACGATGTAGGTGTCCCAGCCCATCTCCACCCCGGCCTCGTTGAGTTGGTCGATGATGCTGACCCCGTTGGAGGAGGAGCCCACGAAGACCATGATCTGGCGCTTCTGAAACTCGCGTACGATGTTGACCGCAATGTCGGTGGTGGGCGCGGCGCCCAGGATGGCGGCAAAGCCCGGCATGCGGCCATCGACGAGCTGGATACCCAGCGTGCGCAGAATAGTATCGGTGAAGAATCCGTTGCAGCCATCCTGCGGTTCCTCATCATACACGTAACGCAGCACCGTGATGATTTCTTCACTCAGCAGCGTCGCGATGCCGGCATCCAGCGCCGTGCCCAGGTAGGGGAACCACAGGGCATCGGCAGGTGGATCGCCCAACAGATCGCGGGCGTGCTCAATGACCGGCTCGATCTGGCCCAGCGTTTCGATGTTGAGGCCCATCAGGGCATGCGCCATGGGGAGGTAGTAAGCGGTGTCGGGGTAGGCCACCGCAGCGTCCGCGCCCTTGTCAGCAACCGCTGCCTTCCATCGGGTTTCTGCTTGCGCGAAAATCTCGTGGCCCCCGCGAATGGCCGCACTGGCGATGATCTTTGACATGATTCAGACTCCCTTTTCTGCCGCTACCCTCGACCCGCTACCCTAGACCTTCTTGCCGCCGCACGAATGGCCCCCGCCGTAATGCCCTTCTGCCTGGGACGCGGCGACGGCCTCCAATTCCTCCTCGCTGACCTCTCTGCCTGCCGACGCCTCCGTCACGGCCAGGAATGGCTTGGCATACATGAGGGGGCGCAGCTTCAAAGCGGCGCGCTTCTTGTCCATGTGTTCCATCATGAGATGGGCAGCCTCGATGGGGTCCTCTTCAAAGCTGAACTTCCCGCCCGTAATCGCTTCCACATCTTCGGTCAGGAAGCGGGTCACATCTTCGCTGCCCTGGATTCGCATTGAGGGGGCATAGTTGACAAAGGCCCCTGACGCGACACAGTAGAAGCCAATCGCAATCGCTTTCTCGCACATCGCTTCCGGTGCGGCGCCGGCAATCGGGAGATCCGAGAGCTTCTCGCCTAATCCACCTTCCTTGATCATCTCGCACAACGCCACGAGGATGCGACTGTTGTCAACGCAGGATCCAAAGTGCAGGACCGGTGGGATACCCACCGCCTCGCAGATCTCCTTCAGCCCTTCGCCGGCATACTCCGCCGCGGCTTCAGGTTGCAGCAGACCCGCCTTGGCACAGGCTGTGGCCGCGCATCCGGTCATGATCACAAGGACGTCGTTCTTGAGGAACTCCTTAACCATCTTGAGGTGGCTGTCGTCCTGTGTCTTCTTGACGGTGTTGCAGCCGATAACCGCCGCCACGCCACGCAGGCGCCCCGAGATGATGCCGTCATTCAAGGGACGAAAGCTGGAGCGGTAGCGTCCGCCCAGGTGGGTAAAGGTGTTGGCCACGGTGAAGCCGGCCACGAGGTCATTTCTATACGGCGGAATGTCGACCGGACCGCGATTCGGGAAGTTCTCAACCGCGCGTCGCACGATGTCCTTGGCGATATCGAGCGCCTTGGATTCTTCGAACTGGATGTGCTCCGCCCCCGGAATGTGCGCCTTCTTGCTGGTCGTGATGACCTTGGTGTGGAAGCGCCCGGCGTGTTCGATCACGGCGGGTATAATGCACTGCACATCCACCAACATCACATCCACGGCTCCGGTGGCGATGGCCAGTTCCTGATGAAGGAAATTGCCTACCACGGGTGCACCCTGGCGCATCAGAATCTCGTTGGCGGTACAGCAGATGCCGCCCACCATGATGCCTTTGGCCCCATGGCTCTTTGCCAACTCCAGCAGCTCCGGATCGCGACTGGCCGCTACGACCATTTCCGAGAGGGTCGGTTCGTGGCCATGCACCACGATGTTGACCTCGTCGGCTTTCAAAACCCCGAGATTCACTTCGCTACGGACCGGTTCGGGTGTACCGAACAGAATGTCGCCCAGATCCGTCGCCAACATCGCCCCCGCCCAGCCATCGCCCATGGAGGTGCGCAGCCCATGCATCAGGATGTTCTTGTACTCCGCATCCACCCCTTCGTGGGTCCGATGCAGCGTTTCGACGATCTCGTGCTCGATGCCCACCGGGATCAGTCCGTTACGGCGCCAGTCCTTGACGGTCGCTTCCGGCGCACGGGCCGCCGGATAGTGAATCTCGCCTTCCTGCTGGTTGAACTCGTTCATGGCGGCCAGAGCCAACTCTTCGGCGATGGCCTCCTTGGTGCGGCCGGCGGTCTCAATGTCCCATTCCTTCGCGATCTCATGCAGCCGCTGCTCGCCCTTGATCTCGTAGCCCTGGGACTCGCCGCGGGCCGTCATGAGCAGTGTCTTAACAATGTCGTGGCCATGGTCGGAATGCGCCGCGACCCCCGCGGCGACCTGGCGGATCAGGTGACGCGATGCGACCGTGGCGGCGTTGGCGCCGCAGATCCCGCGTGGATTCTTCTTGGAAATGCGGCAGGGCCCCATCTCGCAAATCCGGCAGCAGGTGCCGGCTTCCCCGAAGGGGCAACGCTTGCCTTGTGACTCGTGCCGGTCGTAGGCGGTTCCCACTTCGCACTCACCGGCTTTGGCCATCATGGCCTCGGCCGCCGGATCGGCGGTTCGCTTCATTTTATCAGTCATGTCGTCTCCGCTCCTTCGCTTGCAGAGCTATCCAGTTTGTCGAGCAATGCGCCCAGGGCCTCCTTGGTGCTCTCTCCGCAATCGGTTACGGCCCGTCCCGCGCGGTCGGCCGCCAAGAGTGTCTCATCATCCGGAAGCACGCCCAGAAGAGGTAGGCCCGGAAGCGCATCTCGAACATAGGCTTCGTCTTCAGGTGTGCGTATCCGGTTGGCTATCACGCCGACCTGAGTCAACCCAATGTCGGCGGCCAGATCCCTGACGCGGCGGGCTGTCTCGATGCTGCGCTGTCCCGGATTCACGACCACCAGCAGATGATCAATCGCCCGCACCACGCCGCGCCCCAAATGCTCAACGCCCGCTTCCATATCAAGGATCAGCGCGCTTCCCTCGTCCAGAAGCAGATGTGAGACCAGCGCGCGGAGCATCGCGTTCTCCGGGCAATAGCAGCCCGAGCCGCCTTTTTTGACCGCGCCGGCGACCAAAACCAGTATATCGTCGACCGTCACACCGTATTTATCCGGAAGGTCCGCCACGAACGGGTTGAGCCGGAACATGCCGCCGGTGGTGCCCGGCTTCACGCCGGTGCGCTCCTCGATCATGGCTTTCAGATCGACCAGAGGCTTGACGCTCTCCGGTGCGGGATAGCCCATGCTGGCCAGGAGGTTTGAATCGGGGTCGGCATCGATGGCGATAACGTCTCGTCCCCGGTCACGCAATCCACACGCCAGGAGGGCCGATAGCGTGGTTTTGCCGACACCCCCTTTACCGGTTACTGCCACCTTCATACGCATGACCTCCTCTTCGGGACCGCTGACCGCTGGTGCCGTCGCGGCATGCAATGCCGCCTGACGCTGGCTGTCATACCGGGCCGTGAGAAAAAACTGGTCTGGACTCACATCCGTGGTCTGACGTACCATGTACACCGCCACTACAGAGATACTGTACTACCACATCGTGGTAGTCAAGTGCTTTTCGCCCTCCGCGTACCCCCCCCCGGCAACCGGGGGGTGGGGAGGGGGGGGCAGGTGGCCTGGAGACGCTATGACGAAGGAGAAGAAGAGCCCTACTGACGGCCATGCCGAGACCGTGAAGCGGATTCGCGGGATCCTGGGGAGAACCCAGGCCGAACTGGCGAAGGCGCTCGGCATCTCTGAAAAAGCCGTGCAGAGCTACGAGCAAGGATGGCGCGATGTGCCGGTCCGTGTGGTCATCCAACTCCTCCTTCTGCTGGCGCTGTATCGGAAGCAGAGCATGGATGACGTTCCATGCTGGGAAATCCGCAAATGCTCGTCCGGGCAGCGCGAGCAATGTGCCAGTTTCACCATTGGCCGTGGTCAATTCTGTTGGTTCATCGGATCGCACGACTGTCGCCCTCCCGACGGGGCGGACGAAGATGCGTTGTTGCCGTGTATGAGCTGTCCGGTTGTGCAGCGCCTCCTGTCAGGGCAGCTCCACGGCGACGACAGGTGATGAGCAGCCGTGACTGCTCGTCATGCAGATGGCTTCGGGGTCTAAGCGGTTCTGTCAAAAGTCTTATGAAAAGCGATGAAGGAAAAACTGCGGGGCGACAGGGAGGTCGGAGCGCATAGGAAGA
>JABGQM010000032.1 GCA_018648805.1 Verrucomicrobiota bacterium
CTTACCCGGTTACCCTTAACCGATCAACTTACACGATCCCTACCTGCCTCCGTCCTGTACGCGATTCATCAATAGAAAATCCCTCGCTAATACCTGAAGCGCCTCTTTTGATTGGTTATTGGGATAGGCGTCTCGTAAGCTCTGTGAATGTTTCCGTTACTAACCATTTTTGCAGGTGCGTTTGTGGTCGGCCTGTCTGGTGCGATGGCTCCCGGCCCCGTACTGACGGTGACCATCAGCGAAACACTCAAACGCGGCTTCAAGGCCGGGCCATTGATTGTGCTGGGGCACGCGATCCTTGAGATCTTTCTGCTGGTACTGATCGCGGCAGGTATCGGGCCTCTGCTTCAGAACCCCGTTGCAACCACAGTCATACTCTGGGCTGGGGGCCTTGTCCTGCTGTGGATGGGATCGCAGATGCTCATAAAGAACAGGCGGATGACCGAGGATGCCATGAACGCCAAAGCGGCGGGCTCTGCCTATGGTCCCGTACTCGCGGGCATCGTGCTGAGCGTGTCGAATCCATACTGGATCATATGGTGGTTGACCGTCGGCATGGGGTTTGTGACCCAATCGCTGCAGTTCGGAATCATCGGCCTGCTCTGCTTCTATGTCGGCCATATCCTCGCCGACCTCGCGTGGTATAGCCTTGTCTCGTTCAGCGCTGCAGCGGGACGGCGACTATGCCCGCCGTTGGTTTACCGCTCCATCTTCGTGCTGTGCGGATCCGCTTTGGTGGGTCTCGGATGCGTCTTTATCGTGAGAGCCCACGCATTGGTGTAGCGTACGGCCGCTTGGTGATGAGCCGTTGGCCTCGTCACTCCAGGTCTGTGTCTGCTGTCGGCTGGCTCTCGGGTTCTGGTGGCTGCGCCTTGGGTGTTTTCTTTCTTCTCTTGTTCTTGGGAGGAAGGTCTATAAGGCCCAGCTGGGCCTTCTTACGATCTAGTCTAGTCGGGGCGTCGGCCCGCTTCCTCACGACATATTGTGGAACCAGAGCGACAATCTCTCGGGGAGCTCCGGCCCCACGTGCTACCACGGCGGCAGCGTCGAAGAAATTGTTTGTACCTCGCTCGGGAACCGGATGAGTGCAGACGTTGGAGAACACACCCCATTTGTAGTTGTGAGCCACCCAGTCGGCATGGTTGTCGACGATGACGGAATCTTCAGCGTCCGTTTCATAGACCCCGCCACCCGCATACGCCGATCGGTTGCTGACCACCGTGGAGTGTCGCATACGAGACCGATAAACACCGGCGCCAATATGACTAACCGTGTTGTGAGCCACTACGCACTCGTCCAGCTCACTGAATGCGGTTCCGCCGCCGCGAAGGGCTGAGTTTCCCGAGATGACGCTACGTCGTACCGTCCCGCCGCTCACGCCGCCGCCATAGTTGTAGGCCTCATTATCAATGATGATGCAGTCAATAACTTCGGCGCCAGCCTCGCACGCCACGCCGCCACCCGACTGCGCCTTGTAGATATCCTGCAGATACGAGCGGGTACCGCCGCCGCGAATGGTGAAGCCTTCGACTGACGCATCGAACCCGAGCTTCACGCAGCGCACGGCATTACTTGAACTGGGATTGACGCCTTCAATAATGGTCTCTTTTGCACCCGCGATACTGCGCAGGGCCACGCCATCGGGCACCACCACGCGGTTGGTCAAGCTGGAACCGGCCGCGGCACCTCCATTGGCATACACGCCAGGTGCGACGAGGATCTCATCGCCCGGCTCGCAGAGCTCAGCCGCCTCCTGCAGCGTCTGTGCGGCCGTCTCCAGAGAGTCAAAGGGAGGCGTACTGTTGCCGTCCAGAGCCACATACCTTGTCGATGCGGTTGCGACAGCAAGGGATGCCAACAGAAGCATCAGCGCCGCGTATGGGGTTAGGACCCTCATTGCTTACCCCCTCTGAAGACAAGTGTGAGCTCAGTCAGGGCCGGATCAGTCAGCAGATAGTGATCGAGTGTTTCAGTCGCATCTGGCAGTTCGATGATACGGTCATCCTCCTCACCATCTCGAACGCGGATATACGGAACGCCCGCGGTGGTGGCGCTGACGTAGTCTTTGGGCACGGCGATCACAGAACCCCAGTCGCGAATGAAGAACTGAAGCGTGCAGACCATGCCGGGCTTGAGCAGGTCAAATGCCTCTTGGTCACTGTTGTCGATCTCAACAATGACCTCAAAGAACTTCTTATGGGATCTGTACACCCCTTCCTTCGCAAGCGTTGATATGGAGAGTATGTGTCCGTCGAAGCGCTTCTCAGGGTACGAAAGCGGAGAGAATGTGACGACGCCCTGTTCCGCAATCTTGTTGACCCACTGCTCCTCCAGGTTAACGCGAATCACCTTTGAGGAAAACTGAGGCAGACGGCAGAACTCAATATTCTGGGTCAAGGCGTCGCCTTCCTGCACCTTCTTCCATTCGCCAGATAGCGCAATAACAGGATAGACGACCATCGAATTCTGCTCGGCATAGAGGCGGTACTTTGCCGCTTCTTTTTCGATATTGGCAATACGGCGCTCAAGCACTTTCCGCCGTCTATCCATATGGCCCAAGCTGCGTTTTCCTCTCATCTCGATCTGCTTGAGCTTCTTTTCAGCAGCCTGGACGGTCCGCTGGGAATTGTTGAACTTGGACTGGGCGATGGACCTGCGTTTCTCCGCTTCATGCATCATCCTGATCTTGCTTATCTCCGCGATTCGAAGCTCTTCGGTGACGCGCTCAATCATGACCTCCTGAGCAAATATCTCAGCTTCCAGATTGATTTCCCTGTCACTTCTCAACTGGTGGTGTACAGCCAGTTCCTCGGTCATCTCGTCAATATGCTGAAAGAGGTCTGCGGTATCGAATTCCGCCACAAGATCCCCCTGATTGACCTCAGCACCCTCAGGATGCAGGTAGATGAGCTGCTTCGTGTAGCGACCGGCGGGGGCGCGAAGCTCATCGTAGAACAGGGCATCCACCTCGGCGTGTGTATCCAGTGTCTCCTGGAAAGGCGCCTGCTTGACGCTGAGCAGGATTTCCTCGTGTGACGCTTTGGAGGATCTGAGCAATACCAGCACCCCGCACAGCACCCCGACGCCCAGCATTAAGATGACCTTACTCTTACTCATAGCGCAACGCCTCGATCGGGTTGAGTTCGCTGGCGTTCTTGGCGGGGTAGTACCCGAAGATCACGCCGATCAGGACCGAGAAGGAAAAGGCGACAAAGATCGCCATGAGCGGAATATGCGTCTCCCAGCCAGTGGACATGGCAATAATGCGCGTTAGTGCGACACCGACAACAATCCCGATGACGCCACCGGCCGACGTAAGCACGACGGCCTCAGCCAAAAACTGGATCCGGATATCCGTTTTGGTGGCGCCGACACCGAGTCGAATCCCAATCTCTTTGGTCCGTTCCATCACAGAGGCCAGCATGATGTTCATGATCCCAATGCCGCCGACGAGCAGGGAGATAGCCGTGATCAGCAGCATGATACTGTTAAAAATGTTCTGTGTGCGCTCCTGCTGGCGCAGCAGGGCTTCAGGGACGATCAGCTCAAAGTCCTCCAATCCGGCATGTCGGCGTTGAAAAGCCGCCTTCAAGAGGCCGGAAGAGGCATGAATCTCATCCGTCTGATTGAAATGAAAAATCGCCGTGGTTATGGGAGATTCGAACGGGGCCACCTTCTCGTACAGCAGCGGGGTATTCGCGGGTACAAGGATAGCATTCTCACTGCCCGGCCTATCCGCCAGCAGTCCTACGACCGTGTAGCTGATGGAATTCAAGCGGATTCGGCTTCCTAGCGGGCGTGAGCGGCTGAACAGGCGTGCCGCCACCTCGACGCCAAGCAGGCAAACTTTCTTGTTCAAGTCATAGTCCGAAGACATGAACAGGCGGCCCTCCTCGGGATCCAACTCCATGACGTCAGCATACGCTTTTGAAACGCCCTTAACCGGTTCAACCGACTGGAACGATTCGGTTTGAAGAAAGAATTCCTTCTCCTTTACGGATGCAGTCAGCCCGACCGCCGGCAGTATGGCACCGGCGTACTCAATATCAGATCGCGCTATGCCATCGGTTATATAGCGACCCTTGTTGTGAGCGCTTTCACGAATCTGAGGGCGGTCATTGACGAAGACGTTTTGTATCCCCATCTGCTGAATACTCTTGAGCGCCGCTTCCTTGGCCCCCTCCCCGATCGCCGTCATCGCGATCACGGCGGCCACTCCGAAGATAATTCCGAGTATCGTGAGGAAGGAGCGCATCTTGTGCTCCAACAGGGTTCGTCGCGAGACCCCGAGGTATTTGATGAAGCGCAGGATCACGGCGCGATCTCCCAGCGAAGGTCCGCATCTGAACGGGCGGGATCGCGCAGCCACTTCTTGAAGGATTGGTCGTTAAGAATCACAGCGCCCTCGACAGGTTCCGCGAGAGCCGCCCATTCATCATTGGCATCGACCAGCTTTACGGCCACCTTCTCCGGCCCGTCGTCGCCTCGGATGTATACCCAGTCGCCGGCACTGTCGGAGTAGAGGGCCTTCAGCGGGAGGGATATGGCCTGCGCATAGTGGTCGGCCGCAATGCTAACCCGGGCGTTCATGCCGGGACGTAGACGTTCAAGGTCCTGTTCATTGATCCGTATACTCACGGTGAAGACCTTGATGAAGGCGTTGTTCTCTTTGACGTGGGCCAACCGGTCTATGCGGTACACTTCGCCAGTGAACTCGGCATCTTTGAAGGCTTCAAGATAGACACTGGCCCTTTGCCCCAGGCGGACCCGGCGAATCTCCTCCTCTGCGACCTCAACTTGGGCGGTCATTTTGAACAGGTTGGGTATCACAATGAAGCGCTGCCCTTTGTACAGGCTGTCCCCGAGCTGCACTTTGCGGGTCGTGCCCATCACACGCGTCTTGGGGTACACCACCAATCCCTTGGAAGCGGCACGAATGGTCATGTTGTCGATACTGGCGCGGACCTCTTCGATCCGTTTCTCGTTTGCTTCGATCAGGTCATGAATCTGGCGGAGTTTGATCACCCACTTCTGTTCTTCCTGCTTCAGGCGATTCTCTGCCAGAGAGACGTTGGCAACGGCCTGATTGAGCTGGATCTGTGCCTTCTTCTGCTCCAATTCGGGAGCGTACTGCATCGACTCGTGTGTGAGGCGGGCGATCTTCTCGTTCTCCCGTCTGCTGGCCAATTCGGCCTTGCGGTCATCAATGGCGATAGCGCGTGAGATCTCAGTGTCCCGCAACTGGGCATAGAGTCCGGCCCGCAAAAGATTTTCAAGCTGATCCTCCAGCTGCAGAGAGTCGAAGGTGGCCAGGACATCGTGCACCTTCACGATCGAGCCTTCCGGAATCAGATAGGTGATCTTCTTCGCATGTTTGACATCAGGCGCTGAAATGTTCACGGCGTCCTCGGATTCGAGATCACCACTGGCGCTGACATCGATGGTGATGTCGCGCGGTATGCTCTGCACGGTCGTAAACGTGTAGGTCGTGCTGCCGTTGCCCGACCAGTAGCGATAGGCGGCGACCGCAAGGGCTGCAAGCAGCAGGCCGGTAAGCACTTTACGCGAGGATTTCTTGATCATCTGTAGGCTCCGTCCTCAATTCGTCCATCTCGTATGTGAATGATGCGTTCCGTTCTCTCGGCCACTTCCTGCTCATGGGTGACCACGATGACGGTGCAGCCGTCACCATGCAGCCGGGCGAAGAGATTCATGATGTCTACACTGGTGCGGGTATCAAGCGCACCCGTGGGTTCATCAGCCAGAAGGATCGAAGGGTCGGAGACCAAGGCGCGCGCGATGGCCACGCGTTGACGCTGTCCGCCTGACATCTCGTTGGGGCGGTGCTTGGCACGGTCAGCCAGCCCCACGATATCGAGGGCGTGCATGATCTGCGCATGGTTGTTTCCGCTATCCTCCCGATAGAACAGTGGCAGGGCCACGTTTTCGTAGGCATCGCATCGCGGCAGAAGGTTGAAGTTCTGGTAAACGAACCCAATCTCACGATTACGAATATGGGCTTCGTCATCGTCTGACAGGTCACTGACATCCTGTCCTTTGAGCCGATAGGTACCGCGCGTGGCATTGTCGAGGAAACCAATAATATTCATCAGCGTCGACTTGCCGGAACCCGATGTGCCCATGATCGAAATGAACTCTCCGGCGGATACGTCGAGTTCGATATTCTTCAGCACAAGAATCTCTTCATCGCCGAGGTAATAGGCCTTCTCAAGATCCCGAAGCTGAACAAGCGGTTGGTTACTCATCGTCCGTCTTCTCCGCAACGAGAGGGTAGCTCTGCTCCATTGCCGCTATCTTGCGGAGTAGCTGATACTGATTCCTTATGCATCTGGCGTTCGCACTGAAGAAATGGTTCTTACTCCGAATCATATCGTACGAGCCGATGGAACCGTTCTCAAACCGCAGTTTGCCCAGCTCGTAGTCGGCAAAAGCGATATGGAATCGCTTCTTCTCCAGGATGTAGCGCTCATGCAGGTTCTTCAATGCCATGAGGTCATCGGCCGCCTTACGCTGATAGAAGCGAAACTGCTCATTGAGTTCCAGTTCACTGATCTCAATGGTGCTGCTGAAGACGTTCAACTTCGAGCGGTCGATGAAGCGACTCTGAAAAATGGGGAGGACGAGTTTCAGGCCGACGGCATAGGATGTCGCGGTCCGTTCATCGGTGATATCATCTTCGTCTTCGGTATAGGTTCCCGTCAGATCGTGATCAGCACTGCCGAACAGGGAGAGAGACGGCCGAAGCTTGCGCCGGTAGTACTTCATATTCTCCTGGTTACTGAGCAGGGCATGGTTGAGTGACGCTACATCAAGAGACGTCTTCATGGCCGACTCGACCATACGCGATGCGTCCCACACCCGGTCGCTCATGTCGTTCTCAGGGACCGGCTCAAACTGTATGGCATCATCCAGCGGCCGCTGCAGCAGATAGAGCAGTTGGTTGCGAGCCGTGCGCCATTGCAGTTCCATCGACGACATGGCGATCTGAGATTCCGTGAAGTCCCGGTCATAGTCGAGCAGCTGGTACTGCGCGATGATACCGGCGCCGTACTTGGTTTGGCTTTCCTTATTGAGGGTCTTGTCCGCCTCAAACTTCACAAGCGCATTCAAGTAGACCAACCAACTCTCCAGATAACTATAGTAGGCTGACTTGAACTCATAGA
Organism: Verrucomicrobiota bacterium; assembly: GCA_018648805.1. Classification (GTDB taxonomy): domain Bacteria; phylum Verrucomicrobiota; class Kiritimatiellia; order UBA8416; family JABMPJ01; genus JABMPJ01. The sequence goes on from JABGQM010000032.1 coordinate 7,185, forward strand.
TAAAATTGCGCCGCACCTCGTCAGCGGCGATTGACCCGAGATCAACCCTGAAGCCTGCCAGTCGCAGATCCCGCTTTACCGGATCACTCTGCAGCAGTTCATGCTCCACGACCAGGCGTAGATGGTCCGTCTGACGCCCCGTAAAGGAGAGGTCTCGCGAGGCCGAGGCCGAGACATCGATATTGCCGGGAAGATGCTGGTTGAGTTTCAGAGCGCCCTGCAGGTCCGCCTTCGAGTACTCCTCCGGGCTGCGGTTCTCCTGCTCGATTTGCTGGTACGCCGGCTCTAGCTCAATACGAAAGTCGGGGTAGTAACTGTAGCGCACCTGATGAAGGGCCTCGATCATGTTGCTCAGTTTCAGATTGGCCGTCTTGACGTCCGTACTCTTCGCCAGTGCATCCGCCAGAGCACCGCTGTCCGTGAGAACTTCGGCATCCTTGAGACAGGACCGCACCTGTGGCATAAGAAGTGTCCGGCGCGTAGTCGCAGATACTTTGGGGCTGTTGAAGTCGAGTTCTGGCCCTTCCGAGAATGCCTGCAGGGCGAACAAGACGAAGATGGCCGCAGCGAGCAGCCATCTGTTCAATATGTGCGTCATAAATACCTCATAGCGCATAAAACGTACTAACCCAGTGCGATATTGCATTTCTTTTCAGCGAAGTGTATTCCCCACGATTCCCATCAAGATCTGTGGCATATAGCCCGGGCGGCGCACTCCATGCCACAGCCCGATGAGAGTGACACGCCGCCCACTATCCAACCAGACGTATTTTGCGGCACCAGCACCGCCTTCCTTACGACACCACCGATCACAACAGAAAACAGGGGCCACCTGCAATATGAGATGTCCTTACAAGCGAAACAATGATTAGCTAGACCGACAAACACATATTGGAGATTTACCCATGGCAGCACGCAAACAGACCGACTGGCCCGTCTTGACCCATTACGACCGGGATCACCTCTCCCGCATCGCCCTCCCCCTCGGCGGCATCGGCACCGGCACCGTCTCGCTGGGTGGACGCGGCAATCTTCACGACTGGGAGATCATGAATGGTCCCGCCAAGGGGTTTACCCCCGACAACTGCTTCTTTGCGCTCTACGCGAAACCGGCAGGCGGCGAGGCCGTGGCACGCTGCCTCGAAGGGCCAATCCCCGTGGAACAGTACCAGGGCCAAGCCGGCAGCGTCGCACCTAGCCATGGCTACCCGCGCTTCCGCAACTGCTCCTTCGACGCCGCCTACCCCTTCGGCCAGGTCAACCTGTCGGATCCCGATGTCCCGGTTAACGTCACACTCAAGGCGTTCAACCCGCTTGTACCAGCCGACGCCAACAGCAGCGGCATTCCCATGGCCGTGTTGAGATTCAAACTGACCAACAAGACCAACAAGCGAGTCCAAGCGTCCGTTTGCGGCAGCCTGCCCAACCTGGTCGGCTCCAATGGCACCGCCATTAACGGCAACGGCACCAATCTGGTGACGAAGGAGCTAGGCGGCAAGAAGATCAACCGCTACAAGGAAGAGGGGCAACTCCGCGGCATCCAGATGAGCAACAAGGGGCTATCGCCGAAGGCGCTCAGCTGGGGAACGATCGCACTTTCCAGCACATCCCCCGGCAACGTTACCTACCGCACCGGCTGGACGGACCGCGGATGGAACCATCACCGCTGGCAATTCTGGCAGGACCTGCTCGAGGATGGCGCATTGGACAACCCATCCCCCAAACAGCGCAAATATCCCATGGCCTCCCTCAACATCCAGACCACCCTGGCCCCGAAGGCAACCAAGGAAGTGGAGTTTCTGCTCACCTGGCACTTCCCCAACCGCGCCGGCTGGCACCGCAAGACTGATGAGAACAATGTGCCCGAGGTCCCGGTCGGGAACTACTACACCGAGCAGTACAAGGATGCGTGGGGCGTCGCGGCGCAATCGTGCGGCACACTGCGCAGACTCGAAGCCAAGACCGTCGATTTCGTGAAAAGCTTCTGCTCGGCCGACCTACCCCAGGCCGTCAAGGAGGCGGCCCTCAACAATCTGAGTACCCTACGGTCACAGACCGTCTTCCGCACGCCCGACGGGCGCCTGTACGGATGGGAGGGCTGCAGCGACTGCGTCGGATGTTGCCACGGCTCCTGCACCCACGTCTGGAACTATGAGCAGTCGACCGCCTTCCTCTTCGGCGAGCTCGCCCAGACCATGCGCGAGGTGGAGTTCATGCACGCCGTCGCCGAGAACGGCAAGATGTCGTTCCGCGTCGAGCTACCGATCGAGAAAGAGAAAGGCCAGGGCAAAGCGGCGGCCGACGGGCAGATGGGCTGCTTGATGAAACTCTACCGCGACTGGCAGCTCAGTGGCGATGACGCCATGCTCAAGGCGATGTGGCCCAAGGCCAAGGCGGCACTGGCCTTCTGCTGGGTCGAGGGCGGCTGGGATGCCGACCAGGACGGCGTTATGGAGGGCTGCCAGCACAACACGATGGATGTGGAGTACTACGGCCCCAATCCGCAGATGACCGGGTGGTATCTCGGCGCCTTGCGCGCCGCCGAGGAGATGGCCCGCTACCTGGGCGACAGTGAGTTCGCCGACAAATGCCGCGCCCTCTTCAAGAGCGGCAGCGCCTGGATGGATGAGCATCTTTACAATGGCGACTACTACGAGCACGAGATCCGCCTGCCAGGCAAGAAGACCGTGATTGCCGACGGCCTCGCCGTCGGCACAGCCACGAGCGACTGGCAACTCGGCGGCGCCTGCCTGGTGGACCAGCTGGTCGGCCAGTTCATGGCCCACGTCTGCGGACTCGGCTATCTACACGAACGCAAGAAGGTGCGCAAAACGCTCAAGAGTATCCATGCCTTCAACTTCAAGACCAGCATGCAGGATCACATGAACTGCATGCGCAGCTATGCCCTGCAGGAGGAGGCCGCCACGCTGATGGCCAGCTACCCCTATGGCAAGCGGCCTGAGAAACCGTTCCCATACTTCACCGAAGTGATGACTGGCTTCGAGTACACCGCCGCCATCGGCATGCTCTACGAAGGCCAGACCACAAATGGAATGGAACTGATCACGGCCATTCGCGACCGCTACGACGGACGCAAGCGCAGCCCTTTCAACGAGGCTGAGTGCGGACATCACTACGCCCGCGCCATGGCCGCCTGGGCCGCCATGCTCGCACTCACCGGCTTCCACTACTCCGCTGTCGAGAAGACCATGACCTTTGCCGCCAAACCCGGCAACCACTTCTGGTCGACCGGCTATGCCTGGGGCACCTGCGCGATCAAAGCGACCGCCAAAGGCCACAAGGTGGACCTCAAGGTGCAGCACGGCACCCTCGTCCTGCAGACCCTGATGCTCACCACAAAGGGAGCGGCAACCCTGCCCAAAGCCCGCACCTTACGCGCCGGCCAAACGCTATCCCTCACCGTGACCCACCAGTAGCCCGCTCACGCCGTGAGCGAGGCTGGCGTGGCAGAGAGCAAGCACCACGGGGAGCCGCGCTCATGGCGTCACCTGCCTTCGGATATCGCCCCCTACTTGCGTGCGGCTTGTTTCGCCTCCTCGAGGGTGATCATCTGCTTGGGGGTAGTTGAGGCTTCGATCTGTGTGACGATTTCATCCGCGCCTTTACCCAGCACCTCCCTGATCCGGGGCACCAGGTACTTCGCTTCGGCGCCGAAGGTCTTGAGCAGGCGTGTGCGGGCGCGCTGACGCGGACCACCCCGGCCGGTCGGCTCTTTGATCGTATTGACCGTGTAGTCCATGCTCTCCTTGATGCCCAGACGGTAGAGAATCTCCAGCGCCTCCTGTCGGCCCGAACCAGTATAGGCGGTATAGGTCTTATCCTTGTCCTCAATCAGGTAGACCACCTTATCGAGCATGCGGGGCAGATCTTCCATGGGCAGGTTCTTGAGCAAATTCATCCCGGCACCCCGGCCCGAGGCATGCTTGTGGTCCAGCAGCGTCGTCACGCCCCGATAGAACAGCTCCTTGTCGAGGTCCGTAGCATAAGGATCGGGCTCGTAGAGTTTGACCAGGGCGCCGCCAAGCGCGAGATCCAGTTCCCGGTAGGGCTGGTCATAGGGCTTGTCTGCCACAAGCAACTTGAGCAGCTCCGTCGCATAGGGCTTGGCCTCATCCATGCTGCCCAGGGCCCCGGCCGCGATCTGCCGCACCCAGAGGTCGGCCTTCTCGTCCTTCACAAGCGCCAGCAACTCATCCTCAGCACCGGCAACCTTCAGGTTCTTAATCGCATGAATGGCGCCTACCTGCTGGTGGGGTGTGCCGTCAGCAAGAAGCGCCATAACCTTGTCGCTCACATCGCCATCGCGCATCGCCAGAGCCTGCGCGGCCCGCACGCGCACCGGCGGGAAGCGATCACCCAGCGCCTTGAGCAGCGCCTCGTCAGTTGTGTCGTCGATGACACCGGCCACGATGACCGCCTCGGCCTCGGCCGCCGCGACCCATAGCGTCTTAGCCATGCCTTTGCCGGTGATGCTGATTGCCCGTCGCCCGGCACAGAGATTCAGCAGGTGGCTCCCGGAGGCATCGCTCTTTGCAGCTGACCCCCAGCCAAAGATTTCGCAGTAGCGACCATCCCATCTGCGTGTGACCGTGCGCAGCCAGTGGATCTTGCGATTGTAGGCTGCCGCCATTTTCGGACCGGCAACATTCGCACCTAGCCCCGACCAGAGAATGTTCCACTTGGGCCCGCCATGGCCGAGAAGTATCTCCTCGCTGGCCGCCGCCGACATGGCCGCATAGAACGCCGCGCCCTTCTGGTTGCCCAGCAGTGCCAGGGCCACGGCGAGGGATCCGCTCGTGCCGTTGTTGGTGAACTGGCCCTGGCTGGGACCGTGGTTACCATACGGCAGTGCGCCGCGGCCGACCCACTTATCATAGTGACCGTGCGTGCGCTCGATGGCTTCCCGCACTGCCGGGTCCTTGACCCCACACTTCTCGGCAAGAATCAGAGAGATGAATATCGGAATCGTGGGCTGGTTCATGATGCCGTAGCCATAGGCACGCCCCAGCTCGGGGTGTGCCATGCGGTGTCCCCACAGCCCGGCCTGGTCCTGGCCGGCAGCGAGGGTGCGGCTCAGCTGGGTGATGGCGGGGAGGACAAAGGTGTCGCCGGTGAGGAGATAGTACTCGGTCATGAGCAGGTTCCGGTAGCCCCAGTGCCAGGAGACATAGCCACCGGCCTTAAGGAGAGCGTTGACGTCTGCGGGGGGTTGCGCCCACTCGGCAGCATGCAGATAGTCCCGCACCACCTTGATGTAGGGTCCCTCCCCCGTCGCCAGAAGCCCCAGCGCCCCCCAGTTGAGCTGACCGTATTTCTTGTTATCAACGATATGGTCCGCCGTTTGCGCGATGAGGCGCTCTGTCTTCTTGCAGTCGACAGGCGCTGTCTTGCTGTAGGAACCGAGGACAGGAATGTTCAAGGTTACAATAAGGGGTTCAAGTGGAGATCGGTCTGAACGTCCAACATCCAACATCGAACGTCCAACGTCCAGGTTGGGATTCTTCAGTTGGGCGTTGGCTGTTGGGCGTTGGTTGTTGGGCGTTGATTCCTTTGCTGGCACTACCAGCTCAACCGTCAGCTTAAGCACACCCCCGCCCTGCTCACTCTCAGCCTTATCGACGGCCTCGGTGAACTGGTGGTAGGCATCCAAACCGACTGGCTGACCATTCACCGCCACAATGGCATCGCCCTGCTCAAGCTTGCCGTCTGCAGGCGAGCCGGCCTCGACCACCTCAACCACCAGGTGGTCGGCATGGCGTTTGGCAAAGAAGCCTGTCGGGCCGTAGTGGCAGACGTTGCCCGGGTCCGGCGGCATAAGCAGGTCGTAGGTAACCGTGTTGCCCTTCCCGCCGCGCAGACTCTGGCGCTCCACGGTGACATAGAAATGCCAGTCCCAGTCGCGGCCGATACGGTACATCCGTACGCCCACCAGGCCACGGATACCGCCCCATCCGCCCATGCCCCGGTGCTGCATGCCGCGCACGAGGTCGCCCTTCTGAATCTTGCCGTCGGCCGGCGTCCCGGGGATCACATGCGTCACCAGGATATGGTCTTCCTCGACCGTTCCGCAGATGCCGCTCTGCCCCATGCGATAGACCTGACCGGGTATCACAGTTTTCTCTGACCTGTCGGCCAGATCCTTGTATTCAACCACCTGCTCGGCCGTCGCGCCGCTCACCGTCATACAGCTGCAACCTGCCACCAGGCAGGACATTGAAAGTATCGTCAGGGCAAATTGTCTCGTGGGATCGTTCATATTCATTCAGCTCCATTGTCTCTGTTCATCAGCTCTGCCAGGCGCGCACCGGCTTCGTGTCCGGCCAGCAGGTTAAAGGTGCCCTCCCCCGCAGAACGCAGGGCGGCCTGCATGGCGGCGTCGGGCGTCATCCTGCGCTTACGGGCCATCGACTGGATGAGCGCCACCTCGGATGCCCGCCAGCGATAGCTGTCCATCACATCGATTGTGCCGGCGAAGCCGGGCATCGCAGCAACGTCCCGCAGCCCCTGGTTAACCGGATGATCGTCGCTCTCCGACTTGAAGTACATGCCGCCTACCGTCACGCAGACAACCGGCAGGTCGGGACTCTCCACGGTCTTGCGGATATCGCCGAGTAGTGAGGCGAGCTGCGCGGCGTACGCCGGATTGTCCGGCTCACGGGAGCCCTGGAACCAGATCACCCCTGCCACTTCAAAGCCTACCTTTGGATCGTAGTCGGGGTGGCACCTGCCCGGATCGGTCAATACACTCTTGATGTGCGCCTCTGTCCGTGTCCAGGCCCAGCCCGGCTCAGCCATCGGATCGCCTGGCGTTGCCGCACCGTCTTTCAGCGGATTTCGCCAGAAATCGGCGATGCTGCGGCGGTCGTCCCAAGCGCACTTTACGATCAGGATCGGTGCCCCGACCGCCTGCTCCAGTGCCAGGCCGGCTGCATACTCCAGCCCGACCATGTCAACACCTTCACCATAGCCCACCGACAACTTTCCACTCGCGAGATTTCCAGAATCGCCTTCGGCCACCCCGGCAACCGTCCCCAAAGCGACAATGTAGGTCCGTTCCGCCACCGGCAGATGCAGGTGCTTTTCCGCCAAGCCAACCACGACACGGCGCATCTCTTCAGCCACCATCTCGTCAGGAGCTGACTCTCGAGCCTTAACAGCCTCCGAATAGGCAGCAAAGTCGGCTGGTGTTGTCCCCTTCAGATAGAGCTGATTCAGTTCAAGCTGCCTCTGATAGCGTGCCGCACCATCGGCGATGATCTGATCGTAGGCCGCCTCGACGTTGAAGGCATTGTCCGGCGCTTCCAGAATGGCACGGATCTTCGGCGTGTAGCCCTCCTTCTCGCACTCCTCGTCGCAGAGGTTGAAGAGCCAGAATCCACGGTAGGCGCCGCGCCGTTTCGAGTAGGTCTTGCCGCGGAACACGCCCTCGTTCGCCTCCAGCTCAGCGATGACCTGCTGCTTGAAGGCCGCTTTGAAATCGGCCCGCTCCTGGATCAGACGCTTCAACTCCTGCTTCTTCTGCGCCGGGCCACCATAGGCGTTCATCGCCTGCCAGTAGAGATAGGCTCCATTGGGCTGATGCAGCATCCCCTTGTGCGCGTTGAGTGTGACTTCACGCGGCGGCACCACGGGCTCCTGCAGCATGTAGCCCATGGTGGAGAGCGTCCCCCGCCCGACCATCTCGCCCTGCCCCAGCATGAGGACGATCTGCAGTTTCTTCCCGGCGGTCGATTGCTCGCCCGCCATAGCACCGCAGCACACCAGCATGACGACCATCGTGGCAAGCGTGATAGATCTGACTCGTCTTCTCATATCATTCACCGGTTCACTCCCCATGTGGTTAGACCGCGCCCCATCTCTGTCGCGAGCTCTGTCCATGTTGCCATCAGAGGCTCAAACGCACATCCGGCCACTGCTCTTTTGCGCTGCCCCATTCCCTATTCGGTTGGGGGCCCATCTGAAACTCAAGCACATCGCCGGAGGTGAGCTCGTCGTAGGTCACCCAAGCACGGTTCAACGCATTGCCGCCAAGTGTGGCCTGTTGGATGTAGACGTTCTCGTCTGTGTTGTCATGGGCGACAATGCGTAGTGTGTCCCCCTGATGGTACTTGCTGTTGAGCTTGAGTTCCATTTCGGGAAACAGGGGGCTACCGATGCAGTAGATGTTACTCGCCGTGCAGAAGGGGTGGATTCCCATGCTGCTGAGCAGATACCAGGCCGACATCTGCCCGACATCGTCGTTGCCACAGAGCCCTTCGGGGCCAAGACCATACGCGTTCTTCAAGACGCGACGGCACCATTTCTGCGTGAGCCATGGTCGCCCCGTACAGGCAAAGATGTAGACCAGCTGATGGACGGGTTCGTTGGAATGATTGTAGTAGGGATTCCAGAAGCAGCTGTCCGGCGTCCGCTCAAACATATCCTCCAAGGTAGCGAAGAAGCGCTCTTCCCCCATCAGCTCCATGAGTCCTACGGGATCGTGCGGGACAAACCAGGTCTGCTGAAGCGGATTGGACTCAACACATCCCTGGCCGAAAGTCGTGCCTCCCTCCCATGGATGCCAGTTGCCCGCCTCATCCTTCGCTCGCATCAACCCCACTTCCGGAGAGTAGATGTTGCGATAGTTCTGCAAGGACGGGAAGAGCTCCGCCACCTCGGACTCACGCCCCAGCGCTTTGGCAAAACGACAAATGCACCAATCGAAATAGCAGTTCTCAAGGGTCGTGGATACGTTGCCGGGACAGTAGCCGAGTTCGCGATACCGTTTCCAGTCATCCCGATGCGTGCGTGGGCCGAACGCAGTTTCTTTGCAGAGCTCAAACGCCAGATCGACATCGAAATCACGGATGCCCTTCAGGTAGGCATCGACGATCGTGCCGACCGCGGGGTCGCCCACCATACACTCGACATCGATCCCCATGAGCTCCCACTTGGGTAGCCCCTTGTTCGTGGTCTTGGAAACATCGAGCAGGACGTTCACCTGGTCATTCACGAGCTCCGGATCCATCAGGGTCATTAACGGGAAGTAGCTCCTGAACGCATCCCAGCCGCTGAACACGGTCCTGGGCTTGTAGGATGGAAGCGGCCGGGTCCGACCCTTGCCGTCGACATAGCGTCCATCGCAATCATCGATTCGCCTCGGGTCCAACTGAACATGGTAGGCCGCCGTGGCGGCAATAGACTTGTCTTCGCTGTTCGCGCCACCAATCGCCAATCCGGACAGCGCCTGATCCCAAGCGGCCACAAGTTCGTTGCGGGCCCGGTCGAACTCCCAGTGATCCAGCTCCGTTGCCAGGTTGTTACGCGCCCCCTCCGCGTCTACAAAGGAAAGTCCTATCTTGAGCAGGACCTGTTCATCCTTCTCTGTCGGAAACTCGGTATAGAATCCCAGGTGTTCACCGTGGGCCTCGCGCCTTCCCGGGTGAACGGTGGCGTTGCGGCAGTACTCAGCGTATTCGGTCCCCTTGATGTAAGTGAGGTCCCGCTTCACGCCTTCAGGGAAATTGACTTCCCAGATGCCGCAGGACGTCAGAGGCCGACTGAACTCAGCCCGAAAGAAGAGCTTGTACTTCAGGTCTTTGGGCACCCCGTTCCCCATCCCCCCGCCTTCAGGTCCGCACCGCACCCATCCTTCAATGGCGCTATCGTTCACCACGCGCACGTCTTGCTCAGATGATGTGCCGCCGATACGCCGGGCCAAATCGACCTGGATTCTGCTCTGCTCATCCTTCGGAAAGGTAAAACGCATCATGCCGCAGTGGCGTGTGGCCGTCAGTTCGGCATGGATGTTGTAGCGATGCAGAAGCACGCCGTAATACCCCGGCAGTATGCTCTCGTCACGATGAAGAAAAGGCGAATGCCACCCGTTTCCCGAGTAGATGGCGCGGGTCTGGTTGGCAAGGCCGCGGTAGGTCTGGAGCGGGCCGGTCGTGGGCATCACCTGGAGGTTTCCAAAATCGCCATACCAGCCCATACCACTCATCCGCATCATCGAAAACCCTTCGATGTAGCGCAGGTCATACGAATAGCCGTTGGTATAATCCCATCCCGTAATATTGTCGGGACCCGGCTGCACCATACCGAAAGGCCAGCTCGGCCCCGGGTACGTCCGGGCATACATATGCCCTTCACAGCGAGTACCGGTATCCGGTTGAATCTGTTGGGCGCGCAAAGGCTCAATCTTTGGTCTGCTGGTCATAGTCTCAAAGTCCCTCTTGATCCGCACACACTAAGGCCGCCCGCGTCATGCCGCAACAGAATCTCCAGGAAATGCGACTCCAGAAGATTGAGAATCCGTGCCCGTCGCCGGCTTCGAAACCGCGGAACTTCGTAGGGCCGTTCTTTGGTCGAGCTGCCGGCGACGCAGAATAGCGTGGCAGTGCACGGCACACAGGCCCGCCAAATGGTGTAGAGGTCGGTCCCTGTACCCCAGAAGAGGCCACCCATTGTAGGTATTGCTCCGTCCCGGACGCGGGGGAGGGCTATGACCGCCACGCGTTGTGCCAGGTGTGGTATTCGGAGGGACGCAGGCGATATCGAGCGATGTTGCCTTCGTGAAGGGCCATGAGTTCGGTCTCGACGATCTCCGCAAAACGGTCGCGATCCTCCTCTGGGACGTTCTCAGTTGTGTAGCGTCGGATGAGCCGTACAACTGCTGTTCGGTCCAGGCATCCACGGACCACCTCGGCGACAACGTCGTGCAACAACCGCCGGTAGCGCATACGAAAGGGGTCCGGTTCGCCCAGCGACTGGCGCGCGGCGGAGTACCGTGTGCAGGACCGTTCGTAGGCCCAGACAAAAACGTCTCGCAGAAGCTCAACGCGCCTTAGCTCATACACGCCAAGGATTCCGTGGGTGTAGGCCAGTTGCGGCACGTCCACAAACGAAAGCGGACAGACGTTCGCGCGAACCAATGGAACGTTCGCGGCCAGTCGTGAAACCCGTTTGTTGACGTCCTCGAACGGTTGCAGATACGGCAGATGCACCATGACGAAGAACGCCTGCTCGAAAATGTCCTCAATGGCAGCGGCCGTGTGTAGTACCTGGTCAAAGCACTCTTCGAGTACCTGTGGCCCTGAGAGGGGGAGGAAGACGGTGCCTGTGATGCCCACCAGCTTCCACCGGACCCGACCGCATACCTGTGGGTCGAGAAGGTTCTGTGCCAGCAGAGCGTGCAGGTTACAAATAGTGAAGCGGTTCAACCCGATCTCTGAGCTTGCCTCCACCAGCAACTCGATGGCTGCCTTGTGGTTCAGGATCATCTGGGCTTCACGCAAGTCCTTTCCTTTGGCGTTCCTGCCAAGCTCCAGGAGTTGCTCGGTTTCCAGGAGCGAGTAGGTGTTGCCCTCCAGTCTGCTGGAGTTCCAGGACAAATCAATCAGCAGGCGGTTGAACACTTGCCGAAGGTAGGTGCCCGGAGGCAGTTTCTCACCGGGAACCGCCCCCAGCGAAGCCAGGTGCTGCCGGGTATCCGCCGACAGATAGAACGATTCGTTGGGCCGGTATTCATCGAGAAAAGACCGGTCATAGCCCACGGGTTCGCGCTGCTGGATCGGTGCGCTCACAAGCTGCCGTACGGCCTCTGCCTCGGGGGACAGAACAAGGTCAGCCCTTTCCGGAAAATGGGCTGCTGTTCTTGCCGTAGCGTGTGCAGAAAGGTAGCGTCGCCGCCTTCCTTCTCCCTCCGCACGCAGCCGCTCATGTGCTACAAGCATAGCAACGCGGCGTTGCAGAGTGCGATGTGGCGGCGGTCGTTCGAGGGCGTCCTTGAGATCTTCAATGGATGCCCCAGAAGGGAACCGAGCAACTGCTGCGATGATTGCCTCAAGCTCTTGCTTTGGAATCTGTCTGGCCATGACATCGGTAATATGGCGCGATTTGGCTGATCGCGCCACTAAAAACGCTCATAGTGGCGGGATTTCCTGTATCGCGCCACTATAGACACCCTATATGGCGCGATTGTCACGCATTCCGAGAAGCCGCAGGAGGGATCCGCGGGGCAACCCTTACTTCAGTACTGCAGTTTTTCAGTCACTATCGTTGAACGAGGGTGAATGCTCCGACGCTTACCTGGGGGGCGGGAGCCGCACAGCAATTCGCAGGCAGAGGCAGATCTTGGTTTGGGCGATTGCAGATTGACGCAGGGCGCGACGCGGATGCGCCCGAAAAGTCACCTCGACTGGATCTGGTACAGTTTTGGCGTGATGCCCACTTCGTCGCGGAAGGCGCGGCTGAAGTAGTTCGGGTCTTTGAAGCCGACCTCAAAGGCGGTGTCCGTCACGTTGACGCCGGCCTCCAGGAGTTTGCGGGCCTCTGTGATTCTGTGCTGTGTGATGTAGCGCACCGCGGGCACACCGGTCGCGCGCTCGAAGTGGCGCTGGAAACTTCTGAGCGACATGTTGACGAGTCTCGCCAGGTCCGCAATGCGGAGAGCTTCGTAGAAATGATTCTCGATGTAGGAAATGGCTCTGCTCACCTGCACGAGCGATGCCCCCATGCGGGGTGGTGCATCGCTGTAAAATTCGCACAGGTCTTTGACCAGTTGCAGAAAACAGACCGTCGCCATGGCTGCGCTGGTCTCTTCGGAGCTGCGCAGGGCTTCGTCGAGTCGGGCGACCAATAAGAGGACGTCGGCGAGTCTGTCAGATCCGAGACGCATACGCCCTCCCATTTCCTCCCTCTCTCGGAGCGTCGGCTCAAGCAGAAACATGGCCCCGTATGCAGGGAGTCGCGCCAGGTCCGCAAGCAAGGGGATGCTGCCGTCATCGTAGAAAAGGACGTTGCTCACCGCGAACTGATCCATCGATGTGTATTTGTGCGCCAGGTGCGGACGGACGATGAAAACATCCCCGGCCTGTACGCCGTACTCCGCACCCCCGTATTGATGTGCCGCGTGCCCCCTGTCCACGATGACGATCTCCGCGAAGTCGTGACTATGCAGCTCGCTCGCCGGATGCAGGGCGCCGCGCGTACATCCAATCTGCAGGTCGGGCTTCGGGAAGTGCAGGCCATCTACCCACGGATCGCCTCTCTTTAGCGTAATGACTTCAGTCATACACAGCATTCCTTCCTGAAGAAACACAACCGACACGCCATCGAGCGCCCATAGGGACCCACATTAGCAGCTGCATGGCGCAAAAGTAAAGAAAATTGGCGCGTACCTGCGAGCGGCGCCTGCAGCCTCATGGGCGATCGTGGCGATCGGTGGCGATCGGGGTCAGCCCTTAAGTAATAAGTTATCCATTTTTTGCATGCTTCTTTGTCAGTGAGGCAAGGGCTTTATCACATTTCCTCGACAGGGCGCGCAGCTTCGGGTTCTCTGCCACCAGCTCCTCGAATCGCCGGAGCTGAAGGCTAACGGCGACACCGGTGCTGACCCCGAGGATATCGGCGACGCCTCGTTGCGTTAGCCCGGCGTAACGCGTCAGGTACCGCGCGGCAAACGGTCGAAACGCCGCCCCCTTGGTGCGCCGAGTGAAATCCCCCCGCTCGCATTTCAGACGCCCGGCCAGCTCGTCGAGTACCTGGTCGGCGGAAAGCACCTCCTCGACATGGCGAAGGGCCGCGTCCTCGGGACGACGGGTCGCGATGACCAACTCGGCATACAGCCCCTGCACGTGATCCTGAAAGTCGTCCCCGCCAATAGCGAGTCTCGAACGGCTCAACGCGCCCGCAAACGCCTCGTCGGGCTCCCCCACCCCACCTTCCACAAACTGTCGGTAGCGCCGTGGACGATCCACCGCTGCACCTTCCATGAGCGCCAGCGTTGGAGCGCAGGTGACAAAGTCCAGCCGCTTCCGCCGTCCGATGTACTGGAGGTAGCTGCTCCAGTAATAGCGGCCCAGCCGTTCAATCGCCTCCTCCGGGGCATCCCGAAACTCGTCTACGCGGACCGGGTTCAAGTGGACATAGCGTGACAGACTCAACAGATAGGCATCCCCCTCTACCAGCCTGGCCTTGAAACGCCCGTCAAAGAGGTGCCCGTGCCGCTGATGACGCAAGTTGAAGTAGACCGTATAGGAGGTCAGGAGGGATTGCATGAAGGCCGAGCAGTTCCCGCGCGGTGTTTCGGCGACCAGGTGAAAATGATTCTGCTGCAGGACATACTGGTGCAAGCGCACCCCAAAGGCCTCGACCCGTTTCCCCAGCGCCTCAAGAAAGCGCCAGCGATCCGCGTCATCCACAAACAAATCACGATCCCCGGCCTGCCAGGAGCCTACGAGTCGACAGGTGACATGATAAATCGCGCCGGGATACTCTATGCGCAGCGTTCGAGCCATGCCACCACCATAGCACACTCGCCCCATCGGTCAATACTTATTACTTAAGGGCTGACCCCGTCAGTCGAGAACTTACACCTGTGAGGCGCTCGTCTGGGGAGTCAACACGGGCCGCAGCGCACCTTGCGGGACCTCACGAGGAAATCCGGTGCGAAACGCGGGTCAGAAATCCAGATCCGGGTCATCGAGGCTTGGGGTGACGGCTTCCTTGGTGTTGCCAAGTGTGAGCAGGATGGCGGCGGCGCGGCTTTGCAGGCCCTTCCATTCGGCGTAGCCGGTTGCTTGCCGCCAGTCCTTCACATGTTTGTCGGCCCCGCCTCGCAGATGCTTCACCTCGATATACTCAATCAACTGAGTGACCACCTCGCGGGCGAGCCTGGCGTCGGCCTTCGATTCCGTCTCAAACAGCTCCAGGCACCCCATGATCGATTTGACCGCGTGATCGCGGTTCGCGGCCGTCCTTCCACTGCCCTTGCCTGAGGTCATCACCTCGAAAAGCAGCTCCAGGCTCTGTGCGGTCGGCACCCACCCCAGAAAACTCACAAGCTCATCGCTCACCTTCATGGCCAACACCTGTCGGGCAAAGGCTACGCGCTGCTTGTCGGTCATGTCGGCCAGGCTCTCGGAACCGACCATGCGATGCGCGGCGAGTGACGCCACCTCGTCACGGATCGTGTTGCTTGTCTTGAGCAGAGCCAACATGATCTCGCTGGCGGCCGGGTCGGGTGACTGCGCCAGCGCCAGGATCAAACCCTTACGAACGCCCTTATCCTTCGAGACCATGATGGCCTTCTGCAGCGCGGCAAGATTTGCCGTGCCACCAAACTGGCCCAATAGCCAGGCCAGTGACGCCTGCAACGGTCCCTCGCTGCGCGCCAGCAAAGTAATGCAGGCACCGCTGACCCGTTTGACATGCGCAGGATCGTCACGCTTGGACAGGAGAGCCTGCTCACAGCCATCCAGACCATACGGTATGGTTGCCTGCCGCATGAAACCGATAACCGTCTTGAGCTCTGCATTACCACCGATCGCGAAGACCGCCTGCACCGCCGCCCGGCGAACCGCTGGGTCTTCGTGTTTCAAGGCGGCCTTTGCAGCGGAAAGGGCGGGCTGAGCCTTCACCTCACCCAGAACGCGGAGCAGATCAACCGCCTGCTCACCCTCAGCCGATTTCAGCTTCTCGATCAGCCCCTCTGCCGCTCCGCTCTTCGCCAGGTCAGCAGCCCGCCTGCGGGCATGCTCCCGCAGACGCCACTGCTCATGACCGATATGGGGCACCAGATCGTCGACGGCATCGACGCCCAGCACCTTAACCAGATGTGACAGTGCCGACATCTTGCGGAAGATATTGTGACGCTGCGGATCCTTCAGTTCCGCGCGGCAGAGCTTGAGCTGCTCCGTCTTCCCGCCTGCTTCAGCAAGCTTGCCCTGGAAGAACGCATCGACCTCGACGGCAAGACTTGGCCCCGGTTTTGAATCTGAATCGTTCTCCACAATCTCGACTAGCTGTTTGAGCGGCAGGTTGAGCGCCTTACTCCGCGGCGGCGCCGTGCCACCGGTCGGGCGAGCGCGCAGCCAGTCGTAGAACGCGTCAGAATACTCACGGTAACGTCCGGGGGCCTTCATCAACTGCTCAGGCACAACGTTGGGGTGCTTGTAATAGGTCGTGTATCGAATCGAACGCGGCAGGGACTGGCGTTTGCGCAGATTGGTGACATCACCGTCCAACCCCTCCTTGAATCCATGTTTCCGGAGCAGCTTCTGGGCCGAGCCGTGGCGTGCCCCGGTCAACATACAGTCCGTAAACTGCGGCTGATCGGCTTCAATCACGATCGGTCCAGCCAGCCGGATGACCGTCTCCCGGCTCCACGTCTCAGGAATCCGTCCTTCCGCCTGCAATCCCACCAGCTTCTCGAGTGCCCCGCGCACCAGCTCATTGTCATAGCCGGCCTCGAACGGATCGGTGGCAAATTCGCTGCCCGGCGAGAACAGCATGCCTTGCACGGTGGTCCGCATGTTGGCGTGGTCCGCCGTCATGTGGGGGTACTCTTCGTTGGCTAGCTTCAGCGCCATCAACTCGCCCCTGCTGTCACCGCGCGGTGTCGCTCCACCAATGGTGCGGGCTGCAGTCATGCGCACAAACTCGGCATCATCCTTGAGCAGCGGCCCAACCTTGGAGAGGTTCGCCAAAACAGTGTCAGGGCCACACGCCCCGAGCATCTGGCAGGCGCCATCCCGCATGCGCGCTTCATCGCTCTTGAGCCGCGCCAGCACCTTACCCAGAATATCGCTCTCTCCCGCCTTGTACCGCTTGGCCAGCTCAGCGCCGGAGCGCGTCCGCATCTGCGGATACCAATGATCCAGCAACTCGATCAGCTCATCGGTCTCACGCAGGTTCCATGGCTTGCCGGCCTGCTTCATCAACCACGGGTCCGTGATCTGGCCGCGTACCCGGTTGCCGTCGGCAGTCACCATGCCCTGCGCACTGATCAGCAGCTCATCGTACTCCTCATCGCTGAACCAGCATCCCTTGTCGGCATCCTTGCCGGTGACGATCGTCTTCTCCAAAGGCCCGCCATAGAAGAGTAGGCTCCGCGCCGTCGGATCAAATAGGTTATTCGCCCAGGCCGTCTTGCCCGCGCCTTGGATCACAAAGCCGCCATCGTGGCGACGCGCCAGCGTGTGAAACCAGCGCATATTCCGCATACTCGCCTGCACCCCGCGTGGCCCGGAAACCGCAGCGCTGAGCGGCGTATAGTACCAGAGTTCCTGGCTGCCATGCCCGCCGCGCCGCGAGAAGGATGCATGCGATGAGTGCATCCCGAAATGCTTAGCAGCATGCGTCTTTCCCAGAACCTGGAACGCGTAGGTCACGCCGCAGTTCTTGCCGTTACTGTCGTCCGACCCCACCGGGTAGCTAATCCCATAGCCCAGCACGCCCTTGTCCACATAGGTCTCGAAACAACGAATCGACCGGGCAATGGCAGCATCGATCTCCGGATGCTTGATCCCGAACTTCTGTGCCAGTGTGAGGAAAAAGAAGCAACGCGAGCCAGCGTTGTGCATACCGCCATAGCCGGTCATATACCGGTGTAGCTTGCCGCCCGCCTGTGGGAATGCGAATGAGTGGCTCCAGGTGCCGCTAGCCCCCTGCCCCATCGCAGTCTCGATCGCACGTCTTCGAATCTCCGGTAGCACATGCTTGTCACCCGTCGCGTCATAGTAGATGGCCATCATCAGCGCCGAAAAACCAGCGTGCCAGGAACCGTAGTGCCCGCCCTTCGCGATGACCTCTATCTCCATATCCTGACAGAGCTTCTGCTCGTGCGCCCATTTCTTTGCTATGGCGATATACTCAGGCTTACCGGATGAGACCAGTGCCACCGCACGTTCCCAGCCACGGTCCATGCCTCTGATACGTGAGGTGGTGGCGAGGTCCTTCCAGCCATTCTCACGAATCTTCTCGGCAACTGGGCAGTCCCAGGGCGACGTATCGCTGTAGGTGCCCATCACCTCTAGCTGAAGCGTGACATTGAGCTCCACCGGGTCGATCGGGAACTCGTTGAAACCCGCGACCTCAGCCGCCCGGCCCTCCTCGCTGGCCCAGTCGAAGAGACCGCCAGAATCCTGATTCGCCTTATCGATCTCCTTGTCCAGATCGATCTTGTCCGCCGCCTCAACCGTCCGGGACTGCCGTGCGACATGGTTCTTGTCGCGCCAGATATGCAACTTGAGCAATCCTTTGCCCGCCTCTTCCTCGGCCTTCATGATCGCGTTTCCGAGCGTCATGCCGAGGTGACCGCCAGCCACGAAATCCTTGCCACCGACCCCGAGAATCACGTCGCCCGGAAGCAGCTTGCCAGCGGCTGGTGACTCCTTCTCGACCTTCAACACCAGGCACTGGTCACCCGCGAACTCATGGTTCCAGACGCCGATGAGTCCTGTTGCGCCCAGATTCCAGCCGACTATGCCGTGCTTCCCACGGGGCGGCTTGCCACCCTTGGTCAGGTCCGGCAGGTTTCTTGGGAGCTTGGCCTGCACACGCTGCTCCGCCAGCGCGGCCGCTGCGGGGCCGCCAGCGCCTTCCTCGGCGGCAAGCGAAATGGAGGCGCAAAGGCCCCACACGCCAAGATACCCAATGGCCTTAGGAAAGAAGAATCTGCGATTATTCTGCCTGTTCAATGACTGTATTCCTTGATCTGTTGATTGCCCGAATCCTGTCCCATGCTTTGGCAGTGCGACGAAGCAGCAGGTCGGGTCCATTCCTAATCGTGCTACTTAATCTCGCTACATAATCTTCCCTGCTTCACGGCCAGAAACAGATTAAGTAACTCGATTAAGTAGCACGACGAAGTAGGCGACCTACCTCTTTCTTAATCGAGCGACCCAATCGAGCTACCTAATCTCTCCATCCCAATCTCCTAATCCCCCTTCAACAGCCCCTTCAACGCGCCCGACGTCTTCTGCTTGCCCTTGGCCTCCCCGCGGGCTCTTTGCGTATACTCCCGAATCGCCTTGCGGCGTTTTCGCTCTGCCGCCGCAATATTCTCAAAACTCGACTGCGTCAGGCGACCGCGGGCTGCTTTGGCCCATTTGCTGTCGGGGAACTCGAAGGTGGTGCGAGTGTAGGCCTCGTAGGCCTTCTTTCTCAACTGAGACGGCATCCGCTCATAAAGCAGACCGGTCCAGTAGAGCGCCTGGGCGCGGATGTTGAGGTCATCGTAGTCTTCGTTCTCGACCACTTTGGCAAACCCTTCGAGCGCGAGGTCGTCGTAATGGGCGCGCATGTAGTTCTGGGCCGAGGCGAGTCCGGCCAGCCCAGCCAGCTTGTGGTCGGGGAAGCGCTCCTGCAGCTTGCCGTAGATCACCGCCGACTTGATGAACGACGGGTAGGAGAGTTCATCCAGCCGCAATACCTCCGCCTGCGATTTGGTATCGGTCTTTTCGCGCAGTGGCTCGGCCTCATCCTTGAAAACCTGGCCCTGCTTCTGGAACTGACGCCCCAACCGCACCATCACCTCGGGAATATGCTCGGAGTCCGGGTACTTGTAGGCCAGCTTGACGTACTCCTCGACCGCGATCTCCGCCTCACCCATCTTGTCGTAGACCAACCCGATCTTGAACTGCGCCTTGTTGGCAAACTCGGTTTCCGGATAGTCGGTGGGAATCTTCGAGAAGCGGGCCAATGCATCCTGGTACATCGGCAGTTTCGACTGATCATTCTTTGCGAGATCCGCGTATTCCTGCGACAGGTTGCCCAGCAGGTACTCGGCATGGGCGCGCATGTCCTGGTCATGGTGCGTGTCGATCGCCTCTTTGAGGAGTTTTCTGGCGTGCGCCATCTCGCGACGCGCCAGGCTTTCCTGGTCCATCTTGCGATGACTCTTGGCCAGTTCGAAGAAGCATTCAGCCAGCGTAAAGCTGGTATCGACCGCCATCTCGTCGCCGGCGAACTGCTTACTGAACGGCTCAATCCCGCCGTCAGACCCCATGTTGACTTTCACCGGGGCGGAATGCGTCACCGCCTCGCCAGGTGCCTTGTAGCTGATGACGAGGTCGTCGCCGTAGCGAACCGGGAAGCCGTTAAGCTCGACCGGCGGCAGTTCTGCGGCGGGATCGGCCTGCAGCTCGTCACGGGCATACGTCACCTTGAACACGCCCTCAAAGACGCCGCTGTGGTCCTGGGTCTCAACCAGTTTCATCTTCGCTGCCGCGCCGCTACTGGCCGTCAGGTTGATCGTCGTCGTGTCTTCACCCGGCCCGCGGTCGAGGGCCAGGCATCGGACCCGCACAAAGACCCGCTCGCCGACAAAGCGACGCTCCAGCGGCTTGTTGTCCCTGGCGCCAGCGGTCACCGCGAAGGTTGCGCGGTCGGCAATCACCTTGCTCTGCACGGTCTTCCAGTTGAGCGTACCCGCCTTGTCTTTGTAGGCATAGCCGATGTTGATCACATCGCCCACCGAGACGACGAGCCCGTCCGGAATACTCTCCTCGGTGATTGTGTCGGAACCCGTGGCAAAACTGCCGGACGGCTTCTCGCCGATCGCCAAAGGAATGGAGAACCTGAAGCGCCCCTCCGCCAGGCTGGCGGGCACACTGAGCTTCAAGGTACCGGGCAACGTGATGTCGTACGATGACGAAGGGCCTCCCTCACGGCGTGAGGGGGCTACATGTAGCCCGCGCTCGCCGAGCGCGCGGCTCCCCCCCACTTGCACATACGCATTGATCGCACTGCTCTCGGACAGCGCCAGGTGTGGCGCCAGCACATCAAAGCGCACCTTGTCGCCAATCACCGACTTAAGCTCAGTGGTCGCAAGCTCGGATTCGGGCACGCGTGCGTGCCGCCAGCGCCAGACAGGTTTCGGCGTTGGCGGTTCTGCACCATCTTCGGTCTTGCGCTGTGAGACCCGCGGCGTTTCCATCTTTCCAGTGGTCGTGTAGCCATCCAGCAAGGGCGTCTTGTACTTGGCGTGCTCAATGGTGACGCTGCGATCGGTCGGAATGCCGGGATCCAGGTTCTCGACATCACGATACGTCAGGGTCAGTGTACCACCTTCCGGGACCTGTAGCTCCGAGGGTCGCTGCGGCTTGCCGGTCACCGGGAATATGCGGCCCACAAAGACACCGCTCTTCTCCTCGGTCTCAACCGCCTTGAGCAGTGTCTTGTCGCCCTCAGAGGTCACGGCCGTGAACTCGATGACATCCTTCTTCGGGCTTGCATCCATATCAACATCGTCAATCACGACCGAAATGGCATCTTCCAAATTGAACCGTCGAATCGCTTCGAGGGTCAATTCACGTTCGCCCGTCCGCAGGGTCTCATACTTCGGGAAGGCGGCCTTGATCGTGGCGTTATTGAACGCGACGGAGAGCACCTCCTCGTGACGGTTCAGATCTGGCGTTGCGCTCAGCTCGTCCTCATAGCGTGCAACGATGGTGTCGCCCGGCAGAATCTCGATCTGCTTGTTGTCGCGCAGCGCCATGTAGTCCTCTTTGACCGGCAGGTAGGGCTTGCCGTCACGCCCCGTCATGCTGATCTTTCTGATCCCAGGCGCATCCCCCTCGAACCCGGCAATATAGAGCCGCACCAGGCGCGCCTGGGTCCGATCGCCAAACTTGAATTCGACCCCACCCGTGACGTTGGTGACAGCGGCTGGCTGCGGAAGCTGCGCGCGCACCCCCTCCGGGAAGGTGGCCGGATCAAACATGGCGTCGGGACAGGGCTGCAAGGCACCTTTGCCCGGCACATTGCATTGTAGCAGCGGACGATCCGCCCTGATATCCAGTGGCCTTCTCTGCATCCACACATCGAGTGTGTGCAAGCCCGACCCGAGCTCCCGCTCGATCGTCATCGGGTCTTCCCTGCCACCGGGACGCCCATCGAGAACAAACCATGCGATCGCCTCACCAGTCGCATTCGTAGCCGGTATGCCGGACAGCTGGAACGCCCGCACAGCCTTCTCAGCCTGGTAGAACTGAGCACTATATTGAACCAGGAACGTGTCCCAGGAATGCACTCGCTTCTCTTCATTGACAAACGACGGCAGGTTGGTCAGCGAGGGCATATAGGCCGCAAAGTAGCGACATCCGGGCATAGCGGTGTGCAGCGCCATCTTCGCGTACCAATCACGCGGAACATGCGTCCCTTTCGCTTGTGAAACCGTCAGGTTGGCGGAAGCGTCCTTACTACCAGCCGTCCTGAACATACTGATGCGTGGGCGTCCATCCTGGAGTGCATTGCCCACCGGGTACCGCGCCCGGTTGATCCACTCCTTACCATTCATCGAGGTCTGCACCACGAAATGGGTCAGCGCCTGCTGCTCACCCAGCCATTGGAGCGTCATCGTATCGATGGGGACGTTGTCGTTCAGATCAATCGTGTACGTGTTCGCCTTGCCCTTCTCCCCCACCTTGCCCATCCAGCCAGCAGAGGCCTTGGGACAGATGGCCGTGTTCGGGTCACGACCGGCGGCGCTATCCGAGGCGAAGGCCATGGCCTGCGCACCGGCGGTCGGCACGACACCTTCGAACTCGCCCGTGTAGGGGCCGGTCTCCTTGAGCACGAGGCGCCGGATCGAGTCGCCGCTCGAGGCCTCTATCTCCACGATCACCTCATCGATGCCCGCCGTCTTGCTCTTGTCCGGATCAATCACCCGCACATAGACCGGGTTGCCCGGGCGCACGGTACGCGAACCCAGCCGGGCCTGCGCCGACGAGAGCCCCAGCGCTTCGACATCAAGCGTCTCTTCGCCACTGCGCGGCGCGAAGGCGCCGGCCGAGAACGAGAGATGCGCGTCGGAAGCAATGGTGATGACGGTCTTCGGGTCAGGCGGCAACTTGGTCATCTTGGCGCGGAACCGTTTGGAGTAGCCAAATCTAATCTCGTCGACTCCCAGCACCTGCAGCGTCTTATCGCCTTTCACCGGCGGGGCCAGTGCGGTGGGCATGTCGGCGCGGAACTTGTCCAGGCTATCACCCAGCGGATGCAGCATCACGCGCTCGATGTCGCCCGACTTGGCCCAGACTTCCACCTCGATATCGGCCCCCACCCCCGACACCTGCAGAGCCGGGTCGGTCAGGTTGATCTTCAGGACCTCGCCGGGAACCATGACATGTTTGCCCTGGGCGGCACCCAACTCGATCTCGCTGGCCTCCTCGTATTTCCGCATCAGGTACTGCAACTCGCCCAACAGGATCCTGGCATCCGCGTGGTTAGGGTCCCGGCTCAGCACCGCATTGACCTCGTCCATCGCCTCTTTGTAGTTCTCCTGATCCATCAGCACCTCGGCCCGGGCATACTGCACCTTGATCCGGGCGCCCGGACTGTTGATCAGCATCAGCTTGGCCAACTCCTCAAGTGCCGCACCAAAATCGCGGGTCACACGGTCGATCCTGACCGACCCGAGCGCCGCGCGCACCTGCAGGTCGGAACCCTTGTACTCGCGGGCATCCGCCACCTTGCGATACCAGGCGCGCGCCGTCGGCAGCGCCCCCTTGAGAAATGCCAGATCCGCATAGGCGATCTTCAGTTCGCCCTGCTGCTCGATACTGAGCAGTCCCTGCTCCTGGCGCGACCAGATGGTCAGCTCCCTGGCAAACACCTCTGCCTCGCTGCGGCGCTCGGCTTCAAGATTACGCTGCAGAAGCCAGAACCCGTAGTCCACGGCCATCTTGCGCAGGAGCTCCCCTTCCCGCACCCCGTCTGTGGCCTCGGCCGGCTCCGCCCCGTCTTCCGCCGCTTCGGGCGGCAGGAACAGGTCGGCATTCTCCAGATACAGGGCCCAGGCCGACTCCAGGTTGCCCAGCACAAACTCGGCGTTCGATTTGTAGATGCCATAGGTCGGGTCATCCTGGGCCACCGGGATCTCAACCGCCCCCAGGGCCACCGCCGCCTTGCCGGCAATCGTGCCCAGACGTGGCCGCCGCTTTTTGCCGTTCTCATCCGCCGGGCTGAGACCGGGCACCCCGCTGCGCAAACCGCTCTGGGCGATGGATCTTGCCGTGGAGGCATCCCCAGCTTCCAGTGCCGCCTCGGCATACGCCAGCAACAGATCCTCCACGCGCCCGTCCGTGTGGCAGGTACGCCAGAACGAGGCGGTGTAGGGGATAATCGCGGACCATCGTTTCGCAGCCTGCATGTCCTTGATCAGGCGGCCCGCGAGCGAGCCATGGCCCTGCTTTTCGGGGTAGTTGCCGATTGGGGCGAGCTGGTCGAAGAGGGATCTCGCCAACGTCCGTGTCGTATCGCTCCACTCGGGCACAGCGGCGACCTTGTGTACCGCTTCCAGCGGCAGGCGTTCTGCCGCCTTGTTCAGTCGCGTGACAGCAGTCTTGAAGGCGGCCTCGACCTGGGCGGGCGTCGCCTCCCGGGGCAGCTCACGCAGCTCGCGACTGAGACCACGCCGTTCGAGCTGCTCCGGAGTCGGCAGGCGTGCCTTATCGCCATGGAAACGCGCGGTCAGTTCACGGTAGGCCGGATCCAGCTTTGCATAGGCCGGTGAAGCCACCAGCTTGTCCGCGAAGCCACGGTTATGATGGGGATGCACACTGTAGAGCCAGAATCCGAGTAGCGGCTCGTCGATCTTGCCAGCCGCAATCTGTTTCTCAAGCATGCCGGTCAGGTGTTTACCGAACTTATCCCGCAAGACGCCCAACGTTGAGTTCCGTCCCCAGCGCGCCCAGCCCTCGTTGTATTCTGGGCCACAATAGAGGCCCGCGTATCTCTGCCCCCCGAATTTGCACTGCGCGCCGGCCAACTGCATGAGCTTGAGTCCCTCGCCCTTGATGTCCGATGAGAGCGCCATCAACATCTCGACCCGGTCGGCGTCCGGCGCATTGGCGAAGATCTGATTCAACAGTCCGAGCGCGCCGGGAATGGATGGTGCTGGGGCCTGCAGATCCTTGCGCAATGCGTTCAGCGCTGCCATGCGCTGCTGACTGGATGACTCCTTGGCCACCTGCTTTGTAAGCTGCGCAAAACGGCTGTTCGGCTTTGCATCCTCGGCCGCATACTTGGCGCGAAGCTCACCATGATTGCCATCGCGCAGGGCCGCAGAACCCCAGACCGTATCGACCGCGCGTTGGGCCGCCGAGGTCTTGTGATCGCCGGCAAAACGCCAACGCTCAGACTTCATCACCACCGGCAGCATGGCGCTAACCTTGTTGGTGCCGGTAACGGCATAGGCCCGTATCAGTGCCGCATGCGCATGCGGGTTACGCGCCAGCTGCGGCGCGAGTGCCTTAGCCTCCGGCACGGTGATCGTCTTGTCAAAGAGCAGCACGTTGGCAGCGCTCAGCGTATTGAACAGACCGGGGAGCTGCATGGCCAGCTTGCGCATATCCCTGGCGGCAAATCGATCACGCGTATTGACGGTCCGGTGCCCCAGCAGATCGTTGCGTTTGTCCGGCGACATGCGAGGGATCACAGCCAACAGCTGCGCCAACTTCTTGTCGGCGTCGATCTCGAAGCGATGCTGCCAGCGGCGCGAATCCTCCCTGCCCAACCGTGCACCCCAACCATCAGCCACGAGGAAGGCGCCGCGGTCCGGCATAAGTTGCAGCAGTTTGGCAGCCGCGGCCAACGGCGCGGTGCTCACCTGCGGATCCGGCTTCTCCTTCTTCCCGTAGAGGCGTTCAAGCTGGCGGTTATAGGGAGTCACAGTCGCCGCCCAGGCAAGCCGCGCCCGGTGTTCGGCCGGCACCTGCGGAATCTTTGCCAAGGTCAGCACGGACTCGGCCCACGTCTCATCGGTGAACTGGAAGCCTTCCAGTTTCCTGCAGAGCCATTCGAGATCGGTCGTGCTTGGGGGTGCCGCAGGCGTGGAGGTGCGATAGATATGCCCCAGCCGCTCGCAAAGAGCCGGAATATCTTCCCGCCGCTTCGTCTCGTCAATGAACCAGGCGTCGAACTGCTTGGCCCGCCCGTATGCGCGCAGCCGGTTACCCTCGGCGCGCATATAGAGATAGGCTGCATCGCTATCGCGTATATCGTTGATCAGCAGACCGTACAACGCCGGAACCACCACACCGGCCAGCTTCGCGTCGACTGACTTGTTCTGCAGCAGCTTACGATAGAGCACCACCGCATCCGACCATTCGCCGGCATACTGCATGGAGCGGCCGGCATAGAACAGTACGGCCTGGGAACTTGAGGGGTTGGCCGCCAACCAAGGCTGCACAACCGCCAGCGCCGCCGCAGCGCGCTCTTCTTTGAGTCCAAGCTCAAGCAGCTCGCCCACCGCCGTCTCGGTCTGGGTGGGGGCTTCTTTGAAGGCGGTGATTTTGTCGTCGAGGGGGGAGGCTACTGCTGGCGACGGAAAAAGACTAAGTAGCATGATTAAGTAGAACGACAAAGTAGTCAGCTGACGATACTTAATCGAGCTACTTAATCGTGTTACTTCGTCTCTCGGATCCTTCAACATCATCGCCCTTTTCATGACTGGAGATATCCCTTCAACCCCTCAAGCATGGCCATAATCTCACGCAACTGGGATTTGGTCTGCCCAACATCAAGGCCCCAGTTGGCCGCCACCAGGTCCAAGTAACTCGAAAGCT
The DNA here is from genome assembly GCA_018648805.1 of Verrucomicrobiota bacterium. Taxonomy (GTDB): domain Bacteria; phylum Verrucomicrobiota; class Kiritimatiellia; order UBA8416; family JABMPJ01; genus JABMPJ01. The sequence goes on from JABGQM010000032.1 coordinate 33,539, forward strand.
TGGTCGCGGCATCCTCAGCCGCATCCGCAAACGTCGCATGGTCCCGCTTTGAGAAACGGCCGTTGCCTTCGGCGATGTTGAGAGTCAGGCTGGTGGATGACTCATCAATTCGCCTGGCGTAGCGATGTTCCGACTTTTCACCAGTGAAGATCTCGCCCAGTACTCCATGCAATTGCAGTGATCGCTGATAGACGTCGAGCGATTCGTGATTGAAGAATTGCTTCTCGCCAGCGGCATATACTGCCGACTCCTCTCGCACCCCCATAGGCTCTTGCCACGACTTGCGCAACCCTACTTCCATCCGGGCGATCTCCTGCAGCAGCCCCTTCCCCTGCACCACTTCGGAATCACCCATGAGCTTCCGACACTGGGCAACGTCCAGACAGGCGGCACATTCCAAAACAGAACCAAGCGAACATTCAAGCAGGTAGATGCCCTGGTCCGTACGCTGATACCGGGCACTGCGGGCGAGATTGGTAATGATACTCTCCATCGCACGGTCCAACTGGTTCCGCACCGCCCAGCGAGTAGGCCATGTGTCGATCAAGCCACCGGCGAACTCGGCGAAGGCAACCGACTTGGGGTACACGTGCAGTTGTTCGTGTGCGAGAAAATGTTCGCTCATATCGCCACTCCCGGTTGAGTGAGAGGATTGAGTAACTCGATTAAGCAACTCGACAAAGCAGAGAGTCCCCCATACTTAATCGGGCTACCTAATCGTGGCACCTTGTCTCTTCTCCACGGCCCGAGTAGATTAAGCAACTCGATTAAGTAACTCGACAAAGGACAGGGCCTCCCATACTTAATCGTGCTACCTAATCGTGCTACTTTGTCTCTTCTCCACGGCCCGAGTAGATTAAGCACCTCGATAAAGTAACTCGACAAAGGACAGGGCCTCCCATACTTAATCGTGCTACCTAATCGTGCTACTTTGTCTCTTCTCCACGGCCCGAGTAGATTAAGTAACTCGATTAAGTAACTCGACAAAGTACAGGGCCTCCCATACTTAATCGTGCTACCTAATCGTGCTACTTTGTCTCTTCTCCACGGCCCGAGTAGATTAAGTAGCTCGATTAAGTAACTCGACAAAGGACAGGGCCTCCCATACTTAATCGTGCTACCTAATCGTGCTACTTTGTCTCTTCTCCACGGCCCGAGTAGATTAAGCAACTCGATTAAGTAACTCGACAAAGTACAGGGCCTCCCATACTTAATCGTGCTACCTAATCGTGCTACTTTGTCTTCTCTCATCCCCCTCATCGCGCCCCTCCCGCCTCAAGCGCATCCTCAATCGAGAGAAACTGCTCCTGCTCCAGTTGCCCGCGGGCGTAGGCGGCCCATTTGCTTTCCGGGAAATCGTAGGTTAATCGTTTGTAGTAGGAATAGGCCGCCATGGCATCATCGGGCGACGGGCGTTCCGTGGCGGCGACGATAGCCTCCATCGCTTTGCCGGCCCAATACATGGCCTGCGCGCGGATGGTCGGGCCGTCGTAGGATTCGTTGTCGATCACTCGCTTGAATGCCGCGACAGCTTCGTGCATGTCCCCCGCGCGCATGAACACTTTACCGGCCTGCAGTCCGGACTTGCCGGCCAGCTCGTGATCCGGGAACCGTTCCTGCATGCGACCGTAGATGCCGGCAGACTTGACGTACTCCTTCATCGCCATTTTTCGCATCGCCTCGGCCTCGACCTGGGCTTCCTTGTCGTCGCTCTTTGCCAGGAGTGCCTTGCCCCTCGCCTCGTACTCACCCGCCTTACGCTTGAAATGACCGCCCAGTCGCACCATCGACAGGGCGAGGAACTCGGAATCGGGATACTTGTAGGCGAGCTTGACGTATTCCTGCGCCGCAATCTCCGGTTCATCCATCTTCTCGTAGACGGTGGCGATCTTGTACTGCGCCTGGGAGGCGTAAATCGACTCGGTATAGCCACGGGTGACCCGCATATAACGCGACAGCGCCGCCCGGTAACGCTCCAGCTTCAGTTCCCCGTCCTCCGTGGTGTCGGCTTCTTCCTGGGTCAATGTCGCCAGCAGGAATTCGGCGTGGGCCCGCGTCTCCGGGTCACGAAACATCTCCATCGCCTTCTCCAGCATGTCCTTGGCGCGGGCATACTCCTCGGCCGCCCGCTCGGTCTCACCGAGCTTGCGGTGTCGTGCGGCCATCTCGAGATAGGATTCAGCCAGCAGGAACTGGGTATCCATCCCGATATCCGGATCGCTGTAGGTCTTGGAGAACGGCGCGATCCCGCCATCGGCGCCCTTGCAGATCCTCACCATCCGGGTGGCACTCTTCCACCCCAACGCATCGGTGTAGCGCACCCCCATAACATCACTGTAGGAAACAGGGAACCCGTCACGCCGCACATCATACATCGCATCAGCTGCAGCGGCTCCCTGTAGCCCGCTCTCGCCGAGAGCGAGGCCCGGATCGTCCTTCCTCGCATAACTCAGCTCAACCCGGCTCTGGAACACCCCACTATGCTCGCCCACCTCCAGCAGGGCCACCTTGTGCTTGGCCCCGGACTTGGCCTGCATCAGGACGCTGACCGTGTCGCTCTCGTCCGAGACATCGCCGCCCAGGTCCACCACCCGCACATAGAGCGATTCGCCGACAAAAGCATTGGTCTTGGCCTCCTGGTAACCGTCCTCCATCACGTCGAGTATGGCGTGTGTGCCCACCGTCGCCGCTCCCGTCAGCCACTGCTCTGCACCGCTCTCATCCGTATAGCGAAAGCCGACATGGACCTTCTCGCCGGACTGAGCGACCAGCCCGCGCGGCTCCACCCACATGCCCAGCTCGTCCAGGCGCTGGATCTCATTGCTACTCAACACACCGTACTCCGGCAGCACGCCGGGAATCAGGGGCACCGACGCGTTGAACGTTGCGCCCTGTTCGTAGGGCACATCCCTACCGGAAGGCTCATTCCAGTAGATCGGGTTCTGCGCCGGTCTCAGCCAGCTGCTGCCGCCGCCGAGACCGGCGGACAGTCTGAGCGTGCCGGGCACAGTGATGTTGAACGCCGTGGTCTCCGCCGTATCACCACCAAGATCACCGAGCAGGCTCCCCTGCTCACGGCCGGCATCGCTCTGCACAAACATATCCACCGTCGAGCTCCCACGCAGCGCCAGGTGTGGTACGTCGACCGCAAAACTCAGCATCATCCCATGCAGCGCCCCGATCCCGCCCTCAGGCGGATCAGACAACGCAACCACGCTATGCTTGACCGCCCAGCGCGGCAGCGCGGTGCCGGTCCCACTGCGTGCCGGCAGATCAGCACCACCCAATCCCGCTGCCGTCGCCTCACCCCGGTCTCCGCCATAGCTGGCCGGCACCGGAGCGGGCTGCGGCGGCCGCCGGTGGCGCGGTGCATTTTCCGAGTAATCAAATCGACTGTAGTCGAGCGGTGCCACGGTGGCGTGCGAGGCGAACAGCTTGGGTGTCCGGTAGACCGCCCGCCCCACCCTCGCATGGCGCTCAGTCGATACGCCGGGCCGGATATTCTCGGTATCACGGTAGATAGCTGTCAGCATCTCACCCTCGCCGACCTTGATCTGCGCCCGCCCGCCTGCTTGCGAAGCTTGCGGCGCGGCCTGACCCGGTTTCGACTCCGCCGGCGTTCCCGCGACGGCTGTAACGGAAAGGACAAAGGTGCCCGGGTATTCCTCGCTCTCAAGCGCCTCAAACGAGCGCTCCCCGCCGCTCTTGCTGGCCAGGGTCACCTTCAAAGTATCGCGCCCGTCGGTGCTGTCCATGTCGGCATCACGGATGGTCAGGGGGAACGGATCGTTAACAAGGAACCGCAAGACCCTGTCGTAGGTATCAAGCGGCCCGTACTTGCTCCACCTCTGGAAATAGCGTTCGAACCCGATACGCGCATTGCTGAAACCAACATTGAGGAAGCGTTCGTGCTTTTGTTTGTCTTCAGTCACGAATCGGTCATCGAGATAACGGACCGTCACCTTGTCACCGGTCAGAATCTCCAGCGTCGCGTTACGATTGAGCGCCGCATAATCCGTGGCCACCGGCAGCACCTGTTTGCCCTTCGCATCCGTTAGCCGAATGCTGTTGAGCGCCGGTACCGCTCCCTCGTGCGACCGCACACGTAGCCTCAAAAGCCGTGTCCGCGAACCGGGTGCAAAGGTCACCTTGAACTCAGTGCCATCCGCATTGGCCATCACCGCCGCACGCCCGTTGCGCTGCTCGGTGATCGTGCCCGGGGGGATCCGCGCAGGATCAAAGAACGAGTCAGGGCACGCGCTCAGCTCTTCCGAGCCGTCAACATTGGCCAGCAACTTGACCGTGCGCCCGAATCCAATGCTGCTACTCCAGCCCGTCGCCCATATCTCGAAGCGGTGCAGCCCCTGCTTCAGCGTCGCTTGACCCTCAAGCTGCGCCGGGTCCTCACTGTTCGTGATGGGCCGGCCATCGACGGCCAACATGAACGGGGCGGGATGCTGGAACTTTGCCGCATCGCGCATGGTCGTCGGAATCTTGTGCTCGCCCAATTCCAGCCGGAAGCGACGCGTCACCTCAGATTTCTCATAGAAGTAGCCGCGGAAGCGGTAAATGACCAGGCCCGGCCAATGGTAGGAATTGTGTTTCCAATCTTCCTGTTTGGCGATGGAAGCGGCCAAAGCAGCCGACGGCCCGGTCACATTCCGGGCCACGCCTTGCATATCCTTGTCTGTCTTCCAGCCCTGACGGAAATAGGCATTGCGCCTCCCGACATCGTACAGGTAGGCCACGCTATTCGTCACCTGCAGACCCAAGGCATTCATGATGCGGACCGAGGGGTGCCAGGGCTTCTCGACGCTGGCCGGATTTAGGGGAAAGCCGACGACGGTCTCGACCTCGTGTGCGTTGATCCCGGTCTCTACGAAGAACTGATGCAGTTTCGCGCCCGGCTCACGCGCGCTGACCGTCATTTCGCCTAGCTCCACGTTGTCGTTCAGATCGATCGTGAAGATGGGATTCTCGCCCTTGACCGGTTTCCAGGCAGGGGCGCCGGTGGCCGGACTGATCACGCTGTTGGGGTTGCGACCCGGCTCGGTGTGTGCGGCAAAGGCCATCGCCGGCGCGCCCACGGTCGGAATCATCCCTTCAAAGGTTCCCGTGAATGGGCCGGTCTCCTTCAAGGCAATGCTGGCAATCGAGTCGCCGCTGGACGTCGCCACGCTGACCTTGAGTTCGTCGACGGCCGCCGTCCGGCTGCGATCCGGATCAATCACCCGCACGTTGATATCCCGCCCCGGCTTGATTCGCTCCTTGGCCTGGCGCGCCCGCTCGGCCGCCGCAATCTCGGCCTTCAAGTCGGCCAGCTGGTCTCCGCCCATCTTGCTCGCCTCAAGCTTCGACATGTGGCGCTTGGCCAGCGCCTCGTTCAGTCGTTTCTGGTCAGCAATACGCTGCTCGGCCTCTGACAGCAGCTTACGCGCTGAAGCCATCAGGATGGCGTCCGACTTCACCGTGATCGGGCCGCCCCGCTTCTCGGCCATGTTGTTCATCTTCTTGCGGAAGCGCTCCGAATAGGCGAAGTAGATCTCGTCGTCACCGATGAGCTGCAGCGTCCGATCGTCTGGGGCGGGCGCGCCCAATGCGCTGGCCACTTCGCCGCGAAACTTGGTCTTCTTGTCGCCGAACTGGCGCAGCAGGAACCGTTCGCGATCGCCGGAAGTCGCCCACACCACCACCTCGATCTCGGTGCCCATCCCTGAGACAGCCAGGGTCGGGTCGTCGAGGGTCACCTTCAATTTTTCACCGGGAACCAACGTGGTTTGCGCGTCGGGCGAGCCCAGGTCGAGCTCCGACGCCTCCATCAGCTTCTGGCGCGCAAGCTGCAGTTTGCCCTGCATGATCTTGGCCTCGGCATGGTTCGGGTCCCTCGCCAGGAGTGCATTCACATCGTCGGAGGCATCATCAAACTCCTCCATATCGTAGTAGACCTCGGCCCGGGCATAGCGGCTCGGTGCCCACATCTCGGGGATGCGCTCCATATCCAGTTCCTGGAGGGTCCGGAGCGCCGCATCGTAACGCTTGCCGATACGCTCAGCCTTCACACGGCGCAGCGTCGCCGCGTGGCGCGCCACGGAGTTGCTATAGGCCGGGTTCTTCTGGATACGCACGTAAAGCTTGTGTGCATTCTCGAGCTGGCCCATTTGCAGTGCGATATCACCATAGGCGATCTCGATATCAATCTTCTGGTCCGTGGACCAGGGCGAGCCCGGTTCAGCGATCCAGGCCATCAGCGCCTTGATCAGCTCCTCCATACGGGCGTCCTCACGACTATAGATCGTCCGCTGCAGCACCCAGAGCAGGTACTCCGTGGAGAGATCGCGGTGCACCGGCAGCAGGGCCTCCCAGCTATCCTCCACCATGGTCCAGGCCGTCTCCTCGTTGCCCGACATCCATTCGGCCTGTGACTTGTAAATTGGATAGGCCGGATCGTTGCGGCCCACCGGAATCGATACCAGCCCCATCTGCAGCGAGGCCTTGCCGATCAGCGCTTTGAGCGGCGGCAGGTCACGGCCGTGATCAAAGTGAGGATAGGAACTCTGTCTGCCAAACACGGTCAATCCAGCTCGCGCCAGCACCTTGGCCGCCGATGCCTCATCATCGAGGAGTGCATGCGTCAGCTTGCTCACGCTGCTGAACTCATGGGCGCGAACGGGATGATTGCGGTAGCGACGACCGGGAATCCCAACCGCCGATTGCCAGAGAGAGATGGCGGCGCGGTGCAGTAGCACGGGGTCCGGTGTTTCGATGAGCCAATCACGTAAGCGCTTGCCGATTGGATACCCCATCCCCTTCCCGCGCAGCTCATCGGTGACGTCGAAGAGCATCTCCAGCACTTTCGGGTCAGTGAAGACCTCTTCCGAGACCAGGGCAAGGTTGTCGAGGCCCTGAATGTCGATTCGCGTCGGCGCCTGCCGGACGCCGTCCAGCGCTTTCTGCAGGGCTACGGACGTGGCGGCCACGTCCGACACATTCGTGATGGAGAGCAGATCCTTGCAGACCAGCGTCGGATTGATCGCATCATGCACCGCGCGGTGTGCCGGCTCCACTGCACTTCCCTTGAAATGTCCGCGCACCACCTGCCGCACCTCGTGCGGCAGCGTCTTCCAGATTGGGGAGCTCACCAGTTGCTGCACCAGCTCGAGCTGCTCGGTATTGTCCTCCGGGTACTGCAGGTTGACCCAGGCGATCAGCTGCCAGGCATCCATCTTGCCCTGCTTGATGCCGTGGGCCACTGCGCCGCGCAGTGCCGGCTCCAGCTCGTGCGGCTTGGCCTTCTCCGGCTCGCGTGCCTTCAGACCCTCGAAGTTACGCTGATTCCCCGGATACAGCCGCCAGAGCCCGGCAATCCAGAGACTATAGCCGTCAATCTTGATGCCCCGCTTTGAGACCGCCTCCCGGGCCAGCAGTTGAGCTTCCGCTCGCGGATCCTTAAGCAGTTCAGGGATGGCTTCGGGGGTGACCGCGAGGATCTTACGCAGCCGCTCGTGGACGCTCGTAATCTTTGGCTGTGGCGCCGTGTAGTCGGCCCAGAACTTGCGGAATACCGCCAGTCGCTCGGCGGCAGGCGCATCCTTCTTGACGTCCACGGTGTTCAGTCCGCCTCCGAGCGACCCGATCAGCTGACTCACTTTGCTATTCTGCTCCTCAGTCCCACTACCAAGATCACGCAGAGAGCGGAACCAGCTGGCATTTCGCTGGTCGTGATGCATGGGAAGACGCCAGGACTCGGCACCCAGGTACGCGGCGGCCATCTTGCCATAGTCCTGTTCCTTGCCGCCCGCGGCCTTAGCCCGGATCAGTGCTGCGGTCTTCGATGGATTCCGCACAAGCTGAGGTGCCAACGTCATCGCCTCTTCCGGAGTGAGCTCGTTCCATGGCTTATCCAGCGGAACCACACCGGTCTGACTGTTCATCAGCTCGGGATGCGCCTTGACGTAGGCGCGCACCGTCTTGACCGTGAGGAGCGTGTCAGCACGCCAGCCCTGCATGAGCTCGGTCTGCTGCAACGGAGTCAACTTCGGAAGCGCAGCCAGGACCGGTGCCAGCTTCGCATCGATCTCCTGCTGCCAATGCTCCCCGGCATCGCGGTGCATCCAGCCGTCCTGCACCCACTTCGCGTAATGCGGGTGCTTGGCCAACAAGGCCGTGGCCTGGGCGATTGGCGCAGCGGACCTCCCCTGCCCTCCTGCTTGCGACCCGCCCTCCTGCTTACCATCGCTTGCGGAGGGAGCTTGCGGAGGGTTACCTTCGAGCTGGGCCTTATTGTAGCGCTTGACCGACAGTGCCCAATCGAGCCGCAGCTTCAGCTCTTCATCAAAGTTCATGGCGGCAATGATCTTCTCGATATCGCTCGCCATCTGATCGGTCAGCTGCATGCCGTTGTGATCGTTGTAGGCCACCGGCGTATCGAGCTTCGTGAGCAGCCAGACAAAGTAGGTTTCGTAGCGCGCGCTCAACAGGTCGGCAGGCAGGCCCGCTTCCAGGCACGCCATCAGACGATTGATCACGCCCTGGCCCCGCTGGTTATAGCGGGTGACGTGATGCAGGAACCACTCATCGAACTGGCGGGCGCGCGGACAGACCAGGAGGCGATCCCCTTCGGCGCGGCTGAATTCGTAGGCGCCCCAGACGTCGCCCGTCCGGCCCTTCTCGATGACCCGGTCGAAATAGAGTGTGTAAACCGCATGGACCGCATCGTCCGCCATCTTCGAGGTGAGATCGGCCCGCAGCAGGTACTGGCGATAGAGCGAGATGGCCGTCTTCCAATCGGCACTCAGCTCCGCCGCCCGCGCCGCGTGGTAGAGCAGCGTCGGGTCTTCCGGCACATTCTTCTGCAGCCACTTCTGCGTCTCTGCAATCGCCTGCGTGGGCTTGCCCTCTTCCAGCCCCGCCGCCAGAAGAGAGAGGATTGCACTCTCGGGTTGGGTAGCGATGGTGCGCGAGATGGCCGTGCGCTGTTCGGTGAATGTGGCGGCGTGGGCTGTAGGGAGAGGGAGCAGATTAAGTAGATAGATTAGGTAGATAGACGAAGTAAAGAGACGAGCATACCTAATCTTTCTACTTAATCTTTCTACTTTGTCTTTCCCTTCCCTCATTCCGCGTCCCTCGCCTCAAGCGCCGCCAGCTTGCTGCGGGCGGTGCTCACTTGGCTGCTCTGCGGATAATTGAAGATGAGCTGGCGCAGTTTCTCTTTCGACATCTCGCTGTCGCCCATGCGGTAGGCGACCTTGGCCCAGAGCATGAGCATCTCGTCGAGAAAGGCGGCGTCGGGATAGTTGTCGAAGCAGTTTTCGAGCATAACGGCGGCCTGCGCAAAACTGCCCTTGTCGACGTAGTAGCGAACCACCTTGCCGAGGGCGTCGGCCGCGTAGGAGCTTTCCGGGTAGGCCTCGAAGGTGCGGCGGTAGGCCTGCATGGCGCTGCCCAACTGGGCGAGGCGCGCTGATTTGCCGCCCCACTGGCTGTTGTTCTGCTCGGCGGCTTTGGCAATCTCTTCGGCCTGCTTCTGGAGCGTCTCACCGATGCGATACTGCGCCTCGGCAGCCGAGATCGGGTTCTGCAGCTCGAGCACCTTTTCATAGATCAGCACCGCTTCACCGTACTGGCCCTTCTGGGCCAGGGAGCGACCGACCGTCATCAGGGCCCGGTCGGCCAGCACCGATTCGGGGTAGAGCCGGTTGAAGGCCAGACAGGTTTCGGTGGCGGCTTCGAAGTTGTCTTTGAGCAGCTCACCTTCCCATTTGAGCTTGAACGACTTCTCGACCAGCTCACCGGGCAGCTTGCTGCGGTCCATGATGATGGGGTCGACCTTCTTCAGCGCTTCGTTGGCCCGTTGCGCGGCGCGCTCTTCAAGGCCCATATCCTTGTAGACATCGCCCAACCCGATCAGGGCCTCGGCTTCGACCGAGCCCTTGCGCGCCTTGAGCAGCGACTCGAACACCACGAACTGCTCGGCGCTGACCCCCGAATGGACTTTGCCGCTGACCTTGACCCGCGCCTCGCTGGTGCGCGGCTCGTCACCGTAGAGGTGGACCTTGTCGGTGTAGCTCACGGCCAGCTCATCGAGTTCATCACAATGGAGAACGGCGTCATTGAGGTCGGGTGTCACGTCCTTCTCGAGCGGGGCCAGTTCGACCGTGCCGATGAAAGCGCCGCTGCGAATCACCGGTGGGGCGCCTTTCTCGGTCAGGGTCACGGTGATGCGGTCACGTTCCTTCCACTTGTCTTCCTCGTCCTCATCGACCGCAAAGATATCCAGCGCATCCACAGAATCAGCCGCGGCCTCCTTGGCCTTCTGCTTGTAGAGCGAGCGCACCGTGACGGTCAGCGTCTCCGCGCCGGGTGTCTTGTCGAGATCGATATCGCGCAGGAGCAGCGCCTGGGGCTGACCCGGAAACGCCAGGTAGGCGGGGGTATCGTAGTCGCCCAGGAAGAAGCCGATGGTGCCGGTACTCACCGCACGTACCTTGCCGCTGCGCGGCACATCGCGCTTGCCGTCGAACGTGCTCTGGTCCACGTAGGTTGAGGTGATCGTATCGCCGCCCATCATCTGCAGCTTGCCGTCGTTGGGCTTCGGCGTGCCGACTTCGGTAGGCACGGAGGCCAGCATCTCGTTCTTCTTGCCGGCGATCGGGACGGCGCTGACGGTCTCCGAGTCGCCGCTGCTGACCGAGATCTTCGCCTTGACCGGAATGCCCAGCATGCGCATCACCGGTATGTCGTCATCCCAGACCTTGGCATAGAAGCGCTGACCGATCTCAACGCGGCCCAACTCTTCGCCGGTCTCTGCCACCTCGGTGCCAACCAGTGAGAGTGCATCGATCGCCTTGTTCCAGTTCTTCAGGTTGTAGTGGCTCTTGCCGATGTAGTAATGCGCCAGGTTGGCCCACTTGCTCTTGCCCGCCACTTCGGTCAGACGCCGGAACATGGGAAAGGCCGCCGCATACTGCCCGGCCTGGTACTGGGCGAAGCCGGCCTGGAACAGCGACTCCCGAAAGAGCTCCACCTCTTCCTCGGTCTGCTGTTCGCCCGGCTGCGGGGCCAGCACCCGGGTCAGCAGAACGAAATAGCTCAGGGAATCCTTCGGCTTGTTCTGGGCCAGGTAGTGCTTGCCCATCGCCATGTTGGCGCGATGCGCCAGCATCGAGCCCTGGTTGTCGCGCACCACGGTATTGAGCATCGCGATGCCGCGCTCGTACTGCTTGTACTCCATCAACTCCAGCGCCTTGTCGAGCAGGTGCTGGGCCTGACGATCAGCGGCATCGCCGGAACGCCCACGACCGGACTCCCGTTTGGCATCCTGGGCCCATGCTCCCCCCGCAATGACAGAGGCAGCCACGGCAATCCGCGCCAACCATAAGATGTGTGTAACTCTCATATCTCACAATCCCTTCTCCGCAGCGAGAAACAGGTCACCCGCAGAATACGTCGCTACGCACCACCGCCATAACAGGAAAGACGCCTCACACTGGACACCAGAATAGTAGCTGTCGGTAACATCCCCAACAAGTGCCATTACGCGACACGCGCCTAGTACCTTTGCGACACGCGCGTGCCCGGGCAGCAGAGTCAGGAATGGCGCTGAGGGGAGACGAAGGTGCTCGATTAAGTAGCACGACGAAGTACGGAACGCCCCGTCACTACTCAGCCACGAATACCACCACTTCCCACGGCTGTAGGGCTAGTTCAATCGGCCGACCGACGTCTACCGCTCCCTGGGGTAACTTGCACGCCGGGGCATAGACGCGGCTCAACGTCATCGGCGCGTCAATACCCTCGGGAAATTCAAAGGCATCGCGCAGCGTCAGCGTGAACGTTCTCGGTTCATCGGATGGATTGCGCAGCGTCACAATGCCCTTGCCGGGTTGCCAGGCGGCCCAACCATAGGTCTCGGCATGCTCGGGGTTGCCTCCGATCCAGTGGGTATCAATGAGCGTGCCGGCATTTGCACGCCCCCAGTTTGCGGCCTCGGCAATGGTGTCGAGCATGGCGTCGGTCGCAATATGCGGCGAGACGTAGAGCTCCTGCAGACAGGTACCGGAACCAAAGAAGGTCCACGCCTCGTCGGCCAGTGACTTCTCGTCGAAGGCCATTCCCGCCGGTGCCCGGCGATCACCAATCAGGATCCCGTGCAGCATCAACGAGTTGATCGGGTAGAGTGGCCCAGCCTTCACAACACGGTTGTGGGTAAACATATCCCGGTAGGTGATCCATTGCTGACGAGTGTCCCCTGCCCCGTGGTGGCCGGTGTCACCGCCCTGACGCCAGATCGAGTCGGCATAGAGTAGCCAGTAAGGGCTGGCCCAGGTACCGCACGTCGCACTGATATAGACATCCTCCATCTCTTCGCGTAGTTCCTTGGAAAGGGCAAGGACCCCGTTGATATCATCAGAGAGTTTTACGTCGTTGCCGGTTGCCTGACCCCCATCACCCATTCCATCGAATTTGAAGAAGATCACGCCATTGTCGCGCATCATCCTGATGCAGGCTTCCCGAAAGGCCTTCGCATAACGGGGCCCGCCTGTGGCAAAGCCGGTCTCATTGGTCTCATATCCCTGGGACTCGCCGTAGGCGACACGCGCCTCCTTGGCATAGGCATACCCGCCGTTGGGAGAGAGCCAGACGCCTTGAGCAATGCCATACTCTTCGGCAACGGTCACCAGATTGCGAAAGCCGTCTGGAAAAGCTGAATTGAACTCCCAGAGCGAGTTCTTGTAATCATCCCATCCATCATCCCACACCACCGCATCCACCACGACCTTGCGCTTCTGCACCAGCTCCTTGCCATAGTAGTGAATGGCATCGATGCACGCCTCTTCGGTCATGCGCTCCTCGAGCGGACGCCCCAGCCAGACGTCATACCAGTTGTTGTACTGCAGGTGGGGGCGATAGGGATGGGCGCGGCGCCGGTCGATGTAGTAGGCAAAGCCGCGCCGCAACTGATTGCCCGGGGTCACGCCGATGCTGCAGCTGTGCTCCCAGGAGGCCCCCGCCTTGAGTACATTGCTCTGGGGAAGCGAGCATTGCACCAGACCGTCCTCGCCAACCACGTTCCTGGCTAAGGGGTTCTCCACGCCCATGAAAACAGTCTCGCAGACGACCACGGAGCCCTGCACCTCCCCCATCTGCTCAGCCCCCGGCAGGGGTGAGTTGAAGAAATTCAGGTTGCTGATGGCAGTGTCCCGCGAGGCCGTGACCCGCAGCGTCTGAATCACCGCATTCATCTCATTTTCAAGCGAGACAGAAAGAGAGATACTCAGCCCCGACGCCTCATCATCACAACACGCCATCAGGGCGTTCGCTGCCACTCGGATAGTGAGGGAGCAGTCGCACATGTCGATGATGCGTCCACTCTCCAGCACCACCTGGGGTAAGAAGCCACTATCGATCTCTACAACCTGCGAGGTATGCAGGTTCTCAATGCGCAGGCCGGTTAAGCCATGAGCACCCCGCTGCCAGGAGCAGCGCATGGCACTGTTTTCCAGAAGCGCACATTGCTCAGTGAGGGAGGCAACCGCTGCCCCCGGGGTCTGGCGTGCTGGATAAGTCAGCTTTATTGGCATATCAGTCTCTTTCAAAGTTCAGTCTGGTTCGGATCTTCAGCGAAAGCGTGCGTTTAAGGTCTGAATTTCATTGAGGAAGAGCAGCTCCGGGGGCCAACTCCCGGAGAAAAGTTTCACACAGCAGACAGAGCAAACGAAGACAAATGATACCCGCGTCGCCATTTCGGCAGCATAAATGGCGACATGGGTACAATAATCACCTCCAGAGACGCACGACTGAAAGCATGCAACAACCGCGCCTATAGTATCTATTCATAACCCATTCACTTCACACCATCCACTATCCCTAACATGCTCTCATATTGTGCTTTACTATGCATGAATCTATTGACACTATCTATTCATGAATACGCATTCAGGTCCCCTGCAGTCAGAACTGAGACGACGCGGCATCTTGACTCGCCGCGAGCTTCAGCTGGCCCTGGGAGTGAGTCAGCCCACCCTTTCGAGGACACTGTCCGAGCTGGGAAGCCATCGCATTGTCCGGATTGGCCGTGCCCGATCCACACGCTATGGTCTCAGGCGTGACGTCCTTGGCCTTGGGTCAGAGTGGCCGCTATACCAGATCCGTAGCGATGGCAGCGTGGAGATCGTTGGGCAGCTCCATGCTCTTGAAGGCGGTCAATGGTATCTGCACCAGGCCTCAGGCTGGAAAGCACTACGAGGCGATGAATTCAGTGACGGAATCTATCCGGACCTGCCATGGTTTCTTCAGGATCTTCGTCCACGGGGCTTCCTCGGCCGAATGCTGGCACGCCGTCTTGCGGCTGAGCTTGGGACGCCGCAAGACCCTCGCGACTGGAGCAGCGATGATATCGTCCACTTTCTGCTTGTGCTGGGCAGCGACCTTTCCGGCGGCTTCGTGTTGGGTCGACGCGCTCTGGAGACCGCACAGCGCAACGCCGTGGAAGCTGGCGATGTGATTGACGCGACCGATAGGGCCCAGGCCTATCCGGCTTTTGCGGATGCATGCATGGGCGGCGACATGCCGGGCTCATCTGCGGCTGGGGAGCAGCCAAAGTTCACCGCCAGAGTGAGGGGGGACAATGGGGCCGTACAATCCGTCATCGTTAAGTTCAGCGGCAGAGGCGGCCGGCCTGAAGATCAGCGATGGGCAGATCTCCTCATCGCTGAGAGCGTAGCGAACCGCATGCTACTTGAGGCAGGGATCCCGTGTGCAGCCACAACAATTCTGCGGGCCGATAACCGTTGTTTTCTCGAATCCGTGCGCTTTGACCGGACTGCCGCGGGCGGGAGGCATGGGCTCGTCACACTTGAGGCGTTCGACAGCGCGTTCTTCGGCGCCCTTGAGACCCCCTGGCTGGATGCCGCTGAGCGTTACCAGCGTACGGAGTGGCTGTCCGACAGGGATGCGGCTAGACTGGCAATGATCTGGTGGTTTGGAAATCTCATTGGCAACACGGACATGCATTATGGCAATGCCAGCCTGTTTCTGGACGTTGATCGCCCGCTTGGGCTGGCCCCAGTCTATGACATGGTCCCCATGCATTATCGGCCCGGCATTGAGGGACATCTGCCGGACAGCCCCGTATCCCCTGCCCCGCCACCACCAGAGGCACTGCCTGCCTGGAAAGAGGCCGCACGCTCGGCGGGTTCATTCTGGGCTGCACTCTCTGATCACAGCCTGATCTCGCCGCCCTTCCAACGCATTGCCCATACAAACGCAGCAGTCGTTGAAGAGCTCGGCAGGCGGTTCGCCGTCTAATCAGAATCAAGGCTGTGGGTTGGAGGTCGTTCGCAGGTTCACTTCATCGCGCCAAAGTGCGGCGTGTCCGCGGGGTCACAGTAGAGTGGCATGGGGCTCCCCAGGCCGCCATTACCCGGCCCCCCCGGCATCCGCTTCCGGTCACCGACCACCGGTAGGTTGCGGTACTGCTGGGTCGAGCGGACCCGCATACTGTGGTGGGCGAGTTGCTCAAACATGCGCAAGCGAACATCGGCGCAGCTGGGGTCGCTATAGCGGTTCACCTGCTCCTGCGGATCCTCACGCAGGTTGATCAGTTGGTTTTGAGAATTTCTATCGTCGAAGATCGTTAGCCGCCAGCCATCGGCACTGACCACGCTCTCCACCGCATCGATGGCAATCTGGACCGAGTCCCACGTATCAGAGGAGGCGCCCGTGTCGCAGGTTTCGGCAACACTCTTGCCTTCAACAGGTGGACGATTTGCTTGCGGGATCGATGCCCAGTCACAGAAGGTGGGAAACAGGTCCAGCGTGCAGGTGAGCTGATTGCTCACCTGAGCGGAAACGCCAGCGCCTGCCACAATCAGGGGACAACGAATCCCGGCGTCATAGGGGATCCATCCCTTACAGATGAGCTGGTGATCCCCCAGCGCCTCGCCATGATCGGTCGAGAACACCAGAATCGTATTCTCCCAGAGGTCATTCGCTTCCAAATAGGCGGCAATGCGCGCAATCTGGTCATCAATGAATTTGATCGATCCATGATAGTGGGCGCGCAACGTCTTGATCGTTTCTATGTTCTCGGCGAAGGGCTTGAATCCCAACCAGGATTGGGCCTCGTCAAAAAGAGCATTCCCCTCCGCTTTCCAGGCGGCCGGAATGGGTTCGGGCATATCCTCGGGGTCGAACATGGTGTCATAGGGTTTGGGCGGATCGTAGGGGTCGTGGGGATCCACATAGGAAACCACGCACATAAAGGGCTGGTCTGGATCCTCCTCCCGGCGACGCGTCATATAGTCGAGCGCCAGATCCGTAATCCAAGTGGTCTGATGACATTCGGCCGGCAGCGGCGACGTGTAGACCTGATCCCACGGCGATGCCGTGCGCAGCGGATCGAGGATCTCCCGACGCACCTCCTGCACATACTCATTCTCGTAGCGTTCATCGGGCAGCGGCGTGTGCATCTTGGGCTCGTGCCAGGCCACCGCCAGCGCTGCATCGAAGTGCTCGGGGTGATGGGTGCGGATCCACTCCGTATACGCCCCCCACTTGGGGTCTTCGGTAATCACGCTCTCATCGAACCCGAGGTGACTGAAGTCGGCCGGATGCGGCAGCGGCATGGGGCATTGATGGAACTTGCCAAAGCCCCCGGTATGATAGCCATGATACTTGAGTACCTGCGCGTAGGTCGGGGTATCACTGTTGAGGGTGAAGTTATTGCCTATCATCCCATTGACCACCGAGGAGCGCCCCGTGAGCATGACCGCCCGGTTTGGGGTACAAACCGGGGACGATGCGTAATAGCGGTCGAACCGGGTCCCCTTCGCGGCAATCGCATCCAGCGCTGGGGTCGACGGCACCCCACTGCCGTAGCAGTTGAGGTGCTTGGCCCCTAGCTGGTCGGCCGTGATAAAGACGATGTTCGGTGATCGTGATTTCATTTCACTACCATCCCATTAGCCATGATGTCATGTCACAAACACTCGCATTTTCTAACGTTTCCGGTATTGCAAGCCCAAGCGGCATTCGACAATTCTCCGAAACCAAACAGGCGACCCGCCGAATACTACACCTTGTCGCGCACCTTGTCGCGCACCAGGTTCAATTCGATTATGGTGCGCGACAAGGTGTGCGACAAAGTGTTGGTTCCCATTCACTGTGGGACGCTACTGATTTCATTTCACTAGCGTCCCATTGGTTTTCCAAAGAGGGAGGGGGACGAAGAGGCGGACGGTTCCCGTCTGTAACTATCTGCTGTACAAATGATTACGCGCACTGCAGGGCCAATTGGTACCCCGCGCGCGAGTAGCCAGCGCAACACTTGTGAGATGAAAATGGTCACGCGGTAAGGTACGTTCTTCGTGTACTAGC